>NZ_JBIBUO010000004.1:173637-419974 GCF_043079545.1 Streptomyces sp. NPDC015171
CGTACGCGTCGTCGTGCCACGCGTCGGGTGTCGGCGCCCGCCGCCGCTGCCGAGGAGAGTGCCGAGGTGACGGCGGAGGAGGCCCCGGCTCCCGCCGCGGCCGTCGAGCCGTCCGTCGTGGAGGCCGCTGTGGTCGAGGAGGTGCCTGAGGTGGCTGCTGGTGAGGAGGCCGCTCCGCGTCGTACGCGTCGTCGTGCCACGCGTCGGGTGTCGGCGCCCGCCGCCGCTGCCGAGGAGAGTGCCGAGGTGACGGCGGAGGAGGCCCCGGCTCCCGCCGCGGCCGCCGAACCGGCCGCCGCCGAGGCGCCCCAGGCTCCCGCGCCGGCCGCCGAGGCAGCCGCGCCGCGCCGTGCCCGGCGTCGGGCCGTGCGGGCCGCGTCCGGGTTCTCCGCGCCCGCGCCGCACACCGGTGCGTCCGAGGCCGACGGCCCGCGCCGGCCGGCCCGCCCCGCCGTCGCCGTCTTCCAGGCGCCGGTCTTCGCCGAGCCCCGGTTCCAGACCCCGGAGCGCGCCGCCGCCCTGGCCGCCGCCGAGGCCGCCGGGACGGAGGAGCCCGAGGCACCCGAGGCGCCCGAGGAGACCGAGGAGTACACGCCGGAGCGCGCCGAGACCGGTGGCCGCCGCCGCAGGCGCCGCCGCGGTGCCGCCGAGGAGACCCGGCCCGCCGCCGAGGCCGAGGAGCCGGAGGAGGCCGAGCCGGAGTCCGCGGAAGACCTCGCCGACACCGACGGCGAGGACGGCGACGACACCGACGGCGCCGAGGACGGCTACGAGGAGTCCGGCTCGCGCCGCCGCCGTCGCCGCGGCGGACGCCGCCGCAGGCGCGGTGACGCCGCCGACGGCGAGTCCGGCGACGGCCTGGACGCCGAGGGCGGCGAGCTGGCCGCCGAGCAGGCGTCCCAGGACGCCGAGGACACCGCCGAGCAGGAGGAGGAGGACGCCGACGACGCTCGCGACGAGGCCGGTTCCTCCAGCAGCCGGCGCCGCCGGCGCCGCCGTCGCCGGGCCGGTGACTCCGGCGTCGACTCCGAGCCGTCCGCCGACGACCCGGAGCGCACGGTCGTCAAGGTCCGCGAGCCGCGCAAGCCCAGCGAGCCGTCCGACGAGGTGCAGTCCATCAAGGGCTCGACCCGTCTGGAGGCCAAGAAGCAGCGCCGCCGGGAAGGCCGTGAGCAGGGGCGCCGGCGCGTCCCGATCATCACCGAGGCCGAGTTCCTGGCCCGCCGCGAGGCCGTCGAGCGCGTGATGGTCGTCCGCCAGCACGGCGACCGCACCCAGATCGGCGTCCTTGAGGACGGCGTGCTCGTCGAGCACTACGTCAACAAGGAGCAGTCGACCTCGTACGTCGGCAACGTCTACCTGGGCAAGGTCCAGAACGTGCTGCCGTCGATGGAGGCCGCCTTCATCGACATCGGCAAGGGCCGCAACGCGGTGCTGTACGCCGGTGAGGTCAACTTCGAGGCGCTGGGCATGGCCAACGGCCCGCGCCGCATCGAGTCCGCGCTGAAGTCCGGCCAGTCCGTCCTCGTCCAGGTGACGAAGGACCCGATCGGTCACAAGGGCGCGCGTCTGACCAGCCAGGTCTCCCTCCCGGGCCGCTACCTCGTGTACGTCCCCGAGGGCTCGATGACCGGCATCAGCCGCAAGCTGCCCGACACCGAGCGGGCCCGGCTGAAGACCATCCTCAAGAAGATCGTCCCCGAGGACGCGGGCGTCATCGTGCGCACCGCCGCCGAGGGCGCCAGCGAGGACGAGCTGCGCCGTGACGTCGAACGGCTCCAGGCGCAGTGGGAGGAGATCCAGAAGAAGTCGAAGAACGGCAACGCCCCGACGCTGCTGTACGGCGAGCCGGACATGACCGTCCGGGTCGTCCGCGACATCTTCAACGAGGACTTCACCAAGGTCGTCGTCAGCGGCGACGACGCCTGGTCGACCATCCACGGCTATGTCTCGCACGTCGCCCCGGACCTCGCCGGCCGGCTGTCGCGGTGGACCTCCGAGGTCGACGTCTTCGCCACGTACCGCATCGACGAGCAGCTCGCGAAGGCGCTGGACCGCAAGGTCTGGCTGCCCAGCGGCGGTTCGCTGGTGATCGACCGGACCGAGGCGATGGTCGTCGTCGACGTCAACACCGGCAAGTTCACCGGCCAGGGCGGCAACCTGGAGGAGACGGTCACCAGGAACAACCTGGAGGCGGCCGAGGAGATCGTGCGCCAGCTGCGGCTGCGTGACCTCGGCGGCATCATCGTCATCGACTTCATCGACATGGTCCTGGAGTCCAACCGCGACCTGGTGCTGCGCCGCCTGCTGGAGTGCCTGGGCCGGGACCGTACGAAGCACCAGGTGGCCGAGGTGACCTCGCTGGGGCTCGTCCAGATGACCCGCAAGCGGGTCGGCCAGGGCCTGCTGGAGTCCTTCTCCGAGACCTGCGTCCACTGCAACGGCCGGGGTGTCATCGTGCACCTCGACCAGCCCGCGGCGAACGGTGGCGGCGGTGCCGGCGGCAAGCGCAAGAAGCGCGGCCGGGGCGCCGACGCGGCGGAGCACGTGCACGAGCACACGCACGAGACCGCCGCGGCCGTGGAGACCGAGACCGCCGAGGCCGAGGCGGAGTCCGTCTCCGAGGTGGCCGCCGAGGTCGCCGAGCCGATGGCCCTGCCGGCGCCCGAGTTCGCGCCGGACGAGGAGCTGTACAGCAGCGTCGCCGAGGCGGAGGCCGCGGCCGGCCGCGGCCGCTCGCGGCGCCGGGCGAGCCGCCGGGCGTCCGCTCCGGCGGGCGCTCCCAAGGGCGAGCGGGCTTCCCGGGCCGAGCGGTCCGAGAAGGCCGAGCGGTCCGCCGCGGTGACCGAGCAGGCGGTGCCGGCCGAGGCGCCGACCGCCCAGGACGTCACCGCCGAGGAAGCCGCGGCCCGTCCGGTGCGGCCGGAGCCGGCCGGCGAGGCGCTGGCCCAGCCCGCCGCCGCCGAGGACCAGGTGGTCCCGGCGCCGCAGGCCGAGGAGCCGGCCGCCGAGGAGGCCGCGCCCAAGGGCCGTACGCGCCGTCGGGCGACCCGGAAGGTGTCGGCTCCGGCCGGTTCCCCCGCGGGCGCCGAGGCGGCCGTGGTGACGGTGCCCGAGTCCGCGCCGGCCGCCGAGGCACCGGCCGAGCAGCCCGTCGCCGTCGCCGAAGCCCCGGCCCCGGCTGAGGAGCCGGCGGCGCCGGCCCGCCCGCGCCGCCGTGCGGTGCGCAAGGCCACCGCGCCGACCGCGTCCGAGGAGACGGCCGTCGTGGTCGTCCCGGCGGCGGAGGCCCCGGCGGCGGAGGCTCCCGTGGCCGAGGCCCCGGTGGCCGAGGCCCCGGTGGCCGAGGCCCCTGCGGCCGCGGAGACGGTGGCCGAGGAGGTCGCGCCGGCCAAGAAGACCGCCCGCAAGGCGGCGGCCAAGAAGGCTCCGGCGAAGAAGACCGCCGCCGCCAAGAAGACCGCGGCCAAGAAGACGGCCGCCAAGAAGACGACGGCCAAGAAGGCGGCCACCAAGACCGCCAAGACGGCCGCCGCGAAGTCGACGGCGAAGAAGACCACCACGGTCTCCACCGCCGGCGACGAGGGCTGACGCCCGCGGTGTGCGGCCGGTCCGGTCCTGCGGGACCGGACCGGCCGCACACCTGTGGGGCCCGTTCCACGTGACGGGCCGCACATCCCCAGGGCCCGGTTTGACCCTCTCGGTCCTGGACCCGTAACCTTGACCGTCGGCGTGTCCATCGAACACGCCACATCCCCGTAAACCTCTTCCTCCCGGGCACCCGGTTGGCCGGGAGAGGTCGTCTGTGTCATTGCTGGGCGGCTGGCCTGCGGGGGTGCCGGTTCTGAACGAGCGAAAGTGAGATCCGCGTGTACGCCATCGTGCGCAGCGGTGGTCGCCAGCACAAGGTTGCTGTCGGCGACATCGTTGAGGTTGACAAGATTTCCACCGCCAATGTTGGCGACACGGTCGAGCTCTCGACCCTGCTCGTTGTCGACGGCGACGCTGTGACCAGCGACCCGTGGGTGCTGGCCGGCATCAAGGTCCAGGCCGAGGTCGTGGACCACCACAAGGGCCAGAAGATCGACATTCTGCGCTACAAGAACAAGACCGGCTACCGTCGTCGGCAGGGCCACCGCCAGCAGTACACGGCGATCAAGGTCACGTCGATCCCCGCGGCTGCGAAGTAAGGGACTGAGGAGACATGGCACACAAGAAGGGCGCATCGTCCACCCGGAACGGTCGCGACTCCAATGCCCAGCGGCTCGGCGTGAAGCGCTTCGGCGGTCAGGTCGTCAACGCGGGTGAGATCCTCGTCCGCCAGCGCGGCACCCACTTCCACCCCGGCGCCGGCGTCGGCCGTGGCGGCGACGACACGCTGTTCGCGCTGCAGCCCGGTGCGGTGGAGTTCGGTACCCACCGTGGCCGCAAGGTCGTGAACATCGTTCCGGTTGCCTGAATCGACTGATTCAGCACCGAACGCTTTCGCGAGGCGGACCTCACTTCCCGATCGGGAAGGCGGGTCCGCCTTTCGCGTGTTGACATAGGTAATACCCGTGAGTTTCTGGAGGCACTGAACCATGACCACCTTCGTGGACCGCGTCGAACTGCATGTCGCCGCGGGTAACGGGGGCCACGGCTGTGCCTCCGTCCACCGTGAGAAGTTCAAGCCGCTCGGCGGCCCGGACGGCGGCAACGGCGGCCGTGGCGGCGACGTCATCCTGACCGTCGACCAGTCGGTCACGACGCTGCTCGACTACCACCACTCCCCGCACCGCAGCGCCACCAACGGCAAGCCCGGTGAGGGCGGCAACCGCTCCGGCAAGGACGGCGAGGACCTGGTCCTGACCGTGCCGGACGGCACGGTGGTGCTGGACAAGGCCGGCAACGTGCTCGCCGACCTAGTCGGCCACGGCACCTCGTACATCGCCGCGCAGGGCGGCCGGGGCGGCCTCGGCAACGCGGCGCTCGCGAGCGCCCGCCGCAAGGCGCCCGGCTTCGCGCTGCTGGGCGTGCCCGGTGACCTGCGGGACATCGTCCTGGAGCTGAAGACCGTCGCCGACGTGGCCCTCGTCGGCTACCCGAGCGCCGGCAAGTCCTCGCTGATCTCGGTGCTCAGCGCGGCCAAGCCGAAGATCGCCGACTACCCCTTCACCACGCTGGTCCCGAACCTGGGCGTGGTGACGGCGGGCTCCACCGTCTACACCATCGCCGACGTGCCCGGCCTGATCCCGGGTGCCAGCCAGGGCAAGGGCCTCGGCCTGGAGTTCCTGCGGCACGTGGAGCGGTGCAGCGTCCTGGTGCACGTGCTGGACACCGCGACGCTGGAGTCCGACCGCGACCCGGTCTCCGACCTCGACATCATCGAGGAGGAGCTGCGGCAGTACGGCGGTCTCGACAACCGGCCCCGGATCGTCGTCCTGAACAAGATCGACGTGCCGGACGGCAAGGACCTCGCCGAGATGGTCCGCCCCGACCTCGAGGCCCGCGGCTACCGCGTCTTCGAGGTGTCGGCCGTGGCCCACATCGGGCTGCGGGAGCTGTCCTTCGCCCTCGGCGACCTGGTCGGCAAGGCGCGCGCAGCGAAGCCGAAGGAGGAGGCGACCCGGATCGTCATCCGGCCCAAGGCCGTGGACGACGCGGGCTTCACCGTGGTCCGCGAGGACGTCGACGGCGAGCCGCTGTTCCGGGTGCGCGGCGAGAAGCCCGAGCGCTGGGTCCGCCAGACGGACTTCAACAACGACGAGGCCGTCGGCTACCTCGCCGACCGGCTCAACCGCCTCGGTGTCGAGGAGCGGCTGATGAAGGCGGGCGCCCGCTCGGGCGACGGCGTCGCCATCGGCCCCGAGGAGAACGCGGTCGTCTTCGACTGGGAGCCGACGGTCATGGCCGGCGCCGAGATGCTCGGCCGCCGCGGCGAGGACCACCGCTTCGAAGAGCCCCGGCCGGCGGCACAGCGCCGCAGGGACAAGCAGGCGGAGCGGGACGAGTCGCTGCGGGAGTACGACGACTTCGACCCGTTCGAGTAGGAACGCGCCGCGCCGGCGGGCGAGCAGCCGGCCCGCGGCGATCCGGCGAGGTGAACGCCGGGAAGAATGCCGGCGGCCGTGAGGGCAACCCCGGCCCGCCCTGGTGAGTCGAACCGTGCGGTACGAAGAGGATCTTGGTCCTCTTCGTACCGCATTTTTCTTTCTGTACCGCATTTTTCTCGCGACGGAGTAGGGACATGAACAGACGCGGAACAGCCTGGAGCGCCGGGCTCGCCGTCGCGCTCGCCGTGACCGGCGCGGTCGCGCTGCCCGCCGTACCGGCGTCGGCGGCCGGCACGAGCCGTGCCGCGAAGCCGCACGACGACTTCAACGGCGACGGGTACGCCGACCTCGCGGTCACGGCGCCCTCGGCGAGCGTGAGCGGCAAGAAGGGCGCCGGCTATGTCGCCGTCCTCTACGGTTCGGCGAGCGGGCTGAAGACCTCGACCAAGCAGGTCTTCAGCCAGAACAGCGCCGGGGTGCCGGGCAGCGCGGAGGCCGGCGACCGGTTCGGCAGCGCCGTCGCCACCGCCGACCTCGACCGGGACGGCTATGCCGACCTGATCGTCGGAGCGGGCGGCGAGGACACCACGGCCGGCACCGACGCCGAGTCGGTGGTGGTGCTCTGGGGCGGGAAGAAGGGACTGGCCGGCGGGGCGTCCCTGGCCGACGGGCTCGGCGAGGGGGGACACCTCACGGTCGGGGACGTGAACGGGGACGGCGCGGCGGATCTCGTCACCGTTGTGAGCGCGCACGATCTGCGGGTGCGGAACGGGCCGTTCACCCGGACCGGCTCCGCGCACGGCACGCAGGTGGTCAAGGACGACTTCGACAGCCGGTATCTCGACCTGACCAGCGGCGACTTCGACGGGGACGGCATCACCGATGTCGCCGCGGTGGCGAACGACGGCGACGAGTGGGACGCCCGCCGCGTCCTGTTCTGGACGGGCACGCCCGCGGGGCTCACGCCGTACAAGGTGGTCCGCGGCAAAGAGGCGGGCAGCCGGCTCGAAGGCGGCGAGCACCTCGCCGCCGGCGATGTGAACCGGGACGGCCGTGCCGACCTCGTGGTGGGCCGGGCCGTCGAAGGCGCCGACAGCGATGTGGACACCCCGCTCGCCAAGGGCGGCCGGATCGCCTGGATCCCGGGCACGGCGAACGGGCCCGACGGGACCAGGGCGGTGCTGGTCAACCTGGACACCGCCGGGGTGCCGGGCACGGCCAAGCGGGGCTCGGGCTTCGGCTCCGCCGTCTCGGTGGCCGACATCGACGGCGATCGCTACGCGGACATCGCGGTCGGTACGCCCGGTGTCCCCGGCGGCGGACAGGTGATCGTCCTGCGCGGCACCGCCAAGGGCCCGACGGGCACCGGCGCGAAGGCGCTCGGCCAGGACACCGCGGGCGTGCCCGGCGTCGGCGAGCAGGGCGACGCGTTCGGCTCGGCCGTCCGCCTGGTGGACGGCAACCGGGACGGGCGGGCCGATCTGGCCGTCGGCGCCCCGGGGGAGAACGCCGGGGCCGGTTCGGTGTGGGTGCTGCGCGGCACCGCGTCCGGGGTCACCGCGAGCGGCTCGTTCACCTTCGCGAGCGGCACGCTCGGCACGGTGGCCGCGGGCGGCCGGCTGGGGTCGGGCTTCGGTTCCTGAGTCGGGCGGCCGGTCCGGGCCGGGCCCGGGTTCCTGAGCGGGCGGCGGTCCGGGCCGGGCCCGGGTTCCTGAGCGGGCGGCCGGCTGGGGGCCGCCCCCGGCTTCCGGGGCCGCCCCCGGCTTCCGGGCCGGTTTCCTGACGTAGGCGGTGGGACGGATTCCGACCTACCGTCAGACCCGTTGCGGCGCGAGGGTGTTCCTGTGCCGCGGCGGGTCTTCTGTTGTCTGCCCATTTGTCATGCTCGCGATGGGCGCGGTTCAGCAGGCGGACCGTCCGGCCGTGGGAACTTCCGAATGGCCGAACAGATCAGTCCAAGTGGCCACTGTGGCAAGGGAGTCTGCGCATGACCGCACCATCGCCCGACCGCCGCCGCTTTCTGACCGCCGGTGCCGCCGTCCTCTCGGCCGCGGCGACCGCCCAACTGTGGCTGCCCGGCACCGCCCGCGCCGCCGACACCCCGCTGCCCGACGGGGTGTTCACCCTCGGTATCGCCTCCGGCGATCCGCTTCCCGACGGCATCGTGCTGTGGACCAGACTCGCGCCCGACCCGCTGAACGGTGGCGGTATGCCCGACGCGGTCTTCCCGGTGGAGTGGGAGATCGCCGAGGACGAGCGGTTCCGCCGTACCGCCCGCCGGGGCACCGCGGCGGCCCGCCCCGAACTCGGCCACAGCGTCCATGTGGACGTCCGCGGTCTGCGCCCGGACCGCCCGTACTGGTACCGCTTCCGGGCCGGCGGCCAGCTCTCGCCCGCCGGCCGCACCCGCACCGCGCCCGCCGCGCACCAGCGGGGCGGTTCGCTGCGCGTCGCCCTCGCCTCCTGCCAGAACTGGCAGCACGGCTATTTCACGCCGTACGCCGACATGCTCGCCCAGGACCCCGACTTCGTGCTCTTCGTCGGCGACTACATCTACGAGTCCTCGCCCTCGGCGACGGCCGTGCGGCGGCACGAGGGCAAGGGCGAGCCGTACACCCTCACGCAGTACCGCAACCGGTACGCGCAGTACCGCACCGACCCCGACCTCGCCGCGATACACGCCAGCACCCCCTGGGTGGTCACCTTCGACGACCACGAGGTGGACAACGACTTCGCCGGGGAGATCCCGCAGGACCCCGACAAGCAGTCGCACGACGCCTTCGTGGCCCGGCTGACCGCCGCCTACCAGGCGTACTACGAGCACATGCCGGTACGTGCCGCCGCCGTCCCGAACGGCCCGCACATCCAGATGTACCGCCGTCTGGAGTTCGGCCGGCTGGCCCGGCTCAACGTCCTCGACACCCGGCAGTACCGCAGCGACCAGGCCACCACGCAGGAGGGCGCCCAGTCGCCCGCGCAGACCATGCTCGGCGCCGAGCAGAGGCGGTGGCTGCTGGACGGCCTCGAGGACTCCCCGGCCCGCTGGAACCTCATCGCCTCGCAGATCATGATGGCCGAGACCGACCTGCTGCCCGGCGAAGGCAAGCTCTGGTACTACGACGCCTGGGACGGCTACCAGGTCGAACGCAACGCCCTGCTGGAGGACTTCGCCGACATCCGCAACCCGGTCGTGCTCAGCGGCGACCGGCACCTGACGATGATCAGCGACCTCAGGACGGACTACGCCGACCCGGACTCCGACGTGGTCGGCGCCGAGTTCGTGGGTACCTCCATCTCCAGCAGCGGCGACCAGGACCAGGACGCCTTCCACCGGCAGTGGGACCCGCTGATGGCGGACAACCCGCACTGGAAGCTGATCGACGCCCACCGCGGCTACCACCTGTTCGACATCCGCCGCGACGGCATCGACGCACGGGTCCGGGTCGTCGACACCGTGCTGAAGCAGCAGGCCACGGCCTCCACCCTGGCCCGGCTGCGGGTGGAGTCCGACGAGCCGGGCGTGCGGCTCGTGTGACACCCGGGTGAGCCTGGGGCCCAGCTGGGTCCCAGGCTTTTCGCTGTCCGCACCCGGCGGACCCGCCGGAAATTGCGCCGCGGCCGGCCCCGGGCACCGCGATTCGGTCACTCACCGATTCGGTCACCCACCCTGACCGAGACCGAAATGCTGCGGAATCTTGATGGGAATTCCATGGCAATGGACTCCCGGGCGAGCTGTATTTCCGTCTTGTCCGGGAGTGGCACCGTGCCGCATATGAGGAACGCGTGCACTCCCGTGACCGGGGATGTGAAGACCCCGCGCGCTCCGCCGGGCCTTGGGGCCCGGTGATCCGGCACCGCCGCCCGAAGCCGCCGCTGGCCGCCGGAACCGGCTCCCGGGCACTTGTGGAGTTACTCACAGCAAATTCACGGGGGTTCACACCGGCCGCCGCCAATCACCAGGAGTGCCAGGTGAATGACAGGTTGCGCGCACATATGCAGCGGAGGTCACTCACCTTGCACTGCGGTAACCGGAAGTGGGACCATTTCACGGTTCCCTGTCGCCCCAAGGTAGGTCAGCCTGTGTCCCAGCACATAGCCAAGCCCCGTACCACCGCAGTGATCCTGGCCGGTGGCACCGGTCAGCGGGTGGGTCTGTCGATCCCCAAGCAGCTGCTGAAGATCGCCGGCAAGGCCGTCATCGAGCACACCCTGACCACCTTCGAGGACGCCGACTCGATCGACGACGTCATCGTGCTGATGGCCCCGGGCTATGTACCGGACATCGAGAAGATCGTCGCCAAGGCGGGCTTCACCAAGGTGAAGAAGATCATCGAGGGCGGCTCGACCCGGAACGAGACCACCGAGCGCGCCATCTCCGCGCTGGGCGAGGGCCTGGCCGAGGGCGAGGACCGCAACGTCCTCTTCCACGACGCCGTACGCCCGCTGCTCTCGCGGCGCGTCATCGACGACTGCGTGGCCGCCCTCGAGCGCTACCAGGCCGTGGACGTCGCCATCCCGTCCGCCGACACCATCATCGTCACGCGCACGCACGGCGAGGACGGCGAGTTCATCACCGAGATCCCGGACCGCTCCCGGCTGCGCCGCGGCCAGACCCCGCAGGCCTTCAAGCTGTCCACGATCCGCCGTGCCTACGAGGTCGCCGCAGGCGACCCCAACTTCCAGGCCACGGACGACTGCTCGGTGGTCCTCAAGTACCTGCCGGACGTGCCGATCCACGTCGTCGCGGGTGACGAGTACAACATGAAGGTCACCCAGCCGGTCGACGTCTTCATCGCCGACAAGCTGTTCCAGCTCGCCTCCACCGCCGCGCCCGAGCAGAAGGACGAGGACGCCTACCGCGAGCTGCTCACCGGCAAGACCGTCGTCATCTTCGGCGGCTCCTACGGCATCGGCAAGGACATCGCCGAACTCGCCGGGTCCTACGGCGCGAACGTCTACGCCCTGGGCCGCTCCACCACCGGCACCCATGTGGAGAACCCGGAGGAGGTCGACGACGCGCTGTCCAAGGCGTACGCCGAGACCGGCCGGATCGACTACGTCGTCAACACCGCCGGCGTGCTGCGCATCGGCAAGCTCGCGGAGACCGACAACGCCACCATCGAGGAGGCGCTGAAGGTCAACTACCTGGCCCCGGTGCAGATCGCCCGTTCCTCGTACAAGTACCTGTCCGAGACCAAGGGCCAGCTGCTGCTGTACACCTCCAGCAGCTACACCCGCGGCCGCGCCGAGTACTCCCTGTACTCCTCCACCAAGGCCGCCATGGTGAACCTCACCCAGGCGCTGTCCGACGAGTGGGCCGGCGACGGCATCCGCGTCAACTGCGTCAACCCCGAGCGCACCGCCACCCCGATGCGCACCAAGGCCTTCGGCCAGGAGCCGGCGGGCAGCCTGCTCTCCTCCGAGGCCGTGGCCCGCACCTCCCTGGACGTGCTGCTGTCGGAGCTGACCGGGCACGTCATCGACGTCCGCCAGCAGGACCCGACCGCGGGCGCCGCCCAGGCCTCCGGCTTCGAGCAGGCGCTGGCCACGGTGCTGGACCGTCAGGACGGCGTGTAATAATTGCGGGTAAATAGCTTTTAGGAATTCAGGCCTCTGCGGGCGTCCATTCACCGGGCGTTCGCAGGGGCCTGAATCCGTACACCGCGCCTGTCCGCGAATCCTGTGAAACGCCGGTACATCCGGCATCGCAGCCATTACCGAACAAAACCGGCACTCCCCCTCCCAGAGCAGGTTTCTCCGTGATATCCACCGCTATTCGCGTCGCCCGGGTGGGCAGCGCGGCCGAGCTGGCCGCGGCGGCCCTCGTGATGCTGGGCTTCCCGGCGCTCATGCTGGCCGCGCTCGTCCCGAGCGTTCCCGCCTTCGCGGCCCTGGCCGCCGTGACGTACCTGGCGGACCACTATCTGCACCGCAAGGGCAGCTACCTGATCAACCGCCTCAGCAAGGTCCGGGCGGGTCTGTCGATCCGCTTCCTGATCCGGCAGCTGCTGCTGATCCTCCTGCTGGCCCGCCTGGACCTCTCGGACGACCTGATCTTCTACGGCGCGGTCGCCTGCTTCATCGCCTTCTACGGCCTCCAGGCCCCGCACGGCGCTCTGGTCACGCTCATCCGCAACCGCCGCCGGATGCCGGTCGCCACCCGCAACATCGACCTGAAGTCCCGCATCCGCATCCCGGACGCCCCGCCGCGCCGGCTGCTGCACCGCTCCGCCGAGAAGATGCTGCACCTCGACCTGTTCGCGGTCGTCGGCATCCTGATCTCCACCGAGGCGGACTCCGCCGCCGCCGGCTTCACCGGCATCGGCCTCACCTTCGGCCTCGGCTGCCTGTACGTCCTGTTCCTGATGCCGTACGTGCGCGGCCGGAAGATCCCGCCGCGGGCGGACGCCGTCCTCGCCGCCGTCGACGACTGGCTGGCCGGCTACAAGCCGGAGACGGTCCTGTACTTCTCCGGCTCCAGGGACTCCGCCTACCAGGTCAACATGTGGCTGGAGACGATGGAGCAGCTGGACACCCGGCCGCTGATCATCCTCCGCGAGCGCGCCATCCTGAACAACCTCGCGCCCACCACGGTCCCCGTCATCTGCGTGCCCGGAGGGGTGCACCTGATGAACCTGGACCTGTCGACCGTGCGCGTCGCCCTGTACGCGGCCAACGTCGGCAAGAACATCCACCTGCTGCGCGTGCCCACCATGAAGCACGTCTTCATCGGCCACGGCGACAGCGACAAGCTGGCCAGCGTCAACCCGTACAGCAAGGTGTACGACGAGGTGTGGACCGCCGGCCGGGCCGGCCGCGACCGCTACGCCATCGCCGATGTCGGCGTCCGCGACGACGACATCGTGGAGGTCGGCCGCCCGCAGCTCGCCCCCATCCAGACCTGGCACGGCGTGCCCGAGGGCCCCCGCGGCGCCGCCGCCGACGGCCGCTGCCCGACCGTCCTGTACGCGCCCACCTGGGAGGGCTGGGACGGCAACCCCGGCAACACCTCCATCGTGCTCGCCGGCGAGAACATCGTGCAGCGGCTGATCACGGCCGACCCGCCGGTCCGCGTCCTGTACAAGCCGCACCCGTTCACCGGCACCGTCAGCAAGGACGCCAAGGCCGCCCACCAGCGCATCGCCGCCCTGGTCGAGAAGTCGGCGGCCGAGCGCGCCGCCGACCCGCGCTTCGCCGCCGACAGCGCCGCCCTGGACCGGGCCAAGGCCGAGCTGACCCGGATCGAGGCCCGGCTCGCCGAACTGTCCGGCACCGGCGGCAGCCGGGGCGACGAGGCCGAGGCCACCCGCGACGGCATGGTCGACGTGCGGCGGCACGAGGAGATCGCCCGGCTGCGCACCGAGTGGAACGACGCCTACTGGCGCTCCTTCCCGTCGTACGAGCACCGGGTCATCTCGGGCGCCCAGCCGCGCCTGTACGACTGCTTCAACGTCTCCGACGCGATGGTCTCCGACATCTCCTCCGTGGTCTCCGACTTCATCGCGAGCGGCAAGCCGTACGCCGTCACCGACTCCGCCGAGGTGGGTGTCGAGGAGTTCAAGCGGCACAACACGGCGGTGCGCGCCGCGGTCATCCTGTCCAACAGCGCGGCCGAGCTGGGCGGCCTGCTGGACGCCGTGCGCGACCCGTCGGCCGACCCGCTCGCGCACGAGCGCACGGAGCTGAAGCAGTACCTGCTCGGCCCGGCCGAGCCGAAGTCGATCGACCAGTTCAACGCCGCGGTCGCCGACCTGGCCCGCAAGGCCGACGCCCGCAACGTCGGCCAGGAGACCCGGCTGGGCGCGGCGAACGCCGACCCCGCCGAGGCGGCCGAGCTGGCCACCGAGCTGACCACCGCGCTGCCCGGCCAGCGCGCCGCCACGGACGGCGAGACGGACGGCGAGACGGCCGGCGAGACGGACGGCGTGACCGCGGGCTGACCCGCCCCGCGCGATCACCTGGCCCCCGAGGAGCACTCCTCGGGGGCATCGTCTTGCCTCCCTCTCACCAGCGGTGAGCGGCTCTTACCGGGCACGCGTACTGTCTGTGAGGGACCTGTCTGTGATGTGTGCCACGCCTCACCCGTCCGGAGGCAACCGCTTCCCCTGAAGGTCCGTCTAACAAATTGCGATTGAGGCGACAAGGGGGAAATTTTCCGTGACAAGGGGGAAGAGTGACCGTCGTGCCGCAGCCTGATGTCAGTCTGATCATCGGGGCGTACGAAGCGATGCCGTACCTGGTCGAATGCCTCGCATCCGTCGAGGCGCAGACCATCGACCCGGCACGCGTGGAGGTCATCGCGGTCGACGACGGTTCGACGGACGGCACGGGGGAGTGCCTGGAGGAGTTCGCGGCGCGCGCTCCCATGTCGGTCACCGTCATCCGGCAGGAGAACTCCGGCGGCCCCAGCGGGCCCCGCAATGTCGGTCTCGGCAAGGCGGCCGGACGTTTCGTCTTCTTCCTCGACGCCGACGACCGGCTCGGCCCCGAGGCGCTCGAGCGCATGGTGGCCATGGCCGACAAGAACGGCACGGACGTCGTCCTCGGCCGCGTCGAGGGCGTCAACCGCAGCGCGCCGAAGTCCATGTGGGGCAAGTCGCTCGACCGGGCCGACATCTACACCTCGAACATCAAGTTCACGCTCAGCGCCCAGAAGCTGTTCCGCCGGGCCCTGCTCGACCAGCACGGCATGCGCTTCGACGAGTCGCTGTTCACCGGCGAGGACGCGCTGTTCACGCTGGAGGCGTACCTGCGCGCGGACGGTGTCTCCGTGGTCGCCGACTACACCTGCTACTACCTGGTCGGCCGCGACGACGGCAAGCAGGTCACCAAGTCCGGCGGCTACACCCTGCGCTTCGACTCCGCACGCGCCCTGATGAAGCTCATCACCGACATGGTCCCGGCCGGCGACAAGCGTGACCTGCTCATGGTCCGGCCGTTCCTGATCACGCTGCTGCCGCAGTTCGGGCCCAAGTTCCTCACCGACAGCGAAGAGGTCCGCCGGCACAAGTTCGAGCTGGCCAAGCCGCTGATGGACGCCCACTGGACGCCCGGGGTGGCCCGCCGGCTCAAGGTGCACGAGCGGCTGCGGCTGCATCTGGTCGCCATGCAGCGCGCCGACCTGCTGCTGGACGTCGTGAAGTTCGTCAAGGCGAAGAAGCAGGCGGCGGCCGTGCTGGAGAAGCGCGGTACGCGTCTGTACCTGGTGTACCCGCACTTCCGGTCCCGGACCGCCGGTGTCCCCGACGAGATCTACCTCGCCGATGCCCGCGAGGCCCGCGCCTTCGAGGGGTACCGCGAGGCGGTGGCCAACTCCGTCCCGCGCCGTGCGCTGCGCAAGATCCGCCGGATACTGCGCCGGCTGCTGCCGGGCAAGGGCTTCGGAGCGGCGGCGGCCTGACCGGACCGCCCCTGGACGGGAGGGGCCCCGGGCACACCGGCCCGGGGCCCCTCCCGCCGGCGTCCTACTGCCTGCCCGACTGCAGCGCGCGCCGCAGGGGCCGGCCCACCACGCGCCGCGCGCGGCGGTAGACGGAGGCGGCGGGGGCCGGTATCGCCGCCGCTGCCTTCTGCTTCATCTTCTGCGCCTTCGCCAGCTCCCGCCGCAACTGGGCGTTGTCCTGGGCCAGTTCGGTCACCTGGGTGTGCAGCCAGCCGAACCGGCTGGTCAGTGAGTCGAGATCGGTGTCGTTCCACGGCCGGACGCCCGGCGGGAACGCGAGCGAGCGCATGCTCTGCTCGAAGGCCGCGCCGCCGTCGCCGTGCGTGAAGGTGTTCCGCAGCCCGTTCCGGTCCAGGAACCCCGTGAACCGGTCGAAGCGCTCCGCGTGGCCCCCGACCAGCCCGCTCAGGTCCGCCTGCTCGTACAGCCGGACCGGATCCGCCGCCTCCGGGTCCTTGGCGACCTGGTCAAGCCGCCGGTGCGGGATCTCGAAGTACCGGCACAGCTCCAGCGTGCGCGAGTCCCCGCACAGCACCGTCGCGGGCGTGCCCGCGAGCAGTGCCGCGATGTTGCCGTGGATGCGGGAG
The DNA here is from genome assembly GCF_043079545.1 of Streptomyces sp. NPDC015171. Lineage (NCBI taxonomy): Bacteria > Bacillati > Actinomycetota > Actinomycetes > Kitasatosporales > Streptomycetaceae > Streptomyces > Streptomyces sp. NPDC015171. Next base: position 189,699 of record NZ_JBIBUO010000004.1, read on the forward strand.
CCGAAGGAGAAGTCGAAGGACCGCAGATCCTCGATCCAGGTGACCGGGTCGATGTACACCCGCACCTTGCCCTCCCGGTACATCGGGTGGTCCGGGTGGGTCGGGATCGCCCGTACCCGGGCGTTCGGGTCGCTGAGGTCGCGCCAGTGCAGCTGCCGCGCGTCGCTGATGTTCTGCCCGACGAAGCACAGGTTCGGGTAGCGGGCGTGGGCCTGGGTGATGATCCGGTCGAGGCCCTGCTTCTGCACCGCGCTGTGCGAGGCGTTCACCGCGATCCGCGACTGCGCGGTCAGCTCGGGCACCCGCTTGCGCACGTCGAGCTCGCGGCCGTGCAGGAAGAGCGACGGGCAGCCGATGACCTCGACGTCGCTAAAGCCCATGTCCCGCAGATACCGCTCGGTGAACTCGCCGCGCACCCCGATCGAGGCGCTGCGCTCCAGCACCGCGGCGCAGAACTCGCGCACGGTCTGCTCCATCGGCTTCAGCCGCGCCGGGTCGTACCCGAGGCCGGTCTGCGCGCCGACGCCCAGCACCACCACGGGGATCCGCAGTTTGCCGATCAGCCGGGTCAGCCGCTTCAGCCGGCCCTCGAACGAGGGACGGAAGGCGTTGGCGAGCGGCACGACGAACGCGTCGTACTCCGCGTTGATCCGGGCCGCGGCGGACAGATCCGTACCGATGCCGTTGGAGACCACCTCGGTCTCCGGCGTCTGGAGGATCTTGTGCGCGGCATCGCTGAAGATCAGGTTGCCGGAGTTGGTGGCGATGACGTCCCGGTGAAGGGCCTCCTCCAGGGAGACCACGTCGTACGGGCTCTTGCCCGACCGCAGCAGAATGCGCTTCACAGGACGAACGGGGCGAACGGTATGTGACACAAAGTTCAACTTATGTTGGAACAGTATTTAATTTCTACGGGCAACCAACACAACCTTTTTGCCGTACGCGAACGGTGAGCAAACGATTACGCCGCGCCTGTCCGGGGGATGGACCGGTGCGCACCGGCCGATCCGCTTCGCGTAGATTGCCGGTCAGCAGTCGGACAGCGCGCGAGGGGACGGAACGCACCGTGGCAAGGGCAAGGCAGGCCGTGGGCGAGGCCCGCAGGATCGTCGTCAAGGTGGGCTCCTCCTCCCTGACCACCGCCGCGGGCGGCCTGGACGCCGACCGCGTCGACGCGCTCGTCGACGTCCTCGCGGGGCTCCGCAGCGGCGGCGAGAAGGAGATCGTCCTCGTCTCCTCCGGTGCCATCGCCGCCGGCCTCGCCCCGCTCGGCCTGCGCCGCCGCCCCAGGGACCTCGCCCGCCAGCAGGCCGCGGCCAGCGTCGGCCAGGGCCTGCTCGTCGCCCGCTACACCGCCTCCTTCGCCCGCTACCGCGTCCGCGTCGGCCAGGTCCTGCTCACCAGCGACGACATGAGCCGCCGCGTCCACCACCGCAACGCCTCCCGCACCCTCGACAAGCTGCTCGCCATGGGTGCCTTCCCCGTCGTCAACGAGAACGACACCGTCGCCACCGACGAGATCCGCTTCGGCGACAACGACCGCCTCGCCGCCCTCGTCGCCCACCTCGTCCACGCCGACCTGCTGGTCCTCCTCTCCGACATCGACGGCGTCTACGACGGCGACCCCAGCAAGCCGGGCACCTCGCGGATAGCGCAGGTGAAGGGACCGGAGGACCTCGCCGGTGTCGAGATCGGCAGCGCGGGCAAGGCGGGCGTCGGCACCGGCGGCATGGTCACCAAGGTGGAGGCCGCCCGTATCGCCGCGGCGGCGGGCATCCCCGTGGTGCTGACCAGCGCCGTCCACGCGGCGGAGGCCCTGGCGGGCGGCGACACCGGCACCTACTTCCACCCCACGGGCAAGCGCTCCGCCGACCGCCTGCTGTGGCTCCAGCACGCCTCCACCCCGCAGGGCGCCCTGACCCTGGACGACGGGGCCGTGGACGCCGTCGTGAAGGGGCGCAAGTCGCTGCTGCCCGCCGGAATCGCCGCCGTGGAGGGCGAGTTCAGCGCCGGCGACCCCGTCGAGCTGCGGGACGCGGCGGGCCGCGCGGTGGCCCGGGGGCTCGTCAACTTCGACGCCAAGGAGATCCCCCGGCTGATCGGGCGTTCGACCCACGAGCTGGCACGCGAGCTGGGCCCCGGGTACGAACGCGAGGTCGTACACAGGGACGACCTGGTGCTCCTGCACGCGTGACGCTCGCAAAACCGCTCGTAAACCAGGACGTACGGAACGCCTCCGGTGGGGGACGTTCCGTAAAACCCCCACGCCGAGCCCTGCGGCCTGCTCAACTTTGTCTCGGGACATGTTTGACGGGACACATTCCGTCAAGGGGCCATGCGAGCCATATGAGCCATGCCAGCCATGCGTGAAGGAGGCCGTCGTGAGACGAGCGCGCCCTGGGGCGGCGTCCCGCGGTGCTCTGACGAGCGTCGCGGCCGGGGACACCTATGAGGAGCCCAAGGACCTGCCCAGGCTGTGGCACGTCACCCTCAGCGTCTCCGGGGAGAAGGTCCCCCTGCCCGAGCTGCGGCGGGCCCTCGAACAGCTCGCCCACGACCATCCCTTCCTGCTGACCAGCAGATACGCGACCGACCACGCCGAGATCCGGTACTGGGAGGAAGCCCGCGACCTGCACGACGCCGCCGCGGTGGCGCTGCGCCTGTGGGGTGAGCACCGGCAGAGCGCCGGCCTGCCGCCCTGGGAGATCGTCGGCCTGGAGGTCATCGACCGCGAGACCTACCACCAGCGCATCGCCGAGGGCTACGGCCCGGCACCCGCGACGCCGGTGGGGGTCCATCCCTTCTGAGCCTTCCTGAGACCTTGTCTCGGGGGGTGGGATGAGCGGTGAGGGCCCCGCACCGCGCACTACCCTTCCCTCATGACCACGCTCTCGCCGTACGACTCGATGTCCCCGGTCACCCAGGCCGCCTACCGGGCCAAGGCCGCCGCCGCCGACCTCGCGCCGCTGCCGCGCGCCGCGAAGGACGACGCGCTGCTCGCCATCGCCGACGCCCTGGAGGTCCGGACCGTCGAGATCGTCGAGGCCAACGCCAAGGACGTGGCCAAGGCGCGGGAGAACGGCACCAGCGAGGCCATCGTCGACCGGCTCACCCTCACCCCCGAGCGGGTCCGCGCCATCGCCTCCGACGTCCGCGACGTCGCGAAGCTGCCCGACCCGGTCGGCGAGGTCGTCCGCGGCTCCACCCTCCCCAACGGCATCGACCTGCGCCAGGTCCGCGTCCCGCTCGGCGTCGTCGGCATCATCTACGAGGCCCGCCCGAACGTCACCGTCGACGCCGCCGCCCTCTGCCTGAAGTCCGGCAACGCCGTCCTGCTGCGCGGCTCGGCCTCCGCCTACGCGTCGAACGCCGCCCTCGTCCGGGTCATCCGGGACGCCGTCGGCGGCGCGGGGCTGCCCGCCGACGCCGTCCAGCTGGTGCCCGGCGAGAGCCGCGAGTCCGTCCGCGAGCTGATGCGCGCCCGCGGCCTGGTCGACGTCCTCATCCCGCGCGGCGGCGCCTCCCTGATCCGGACGGTGGTCAACGAGTCCACGGTCCCCGTGATCGAGACCGGCACCGGCAACTGCCATGTCTACGTCGACGCCCACGCCGACATCGACATGGCCGTCGAGATCCTGATCAACTCCAAGGCCCAGCGGGTCAGCGTCTGCAACTCCGCCGAGACCCTCCTCGTCCACCAGGACATCGCCCGCGAGTTCCTGCCGCGCGCCCTGGACGCCCTCGCCGAGGCCGGCGTCACCGTCCACGCCGACGAGCGGGTCATGGCCTACGCCAAGAACACCGAGGCCACCGTGGTCGAGGCGACCGCCGAGGACTGGGAGACCGAGTACCTCTCCCACGACATCGCCGCCGCCGTCGTCGACTCCCTCGGCAAGGCCGTCGAGCACATCCGGCTGTGGACCTCCGGCCACACCGAGGCCATCGTCACCACCTCCCAGCAAGCCGCCCGCCGCTTCACCCAGCTGGTCGACTCCACCACCGTCGCCGTGAACGCCTCCACCCGCTTCACGGACGGCGGCCAGTTCGGCTTCGGCGCCGAGATCGGCATCTCCACCCAGAAGCTGCACGCCCGCGGCCCCATGGGCCTGCCGGAGCTGACCAGCACGAAGTACATCGTCACCGGCGACGGGCACGTACGCCGCTGAGGTTCACCCGTTCGGCCCAGTGCCCGGTCTCGGGCACCGCGGCCTGAAGACGTCTCACCAGGCAGACGAATTTCCATACCGTCTGCCCAAATTGACCCCCCAGGTCTACTCTGGATCCGTGCCGGAGGACGTGGGGGGCACGCCGTTCCCTGACGGCTGGGAGCCCGACGACGACCACGACCACGGGGTGCCGGACGAAGAGTTCGCCTCCGTGGTCTTCGACGAGGCCTTCGTACAGGCGGCCACGGTCCATGAGCCGACCGCCGTCGAACGCCTCCTGGCGGCCGCGCAGGCCAGAGCCGAGGCATCCGAGGCGGAAGCCCGCCGCGCCCGCTCCCGGGGCGAGCGCTACGACGACGGCTACGGCCCCGAGGGCACCGCATTCGGCCAAGATCGCGACGACGACCTGGACGACACCTACGTCCTCGGCGACGGCGCCCTCGGCCCCTACGGCAAGCAGGTCCGCTGGCACCGGCCCGTGGCCTGGGTGCTCGCCGTCGTGATGGGCATCGGCATGGTCGCCCTCGCCTTCGCCGCCGTCTACCGGGGCAGCTCCGCCGGCACCCGCGACCGGGTGCCCGCCCCCGCCTCGACCGGTCTCGGACAGGGCAGCGCGTCCGCTCCCGCCGCCTCCGCCGACCAGCCCCGCCCCGCCGTCTCGGCCGTGCCGCCCGCTCCCTGAGCGCCCCGCCGGACGTGGTGAGAACCTGTCAGAACTTGTCGCACAGCAGGGCGTTTACCCGAGGCCCCCGAGACCTACTCTGAAAGTATGGGCGGGCCTGGAGACCCACCGGAGGGGACACCCGAGGGCGGCCCCGGCGGTGCTGAGGACGAATACCGATCCGTCGTCTTCGACGAGTCGTTCGTCCGCGCTGCCCGCCTCCAGGAGTTCTCCGCCGCGGAACGGATGGCCGACCACGCCCCCGCCGTGCGCCGCCGCCCGCACCTGCACCGCGGGCTCACCCGGCAGGCCCTGGTCCTCGTCGTGCTGATCGCCATGGCCTTCGGCACCGCGATCTACCTGGGCATCCGTCACCCCTACGGCTCCCCGCAGGGCCGGCGGGCCGTGGAGGCCCTGCGGATGACGGTCATCCCGCTGGCCCCCCAGGGCAGGGTGCCGGGCGCCGCCGACGCCGAGCGCCTGTACGCGCACAGTCCCGCCGCCCCCTTCGAGGCCGGCGCCGAGGGCATACCCCTGCCCGCCGCGCGCGGCACCGCCCATTTCTCCGACAGCCAGGTGGTGACCGCCCTCACCACCGTCAAGGACTACATCGTCCGCTCCTCGCTCTACCCCGAGGTGCTCACCGGCCGAGAGGTGCGCCCCGCCCGGGCCCTGATCGACCCGGACCAGCTCGACCAGTTCGACCAGAGCTTCGACCACCCGGCGGCGGACGGCCGGCACGCGCCCACGGGCTGGGTGGTCCGCATCGACCCCGCCCGCGCCCGGCTTGCCGACGACCGGATCCGCGTCTCCGGCAGCCTGCACGCCGCCGAGGCGGATCCGGCGACGCTGGAGGTCACCGCCGACCACACCTTCGTCTACGCCCTGCGCGCCATCGGCGCCGCCTCCGCCGCCCCCGCCTCGCTCTTCACGGTCCGCCGCGAGCTGACCTTCCACCTGGACCACGACGACCTGCGCACCCGCCAGGTCCAGCTGGTCACGTCCTACGTCCAGGCCGGCCCCCTGGCCTGCGCCGAGGACTCCTCGGCCTACCTCCGCCCCCTGCTGGCCGGCCAGACGGCCAGGTCGGGCGGCCCCGCGGGCACCAACCCCTACGAGACGGACGGCGTCACGCCGCTGTGCGGCACCCTGGCACGCGAGGCTCAGCCGAAGGTGTGAGCGCCCGGCACCGACGGGCCGCCGTGGCGCCCCTGGGAGCCCGGGCCGCCGCGGGGCCCCGGAGCCCCGCCACAGCCTGCGGAGCCCTCCTGCCGGCCCCAGGGGAGCCCACGGCGGCCTGCCGCCCCCGGAGGGCCTCCCCGGAGGCCCCCCGGCGCCGGTGCGGGGCCTACTCCTCGTCCGGGCCCGGGGTGTCGTCCTTGCCCGCCGACGGGCTCCTGAAGCCGTCGAAGCCGCGCCGGACCCGGCCGCCCAGGTCGCCGGCGCCGCCCGCGAGGTCGGATACCAGCTTCATCAGCGGGTCCTTGGAGGTCTTCACATCGCTCGCGTAGCTGGCCGCCGACTCGCGGAAGGAGTCGCTGACCGAGGTGTCCTTGTCCGCGCCGCGCCGCGGGTAGTGGCCGTCCATGATCCGCTGGTAGTCCCGGGACTCGGCCCACTTCTTCAGCTCGGCCGCGCGCACGGTGGTGAACGGGTGCGTGCGGGGCAGCACGTTCAGGATCTTCAGCACGGAGTCGCGCAGATCGCCCCCGGACTCGTACTCCTCGGCCTGCTCCAGGAACGCGTCCACGTTCATCTCGTGCAGGTGGTTGCCGCCCGCGATCTTCATCAGACCCCGCATCGAGGCCTGGATGTCCTGGCCCACCAGCAGGCCGGCCCGGTCCGCCGACAGCTCCGACTTGCGGAACCACTCCCGCAGCGCCGTGACGATCGCCATGACCGCCAGATTGCCCAGCGGGATCCAGGCGACCCGCAGCGCGAGACTCGTCAGGAAGAGCAGGATCGTGCGGTACACCGAGTGGCCGGAGAGCGCGTGGCCCACCTCGTGCCCGACGACCGCCCGCATCTCCTCCTCGTCGAGCAGCTCCACCAGCCCGGTGCTGACCACGATGATCGGCTCGTCCAGGCCGATGCACATCGCGGTCGGCTGCGGATCCTGCGTGACGTACATCGGCGGGACCTTCTCCAGGTCCAGGATGTAGCAGGCGTCCAGCAGCATGTCGTGCAGGTGCGCGAACTGCCGGTCGGAGACGCGGACCGAGTCGGACAGGAACAGCAGCCTCAGGCTCCGCTCCGGCAGCAGCCCGCTGAGCGCCTTGAAGACGGTGTCGAACCCGCTCAGCTTGCGCAGCGCGACCAGGGCCGAGCGGTCGGCCGGGTGCTCGTACGCGCGCGAGGAGATCTCCGGGAAGCGCCTGCGCTGCCTGCTCGGCACGCGCTCGTGCCCCGTGTGCTGGTGGCCGTCGGACATGTCTTCCCCCAAGTGCGTATGTGTGTCCACTGTGCCCCCGAGGCGGGGCCCAGCCTAGGCGGAGATACCGTGGACGGGCAGTACACCCGAAGGAGTCCATGCCATGGAGCACCACCCCGCAGCCGCGTGGCTGTCCGAGGCCACCACCAGTGCCGTCCAGCAGCACGGGGCGGGAAACCTGCTCCGCGTCGTCCTGATCGTGATGGTCCTCGGGTGTGTCCTGACCGCCTGGTTCCTGCTGCGCGGCTACAAGCAGAAGGACGACTGACGCGCGGCGGAAGTTCCCCGCGGCGCGGCGCCGGACGATCACCCGCGGCCGGCCCGCCGCGACCCTCCGCCCCGGGGCCGCACCGCCCGCCCGCCGTCCCCGACGGCGGAGTCGGCGTGATCGCCGCGGGGTCCCCCGCTTACGATGAGCCGACATCTTTATTCCGCCCACACGCGATAGGTCCTGCCGAAGATGAGCCTCCACAGCGCAGCAGCCCAGTTGGTCACCCTTGCCGCCGAGGGCGAGCACGGCGGAAACCACAACAGCCTGAACCCGGCCGTCACCGGCGGCGGCGCCCTGCTCATCCTGCTCCTGCTGCTGTGGATCACCACGCGCTTCAACCGCGACCGCTGAACCGCGTTCGCCGAGCAGGGACCCCGTCCCCGGACGGACGTCCGAAGCCGGGCCGGTAGGGTCTGCACGCATGGGAGAGCAGGACATGCCTACCGGTCCGGCGTACGAGACGGCCGACGACACGGTGAAGCACCCGCAGCACGGCCCGGCCGACGGCCCCGCCCGCACGGGCAAACGGCGGCTGGGCGTCATGGGCGGAACCTTCGACCCGATCCACCACGGGCACCTCGTGGCGGCCAGCGAGGTCGTCGCGCAGTTCCACCTGGACGAGGTGGTGTTCGTCCCCACCGGCCAGCCGTGGCAGAAGTCCCACCGCAAGGTCTCCCCGGCCGAGGACCGCTATCTGATGACGGTCATCGCGACCGCCGAGAACCCGCAGTTCTCCGTCAGCCGCATCGACATCGACCGCGGCGGCCCCACCTACACCGTGGACACCCTGCGCGACCTGCGCGCCCTCAACCCTGACACCGATCTCTTCTTCATCACCGGCGCCGACGCCCTCGCCCAGTTGCTGACCTGGCGCGACTCCGAGGAGCTCTTCTCCCTCGCGCACTTCATCGGCGTCACCCGCCCCGGCCACAACCTGACCGACCCGGGCCTGCCGGAAGGCGGTGTCTCGCTCGTCGAGGTGCCGGCGCTCGCCATCTCCTCCACCGACTGCCGTGCGAGAGTCGCCAAGGGAGACCCCATCTGGTACATGGTGCCGGACGGAGTCGTGCGCTACATCGACAAGCGCGAGCTGTACCGCGGCGAGTGAGCCGAGAGGGGCACCGGTGAACGACCGATACGACGCGGGGTACGGAGACGGCCCGTACGAACTCGTCGGCTACGACGAGTACGGCCGGCCCATGTACCGGCAGGTCCCGGCACAGCAGTCCTCCCAGGGGCAGCAGAGCCCGGCACAGCAGGCTCCGCAGTCCCAGCAGGCGACCTACGACCCGTACGCCCAGCAGCAGGGCTACGGCTACGACCCCTACGCCACCGGCGGGCAGGCCCCGGCGTCCTCGTACGGCTCCGTCCAGCAGCCGTCCGCCTACGACCCCTACGGTTCCCAGGCCCCGTACGACCCGTACGCCACCCCCCAGGACGCCTCCGGCCACGACCCCTACGGGCAGGCGGCGAGCAGCGGGCAGCAGCCCCGGGTCGCCGAGCAGACCGCCTACATCCCGCAGCAGTCGGGCCCCGCGGAGGAGGCACCCGGCCCGGAGGGGACCGGGCCCGAGCCGGACGACCGGGACCACGGCACGGAGCAGTTCGCCTTCGTCGAGGAGCCGGACGGCGACTCCGAGGACGTCATCGACTGGCTGAAGTTCACCGAGAACCGCACCGAGCGCCGCGAGGAGGCCCGCCGCCGCGCCCGCAGCCGGATCATCGCCCTCGTCGTCGTCCTCGCCCTCGTCGCGGCCGGCGGTGTCGGCTACCTGTGGTTCGCCGGAAAGCTGCCCGGCCTGTCCTCCTCGGACGCCGGGACGGGCACCGGCACGCCGGCCGCCGCCCAGAAGCGCGACGTGCTCGTCGTCCACCTGCACAACACCGCCAAGGGCGGCACCTCCACGGCGCTGCTGGTCGACAACACCACCACCAAGCGGGGCACCACGGTCCTGCTGCCCAACTCGCTGGCGCTGAGCGGCGACGACGGCTCCGCCACGACCCTCGCCAAGTCCGTGGACGCGGACGGCACCTCCGGCACCCGCGACCAGCTCGACACGGTCCTCGGCACCGACATCCAGGGCACCTGGCGGCTCGACACCCCCTACCTGCAGAACCTCGTCGAACTCGTCGGCAACATCGAGATCGACACCGACACCGACGTGCCCGACCCGGACTCCGCGAAGAAGGGCGCGGCGCCGCTGGTCCACAAGGGCCGGGGCCAGACCCTCAGCGGCAAGATGGCCGTCGCCTACGCCACCTACCGCGCCGCGGGCGAGTCCCAGAACGCCCAGCTGGAGCGGTTCGGGCAGGTGATGCAGGGCGTGCTGCGCAAGCTGTCCTCCGACGCGCCGTCCGCCACCACCACCGTGCAGACCCTCGCGCAGATCCTGGACCCGCCGCTCACCGACAAGGACCTCGGCGCCTTCCTCGCCAAGCTCGCCGAGCTGGCCAAGAGTGGCAGCTACAAGACCGCCCTGCTGCCCGTGCAGGCCGACGGCACGCTGAGCGCGCGGACCAGCGACAGCGTGGTGAAGGACATCCTCGGCGGCACCGCCAAGAGCCCCGCGGCGGGCTCGGCGGTCCGGGTCTCCGTCCAGAACGCCACCGGCGTGAAGGGCGACACCGACAAGGCCCGGGTGGTGCTGCTGAACGGCGGCTTCACCTTCCTGGAGGGCGGCAGCGCGGCCGGCACCGAGGCCACCTCGAAGGTGATCTACGCGGACGCCGCCGGCAAGGCGGACGCCGCCGAGGTCGCCAAGACCCTCGGCCTGCCCGCCGGCTCCGTGACCAAGGGCAGCGTCTCCTCCGGCGCCGACGTCTCGGTGGTCCTCGGCAGCGACTACCGGCCGCCCTCGTCCTGACCTCGCGCCGCCCCCGCCGGGAGCGGCGCGAGGAGGGCCACCCCACGTGCAGCCGTAATCACGTGGGGTGCGCCGGGCGGTCCGTGAGACCCTTGATGGCAAAAGACCGCCGACGGAAAGCCATGTAGTGACCGCCACCGACCGTTCCATTGAGCTCATCAACACCGCCGCCCAGGCGGCGGCCGACAAGCTCGCCCACGACGTCATCGCCTACGACGTGAGCGACGTGCTGTCGATCACGGACGCCTTCCTGCTGGCCTCCGCGCCGAACGACCGCCAGGTCAGGGCCATCGTCGACGAGATCGAAGAGCGCCTGCAGAAGGAGCTCGGCGCCAAGCCGGTCCGCCGCGAGGGCGACCGCGAGTCCCGCTGGATCCTGCTGGACTACGTCGACATCGTCGTCCACGTGCAGCACAGCGAGGAGCGTGTCTTCTACGCCCTCGAGCGGCTGTGGAAGGACTGCCCCGAGCTCGAACTGCCCGCCGAGGCCAAGGCCACCCGCGGCAAGGCCCAGGAGCACGCCAAGCTGCTGGCCGCAGAGGCCGAGCAGGAGCCGGGCGGGGAGTGGTGATGAGCGCCACAGGTGAGGTGACCGACCGCAAGGGCGCGGGCCGCCGCGTCATCCTGTGGCGGCACGGCCAGACGTCGTGGAACGTCGAGCGCCGCTTCCAGGGCACCACGGACGTCGAGCTGACCGAGACCGGCATCGGCCAGGCCCGCCGCGCGGCCCGGCTGCTCGCCTCGCTGCGCCCCGACGCGATCGTCTCCTCGGACCTGCGGCGGGCCGCGCACACGGCCGCCGAGCTGGCCACCCTCACCGGCCTCGACGTCACCCGCGAGGAGGGACTGCGCGAGACCTACGCGGGCGTCTGGCAGGGGCTGACGCACGAGGAGATCATCGCCCGCCACGGCGAGGAGTACGCCGCCTGGAAGCGCGGCGAGGCGGTCCGCCGCGGCGGCGGCGAACTGGAGACCGAGGTCGCCGACCGCGCCGCCCCGGTCGTGCTGCGGCACACCGAGAAGCTGCCCGAGGACGGCACCCTCGTCGTCGTCAGCCACGGCGGCACCATCCGCACCACCATCGGCCGGCTCCTCGGCCTCGACTCCCGGCACTGGGAGAGCCTCGGCGGCCTCTCCAACTGCTGCTGGTCCGTGCTCGGCGAGGGCGCCCGCGGCTGGCGCCTGCTGGAGCACAACGCCGGCACCCTCCCGGAGCCCGTCCTCGGCGACGACGACTGACCGCACCGCGGCCGTCGGCCCCCGGATTTCACTTTCCGGCAGGTCACAGGCTAAAGTTCTTCTTGTTCGCCCCGCCGAGCGGGAAGAACGCAAGGGGCTATAGCTCAGTTGGTAGAGCGCCTGCATGGCATGCAGGAGGTCAGGAGTTCAATTCTCCTTAGCTCCACTGATCGACACTCTGTCGAGTGGTCAAAGATCGGTGATGATGATCCCGTCCCCTCCGGGGGGCGGGATCTTCTGTGTCCGGCGCCCTGCCGGCGACGGCCGCGCGACTCGGTCGCCGACCGGTCTCGTGGCGTTCGGCACACTGTCCCCGACCGGCTTGAGTCATTCGGTGCCCCCGGCTCGTATACCTCCGCGTGGGCGCTCTCTGCCTGCGCATGGGCGCAGGCCGGACGGCCGCGGCGGGAGCCGTGTCCGGACTGGTACTGAGGCGTCGCTGACCGTATTGGTCCGGCCGTGGCAGAATCAAACGGCCGGAAGGGGGCGCGGCCCGACGGGAGGGAGTAGCGATGCCTGCGAGCATCCTCGAGGAGGTCGGCCACCTCCTCGGTGCGGCGTTGACACGGAATACGACCACCCGGCTGAGCTGCCCTTCCTGCGGTTCCGCACATGTCGCGCAAGTCCTCGGCGACAACGGCGGGATCTCCTACGTGTGCACGGCCTGCGGCCACAGCTGGAGCTGATCGATGGGTGCACACAGGCGAAAGTGCGACTGGTGCGGGAGCGGTACGCCGATCGTCCGGGACATGGAGCCGATCAATCCCGATTACCAGTACTGGTGCGAGGAATGCGCACGGGCGCTGATCATAAAAGGCGACCCGATCGAGACGTACCGGGAGCTGGAGGGCGAGCCGATCTACGGCCGCCTCCTGGAGGAGCACTGCACGCTCAAGAGGTTCTACCAGTTCGTCACGGCTTGACGCGGACGCCACCGGTCCCGGTCCTCGGCAACGATGTCCGGGCCAGTGCGAGGAACAGCGCGGCGGCCCCCGCGTAGCCGGCCGACAGGGTCAACTGCGCACCTCCTTGATGCAGTTCCGGCCGGCCCGCGCCGTGCGGCACCCACCAGGGGGCGTACGAGCAGAAGACCAGCAGGGTGGCCAGTGCCGCCGCCCGGTGGCCGCGTGTCCACAGCAGCAGGACCAGCGGCACGCACCACACCCAGTGGTGGGTCCATGACACGGGGCTGATCAGCAGGGCGGTGACCGCGCAGGCGCACACCGCCCAGGGGCGCCGCCCCCGCAACTCCGCCCGCACGGCCACCGCGAGGCCCAGGACGGCCGCCACGGCCGCGAGGACCCCCCAGACGGCTCCCGGGTCGGGTGTGTGCAGAAAGCGGGCCAGGGCGCCGCGCAGGGCCTGATTGGCGGTGTCCTCGGCATGGCCGACCCGGTTCGCGCGGAACACCATGTCCGTCCAGAACCGCCAGGAGTCGTACGGCAGGACGGCCGCCGCCAGCAGGGTCGCCCCCGCGAACGCGACGGCCGCCCCGCGCGCCTGCCGCAGCCACGGCCCCCCGTGCCCGCCCCGCAGCCGGGCCACGAGGCCCGTGGTGAGCAGGAACACCGGGAACAGCGCGGGCGTCAGCTTGACCGCGGCGGCCAGCCCGAGGCCCACCCCCGTCCAGCGGTCGCACCCCCCGGCGGGGCGGCGGGTCAGGTCCCACAGCACCAGGACGGCCAGGAGCAGGTTGATCTGGCCGTAGCGCAGGGTCGTCCACACCGGTTCGCACCACACGGCCGGCGCCGCGACCCACCAGACGGTCTCCACGCGCGCGTGGCCGACGAGCTTCAGCGACAGCCGGACGAACACCACCAGCAGCGCGAGGTTCCCGGCCGTCGCCAGTACGCGCAGGAGGGCGGTGTCGAACAGCGGCAGCGGGGTGAACAGCAGGGCGCCGAACGGCGGGTAGGTGGTGGGCAGGTGCGCCGCCGTCGCGCGCAGCGCGTACAGGTCGTCCCCGGCGCGTACGGCGGAGCCCTCCGCCCGGTAGACCATCAGGTCGATCATCGACACGTGCGCGGCCCGCTGAGCGGCCCAGAAGGCCGTGAACGACACCAGGCACACCACCAGGGCGACCGGGACCCGGCGGCGGGCTGCGGACGGCGCGATCACGGTCATGAAACCGACATTAGCTGTCGTATCGGTGCGAAGCCGAAACCGATTTGGTGCTGCGTCCCCGGCCCTGTAATGTTTACGTCGTCGCCGGGGGAACCGGGCGAAACAACAAAACAAGGGGCTATAGCTCAGTTGGTAGAGCGCCTGCATGGCATGCAGGAGGTCAGGAGTTCAATTCTCCTTAGCTCCACAGAAATCGAAGGCGGATCATCCGATGGATGGTCCGCCTTCGGCGTGTTGTGGAAGAAAGCACGGCCAAGCGCAGGGGTGGCCGCCCGAGTCCGGGCGGCCACCCCTGCGTGCGGTTCAGCGGCCGAGCGCGCGCCGGCCGCGTCCCTGGGAGACGACCGGGAGATTGCGCGACGGCGCCTGCCCGCGCGTGTCCTCCTCGATGCGCAGGGCGAGGGCCGGGCAGCGGCGGACCGCGCGCAGGGCCTTCGCCTCCGCGTACCGGGGCACCTGCGCCTGGGCGACGGTCGGGAAGCCGTCGGCGCCCAGCTCGAACACCTCCGGGAGGATGTCCGCGCACAGTCCGTGGCCCCGGCAGAGCGTCCAGTCGACGTAGATCTTCTGGCGGCTGCCGCCGGTCTCCTCGGGCTCCGCGCCGCCCGGGACGCCCGTGGGCGTTCTGCCTCCCTCGAAGAGCGGCAGAACGCCCTCCACGCGCCGTCCGCAGCCGTTGCCGAGGACGTGCGCGGCCAGGTCGTCGGTGAACGCCTTGATGGTCGACTCCAGGAACATCGCCGAGCCGTCCGGATGCGAACACGCCCCGCGCCGCTTCACGTTCTTCGCGACCTGCTTCAGCGCCTCCAGGGCGGCCGGTCCGCCGCCGTTCAGGATGTCCTCGAGGCCGCGCGCGGCGGCGGGCAGCCCGAGGTAGCACGGCCCGCACTGGCCGGCGCTCTCCTCGGCCAGCCACTGCGCGACCCGCAGCGACTCGCCCAGCGGGCAGGTGTCCTGGCTGATCGGCAGGATCGCGCCGGCGCCGAGCGAACCGCCCACGGCGTCCAGCGAGTTGCGGGAGACGACCGCCTCGTCGACGGTCGCCGCGTCGATCCACTTGCCGTGATAGCCGCCGGTCAGCACCCCCTGCGGCACCGGCGGGGCGCCCGCCAGCTGCAGCACGTAGCGCAGCGGCACGCCGGTGGGGACCTCCAGCACCATCGGGCGGGCGACCGCGCCGGACACGGTGAGCATCACGGTGCCCGGTTCGTCGTAGAGGCCGGTGTTGCCGTAGCGCTCCGGGCCGATGCGGGCGGCGATGGCCAGCTGCGCGAACGTCTCCGCGTTCGACAGCAGGGTGGGCGCCCCGCCGACGCCGGTCTGCGAGGCGCTGATCTTGCGGCCGGGCGGAACCGCCGGGCCGCCGTCGATCGAGCGGACCAGCGAGGCGGCGGCACCGGTGACCATACGTACCGGATTGCGCTGCACCCACGCGCGTAGAGCCGATCTGCGGCTGTTGCTCAGACCGCGTTCGGCGAGCGCGGCCTCCATGGAGCGCTGGGTGGACTCCCGGGTGACGCCGATGACGAGCGTGCGCGCGCCGAGCGCCTCGGCGCACAGCAGGGCGCCGTCCAGGATGAGGTGCGGGGCCCGGTTGATCAGCACCGTGTCCTTGCGGCAGGCCGGCTCGTCCTCGCTGCCGTTGACCACGACGACGGGCCGCACCCCGCGCTTGATCGCCGACTCGGCGACCGAGCGCAGCTTCTTGTGGAAGGGGAAGCCGGCGCCGCCGCGGCCCTTGAGGCTGATGCGTTCGGCGAGCTGGGCGAGCTGCTCGCCGCCCAGCGGTTCGAGCGGCCCGTGCACCTTCAGGTGCATGGGCAGGTCGAGCCGCTCCACAAGGTCGAAGCCCGACGTGAGCTGGGGAAGTCCGACCACGCGGACTTCGGGGACGTCGGGCAGGGCCTCGTTCACTTAAAAGCCTCCGGAAGGCGTGTTCCAAGGTTCGCCCGAACCCGGCGCGTCGTAGGACGAGCCGGGCAGCGTTTCGGTGGCGGGACCGCTGTTGAACGTGTCACTCGGGTTGTACGTGCCATAGCGGCCGTTTGTCTCACCGGTGTCGTACACGTCACTTCCGCCGTACCCGGCCGCGCCCGGATTGCCATAGGCCGGGATGGTGTATCCGGTGTCCTGGAGCGGGTCGTACGCGGACGGCGGGGCCTCGCCGACCGGCGGCGGGGACGGGATCGGCCAGCTGCCCGAGGTGCTGGAGGGGCCGTCCACGCGCGGGACGGCCTCCGTGGGCTGGAGGTCGAGCGGCAGGTCCATGCGGGCCGTGCGGTCGGCCGCGAAGGGCTGCTGGGCGCGCCCCGGCGTGGAGACCGCGCGGTAGGCCGCCGCGAAACCGGAGGCGGGCTCCGCCGCCGGGCCGGCCGGGGTCTGGTAGAGCGGCGCGGTCGCCCCGGCGGCCGACCGCCTCGGCTCGCGCCGGCTCTCGAAGCCCGGCGGCGCCGGCTCGGCCGCCCGGGAGCGGCTCGCGTCCAGATCGTCGAGGCCGGGCCGCTCCGAGCTGCCGAACAGGGCCACGAGGCGGTCGGCGACCTTGCGCTTGACCGGGCGCGGCGCGGCGCGCAGCGCGAGCGCGCCCATCACGCCGAGCAGGGAGAGGCTGTAGAGGATCACGAAGACCGGCTTGGCCGAACGGCCCGCGTAGAGGCCGTGGACCAGCGCCGCGCACCAGGCCGGGTAGGCCAGCATGTGCATGGCCCGCCAGCGGGCGGCGACCGGGGCCGGGGTGGCGAAGTTGCTGCGCAGGGCACCGGTGATGCCCACGAAGATCATCAGCAGGCCCGCGAGCGAGCCCAGTCCGATCAGGCCGCCGATCCCGGAGACGCCGAGCGAGAACGGGATGATCGCGGCGATCAGCTGCGTGTGGCCGAGCGCGATCTTCGCGGTGATGTGCAGCAGCAGGAACGCGATCGAGGCGACCGCTGTCGTCCGGTGCACGGCCTGGCCGATGATCCGCTGCCGTGTGTTCAGGAAGATCCGGTCCTGGGCGAAGAGACCCCAGATCACCGAGCAGCTCAGCGAGACGAGGGACAGCACGCCCGCGCCGAAGTTCAGGAATTCACGGAACTGGCTGCCTCCGACCACCACGGCCACGGGTATGAGCAGCAGGACGGCGGCGGACGCCACCCCGTAGGCCGAGCGGCCGGACTTGGGGAGCGAGCGGGTACTACGACGAGGGTTCATGGGGGCAACTCCGAGCAGTTTCGGGAAAGCGGTCCCGCTGCCGCACTCTAAGTGGCGCCATACCGATCAGTACGGGGTTTGAGTTATTGCGTTGTTATCAACAGACAATGCGACGGGGGCGGTGTCCCGTAGGGGACGGTACGCGAAGTAATTACTGACCTTTGTTCAGTTCCGGCGGGCTTCGTGACATGTCCATCAGGGATACGCACGCGCGTCGCGGCTTACTCAGCGTCGCGGCCCGCGCGGGGGCTGCGGTACCCTAGCGCCATGCGTGCCGTACGCCTTCTGCTTAGCGGGCCGCGCTGATCAGTACCGACCCCGGTCAAGACCGCGAGGTCGGCATCAGCGCGGCGTCCCCTCCTGTGCGAGGGGCTTTTTCGTTTCTTCGGATGCCGCAGCCGCAGGCAGAGACGATCGATGGAGCTTTGAGGATCATGAGCGAGACGAACCCCGCTGCCCCCGCTTCCGCGTCGGCGGAGACCGCGCCGCACCGCTACACGGCCGCCATGGCAGCCGAGATCGAGGCACGCTGGCAGGACTTCTGGGACGCGGACGGCACCTACGCGGCCCCGAACCCCGAGGGCGACCTGGCAGGCGACCCCGAGCTGGCCGCCAAGCCCAAGAAGTTCATCATGGACATGTTCCCGTACCCCTCGGGTGCGGGCCTGCACGTCGGCCATCCGCTGGGCTACATCGCGACCGACGTCTACGCCCGGTTCCAGCGCATGACCGGCCACAACGTCCTGCACACCCTGGGCTTCGACGCCTTCGGCCTGCCCGCCGAGCAGTACGCGGTGCAGACCGGCACGCACCCGCGCGTGTCCACCGAGGCCAACATCGAGAACATGAAGTCCCAGCTGCGCCGGCTGGGCCTGGGCCACGACAAGCGCCGGTCGTTCGCCACGATCGACCCGGAGTACTACAAGTGGACCCAGTGGATCTTCCTGCAGATCTTCAACTCCTGGTACGACGACGAGGCGGGGAAGGCCCGCCCGATCTCCGAGCTGATCGCCCAGTTCGAGTCCGGTGAGCGCGCCGTCCCGGGCTCCACGCGCGCGTGGAACGAGCTGACCGCCGCCGAGCGCTCCGACGTCCTGGGCGAGTACCGCCTGGCCTACGCCTCCGACGCGCCCGTCAACTGGTGCCCGGGCCTGGGCACGGTGCTGGCCAACGAGGAGGTCACCGCCGACGGCCGTTCCGAGCGCGGCAACTTCCCCGTCTTCAAGGCCAAGCTGCGCCAGTGGAACATGCGCATCACCGCCTACGCCGACCGGCTGCTGGACGACCTGGAGGAGCTGGACTGGCCCGAGGCCATCAAGCTGCAGCAGCGCAACTGGATCGGCCGCAGCGAGGGCGCCCGCGTCGACTTCCCGATCGACGGCGAACGCATCACGGTCTTCACCACCCGCCCGGACACCCTGTTCGGCGCGACCTACATGGTGCTGGCGCCCGAGCACCCGCTGGTCGAGAAGTTCACCCCGGCCGCCTGGCCCGAGGGCACGCACGAGGCGTGGACCGGCGGCCACGCCACCCCGGCCGAGGCCGTCGCCGCCTACCGCGCGCAGGCCGCCGCGAAGTCCGACGTCGAGCGGCAGGCCGAGGCCAAGGACAAGACCGGCGTCTTCACCGGCGCCTTCGCGACCAACCCGGTCAACGGCGAGCGGGTCCCGGTCTTCATCGCCGACTACGTCCTGATGGGCTACGGCACCGGCGCGATCATGGCCGTTCCGGGCCACGACACCCGCGACTTCGCCTTCGCGCGCGCCTTCGAGCTGCCGATCCGCTGTGTGGTCGAGCCGACCGACGGCCGCGGCACCGACACGTCGGCCTGGGACGACGCCTTCGTCTCCTACGACGCGAAGATCGTCAACTCCGACAGCGACGACGTGAAGCTGAACGGCCTGGGCGTGGCCGACGCCAAGGCGCGCATCACCGAGTGGCTGGCGCGCAAGGGCATCGGCGAGGGCACCGTCAACTTCCGGCTGCGCGACTGGCTGTTCAGCCGCCAGCGCTACTGGGGCGAGCCCTTCCCGATCGTCTACGGCGAGGACGGCGTCGCCCACGCGCTGCCCGAGTCGATGCTGCCGCTGGAGCTGCCCGAGGTCGAGGACTACAGCCCGCGCACCTTCGACCCGGACGACGCCGACACCCAGCCCGAGACGCCGCTGTCGCGCAACGAGGACTGGGTCAACGTCACCCTGGACCTGGGCGACGGCCCCAAGAAGTACCGCCGCGAGACCAACACCATGCCCAACTGGGCCGGTTCCTGCTGGTACGAGTTCCGCTACCTGGACCCGCACAACGACCGGAAGCTGGTCGACCCGGAGATCGAGCGGTACTGGATGGGCCCGCGCGAGGGCCAGCCGCACGGCGGTGTCGACCTGTACGTCGGCGGCGCCGAGCACGCCGTGCTGCACCTGCTGTACGCGCGCTTCTGGTCCAAGGTCCTGTTCGACCTGGGGCACGTCTCCTCCGCCGAGCCGTTCCACAAGCTGTTCAACCAGGGCATGATCCAGGCCTACGTCTACCGCGACAGCCGGGGCATCGCCGTTCCGGCCGCCGAGGTCGAGGAGCGGGACGGCGAGTTCTTCTACCAGGGCGAGAAGGTCTCCCGCCTGCTGGGCAAGATGGGCAAGTCCCTGAAGAACGCGGTGACTCCGGACGAGATCGCCGCCGAGTACGGCGCCGACACGCTGCGCCTGTACGAGATGGCCATGGGCCCGCTGGACGTCTCCCGCCCGTGGGACACGCGCGCGGTGGTCGGCCAGTTCCGGCTGCTGCAGCGGCTGTGGCGCAACATCGTCGACGAGGACAGCGGCGAGGTCACCGTCACCGACGCCGAGGCCGACGAGGAGACGCTGCGTGCCCTGCACAAGGCGATCGACGGGGTGCGCCAGGACCTGGAGGCCCTGCGCTTCAACACCGCCATCGCCAAGGTCACCGAGCTGAACAACCACCTGACCAAGGCCGGCGGCGCGGTGTCGCGGTCCGTGGCCGAGCCGCTGGTGCTGATGGTCGCCCCGCTGGCGCCGCACATCGCCGAGGAGCTGTGGCGCAGGCTGGGCCACACCGACTCGGTCGTCCACCGGGACTTCCCGGTCGCCGACCCGGCCTACGTCGTCGACGAGACCGTGACCTGCGTCGTGCAGATCAAGGGCAAGGTCAAGGCCCGGCTGGAGGTGCCGCCCGCCATCTCGGAGGAAGAGCTGGAGAAGGCGGCGCTGGCCGACGAGAAGGTCGTGGCCGCGCTGGGCGGCGCGGGTATCCGCAAGGTGATCGTGCGGGCGCCGAAGCTGGTGAACATCGTTACGGCGTGATGACGCGATGGCGTGATGACGCGACGGCGTGATGACGCGACGGCCTGATGACCTGATGACGTCGTCGGTGGCGGCTTCGGTGCTGGTATCGGTTGCGGTTGTGGTTCCGGTTGCGGTGTCGGGGTAGTCCCCTACGGGCAGGTTCGGGGTTCTTCTGGAACTCCGGGCCTGCCCGCTGCGTTTACCGTGGAGAGCGCAGCGGCGTGGTGCCGCAGCGGCCGGAGGAGGAGCGTCATGGAGCTGGTACTGACCGTGTTCGCCCTGCTCTTCCTGGTCTTCGTGGGTCTGGGCGCGTACGCCACGGTCAAGGCGGTCGGCGCCGCCAAGCGGGGCGTGGACCGCACCATCACACAGGCCCGCCGCACGGTCGAGGACCACACCCTGCGCGCCAAGTCCTTCGCCCAGGGCGGCCCGGCAGGCGAGATCGCCCAGCTGCGGCTGGCGCTGCGCACCTCGATGCGCGCCACACAGGACGCGCTGCACGCGGGCGTGGCCGAGGACGAGTCACTGAAGGAGTCCCTGAGCCTCTTCGAGCGGCTCAGCGCGCACGGACACGAGCTGGACGCCGACCTCAAGCGTCTGGAGTCCGAGCCGGACCGGGCCACGCTCACCGAGCGGCTGCCCCAGCTGCGCAGCCGCACCGAGCGCATCACCCGGTCCGCCGACTCCCTGCGCTGGGCGGCCCGCGACCGGGCCCGTCAGTTCGCCGACGACGATCTGGGCACGCTCAGCGCCCAGATCGACATCGAGGCGGGTGCCCTGCGCCACTGGACGCGGACGGAGACTGGCCAGGCGCCCCCGGAGTGGCCCGACGCACCGGCCGCCACTCCCGCCGACGGCCCGCCGACGGACCGGGCCTGGCCGAAGGACGCGGGGGCCCGGGCCACCGAGGACCCCGCACCCGAGGCGATCGCCCCGCCGTCCTGGCGCCCCGCACCCCCGTGGCAGAAGAAGCCCCGCCCCGAGAGCACCACATGAGCGAACCGCTCCGGAACCGCAGGACAGGGGCCGGGCTGCCGGGTGAGAGCTACGCCAGGTAACCTCCAGCTCATGTCCCGCCATGTCGCGATCGTCACCGATTCAACGGCCTACCTGCCGGCCCGGGCGATGGAGCGTCACGGCATCACCGCGGTCCCGCTGACGGTGGTCCTCGGCGACCAGGCTCTCGAAGAGGGCACCGAGATCTCCACCCGCTCCCTGGCGCAAGCGCTCCAGAAGCGGCGATCCGTCACGACGTCCCGCCCCAGCCCGCAGATGTTCGCGGACACCTACCGCAGGGTCGCCGAGTCCGGCGCGAGCGGCATCGTCTCCCTGCATCTGTCGGCCGAACTCTCCGGCACCTACGACGCGGCGGTCCTCGCGGCGCGCGAGGCGCCGGTGCCGGTACGGGTCGTGGACACCGGAATGGTCGCGATGGCGCTCGGCTTCTGCGCGCTCGCCGCGGCCGAGACTGCGGAGGCGGGCGGCACGATGGACGAAGCCGTCACGGCGGCCGAGAAGCGGGCCGCGGGCACGTCCGCGTACTTCTACGTCGACACCCTCGACTATCTGCGCCGCGGCGGCCGTATCGGGGCCGCGCAGGCGCTGCTGGGGTCCGCGCTCGCCGTCAAGCCCCTCCTCCAACTGGACGGCGGCCGTATCGAGCTGCTCGAAAAGGTCCGTACGGCGTCCAGGGCGATCGCGCGCCTCGAGGAGCTCGCCGCCGAGCGGGCCGGCAACGCGGAGGTCGACATCGCCGTCCACCACCTGGCCGCTCCCGACCGCGCCGCCGCGCTCGCCGACCGGCTGCGGGGGCGTGTCCCGGGCCTGGCCGACCTGCATGTCAGCGAGGTCGGCGCGGTGATCGGAGCACACACCGGCCCCGGACTGCTGGGCGCGGTCGTCTCGCCCCGCTGACTCCGGGATCTGCTGGTCCGTCTTTCCCTGTTCGTCGCGGGGGCCGATGGATCGCACGCATGTGGATTCCGCTCACGCGGATCTCCTTCACGTGGATCTCGCTCGCGTGGATCTCACTCATGTGGGTGACGGAGTTTTCCACAACCGGCTGGTGATCCACGGGAATTGACCAAGATCATCGCGATGTGCCGGAATGCCCCATCCTCGTCGCATGGCACTTCGATCTCGTTCCCGCACAGCGACTCCGACCAGCGGCCCGGGCCGTGGCCCTGCCTCCGACGGCCGTGTCCGGAACCGCCGGTCCACCGGACGCTCCCGGCCCACCGGCCACCCTGGCGCCCGCCGCCGCCCGTCCCCCTCGGCGGAGGAACTGCGCCGCCGGGCGGAAGTCCTCTTCGGCGAACGGGCCGCGCAGTGGCGGGAGTCGGGGAACGCACCGCCGGGGCGGGACGGGGCTGCGGGGGCTGCGGGGTCGATGACTTCGGTGAGTTCCGTGAGTTCGGTGAGTTCGGTGGGGAAAGTGACCGCTGTCTCGTCGGAGGTTGCTGAGCCTGCTGAGCCCGTCGAGCCCGCTGAGTCTGCTGTGGCTGATGGGGCTTACGGGGCCCCGGACTGGCGGGCGCGGGCCGGGCTGGCGCTTCGGGAGCGGCTGCCGGTGTGGCTGCAGGCACGGTGCGGAGTGGAGCGGCGAGGAGTCGTGGCGCTCGTCGTGGTGCTCGTGGCCGCCGCCGCATTCGCCGTGCAGCACTTCTGGACGGGGCGGCCGCAGTCCGTGACCGCTCCTCAGGTGGTGCGTGCGGGGGCGCCCTTCGTCAAGAAGGACAAGGGAGCGGCGGCCGGAGCGGCCGTGGGCGCGTCGGCGACACCAGGACCGGAGATCGTCGTGGACGTCAGCGGCAAGGTCCGGAAACCGGGGATCCGGCGGCTGCCGGCCGGGGCCCGGGTGGCCGACGCGCTACGGGCGGCGGGCGGGGTCCGGCCGGGCGTGAGCACAGCGGGACTCAACCGCGCCCGCTTCCTGGTCGACGGCGAGCAGGTCGTCGTCGGCGCACCCGCCGGAGCCCCCGCTGCGCCACCGCCGACGGCCGGGTCGCTCTCCGGCCCCGCCGGCGCCGGCCCGACGGCGCCGGTCTCCCTCGGCACGGCCACCGCGGAGCAGCTCGACACCCTGCCCGGCGTCGGCCCGGTACTGGCCCAGCACATCATCGACTACCGCACCCAGCACGGCGGTTTCCGTTCGGTGGACGAACTGCGCGAGGTCAACGGCATCGGCGACCGCCGGTTCACCGATCTACGCGACCTGGTACGGCCATGAGCCGCGCGCTCGATCCGGAGCCCCAGCCCGTCCGGGACGCGCCCCGCACCGTGCCCGAGCGGCACGAGCCCACGCACACCGGCCGGAACGCCCCCATGGACCTGCGGTTGGTGCCGCCCGCGCTCGCGGCCTGGGCCACGGCGGCCCTGACCGTGGACGCACCACCGGCTTTGACCGCCGGAACGGCCGCCGTCTGCGCACTCGGCGGAGTACTCCTGCTGTCGGTGCGGCGACGGGGACGGCCTGGACGGGCCGGCTGTGCTGGGTGGCCCGGACGGCTCGGACGATTCGGGTGGGTCGGCCGGTCCGGGTGGCTCGGCAGGTCCGGGTGTGTCAGCCGGTCCGGGTGGGTCGGCCGGTCCGGGTGGGTCGGGTGGATGTGCGGTCGGTTCGGCTGGGCGCGTGCCGCTGTCGCCGCGGTGCTGCTCTGTGTGGCCGCGGCAGCCGCCTCCGCCGGGCTGCACGGCGCCGACCTGCGGCGCGGTCCCGTGCCCGAGCTGGCCCGGCGGTTCACGACCGTGACCGCCGAGGTCGAGGTCAGCGGCGATCCCTGGCTGAGCAGGCCACGGATGCGCGGCGACCACCCGGCGCCCGCGGCGGTCCTGGCGCGGGCCGAGGTGCGAAGCGTCGAGGAGACGGACGGGAGGCGTGTGCGGACCAGGACCCCCGTACTGATGATCGTCGACCCGGATGTCCCGGCACCGGGCGGGACCGCGGGGGCGAGCCGGAGCCCCGCGCCGCCGCCGACGGCCGCCGAGCGGCGGAGACCGGATGGCCGGGCCGGCTGGCTCGGGCTGCTGCCGTCCACGCGGCTACGGCTGGGCGGGAGGCTGGCACCCGCGCTGACGGGCGGCGACCGGACCGCGGCCGTGCTGCGGGTGCGCGATTGGCCGGAGCCGCGGATCGTGGCGGGGCCGAGCGGGCCGCAACGGCTGGCGGGACGGCTCAGGGCCGGCCTGCGGGAAGCGACCGAGGACCTGCCGGCTGACGCGCGGGCACTGCTTCCCGGGCTGGTCGTAGGGGACACCTCGCGGATCACACCCGAACTGGACCACGCCTTCGAGGAGACGGACCTGGCGCACACGCTCGCCGTCTCCGGCAGCAACCTCACCGTCCTGCTCGCGTTGCTCATCGGGCCGCCGGGGCTTGCCCAACGCGCAGAGCGCCGGGGCCTGGCCCCGCGCCTTGGTCTCTCCCTACGGGCGACGGCCCTGGTCGCGGGGGCGCTGACGCTGGGCTTCGTGGTCGTCTGCCGGCCCGACCCCAGTGTCCTGCGGGCCGCGGCCTGCGGTGCGGTCGCGCTGCTCGCCCTGGCCACCGGGCGTCGGAGATCCCTGATCCCGGCGCTGGCCACGGCCGTCCTGCTGCTGGTGCTGTACGACCCGTGGCTGGCCCGCAGTTACGGCTTTCTGCTGTCGGTGCTGGCCACCGGCGCGCTGCTGGTGCTGGCGCCGGGCTGGAGCGAGGCGCTGCGCGGACGCCGGGTGCCCGCGCGACTCGCTGAGGCGCTGGCCGCCGCTGCCGCCGCGCAGTTCGTGTGCGCGCCGGTCGTGGCGGTGCTGTCGGCCCGGGTGAGCCTGGTGGCGGTGCCGTGCAACCTGCTCGCCGAGATGGCGGTGGCACCGGCCACGGTGCTGGGCTTCGCGGCGCTCGGGACCGCGCCGGTGGCGATGCCCATCGCGAAGGGGCTTGCGTGGCGCGCGAGTTGGCCGGCCGGGTGGATCGCCGGGGTCGCCCGGACCGGGGCGGCGCTGCCCGGAGCGGGAGTGGACTGGCCGGGGAGCTGGCCGGGCGCACTGGCGCTGGCGGCGGTCACCGTGGCCGTCCTCCTGGCCGGCCGCCGACTGCCGCGGCACCCGGTGTGGTGCGGGCTATTGGGTGTGCTGGTCGTGCTGCTGGTGACCCGGCCGGTGCCGCTGACCCGGGTGATCACGGGCTGGCCGCCGCCGGGCTGGCGGTTCGCGATGTGCGATGTCGGTCAGGGCGACGCGACCGTGCTGGCGGCGGGCGAGGGAGCCGGGGTGGTCGTGGACGCGGGACCCGATCCGGCGCTGGTCGACCACTGCCTGCGGCGACTGGGTATCACCCGCGTCCCCCTTCTCGTCCTCACCCACTTCCACGCCGACCATGTGGCGGGTCTGCCCGGGGTTCTGCGGGGCCGCTCGGTGGCCGCGATCGAGACCACGGGGTTCGCGGAACCGGCTGACCAGGCGGCGTTCGTCCGCAGAGAGGCGGCTCGGCGGCACATCCCGGTCACGACGGCCGCCGCGGGAGAGGAACGGCGCACCGGGCCACTCGCCTGGCGGGTTCTGTGGCCCCCGCCGCGGAGCACCGGGCCGGCCCCCAGCGCGCGACAGCCTCCTGCCTGGCCGGGCACCGTATTCGAACCCGAGGGTCCTAACGATGCCAGCGTCGCGCTGCTGGTGCGCACGGGCGGCTTGCGGCTGCTGTTGCTCGGAGACCTCGAACCGCCTTCCCAGCAGGCTCTGTTACGGTCCCCGGCGGCAGCCGACCTGGCCGGGGTGGACGTCCTGAAGGTGGCCCACCACGGCTCGGCCTATCAGGACCCGGAACTGATACGCCTCGCGGCGCCCCGGGTGGCGCTGGTCTCCGTCGGTGCCGACAACCTCTACGGTCACCCGGCGCCGTCGACGACGACCGCGCTGCGGACCGGCGGTGCGGTGGTCCTGCGCACGGACCGGGACGGGGCTCTCGCGGTCACCGGCACCGGAGGGAGGCACGGCGAACTACGGGTGATGAGAGAGGACTAGCAACGACCAGTGACGACCAGCGGGGACGAGCGGGAAGGACTGAGAAGGAACGGGAAGGACCGGGAAGGACCGAGTAGGAACGGGGGCGCGGCAGGGGGTGCCAACCCCGGGAGGCGCCCAGACTGGGATCATGACATCAGCACAGGTCGACGCCTATCTCCACCGACTCGGTCTCGCCCGTCCGCCGCGGCCCACCGGCGAGGCGCTGCGCGAGCTGCATCTGCTCCATCTGCGGACCGTCCCCTTCGAGAACCTCTCGATCCACCTCGGAGAGGAGATCGTGCTGGACGGGATACGGCTGCTGGACAAGGTGACCGAGGCCCGGCGGGGCGGCTTCTGCTACGAACTGAACGGCGCCTTCGGAACGTTGCTCGCGGCCCTCGGCTACGAGGTGGAGTTCCTCGCCGGACGCGTGTACGACGACGAGGGGCGGCTCGGGATCCCGTATGACCACATGGCGTTGCGGGTGCGGACGGCGGAGGGGGGCGTCTGGCTCGCCGACGTCGGCTTCGGGACGCACAGCCACTACCCGCTGGCCTTCGCGGAGCGCGGGGAGCAGGAAGACCCCGGCGGCAGCTTCCAGGTGGTGGAGGCCGGGCCGGACCCGGCAGGGGTGCGCGGCGGTGACGCGCCGGGCTCGGGGGACCTGGACGTCCTACGGAACGGCGCACCGCAGTACCGGCTGGAGATCCGGCCGCGTGCGCTCGGGGACTTCATGGCCGGTGCCTGGTGGCACAGCACCTCGCCGCGCTCGCACTTCACCCGCTCGCTGGTCTGCTCACGGATCACCGAGGACGGAGGGCGGATCACGCTCAGCGGGCGCACATTGAAATCGACCGCCGCGGACGGCACGCGCGAGACGCGGGAGCTGGAGACGGACGAGGAGGTGCTGGCGGTCTACCAGGAGTGCTTCGGGCTCGAGTTGGGCTGTGTACCGACGGTGCGAAACCCCTCCTGAACGACTGATTCACCGCAGTCCCGGCGCATACGCTGCTTTCCCGCGATGTAGTTCCGTGTTGCCTCGAAAGCCGCATCAGTGATCGAATGAACCTTCGGCAACAGATGATGTCGAGGCGTACAGGGGTGTCGTAGATGTTCGGCCGCTGGCTGGGTAACCGGATGAACCGGGTGAACCGGATGCAACGGATGAGTCCCCTGGCGGCGGTCCGCACACCGCCCGGCGCCGGAGTGCTCAGCTGCCGGGTGGTCGACCCGGTCAACGAGCCGGTCGTGGGCGCGGAGTTGGCGGTCAGCGATTCCACGGGCCGCAGGGTGGTGGCCGGCAGTACGGACCCCTACGGCTCGTTCGTGGCCACGGTGCCCGCGGGGGACTACCGGCTCGCGGTGTCGGCGGAGGGCTACGCGCCCTACCGGGCCGCCGCGCTGGTCGGCGAGAACTCCCTCGCCTCGCTGGGCGATGTGACCCTGCAGGTGGCCCATCCGCCGGAGCCGCCGGCGCCGGGCGACTGGGAGATCGAGTCCATGCACTCCTCGCTCAGGTTCACCGCGCGGCACATCGGGCTGGCCCGGATCCACGGGCGGTTCAACTCCTTCGCCGGGGTGCTGCGGATCGCGGAGCGGGTGGAGCAGTCGGCGATGCACGTCGTGATCGACGCGGCGTCCATCGACACGGGGGTCCGGATGCGGGACGACCACCTGCGCTCGGCGGACTTCCTGGACGTGCGGCGGTTTCCGACGCTGGAGTTCTACAGCGAACGCTTCGTGCACAAGGGCGGCAGCCGGTGGGCGGTCACCGGCGCGCTGTCGCTGCACGGCGTCACCCGCACGGTGACGCTGGACACGGAGTACCTGGGACTCGGCAACGGCATGGAGGGCGAGACGCGCGGTGCCTGCCGGGCCACCACCGAACTGCACCGGGACGACTTCACGATCAGCTGGCAGTCCATGCTGGCACGGGGCATCGCGGCGATCGGACCGAGCATCCAGGTCGGCCTGGACGTGCAGATCGTGCCGAAGGGCTGACACCCGGATCGCTCTGGATGCCGGCCTGATCCGAGCGCGGACGCGGCCCGTCCCGTGCCGAGGAACGCCCCCCGTGGCGTGCCGGAGAATGGACCCGTGAGCGATGTGAGACATGTGCTGGTGCTGCCCGACCGTGACGCCGCCGAGGAGGCGGCCGAGGCGCTCGGGGAGCGGTTCGGGCTCGACGAGGAGCCCCAGCTCGTCCGGGACGCGCTGGCCGGTGAGGACGACGCCGAGGACGCGCAGTGGCTGCTCGTGCTGCGGGACCGGCGCGAGCGGCTCGATCCCGCGGAGTTGGACGCGTTCGCGGGGGAGTGGGACGGCTGGCGCGAGGAGCCGTGACCCCGAGGCGGGCTCGGGGGCCGCTCCGGGACCGGTCAGGGTGCCGGGGCCGGTTCCTTGTCAGTGCCGCGTGGGATGCTTTGGGTGATGGCCAGGAAGACTGCGAATGACGACCCTCTCGCCCCGGTGACCGTTGCCGTGGGCCAGGAGGACCTCCTGCTCGACCGTGCCGTGCAGGAGGTGGTGGCCGCCGCCAAGGCCGTCGACGCCGACACGGACGTACGTGACCTGACCCCGGACCAGCTGCAGCCCGGCACGCTCGCCGAGCTGACCAGCCCGTCGCTCTTCGCCGAGCGCAAGGTCGTGGTCGTACGCAACGCGCAGGACCTGTCCGCCGACACGGTCAAGGACGTGAAGGCATACCTCGGCTCGCCCGCCGAGGAGATCACGCTTGTGCTGTTGCACGCCGGCGCCGCCAAGGGCAAGGCACTGCTGGACGCCGCGCGCAAGGTGGGGGCGCGGGAGGTGGCCTGCCCGAAGATGACCAAGCCGGCGGACCGGCTGGCCTTCGTGCGGGGGGAGTTCCGCTCGTTCGGACGGTCGGCCACCCCCGAGGCGTGCCAGGCGCTCTGCGACTCCATCGGCAGCGATCTGCGGGAGCTTGCCTCGGCGGTCTCGCAGCTGGTCGCCGACGTGGAGGGGACGATCGACGAGGCGGTCGTCGGGCGGTACTACACCGGTCGTGCCGAGGCCTCCAGCTTCACGGTCGCCGACCGGGCCGTGGAGGGGCGTACGGCGGAGGCGCTGGAGGCGCTGAGATGGTCGCTGGCGACGGGCGTGGCGCCGGTGATGATCACCAGCGCGCTGGCGCAGGGCGTGCGGGCGATCGGCAAGCTGTCCTCGGCCCGGGGCGGACGGCCGGCTGATCTGGCGCGCGAGCTGGGCATGCCGCCGTGGAAGATCGACCGGGTGCGGCAGCAGATGCGGGGCTGGACACCGGACGGCGTGTCGGTGGCGCTCAGAGCGGTCGCCGAGGCCGACGCGGGCGTGAAGGGCGGCGGCGACGATCCCGAGTACGCGCTGGAGAAGGCGGTCGTGATCATCGCCAGGGCCGCGCGCTCCAGGGGCCGGGGCTGACCCGGTCGTACCCCGACCGCCGCTCGGGGAAGCAGTAGGAGGCGGCACGGCCCCATCCGGGCCCTGCCGGATCCTGCGCGGGCCCAGGCCCTACACACGGCCGACCCCCGCGCAGGCCCCGACCCTCGCGCAGGACCAGACCCCCGCGTAGGCCCCGACCTCCGCGCAGGACCAGACCCCCGCGTAGGCCCCGACCTCCGCGCAGGACTAGCCCTCCGTGCACAGCCGCAGCTCAATCGACCGCTCCCGCACGCAGCCGGAGCCCATGAGCGACCTACCTGACCCGACTGAGCGACTCCCACGCGCAACCGAGCCCACCCGGCAGCCACCCCACCCGGCAGCCACCCCACCCACGCCCACCCACGGCCCTCCGCGGACTCGCACCCGACCCCAGACACGCCCAAGGCCCTCCCGGAGGCATCACCACCTGCCAGGGCGAGCCCAGAACCCAGAGCCCAGAACCCAGAGCCCAGGACCCAGAGCCCAGGACCCAGAGTCCAGAACCCTGAGCCCCCGGCCCGGACATGCCAAAAGCCCCGCCCCTCCCTTGGGGAAGGGAGGAGCCGGGGCCTTTGGATCAAGATGCTGAGCCCGTTCCCGCGTGGCGAACGCAGGCCGCGAACAGGCTCGTGGGTGCCGGACGGGAGCGGAGAGAGAGGGCCCGCTCTGGGTCCCTCCGGCGATCAGATCAGAAAGGAGTTCAGCCCTTGAGGGACGAGACCTTGGAAGCAAGCGCCGACTTCTTGTTGGCGGCCTGGTTCTTGTGGAT
The DNA here is from genome assembly GCF_043079545.1 of Streptomyces sp. NPDC015171. Taxonomy (NCBI): domain Bacteria; kingdom Bacillati; phylum Actinomycetota; class Actinomycetes; order Kitasatosporales; family Streptomycetaceae; genus Streptomyces; species Streptomyces sp. NPDC015171. Next base: position 220,117 of record NZ_JBIBUO010000004.1, read on the forward strand.
GACACCCTTGGAGACGGCCTTGTCGAGCGCACGCGCGGCAGCGCGCTGCAGCTCGGTGGCCTTCTCGGTGTCACCCGCGGCAGCGGCCTCACGGGCCTTGCGGATCGCGGTCTTCAGGGAGGACTTGACGGCCTTGTTGCGCAGCCGAGCCTTCTCGTTGGTCTTGATCCGCTTGATCTGGGACTTGATGTTCGCCACGAAGGAGCCTTTACAGGTTCAGGTACGGGCCCGTGCGGGTCCCGTACCGGTGATCCGAAATTTCCGGTCGTACCTCGCGCTGAGAGGGCATGAGGCACAGCCATCTACAGTACCAGTGGCCCTCCGGACGGCCCAAAACGGCCCCCGGTCCCTGCCCGTGGGACCATGGAGACTACGTAACGATCCGACCCGAGGCATAAGGCGCCTCAAGAGACAGGACCCTGCGTGCCCGCGACCCCAAACCATGTGCCCGAGCCGAGCCGTACCGCGCCGGCTCTGATCCGCAATTTCTGCATCATCGCGCACATCGACCACGGCAAGTCCACGCTCGCCGACCGGATGCTCCAGCTGACCGGCGTGGTCGAGCAGCGGCAGATGCGTGCTCAGTACCTCGACCGGATGGACATCGAGCGCGAGCGCGGCATCACGATCAAGTCCCAGGCGGTGCGTCTGCCCTGGGCCCCGACGGAGGGGCCCGACCAGGGCACGACGCACATCCTCAACATGATCGACACCCCGGGGCACGTCGACTTCACCTACGAGGTCTCGCGGTCGCTGGCCGCCTGTGAGGGGACCATCCTCCTCGTCGACGCCGCTCAGGGCATCGAGGCGCAGACCCTCGCCAACCTCTACCTGGCGATGGAGAACGACCTCACGATCATCCCGGTGCTGAACAAGATCGACCTGCCGGCAGCCCAGCCGGAGAAGTTCGCCGAGGAGCTGGCGAACCTGGTCGGCTGCGACCCGGCGGATGTGCTCAAGGTCTCCGCGAAGACCGGCCTCGGCGTGGACGCGCTGCTGAACAAGGTCGTCAAGGAGATCCCGGCGCCGGTCGGAGTCGCCGACGCGCCCGCCCGCGCCATGATCTTCGACTCGGTCTACGACTCCTACCGGGGTGTCGTGACGTACGTCCGTGTCATCGACGGCCAGCTCAACAAGCGCGAGCGCATCAAGATGATGTCGACCGGCGCCACCCACGAGCTGCTGGAGATCGGCGTCAGCTCGCCGGAGATGCTGCCGGCGGACGGCCTCGGCGTCGGTGAGGTGGGGTACCTCATCACCGGTGTGAAGGACGTGCGCCAGTCCAAGGTCGGTGACACGGTCACCAGCCAGCACAAGGGCGCCACCGAGGCGCTCGGCGGTTACAAGGACCCGAAGCCGATGGTCTTCTCCGGTCTGTATCCGCTGGACGGCTCCGACTACCCGGAGCTGCGCGAGGCCCTGGACAAGCTCCAGCTCAACGATGCCGCGCTGGTCTACGAGCCGGAGACCTCCGCCGCGCTCGGCTTCGGCTTCCGCGTCGGCTTCCTCGGCCTGCTGCACCTGGACGTGATCCGGGAGCGGCTGGAGCGCGAGTTCGGCCTCGACCTGATCGCCACCGCGCCCAACGTGGTCTACCGGGTGGTCATGGAGGACGGCAGCGAGCACACCGTCACCAACCCGAGCGAGTTCCCCGAGGGGAAGATCGGCGAGGTGTACGAGCCGGTCGTGCGCGCCACCATCCTGGCGCCCACCGAGTTCATCGGCTCGATCATGGAGCTGTGCCAGACCCGGCGCGGCACCCTGCTGGGCATGGACTACCTCTCCGAGGACCGGGTCGAGATCCGCTACACCCTCCCGCTCGCGGAGATCGTCTTCGACTTCTTCGACCAGCTGAAGTCCAAGACCCGCGGCTACGCGTCCCTCGACTACGAGCCCACCGGCGAGCAGACCTCCAGCCTGGTCAAGGTCGACATCCTGCTGCACGGCGACAAGGTGGACGCCTTCTCGGCGATCACGCACAAGGACGCCGCGTACGCGTACGGGGTGCGGCTCGTCGCCAAGCTGCGCGAGCTGATCCCGCGGCAGGCGTTCGAGGTGCCGATCCAGGCCGCCATCGGCTCGCGGGTCATCGCCCGCGAGACCATCCGTGCCATCCGCAAGGACGTCCTCGCCAAGTGCTACGGCGGTGACATCTCCCGTAAGCGCAAGCTGCTGGAGAAGCAGAAGGAAGGCAAGAAGCGGATGAAGATGGTGGGTTCCGTGGAGGTTCCGCAGGAGGCCTTCATCGCCGTTCTGTCCAGTGATGACGGCGCGGGGTCGGCCAAGGGCAAGAAGTAACCGGAGGCAACGGCCGGCGGAGTGCGCAAACCGGGCATGAGGGGGCCCGCCGTGCGAAAGCGCGGCGGGCCCTACGCGTGCGTAGCGTCGCTCTGCGTCGAAAGTGACAGGCCGATGCCCCTTACGCAGCGGGCGGTCGCGCCTTACCCTGATGCCTGCTCGATAGTTACTCGCGAGTTAAACAACAGCCCGAAACCACCCCGTGAGTTAACCCAGCCGCACCGAGTCAGCCGCACCGTCGCGGGCCCCCGGAGGATGTCGTGAGCGACACACAGAACCTGATCGAGAACCGTCCGCCGTCCGTGGCGGCCCTCTTCCTGGAGCGCGTGGCGGCCACACCGGACGCCGAGGCCTACCGCTACCCGGTCCCGCCGGCCGACGGGCAGGGCCCCGACGACTGGAAGTCGCTCAGCTGGGCGCAGGCGGCGGACCGGGTGTACGCGATCGCGGCCGGACTCATCGAACTGGGTGTCCGGCCCGAGCAGCGGGTGGCGCTCGCCTCCTCCACGCGCGTCGAGTGGATCCTCGCCGACCTCGGCATCATGTGCGCCGGCGGTGCCACCACCACCGTGTATCCGCAGACCAACGCCGACGAGTCCGCGTTCATCCTGTCCGACTCCGAGAGCCGGGTGCTGATCGCGGAGGACGCGGCCCAGCTGGCCAAGGCCGTGGAGAAGCGCCCCGAGCTGCCCGAGCTGACCAAGGTCGTGGTGATCGACCCGGCCGGTGTCGAGCCGGGCGAGTGGGTGACCACCCTCGCCGAGCTGGAGCGCAGCGGCGCCGCCTATCTGGAGAAGCACCCCCAGCTCATCAAGGAGCGGGTCGGCGCGATCACCAGGGAACAGCTCGCCACCCTCATCTACACCTCCGGCACCACCGGCCGCCCCAAGGGCGTGCGCCTGCCGCACGACAACTGGTCGTACATGGCCAAGGCGATCGCCGGGACCGGGCTGATCAGCACCGAGGACGTGCAGTACCTGTGGCTGCCGCTCGCGCATGTCTTCGGCAAGGTGCTGACCTCCGGGCAGATCGAGGTCGGGCACGTCACCGCCGTCGACGGCCGCGTCGACAAGATCATCGAGAATCTTCCGGTGGTGCGGCCGACGTACATGGCGGCCGTGCCGCGCATCTTCGAGAAGGTCTACAACGGCGTCGCGGCCAAGGCCCGGGAGGGCGGCGCGGCCAAGTACAAGATCTTCCAGTGGGCCGCCGAGGTCGCCCGCGAGTACGCCAAGGTCACCCAGGACAACTTCCGCCGCACCGGCACCGCCTCGGCCCCCCTCGGCCTGGCCGCTCGGCACAAGGTCGCCGACACCCTCGTCTACGGCAAGCTCCGCGAGGCCTTCGGCGGCCGGCTGCGCGCCTGTGTCTCCGGCGCCTCCGCGCTCGCTCCGGAGATCGGCTACTTCTTCGCCGGCGCCGGCATCCACATCCTGGAGGGCTACGGCCTCACCGAGACCTCCGCCGCCTCCTTCGTCAACCCGGGCGAGGCGTACCGCACCGGCACGGTCGGCAAGCCGCTGCCCGGCACCGAGGTGCGCATCGCCGACGACGGCGAGATCCTGCTGCGCGGCCCCGGCGTCATGGAGGGCTACCACCAGCAGCCCGAGAAGACCGCCGAGGTGCTGGAGTCGGACGGCTGGTTCCACACCGGGGACATCGGCGAGCTGTCGCCCGACGGCTATCTGCGCATCACCGACCGCAAGAAGGACCTCATCAAGACCTCCGGCGGCAAGTACGTCGCGCCGGCCGAGGTCGAGGGCCAGTTCAAGGCGGTGTGCCCGTACGTCTCCAACATCCTCGTGCACGGCGCCGACCGGAACTACTGCACCGCTCTCATCGCCCTGGACGAACTCGCGATCGAGGGCTGGGCCAAGGACAACGGCCTGGAGGGCAAGTCGTACGCGGAGATCGTGGCCGCCCCGCAGACGGTCGAGATGGTCGACGGCTATGTGCGGCAGCTCAACGAGGGGCTCCAGCGCTGGCAGACCATCAAGAAGTTCCGGCTGCTGCCGCGGGACCTCGATGTGGAGCACGGGGAGATCACGCCGAGCCTGAAGCTGAAGCGGCCGGTGGTGGAGCGGGAGTACAAGCACCTCATCGACGAGATGTACGCCGGGGCCAGGGAGTCCTAGAGCCTTCCAGCGGGGCGCGGGAGCCGCGGGCCGGCCGCGGGCGGTCCGTGGTTTCTCGTGCGGTTCCTGGCGCCCCTTTGATGCTCACCAGCGCTTGATGCCCACCAGCGCTCGAAAGTTTCCGTCTTCTGTCCGCTTCCGTGACTGACCGCTTCTGCGCGCCCCCGGTCTGTCACTCTGACGGTATGGACATGGCGGCCATACCGACGCAGCGGGAGAGCGAGCCCCGGCCCGGTGGGGCGGGGGGCCGGGCCACGCTGCCCGGAAGCCCCCTCGCCCCGGGCTCGGCCCGCGCGCTGGTGCGTGCCGCACTGGACACGGCGCCCGGGGTCTGCGCACGGCTGGCCGACGACGCCATGGCCGTACTGAGCGAGCTGGTCACCAACGCCGTCGTGCACGCCGGCACCGAGGTGCAGATCGAGTGGCGCCTTGAGGAGACCGGCGCGCTCGTGATCGAGGTCCGCGACCAGCACCCCTCCCGGGCCCCGCGCGACGCGCTGGGCGGCGAGGGGCCGTACGACACCCCCGAGTACGGGCGCGGCCTGCGCCTCGTCGCCACGCTCGCCGAGTCCTGGGGCGTCACCTACCGCACCGGCGCCAAGACCGTATGGGCCCGGCTGCCCCCGGGCGGCAGCGAGGCCCTGGACGGCCCCGCCGCCGATCCCGCGCTGGAGGTCGCCGAGGACCTCGCCCCGCAGCCGCAGCGCGCCGAGGGCGACCGGGACTGGCTCGGCCGGGGCGCCCTGTCCTTCCTCGCCGAGGCCTCCGACCTGCTCGCCGGACAGCTGGACGAGAACCTGGTCGCCGCGCTCACCGGCCAGCTGATCGTGCCCCGGCTCGCCGACTGGTGCGCGATCTGGCTGGAGGACGAGGCGTCCGTGCGCGGCGGTGCCGGCGGCGGACCCGCCCGGGTCTGGCACGCCAGCGAGGCCCGTATCGAGGAACTGCGCTGCGCCCTGGAGAAGGAACCGCCGTGCCCGCCCGACGGGCTGCGCTCAGGACCCGAGCCCTATCCCTGGCCCGGCCACGCGCTCGGCCCGCAGGGCGCCGACGGGACGGCGCTGTCGTACCGGCTGATCGCGGGCGGCCGGCCGCTCGGCACACTGGTCACCGGCCGGTGCGGCGCCGCGGGCTTCCCGGACGAGATCACCGGCCTGGTGGAGGACCTCGGCCGGCGGGTCGCCCTGGCCATCGGCGCGGCCCGCCAGTACGCCCGCCAGGCCACCATCAGCGCCGTCCTGCAGCGCGGCCTGCTGCCCGGCGCGGTCGCCGAGATCCCCGGCATGCGCAGCGCACTGGTCTACGAGCCCTGCGACAAGGGCGGCCCCAGCGGTGACTTCTACGACGTGTTCCCGGCGGGCGACGGCCGCTGGTGCTTCGCCGTCGGCGACGTCCAGGGCAAGGGCCCGGAGGCGGCCGTGGTGATCGGTCTGGCCCGCCCCTGGCTGCGCCTCCTGGCCCGCGAGGGCTACCGGGTCGCCGATGTCCTCGACCGCCTCAACCAGCTCCTCCTGGACGACGCCACCGAGGCCGCCGACGCCGCCGCCCGCGCCCTGGTCACCGCCGGCGGCCGGCCGCTGGCCTCCGGGGACGGCCCGCAGACCCGGTTCCTCTCCCTCCTGTACGGCGAGCTGACACCGCACGACGGCGGGGTCCGCTGCACCCTCGCCTCCGCCGGCCATCCGCTGCCGCTCGTCCTCAGCCCCGACGGCACCGTGCGCACCGCCGCCCGTCCGCAGACCCTCCTCGGCGTCGTGGAGGACGAGACGTACACCAGCGAGACCCTGGAGCTGTGGCCCGGCGACAGCCTGCTGTGCGTCACCGACGGGGTGACCGAGCGGCGCTCCGGCTCCCGTCAGTTCGACGACGGCGACGGTCTCGCCCGCGCCCTGTCCGGCTGCGCCGGGCTCGGCGCCGAGCTGATCGCGGAAAGGATCCGCCGCCTCGTCCACGACTTCGGCGGCGGCCTGCCCGAGGACGATCTGGCGCTGCTGGTGCTCCAGGCGGAGTAACCCCCGCGGTGCTGGACAATGGAAGGCATGCCTTCCGCACTCCCCGACGGCGAGCCCGTCCCCGCCGACGGCGCGCTGCCCGCGCACGCGCTCGCCGGGGCCGCGGGCCGCCCGCTCGGTTTCTACCTGCACGTCCCGTACTGCGCGACCCGCTGCGGCTACTGCGACTTCAACACCTACACCGCGACCGAGCTGCGCGGTTCCGGCGGCGTGCTCGCCTCCCGGGACAACTACGCGGACACGCTGGCGGACGAGATCCGGCTGGCGCGCAAGGTGCTGGGCGACGACCCGCGGGAGGTCCGCACGGTCTTCGTCGGCGGCGGCACGCCGACGCTGCTGGCCGCCGACGACCTGGTGCGGATGCTCGCCGTGATCCGGGACGAGTTCGGGCTCGCCCCGGACGCGGAGATCACCACCGAGGCGAACCCGGAGTCGGTCGGCCCCGCCTACCTCACCGCCCTGCGCGAGGGCGGCTTCAACCGGATCTCCTTCGGCATGCAGAGCGCGAGACAGCATGTGCTGAAGGTCCTCGACCGCACCCACACGCCCGGCCGCCCCGAGGCGTGCGTGGCCGAGGCGCGGGCCGCGGGCTTCGAGCACGTGAACCTGGACCTGATCTACGGCACCCCCGGCGAGTCCGACGACGACTGGCGGGCCTCCCTCGAAGCGGCGCTCGGAGCGGGCCCGGACCACGTCAGCGCCTACGCCCTGATCGTCGAGGAGGGCACCCAGCTGGCCCGCCGGATCCGCCGGGGCGAGGTCCCGATGACCGACGACGACGTGCACGCCGACCGGTACCTGATCGCCGAGGAGATGCTGAGCCGGGCGGGCTTCGACTGGTACGAGGTGTCCAACTGGGCGACCTCCCGGGCCGCGCGCTGCCTGCACAACGAGCTGTACTGGCGCGGCGCCGACTGGTGGGGCGCGGGCCCCGGCGCGCACAGCCATGTGGGCGGGGTGCGCTGGTGGAACGTCAAGCACCCGGGGGCGTACGCGGCGGCCCTCGCCGCCGGCCGCTCACCGGGCGCGGGCCGGGAGCTGCTGCCGGACGAGGACCGGCGGGTGGAGCGGATCCTGCTGGAGCTGCGGCTGCGCGAGGGCGTACCGCTGGCGCTGCTGAGGGAGGACGGGCTCGCGGCGTCCCGGCGGGCGCTGGCTCAGGGCCTGCTGGAGACCGGCCCGTACGAGGCGGGGCGGGCCGTGCTGACGCTGCGGGGGCGGCTGCTGGCGGACGCGGTGGTGCGGGACCTGGTGGACTGATCACCGCGGCGGGTGACCGCCGCGGCCCGCCGCGTCCGGCCGCCGCGCCGGTGTCACGCCGGGGCGCCGGCCGTGACGAAGTCGATCAGCTCCTCCACCCGCCCCAGCAGCTCGGGCTCCAGGTCCTTGTAGGACCCGACCCGGCGCAGGATCGCCTGCCACACCGCCCCGGTGTTCTCCGCCGGCCACCCCAGCGCCCGGCACACGCCCGTCTTCCAGTCCTGTCCGCGCGGCACGTCCGGCCAGGCGTCGATGCCCAGTGCCGACGGCTTCACCGCCTGCCAGACGTCGATGTACGGGTGCCCGACGACCAGCGCGTGCTCGCTGGTCACCGACTGTGCGATGCGCCACTCCTTGGTGCCCGGCAGCAGATGGTCCACGAGCACGCCGAGGCGCGCGTCCGGGCCCGGCGCGAACTCGGCGACGACCGACGGCAGGTCGTCCACGCCCTCCAGGTACTCCACGACCACGCCCTCGACGCGCAGGTCGTCGCCCCACACCTTCTCGACCAGCTCGGCGTCGTGCCGGCCCTCGACGTAGATCCGGCCGGCGCGGGCCACGCGCGCGCGGGCGCCGGGCACGGCGACCGAGCCGGAGGCGGTGCGGGCGGGGCGTGCCGGAGCCGACGAGGGCCGCACCAGCGTCACCACCCGCCCCTCCAGCAGGAAGCCGCGCGGCTCCAGCGGGAACACCCGGTGCTTGCCGAAGCGGTCCTCCAGGGTCACCGTGCCCGCCTCGCAGCGGATCACCGCGCCGCAGAAGCCGGTGCCGGGCTCCTCCACCACCAGGCCCGGCTCGGCCGGCACCTCCGGCGCGGGCTTCGGCTTCTTCCAGGGCGGGGTCAGGTCGGCGGCGTACTGGCGCATTCGGATGACGATAGGAGAAGCCGCCCGGCGGTGTGCACGACACGCCGTACGTCACTCGTCGTGGCGATTCAGCTCACGTCGAACCGTGCCGCCAGGGCGTCCCGCTGGCGGCGTACGAAGGCGGCGTCCACCACCGCTCCGTGACCGGGTACGTACAGCGCGTCCTCGCCGCCGAGCGCGAGCAGCCGGTCCAGGGCGTCCGGCCAGCGGGACGGCAGCGCGTCCGGGCCCGCCTGGGGCCGGCCGGACTCCTCCACCAGGTCGCCGCAGAAGACCACCTCGGGGGAGCCGGGCGAGCCGGGGACGAGGACGGCGAGGTCGTAGGCGGTGTGGCCGGGGCCCACGTTGGCCAGCAGCACCTGCCGGCCCCCGCCGAGGTCGAGGGTCCACTCGCCGGAGACCAGGTGGCCGGGCGGGACCAGGGCGTCCGTGGCCTCCTCGGCGGCCTCGGGCGGCAGCCCGTGCCGGAGCGCGTCGAGCCGCAGTTCCTCGCGCTCGTAGGCCAGCACCGCGTCCAGGCCCACCGCCCCGTACACCTGGGCGCCGGCGAACGCGGGCGCCCCGAGGACATGGTCGAAGTGGGGGTGGGTCAGCGCGAGATGGGTCACACGGCCGCCGGAGAGCTCCTGCGCCTGCGCGCGCAGCCGCGCCCCCTCGGCCAGGCTCGACCCGGCGTCCACCACGAGCGCCGTCCCCGCCCCGAGCACCAGGCCCGCGGTGCAGTCCCAGCCGGGCAGCCGGCACCTCCCCACCCCGGAGGACAGCCGTTCCCAGCCCAGCTCTTCCCAAGTCACCGTCATACCGGCGACGCTAGCGGTACGAGCCGGTACGGCGGCCCGACCTTGCCCAGGGTGCACCCGACGGCCGTACACTGGGCCGGGGAGTACTGGCACTCGCATGCGAAGAGTGCCAGGCAGACGAGGCGGACGACCCGTGAGGGGCGAGGACGACGTGCTGGAGGTGCGCGCGGATGCTGAGTGAACGCAGGCTTCAGGTGCTGCGCGCCATCGTCCAGGACTATGTGGGCACCGAGGAGCCGGTCGGTTCCAAGGCGCTCACCGAGCGGCACAACCTCGGCGTCTCCCCGGCGACCGTCCGCAACGACATGGCGGCCCTGGAGGACGAGGGGTTCATCGCGCAGCCGCACACCAGTGCCGGGCGCATCCCCACCGACAAGGGCTACCGCCTGTTCGTGGACAAGCTGGCGGGCGTGAAGCCGATGACGGCGCCGGAGCGGCGGGCGATCCAGAACTTCCTGGACGGCTCCGTCGACCTCGACGACGTCGTGGCGCGGACCGTCCGGCTGCTCGCGCAGCTCACCCGCCAGGTCGCCGTCGTGCAGTACCCCTCGCTGACCCGGTCCACGGTCCGGCACGTGGAGCTGCTCTCGCTCGCCCCGGCGCGCGTGATGCTCGTGCTGATCACGGACACCGGCCGGGTCGAGCAGCGGATGGTCGACTGTCCCGCGCCGTTCGGCGAGGCCTCGCTGGCGGATCTGCGGGCGCGGCTGAACAGCCGGGTCGCGGGCCGTCGGTTCACGGATGTGCCGAGGCTGGTCGAGGACCTGCCGGACGCCTTCGAGATCGAGGACCGCGGTACGGTCTCCACGGTGCTCTCCACCCTCCTGGAGACACTCGTCGAGGAGAACGAGGAGCGGTTGATGATCGGCGGTACGGCCAATCTCACCCGCTTCGGGCACGACTTCCCCCTCACGATCCGGCCCGTCCTGGAGGCCCTCGAGGAGCACGTCGTGCTCCTCAAGCTCCTCGGCGAGGCGAAGGATCCCGGCGTGACCGTGCGCATCGGCCACGAGAACGCCCACGAGGGACTCAACTCAACCTCCGTCGTGTCGGTGGGCTACGGTTCGGGCGGCGAGGCGGTTGCCAAGCTCGGCGTGGTCGGACCGACCCGCATGGACTACCCGGGAACGATGGGAGCGGTACGCGCAGTGGCACGGTACGTCGGACAGATCCTGGCGGAGTCGTAAGTGGCCACGGACTACTACGCCGTTCTCGGCGTGCGCCGCGACGCGTCGCAGGATGAGATCAAGAAGGCGTTCCGTCGGCTCGCTCGCGAGCTGCACCCGGACGTCAACCCGGATCCGAAGACCCAGGAGCGGTTCAAGGAGATCAACGCCGCTTACGAGGTGCTGTCGGACCCGCAGAAGAAGCAGGTCTACGACCTCGGCGGCGACCCGCTCTCCCAGTCCGGCGGCGCCGGCGCGGGCGGCTTCGGGGCCGGCGGTTTCGGCAACTTCTCCGACATCATGGACGCGTTCTTCGGCACGGCGTCGCAGCGCGGCCCGCGCTCGCGCACCCGGCGCGGCCAGGACGCGATGATCCGGATCGAGGTCGAGCTGGACGAGGCGGCCTTCGGGACGACCAAGGACATCCAGGTCGACACCGCCGTCGTCTGCAACACCTGCAGCGGCGAGGGCGCGGCCCCGGGCACCTCCGCCCAGACCTGTGACATGTGCCGCGGCCGCGGTGAGGTCTCCCAGGTCACCCGGTCCTTCCTGGGCCAGGTCATGACCTCGCGGCCCTGCCCCCAGTGCCAGGGCTTCGGCACGGTCGTGCCGACCCCGTGCCCGGAGTGCGCCGGCGACGGCCGCGTCCGCTCGCGGCGCACGCTCACGGTGAAGATCCCGGCCGGTGTCGACAACGGCACCCGGATCCAGCTCGCCGGCGAGGGCGAGGTCGGCCCCGGCGGCGGCCCGGCCGGCGATCTGTACGTCGAGATCCACGAGCTGCCGCACTCCACCTTCCAGCGGCGCGGCGACGACCTGCACTGCACGGTCACCATCCCGATGACGGCCGCGTCCCTCGGCACCAAGGTGCCGCTGGAGACGCTGGACGGCATGGAGGAGGTCGACATCCGGCCCGGCACCCAGTCCGGCCAGTCGATCCCGCTGCACGGCCGGGGCGTGACCCATCTGCGCGGCGGCGGCCGGGGCGACCTGATCGTGCACGTCGAGGTCACCACCCCGACCAAGCTGGACCCCGAGCAGGAGCGGCTGCTGCGCGAGCTGGCCAAGCTGCGCGGCGAGGAGCGCCCGCAGGGGCAGTTCCAGCCCGGCCAGCAGGGCCTGTTCTCCCGGCTGAAGGACGCCTTCAACGGCCGCTGACACCGGCCGGGCGATGCCCCGGACCGCTGTCGGGCCATGGCTGCGGGGTGCTCCGGCACCCCGTACGCCGTGGTCCGGTGCCGGGGGAAGCCCGGATTCGGACTTGTACGGAGGACGTGACAACATGCGGTCATGTCCTCCGCGCTGACCGATCTCTTCCCCCTCCCGATCGTGCAGGCCCCCATGGCGGGCGGCGTCGCCGTCCCGCAGCTCGCCGCCGCCGTCTCCGAGGCGGGCGGCCTCGGGTTCCTCGCCGCCGGGTACAAGACCGCCGACGGCATGTACCAGGAGATCAAGCAGCTACGCGGGCTCACGAACCGTCCCTTCGGCGTGAACGTGTTCATGCCGCAGCCCGAGCACGCCGAGTCGGGTGCCGTCGAGGTGTACGCGCACCAGCTGGCCGGCGAGGCCGCCTGGTACGAGACCGAACTGGGCGACCCGGACGGCGGCCGGGACGACGGCTACGACGCCAAGCTCGCCGTGCTGCTCGACAACCCGGTGCCGGTGGTCTCCTTCCACTTCGGTGTGCCGAGCCGGGAGGTGTTCGACAAGCTGCGCAGGGCCGGGACCTTCACCCTGGTCACCGCCACCACCGCGGAGGAGGCCCGCGCGGTGGAGCGGGCCGGCGCGGACGCGGTGATCGCCCAGGGCGTGGAGGCCGGCGGGCACCAGGGCACCCACCGGGACCTGCCGGAGAACGACGGCTCCGGCCTCGGGCTGCTCGCGCTGGTCGCGCAGGTCCGGGAGGCCGTGCGCATCCCGATCGTGGCGGCGGGCGGCATCATGCGCGGCGGCCAGATCGCCGCCGTCCTCGCGGCGGGCGCGAGCGCGGCCCAGCTGGGCACCGCGTTCGTCGCCGCCCACGAGTCCGGCGCGCACGCCCTGCACAAGCAGGCGCTGACCAATCCCCTGTTCGCGCGGACCGAGCTGACCCGCGCCTTCAGCGGCCGCCCGGCCCGCGGGCTGGTCAACCGCTTCCTGCGCGAGCACGGGCCGTACGCACCGGCCGCCTACCCGGAGGTCAACCACCTCACCGCCCCGCTGCGCAAGGCCGCGACCAAGGCCGGGGACGCGCAGGGCATGTCGCTGTGGGCGGGACAGGGCCACCGGATGGCCCGGGAGCTGCCGGCCGGACAGCTGGTCGAGGTGCTGGCGGCCGAACTCGCCGAGGCCCGGACAGCGTTGTCGGCGTGGCCGGACCGGCCGCGGCCCGGGGGCGAGCAGCGATGACCGCTCCCGTCTTCGTCGTGGACCGGCTCGACGGGGCCGGCCCCGAGTTCGTGCTGGACGGCCCCGAGGGCCGGCACGCCGTGTCCGTGAAGCGGCTGCGGGCGGGCGAGGACGTGGTCCTCACCGACGGGCGCGGACGCTGGGCCGAGGGGGTCGTCAAGGCCGCAGAGGGCAAGGACCGGCTGGTCGTGGAGCTGGGACCGGTGCGTGACGAGCCGCCGGCCGCCCCCCGGATCACCGTCGTACAGGCCCTGCCCAAGGGCGACCGGGGCGAGCTCGCCGTCGAGACCATGACCGAGGTCGGTGTCGACGCGATCGTGCCCTGGCAGGCGTCCCGCTGCATCACCCAGTGGAAGGGCGACCGCGGGCTGAAGGCCCTCGGCAAGTGGCGGGCCACCGCCCGCGAGGCGGGCAAGCAGTCCCGCCGGGTCCGCTTCCCCGAGGTCGCGGACGCGGCGACGACCAAGCAGGTGGGCGCGCTGCTCGCCGGGGCCGACTTCGCCGCCGTGCTGCACGAGAGCGGCGACGCGCCGCTGGCCACCGCCGAACTGCCCGCCGCGGGTGAGATCGTGCTGGTCGTCGGCCCCGAGGGCGGTGTCTCGCCCGAGGAGCTGGCGCTCTTCGCCGAGGCGGGTGCCGAGCCCTATGTCCTCGGGCCCACCGTACTGCGCACATCCACCGCCGGCACCGCCGCCGCGGCCCTGCTGCTGGGCCGCTCCGGCCGCTGGTCCTGACCCGCCTGGGGGACACCGTGGAACTCGCCCAAGTCCGCCTCTTCGTCTCCGACTTCGCCACCTGCTACCGCTTCTACGCCGAGACCCTCGGCCTGACCCCGCAGTCCGGTGCGACGGGCGGACCGTACGAGAAGTTCAGCCCGCACGCCGGGTCCGCCGGGATCGCGCTGCAGGACCGCGCGGCGATGGCCGAGATCCTCGCCGAGCTGGACGACGCGGCCGCGGGCCACCGGTCCCTCGTCGTCCTGCGCGTGGACGACCTCGACGCCTACTGCGCGGAGATCACGGCCCGGGGCGCGACCCTGCTGCACGGCCCGGCCCTCCTGACCGACCGGATGCGGGTGGCGCACCTCAAGGACCCGGAGGGCAATCTGGTCGAACTGCAGGAGTGGCTGCTGCTGCGCGGCTGACGTCCGCCGCGCGGGCGGCGTCGACGGCCTCGGCGACCGGCCCGAACAGCTCCCAGCCGTCCGCCTCGCACCGCCCGGTCAGCGGGCCGCGCCGCCCGGCATCGTCGGCCGGCGCCCGGACGACCCCGGGTTCGCGCAGGTCGAGCAGGTTGCCGCGGCCGTCCGCCACACCGCCCGTGTGCCAGAGGCCTTCGGCGACGTGGCGGCCGGAGCCGGCCCCGCCGACCCTGGTACCGCCGAGGCCGGCCGTGACCGTCACCGTCACCCGCACCGTCGGGTGCCAGGGCGATCCCGCCCGCGGCCCGGTGCGGGGGAAGTGATCGGAACCGGGGGCGTGGCCCTCCGGGGGCTGCGTAGAGTGAGGCTGTGACTCAGGGTGCTTCGAAGGGAACCGCGGCGGTCTCCGCCTATCTCCGATACCCCCATCTGCGCGGCGACTTGGTGGCCTTCGTCGCCGAGGACGACGTATGGCTCGCCCCGCTCGACGGCGGCCGGGCCTGGCGGGTCAGTGCCGACAACACGCCGGTGACGCTGCCCCGGATCTCCCCCGACGGCGCGCATCTGGCCTGGACCTCCACCCGGGACGGCACCCCCGAGGTGCATCTCGCCCCCGTCGACGGGGGCCCCGCCCGGCGGCTGACCCACTGGGGCAACCGCCGTACCGAGGTGCGCGGTTGGACGCCGGACGGGCGGGTGCTCGCGCTCGGCGCGCACGGAAGGCCCAGCTTCCGGCAGACCTGGGCGCACGCCGTCCCGCTGGACGGCGGACCGGCCGAGGCCCTGCCGTACGGCCCGGTCGGCGATGTCGCGCACGGACCGGCCACCGTGCTGCTCTCCGTGACGATGGGCCGCGAGGCCGCCTACTGGAAGCGCTACCGGGGCGGCACGGCGGGCAGGCTGTGGATCGACCGGGCCGCCGAAGGCGGGGAGGGCACCGGGGAGTTCGTTCGGCTGCACGAGGACCTCGCCGGGAACATCGAGTACCCGGTGTGGGCGGGGGAGCGCATCGCGTTCCTCTCCGACCACGAGGGAACCGGGGCGCTGTACTCCTCCCTGGCCGACGGCTCCGACCTGCGCCGGCACACCCCGCTGGGCGGCTTCTACGCCCGGCACGCCGCCGGCGACGGCACCCGGGTCGTCTACAGCTCGGGCGGTGAACTCTGGCTGCTGGACGACCTGGAGGGCGCCGAGCCGCGCCGCCTGGACGTGCGGCTCGGCGGACCCCGCCTCGATCTGCGGCCCTGTCCGCTGGACGCCGCCCACTGGTTCGGCGAGGCGTCCCCCGACCACACCGCGCGCGGCAGCGCCGTCTCCGTGCGCGGCGGGATCCACTGGGTCACCCACCGCTCCGGGCCCGCCCGCGCGCTGGCCGCCGCCTCGGGCGTGCGCGCCCGGATGCCCCGCGCCTTCCGCGCCGAGGGCGAGGAGTGGGTGGTGTGGGTGACGGACGCCGAGGGCGAGGACGCCCTGGAGTTCGCCCCCGCGACCGGCACGGTGCCCGGCTCCCCGCCGCGCCGGCTCGCCGCCGGGCAGCTCGGCCGGGTCCTCGAACTGGCCATGGCTCCCGACGGCAGCCGTGCCGCTGTCGCCGCGCACGACGGCCGGCTGCTGCTCGTCGAGCGGGAGACCGGCGAGGTCCGCGAGGTCGACCGCAGCGACGACGGCGAGGTCTCCGGTCTCGCCTTCTCACCCGACTCCGGCTGGCTGGCCTGGGCGCACCCCGGCCCCCGCCCGCTCTCCCAGCTGCGCATCGCCCACACCACCGACCTCTCGGTCACCGAGGCGACCCCCCTGCGCTTCCAGGACTACGCGCCCGCCTTCACCCTCGACGGCAAGCACCTCGCGTTCCTCTCCAACCGCGCCTTCGACCCGGTCTACGACGAGCACGTCTTCGATCTCGCCTTCGTGGTCGGCGCCCGCCCGCACCTGATCACCCTGGCCGCCACCACCCCCTCGCCGTTCGGCCCGCAGCGCCACGGCCGCCCCTTCGAGACCCCCGACAAGGACGAGACCCCCGACAGCGAGGGCACCCCCGCCACCCGCATCGACCCCGAGGGGCTCGCCGACCGGATCGTGCCCTTCCCGGTGGAGGCCGGCCGCTACTCCACCCTGCGCGCCGCCAAGGACGGCGTCCTCTGGCTGCGCCACCCCGTGCGGGGCCTCCTCGGCGCCTCCCGCGCCCACCCCGAGGACCCGGACCCGGGGACCGAACTGGAGCGGTACGACCTCGCCCAGCGCCGCCTGGAACACCTAGCCTCCGCCGCCGACCACTTCGAGGTCAGCGGCGACGGCAAACGCGTCCTGCTGTGGAGCGAGGGCCGGCTGCGGGTCGTGCCCGCCGACCGCCGCACCGGCACCGACGACGACGGCGACACCAGCGTCACCGTCGACCTCGGCCGGATCCGGCAGACCGTCGACCCGGCCGCCGAGTGGCGGCAGATGTACGACGAGGCCGGCCGGCTGATGCGCGACCACTTCTGGCGGGCCGACCTGGGCGGCGTGGACTGGACCGGCGTCCTCGCCCGCTACCGCCCGCTGCTGGGCCGCCTCGCCACCCACGGCGACCTGGTCGACCTGCTCTGGGAGGTGCAGGGCGAACTCGGCACCTCGCACGCCTATGTCACGCCGCGCGGCGGCGCCGGCGGCGCCGGACAGGGGCTGCTCGGCGCCGACCTGTCCCGCCACGCGGACGGCAGCTGGCGCATCGACCGCATCCTGCCCTCGGAGACCTCCGACCCGGACGCCCGCTCCCCGCTCGCCGCGCCCGGTGTCGCCGTACGCCCCGGGGACGCGATCATCGCCGTGGCCGGCCACCAGGTCGACCCGGTGACGGGCCCCGGGCCGCTGCTCGTGGGCACGGCGGGCCACGCCGTCGAGCTGACCGTCTCCCCGGCGGGCGGCGGCGAACCCCGGCACACGGTCGTCGTCCCGATCGCGGACGAGGAACCCCTGCGCTACCACGCCTGGGTCGCCGGCCGCCGGGCCCACGTCCACGCGGCCTCCGCCGGCCGGCTCGGCTATGTCCACGTCCCGGACATGCAGGCCCCCGGCTGGGCCCACCTCCACCGCGACCTGCGGGTGGAGGTGGCCCGAGAGGGCCTGGTGGTCGACGTGCGGGAGAACCGGGGCGGCCACACCTCCCAGCTCGTGGTCGAGAAGCTGGCCCGCCGGATCATCGGCTGGGACCTCGCGCGCGGCCTGCGCCCCACCAGCTACCCGCTGGAGGCGCCCCGCGGCCCGGTGGTCGCGGTGGCCAACGAGTTCTCCGGCTCCGACGGCGACATCGTCAACGCGGCGATCAAGGCCCTCGGTATCGGCCCGGTCGTCGGCACCCGCACCTGGGGCGGTGTCATCGGCATCGACAGCCGCTACCACCTGGTCGACGGCACGCTGGTGACCCAGCCCAAGTACGCGATATGGCTGGAGGGCCTGGGCTGGGACGTGGAGAACCACGGGGTGGACCCGGACGTCGAGGTCGTCCAGCGCCCGCAGGACTGGGCGGCGGGCCGCGACGCCCAGCTGGACGAGGCCGTCAGGCTCGCGCTCGCGGCCCTGGAGGAGCGGCCCGCGAAGACTCCGCCGGACCTGCCGGACCTGCCGGGCTGACGGAGCGCGGGGCCGGGAGACTACGATGCCCACGGAATTGATCACAGGAGGCACACGCATGGCCGGAGAACCGCAGGACGACTGCCTGTTCTGCAAGATCGTCGCGGGGGACGTCCCGGCGACGATCGTCCGCGAGACGGAGACCACCGTCGCCTTCCGGGACATAAATCCCCAGGCCCCGACCCACATCCTGGTGATCCCCAAGGCCCACTACGAGAACGCCGCGACGCTGGCCGCCGGCGCCCCGCAGCTCGCGGCCGACGTCCTCGCCGCGACGCAGGCCGTCGCCGACGAGGAGAAGCTGGACAGCTACCGCCTCGTGTTCAACACCGGCAGCGGCGCGGGCCAGACCGTCTTCCACGCCCACGCCCACGTCCTCGGCGGCCGCGGCCTGCAGTGGCCGCCCGGCTAGCGCACCATGTCCGTCCGTGAACTGGTGGTCCTCGGCACCGCGAGCCAGGTCCCGACCCGGCACCGCAACCACAACGGCTATCTGCTGCGCTGGGACGGCGAGGGCCTCCTGTTCGACCCCGGCGAGGGCACCCAGCGGCAGATGCTGCGCGCCGGGGTCGCCGCCCACGACCTGAACCGGCTCTGCGTCACGCACTTCCACGGCGACCACTGCCTCGGTCTCGCGGGAGTCATCCAGCGGATCAACCTGGACCGGGTGCCGCACGAGGTCACCGCGCACTACCCGCGCTCCGGCCGGCGCTTCTTCGACCGGCTGCGGTACGCCACCGCCTACCGGGAGACGGTCCGCCTCACCGAGGCCCCGGTCGATACCGACGGCGTCCTCGCGGTGACCCCGTCGTACACCCTGGAGGCCCGCAGGCTCTCCCACCCCGTCGAGTCCTACGGCTACCGGCTGATCGAACCCGACGGCCGCCGGATGCTGCCCGAGCGGCTCGCCGCGCACGGGATCAGGGGCGCGGACGTGGGCGTGCTCCAGCGCACCGGCCGGCTCGGCGAGGTGACCCTGGAGGACGTCAGCGAGGTGCGGCGCGGGCAGCGGTTCGCGTTCGTCATGGACACCCGGCTCTGCGAGGGCGTGCACGCGCTCGCGGACGGCTGCGACCTGCTCGTCATCGAGTCCACGTTCCTCGACGAGGACGTCGAACTGGCCGTCGAGCACGGGCATCTGACGGCCGGGCAGGCCGCCGCCGTGGCCCGGGACGCCGGCGTGCGGCACCTCGTCCTCACCCACTTCAGCCAGCGCTACTCCGACCCCGAGGAGTTCGAGCGGCAGGCGCGGGCGGCCGGATTCGCCGGGGAGCTGACGGTGGCGTACGACCTGCAGCGAGTGCCGGTTCCGAAACGGCGGTAAAGCGCCCGTACGATGCTTTGATGCCCCTCCCGAAAGCAGAACTGCACCTGCACATCGAAGGCACCCTGGAGCCTGAGCTGGCCTTCGAGCTGGCCGCCCGCAACGGTGTCACCCTCCCGCACGCGGACACCGACGCCCTGCGCGAGGCGTACCGGTTCAAGGACCTCCAGTCCTTCCTGAACCTGTACTACGAGCTGATGACCGTCCTGCGCACCGAGCGGGACTTCACCGACCTGGCCAACGCCTATCTGGCCCGGGCCGCCGCACAGGGCGTGCGGCACGCGGAGATCTTCTTCGACCCGCAGGCCCACATCGCGCGGGGACTGAGCCTGGGCACGGTCGTGGAGGGGCTGTGGCGGGCGCTCGGCGACAGCGAGCAGAACCACGGCGTCTCCACCAAGCTCATCATGTGCTTCCTGCGCGACGAGTCCGCCGACTGGGCGCTGGAGACGCTGCAGGCCGCGACGCCGTATCTGGACCGGATCACCGGGATCGGCCTGGACTCCGCCGAGGTCGGGCATCCGCCGGCGAAGTTCCGCGAGGTGTACGACGCGGCCGCCGCGCTCGGCCTGCGCCGGGTCGCGCACGCGGGTGAGGAGGGGCCGCCGGCGTACATCACCGAGGCGCTGGACGTGCTCGGTGTGGAGCGCGTCGACCACGGGCTGCGCTGCCTGGAGGACCCGGTGCTGGTCGAGCGGCTGGTCCGGGAACGGATCCCGCTCACCCTGTGCCCGCTGTCCAACGTCCGGCTGCGCGCCGTGGAGACCCTGGCCGACCACCCGCTGCCCGCCATGCTCGACGCGGGCCTGCTGTGCACGGTCAACTCCGACGACCCGGCGTACTTCGGCGGGTACGCGGGCGACAACTTCGACGCCGTGCGCACGACCCTGGACCTGGGCGAGGACCGCCTGCGGGAGCTGGCCCGCAACTCCTTCCTCGCCTCCTTCCTGGAGGACGACGAGGAGCGCAGGGCCCGGTACCTCGCCGAGGTCGACGCCTACGAGTTCGGGGACGCGGTGTCGTAGGCGCGCTGGGCGGGGACGGCGGGCGTTTCCACCGGGAGTTCCACGACGGGGATCTGGCGCACCGGGAGTTCCCTCGCGGGGACCTCGCCGACCGGGATCTCCACCACGGCGAACTCCCTGACCGGACCGGGGCGCCTGCCGTGGCGCAGGGCCACCGCCGTCATGGGCACGGCGACCAGCAGCAGTCCGGCGGCCAGGACCCCGCCCATCGCCGGGAAGCCCGCCCGGTCCGCGAGCACGCTCCCGGTCAGCGGGCCCGCCGCCGTGCCCAGCGAGGACGCCGAGCCGACCAGCACGGTCCAGCGGCCCCGCGGGTCCAGGGACGCGGCCAGCGCGATGACGTACGACAGCACGACCGGGTAGAGCAGGTTCCAGGCGATCTCGCCGGCCGCGAACGCCCGCAGGTCGGTCGCCGCCGCGCTGAGCGCGATACAGCCCGCGATCAGCACCGTACCGGCGCCGATGGGCACGGCCCGGCCCAGCCGCCGGCCGAGCGCGCCGGCGCCGACGACCCCGAGCAGTCCGGCGCCGAGCGCGACCGCGAAGACCGCGCCGACGGTGACCTCGCCGAGATGGGCCTGGTCGAGCCCGATCCGGCCGCTGACGCCCCACAGGGAGTTCTGGGCGAGGGACCAGAAGGCCAGCGCGGCCGCCAGCAGCAGGCCCGCGCGGGGGTGGGGGAGGCGGTCGTGGCCGACGGCGGCGCGGGTCGCGGCCGGGCAGGCGGACAGCCGGCCGGTGAGCGGCCAGACGGCGAGCGCGGTCAGGGCGAGCGCGGCGGGCGGGAGGCCGTGGCCGGGGCCGAGATGAGGGATTGTCAGGTACAGGGCGCCCGCGAGGGCGGAGACGCCGAGCAGGCCGAGCGTGGTGACCCGGTGCGGGTCGTTCGCCCACCCCCTCGGCGCCGCCCCGGCCGGGGCCGCTCCCACGGCCGCGATGCCGCTCGCGGCCACCGCCGTGACCGTGCCGGACCCGAAACCGCCGACCACCGCGCCCGCGACGACCGCCGGTACGGAGGCGGTGACGGCGGCGGCGCCGTAGCCGAGGAAGGCGAGCGCGAGGCCCGCGCGGGCGAGGGTGCGGGGGCCGGTCCGGTCCACCCGGGAGGCCAGCAGGAAGCCCGCGGTGGCCGAACTCAGCAGCAGGGCGCTGCCGATGGCGCCGGCCTGGGTGGCGGTGAGCGGGAGCCCGCTGTCGAGTCTGCCGACGGTGGTGGGCAGCAGATAGGGGGCGAGGTACCCGGCCGTGAAGAGGGCGACGAGGGGCCAGGGCAGGGTGCGGGGGGCGGACACGGGCGTTCCCAGGGCAGGCGGAGACCGCGCCTCGGAGTGAGGGCGGTGCGGGGGGAGGGGGCGACGACCGTCGACGGACAGGAACGCGCGAGCAAGTTGTATCAAGCACGCGGTACCGGAAGAAGGGTGACGGGGAGTCCGAAAGATGTGATCCGGGCCACAGTTGAGTTTGTCGGTAGTGAAGGGGGGTAGAAGCGATGCGGCGCTGTTCGCATATGTGGACGGCATTCACAAGAGGAGATGATCTGGTGGGCGGCGACCCGGCTCCGCGGCACCTGGTGCGACGACTGCGGGAGGGGATGGCGCGCGGTGTGCTGTCCTTCCCGCTCACCGCTTTCCACGACGACGGCACCCTCGACCCCGAGGGACTGCGCGCCCATGTGGCCGGCCGGCTCGCGGCGGGGCCCGGCGCGCTCTTCCCGGCCTGCGGCACCGGCGAGTTCTTCTCGCTGGACGAGGAGGAGTACCGGACCGTCGTCACCGTCGCCGTCGAGGAGGCGGCGGGACGGGTGCCGGTGGTGGCCGGCACCGGATACGGCTGGGCGCAGGCCGCCCGGTTCGCGCGGATCGCCGAGGAGGCCGGCGCCGACGCGCTGCTCGTGCTGCCGCACTATCTGGCCGACGCCCCTCAGGACGGCCTCGCCGCGCAGCTGGAGCGGCTCGCCGCCCGCACCCGGCTGCCGCTGATCGCCTATCAGCGCGGCCGGGTCGCCTACTCCGTGGACGCGCTGCGCCGGGTCGCCCGCATCCCCACCCTGATCGGCCTCAAGGACGGGCACAGCGACCTGGACCGGCTCCAGCGCCTCACCCTCGCCGCCCCCGACGGCTTCCTGTTCTTCAACGGAGCCGCCACCGCCGAGATCCAGGCCCGCGCCTACGCCGCCGTCGGCGTCCCCGCCTACTCCTCCGCCGTGCACGCCTTCGCCCCCGAGATCGCCGGCGCCTTCTTCGCCGCGCTGCGCGACGCGGACCACGGCACCGCCGACAAGCTGCTGCGCGACTTCTACGTCCCGTTCGTCGAACTCCGCGACCGGGCGCCCGGATACGCCGTGTCCCTGGTGAAGGCGGCGGCCCGGCTGCGCGGGCAGCGCGTCGGCCCCGTGCGCGCCCCGCTCGCCGACCCCGCGCCCGCCGACCTCGCCGAGCTGCGGACCCTGCTCGCCGCCGGGCTCGACCTCGTGGGAGCCGCCCTGTGACCCGTGGCCGCCGGGCTCGGTGAGGCCCTGGGCGACACCCGGTGTCCGGACCCGGCCCGGCCGCCGGCCGGTCATGGATGTGAACACCGGGCGTCCCGCCTTCACGGCCGCCCGGATCGCGGTGCCCGACGCGCCCGGTCACCGGCGCTGCCCCGCCGGTGACCGGCGCCGCGCGGGATCCCGGTGCGTGACCTGGTGCACACTGGCGAGAACCGCACCACGCCAGGGAGCGCACCGTGACGCCGTCGCACACCCTCACCGGAGAGGAACCGGAACACCTCACGCAGGCAGCGCGCTGCCAGGCGCAGGTCGACCCGCTCGCGGCGCGGCGCGCCCCGGGCGATCCCCCCTGGGACGTCTACCTCACCGGCACGGTCTTCCTCGACATCATCTTCACCGGCCTGGACTCCGCGCCGGTGCGCGGCACCGAGTCCTGGGCCCGGGGCATGGGATCGAGCCCCGGCGGGGTCGCCAACATGGCCGCCGCCCTGGCCCGGCTCGGCCTGCGCACCGCCCTCGCCGCGGCCTTCGGCGACGACCACTACGGCGAGTACTGCTGGGACGCGCTGGAGCGGGGCGAGGGCATCGATCTCTCGGCCTCGCGGACCGTGCCCGGCTGGCACTCCCCGGTGACCGTCTCCATGGCCTACGAGGGCGAGCGGACGATGGTCTCGCACGGCCACGAGCCGCCCTCGCAGGCCGTGTTCATCCAGGAGGCCGCGCAGGCCCCGCCCCGGGCCCGGGCCGCCGTCGCCTCCCTCACACCGGGCCGCAGCGCGCCGTGGATCGCGCGGGCCGCCCGCGAGGGCGCCCGTATCTTCGCCGACGTCGGCTGGGACGAGACGGGTGCCTGGGACCTGGCCGGCCTCGCCGAGCTGGAGCACTGCGAGGCGTTCCTGCCCAACGCGGAGGAGGCGAAGCGGTACACCGGGTCCGACTGCCCGCGGCTCGCCGCGCACGCCCTGACCGCCCATGTGCCGGTGGCCGTGGTGACCCTGGGGGCGGAGGGGGCGTACGCGGTGGACCGGCGGACGGGGGAGACGGCGGAGGTGCCGGCCATCGCGGTGGAGGCACTGGATCCGACGGGGGCGGGCGACGTCTTCGTCGCCGGGTTCGTGACGGGGTCCCTGGCGGGGTGGCCGCTGGCCGACCGGCTGGCCTTCGCCGGGCTCACGGCCGCGCTGTCGGTGCAGGAGTTCGGGGGGTCCCTGTCCGCGCCGGGGTGGTCGGAGATCGGGGCCTGGTGGCGGCGCGTGCAGTCGCTGCCGGGGCAGGACCCCAAGGCGCTGGAGCGGTACGCGTTCCTGGACGGTCTCGTGCCGAAAGAGCTGGACCGGCCCTGGCCGCTGCGCCGTGCCGTGCCGACCATCGGATTCCGCCGCTCCGGCTGACGTACCGGGGCGGACCAGCGGGACTTCCCCGGGCCCCGTCCCGCCCGGCCGGCCGGGACCGCCGGCCGGGCAGGGCCCCGCGCAAAAGTCCTACTGGCTTGTCAGCCCCCCGTCGTACTCTTGGTGGTGCGAGGCCGCCCTCAGCCAGGCGGCCATGACCAGGAGGAAGCGCAGGCCCTTCAGAGCCGGCCCATGACACAGACACCCACAGCTCATACCCCCGCGCAGGAGCAGGCGAGAGCGCAGTTCACCGTCCCCGCCCAGCACCCCATGGTGACCGTCCTGGGTTCCGGCGACTCCCTCCTGCGCGTGATCGAGAAGGCCTTCCCGGCGGCCGACATCCACGTCCGGGGCAATGAGGTCAGCGCGGTCGGCGATCCGGCCGACGTCGCCCTGATCTCGCGCGTGTTCGATGAGATGATGCTGGTGCTCCGCACCGGGCAGCCGATGACGGAGGACGCAGTGGAACGCTCGATCGCCATGCTCAAGGCGAGCGAGAACGGGACGAGCGACGGCCCGGAGACCCCGGCGCAGGTGCTGACGCAGAACATCCTGTCCTCGCGGGGCCGCACGATCCGCCCCAAGACCCTCAACCAGAAGCGGTACGTCGACGCGATCGACCACCACACGATCGTCTTCGGCATCGGCCCCGCCGGTACGGGCAAGACCTACCTGGCCATGGCCAAGGCCGTGCAGGCCCTGCAGTCCAAGCAGGTCAACCGCATCATCCTGACCCGTCCCGCGGTGGAGGCCGGCGAGCGCCTCGGCTTCCTGCCGGGCACGCTCTACGAGAAGATCGACCCGTATCTGCGCCCGCTGTACGACGCGCTGCACGACATGCTCGACCCCGACTCGATCCCCCGGCTGATGGCGGCCGGCACGATCGAGGTCGCGCCGCTCGCGTACATGCGCGGCCGTACGCTCAACGACGCCTTCATCATCCTGGACGAGGCCCAGAACACGAGCCCCGAGCAGATGAAGATGTTCCTCACCCGCCTCGGCTTCGACTCGAAGATCGTGATCACCGGTGACGTGACGCAGGTCGACCTGCCGAACGGCACCAAGAGCGGTCTGCGGCAGGTCCAGGAGATCCTGGAGGGCGTGGAGGACGTCCACTTCTCCCGGCTGTCGTCCCAGGATGTCGTCCGGCACAAGCTGGTGGGCCGTATCGTCGACGCGTACGAGCAGTACGACAGCAAGAACGGCACCGAGAACGGCACCCACAAGGGCGGCCGTGGCAGAACGGGCGCCAAGGGCTCCAAGGGGAAGTAGACCAGTACGGCCATGTCGATCGACGTCAACAATGAGTCCGGTACCGAGGTAGACGAGCAGGCGATCCTCGACATCGCCCGCTATGCGCTCGCGCGGATGCGCATCCACCCGCTCTCCGAGCTCTCGGTGATCGTCGTGGACGCCGACGCCATGGAGCAGCTGCACATCCAGTGGATGGACCTGCCGGGGCCCACCGATGTCATGTCCTTCCCGATGGACGAGCTGCGTCCGCCGTCGAAGGACGAGGAGGAGCCTCCGCAGGGCCTCCTCGGCGACATCGTGCTCTGCCCGGAGGTCGCCGCCAGGCAGGGGGCCGAGGCGCCCACGCAGCACTCCATGGACGAGGAGCTCCAGCTGCTCACCGTCCACGGCGTGCTGCACCTGCTCGGGTACGACCACGAGGAGCCCGACGAGAAGGCGGAGATGTTCGGGCTGCAGGCCGCCATCGTGGACGGGTGGCGGGCCGAGCACGGCCTGACCGGCCCGTCCCCGGCGCCGACGGTCTCGTAGCCGGCCGATGTCTGTGCAGATCGTGATCGGCGCGATCGCGCTGGTGGTCGTCGCCTGGCTCGCCGCCTGCGCGGAGGCGGGCCTGGCGCGCGTCTCCAGCTTCCGGGCCGAGGAGGCCGTGAAGTCGGGGCGCCGGGGCAGCGCGCGGCTGGCCCAGATCGCCGCCGACCCCACCCGCTATCTCAACGTCGCCCTGCTGGTCCGGGTGGCCTGCGAGATGGCCGCCGCCGCCCTGGTGACCTACGCCTGCCTGCAGGAGTTCACCGAGACCTGGCAGGCCCTGCTGGTCGCCATCGGCGTGATGGTGCTCGTGTCGTACGTCGCCGTCGGCGTCTCGCCGCGCACCATCGGCCGCCAGCACCCGCTCAACACGGCGACCGTCGCGGCGTACGTGCTGCTGCCGCTGGCCCGGATCATGGGGCCCGTCCCGTCCCTGCTGATCCTCATCGGCAACGCGCTCACCCCCGGCAAGGGCTTCCGGCGCGGCCCCTTCGCCTCCGAGGCGGAGCTGCGCGCGCTGGTCGACCTGGCCGAGAAGGAGTCGCTGATCGAGGACGAGGAGCGCCGCATGGTGCACTCGGTCTTCGAGCTGGGCGACACCCTGGTGCGCGAGGTGATGGTGCCGCGCACCGACCTGGTCGTCATCGAGCGGTACAAGACCATCCGGCAGGCCCTCACCCTCGCCCTGCGCTCCGGGTTCTCCCGGATCCCGGTCACCGGCGAGAGCGAGGACGACATCGTCGGGATCGTGTATCTGAAGGACCTGGTCCGCAAGACGCACATCAGCCGGGAGGCGGAGGGCGACCTGGTCTCCACGGCCATGCGCCCGGCCGTGTTCGTGCCCGACACCAAGAACGCCGGCGACCTGCTGCGCGAGATGCAGAAGGAACGCAACCACGTCGCCGTCGTCATCGACGAGTACGGCGGCACCGCCGGGATCGTCACCATCGAGGACATCCTGGAGGAGATCGTCGGCGAGATCACCGACGAGTACGACCGGGAACTCCCGCCGGTGGAGGACCTCGGCGAGGACCGCTTCCGGGTCACGGCCCGCCTGGACATCACCGACCTCGGCGAGCTGTACGGCCTGGAGGAGTACGACGACGAGGACGTGGAGACGGTCGGCGGGCTGCTCGCCAAGGCGCTCGGCCGGGTGCCCATCGCCGGTGCCTCGGCCGAGGTCGAACTGCCCGACGGGCGCAGGCTGCGGCTGACGGCGGAGGCGGCGGCCGGCCGCCGGAACAAGATCGTCACGGTGCTGGTGGAGCCCCTGTCCGCATCCGTCGCCGAGGAGGCCGCACCGGAGTGACCCCGAAGGAGCTGCGTGCCTTGTGCCTGTCCTTCAACGCCGCCGTGGAGGACTTCCCGTTCAACCCGGAGACCTCGGTCTTCAAGGTGCTGGGCAAGATGTTCGCCCTGACGGCCCTGGACGGGCGGCCCCTGACGGTCAACCTCAAGTGCGACCCGGAGGACGCGATCCGGCTGCGCGGCGAGCACGAGGGGCTGGTCGTCCCCGGCTGGCACATGAACAAACGGCACTGGAACACCGTGACGGCCGACGGCCGGCTCCCGGACCGGCTGGTCCGGGAGCTGATCGAGGATTCGTACGACCTGGTCGTCGCCGGTCTACCGCGCGCCGAGCGGCTGCGCCTCGACCGTCCGTGACCTGAGGCCGAGGCCGATCAGGACGGCTGCCGCCAGCACCACCAGCGCGTCCAGGGCGAGCACCGTGCGCGTCCCGGCCAGCAGGTCGTCCGAGGTGGTGGCCAGCACGCCCAGCAGCGGGATGCCGACCGTGAGGCCCACCTGCTGGGTGGAGGTCACCAGGCCGGTGGCCAGGCCCTGCTCCTCGTCCGGCACGCCGGAGGTGACGGTGAGCCCGTACGAGACGATCGCGCCCAGGTGGCACATGCTCGCGAGGGACAGGGCCGCCGTGGCCGGCCACACCGACCAGGTGTGGGCGTTCAGCAGGAGCAGGGCCGCCACCAGCGCGCCCTGGCCGGCCAGCGAGCCCACCAGGGTGCGGCGGGTGCCGAACCTGCCGATGACCCTGGCCGCGAGCGCGCCGGCGACGGCCGACAGGACGCCCTGGACACCGAAGACCAGACCGGTCTCGAAGGCCGACAGACGCAGGACCTCCTGCAGGTACAGGGTCAGGACGAAGATCACCGTCGACATCATCGAGAAGGTGACGAGGCCGCCCAGATTGCCCCAGGCCACCGTGCGGCGGCGCAGCATCGGGAGCGAGACGAGGGGGGCCGCCGAGCGGGACTCGATCACGGCGAACGCGGTCAGCAGCAGCAGGCCGGCGACCAGCGTGGCCAGGACGTCCGCGTGGCCGAAGCCGTGGTCGGCGGCCGTGGACAGGGAGTAGATCAGCGACAGCAGACCGGTGGTGACGGTGACCGCTCCGGGCACGTCGAGCCGCGGGCGCCGGGGGGTGCGGGACTCCGGCAGCAGACCGGGCGCCAGCGGCAGGACGATCAGCGCGAACACCGTGAGCAGGGCCATCGTGGAGCGCCAGCCGAGCGTGTCCGTCAGCACCCCGCCCGCGACCATGCCGACGGTGAAGCCCAGCGACAGCAGCGTGCCGGAGATGCCGAGGGCGCGGTCCCGGGCCGGGCCCTCCGGGAAGGTGGTGGTCAGCAGGGACATGCCGGTCGGCACGATCGCCGCCGCGCCGATGCCCTGCAGCGCGCGCCCGGCCAGGAAGGACGCCGGGTTCCAGGCCAGCGTCGCCAGCAGCGAGGCCGAGCCGAACAGGGCGAGGCCGATCAGGAACAGCCTGCGCCGCCCGTACAGGTCGCCGACGCGGCCGAACAGGAGCAGGAACCCGCCCGAGGGCAGCGCGAAGGCGGTGACCGCCCACTGCAGGGCGGAGCGGCTCATACCGAGGTCGCCGCCGAGGACGGGCAGGGCCACGTTGAGCACGGAGAAGTCCAGCGCGACCATGAACTGGGCCGCGCACAGGACGAACAGGACGAGCTTGTCGCGCGTCGACAGCCGGGGGGTGCCGAGCGATTCGCCCGCGGGGGCGGTGGATTGGGTGGTGGTGTCGATCGCCATGGCACGAGCGTGCGGCGGCCGGAACAATCCTGGGGAGTCGGAACTTATGGTGGTGGTGGTACCACCAGCGACGACGGGGGAGGAGCGGTACGTGCCTGCTGTGGGGGCGACGAGGAGTCGACGGCATTCCGAGCTGCGCGAGTTCCTGATGAGCCGGCGGGCCCGGGTCAGTCCGGAGGACGCCGGACTGCCGGGCGGCGGCGGCCGGCGCCGTACGCCCGGACTGCGCCGGGAGGAGGTCGCGGTGCTCGCCGGTGTCGGCGCCTCCTGGTACCAGTGGCTGGAGCAGGGGCGGGACATCTCCGTCTCCCCGCAGGTCCTCGACGCCGTCGCCCGGGTGCTCCGGCTCAGCGACGCCGAACGCCGGCACCTGTACCTGCTGGCCGGGCTGAACCCGCCCGCGCCCGAAGTCGTGGCCGACCGGCGGGACATGTGCGAGGGGCTGCGCCGGCTGATCGACACCTGGATGCCGTACCCGGCGCACATCATGGACCTGTACTACAACTGCGTGATGTACAACGACGCGGCGGCGGTCGTGCTCGGGATGCGGCCGGACAACACGCAGAACTGCCTGATCGACTTCTTCGTCGACCCGCTGTACCGGTCGCGCAGCAACAGCTGGGAGCGGAACGCGCGCACGGTCGTGGCGCAGTTCCGGGCCGCGTGCGCGGCCCGCCCGGACGACGAGGGGTTCCGGTCGGTGCTCGCCGAGGTCAGCGCGGCCAGCGCCGAGTTCCGTCAGATGTGGGCGCAGCGCGACATCGAGGACCAGGGGCAGATCCGCAAGGAGCTGGACCATCCGGCGGCCGGGCTGCTGGTCGTGGAGTCGACCGTGATGAAGGTGCCGGCCCGGCCGGACCTGCTGATCGTGCTGCACACCCCGCTGGGCGAGGCGAACACCGCGGCGAAGCTGGAGTGGCTGGCCTCCCCCGAGGGGCGGCGGGGCGCGATGTACCCCGTGGCGGGGTGAACCCGCGACGGCTTCGTATGCTCTGGGCATGACCGAGAGCACCGCGCTTGACCCCGAGGACCGCAAGATCGTCACCCTGGCGCGTTCCGCGCGCGCCCGCAACGGTGTGCCCGAGGGGGCGGCCGTACGGGACGAGACCGGGCGCACGTACGTCGCCGGGTCGGTGGAGCTGGCTTCGCTGAAGCTGAGCGCGCTGCGTACGGCCGTCGCCATGGCCGTGGCGTCCGGCGCCGCCTCCCTGGAGGCGGCGGCCGTGGTGACCGAGGCGGAGTCGCTGCCGGCCGAGGACCTGGCCGCCGTCGCCGACCTCGGCGGTGCCGGGACACCGGTGCTGCTCGCCGGGGCCGACGGGACGGTCCGCAGTACGGTCTCCGCCGGCTGAGCGGGCGCCGGCCGAACAGAAGGTCGGCTGGAATTCAACCTTGTTGGGTCCTCCGTGGCGCGCGTCAATGGGCCATAGGTTCCGACGGACCGTCAGATCCGCACCGCCGTGCAGTGTGCCCGCACCCGCCTGCTCAGGCCTCCCCGTCCGTCGGCGTCCCCACATGGCACCTCCCCCCAAGGAAAGGGAAGCGGATCCCCATGAGAGGCAAGCGCACGGCAACAGGTGCGGCACTGGCCGCCGGGGCCCTCGCGGTCACCGGACTCGCCTTCGCGCCCACCGCGGCCGCCGTCACTCCCCAGACGGCGACCATCAACGCGAGCTGCGGCATCTTCGGCGGCGGGGCGGCAACCCTCACCGCCACCCAGAACGGCACCTCGGCCACCCTCACCCTCACCTCCTCCGCGATCACCACACCGGTCGCGGTCGCCCAGGACTCGATCACCTCCACCCTCACCATGGCCAAGGCCGGCGGCGGCACCGTCGTCTTCAGCGGCACGAAGAACCCGGCCATGAGCGCCGGCTCCTCGGTCAGCGTCGGCCCGCTCCCCGGCACCGTCACCTCCGGCGCCAGCCTGGACGCCTACGGCGGCTCGCTGAAGATGGTGATCTTCGGCATCACCGTGACCTGTACGGCGACGGCCAAGCAGGCTCCCGGCCCGTTCGTCTTCAGCTGACCGACCTGAGCGATCTGTTCCGGATGCCGCAGAAACTGATGATCCGTCAGTTTTCTGCGGCATCTCCATTGACTTCTCACCCCCGCTCCACATCAATGCCCCCTGTCGGCGCAGACGAGCCGCTGCGCCCGCAACCCTCAGGAGGGGGCCCATGGGTTCGACACCCCGAAGATCCCGACGGTGGCGCTGGGCGTCACTGCTCGGGGCGACCGCCCTCGCGGTCACCGCGGGCGGCGCGCTGGCCTGTCCGGCCGGCGCCGCCGGGGCGAACGTGGACTTCGCCACGCACTGCATTCCGCCGGCCGTCGCGGGCATCCCGCCGATCGACGGCACCACCACCGCCAGTGTGTCGGTGGACAACACCACTCCCAAGGTCGGTGACACGGTCTCCGTGACGTACACCGTGGTCACGGCCGCGGCCAGCAACCCCACCGATCTGGCCCTGCCGGCCGACATCATGACCCCGACCGGCAAGGTCACCCTCGGCGGCGCCCAGACCGGGAACGTCACCGTCGCCGGACCGAAGAAGAACCCGCCGGTGCCGGGGCGGGCCGCCTTCCCGTCCTTCTCCATGACCGGCACGTTCACCGTCACCAAGCCCGGCCGGATCACCCTCTCGCCCGGCGACTACAACATCCACACCAGCTACATCCTGGAGCTGGACACCCCCTGCACGGTCATCACCCCGCCCGCCCCGGTCTCGCAGACCATCACCGCGACCGACGGCACCCCGGCCAACACCCGGGCCATCTCGCTGAGTTCCGCCTCCGGTGACCCCGGCGCCGGGGTCACCGTCAGCGGGACGAACTTCACCCCGGGCGCGGCCGTCACCCTGGCCGGACGCTCGGGCGACACCCAGACGGCGGACACCGCGACCGTGACCGCGAACGCCCAGGGCGCCTTCAGCGGCTCGCTCGTCGTCAACGACACGACGACGACCGGGATCGTGGCCTACGAGGGCGGCTCCTGGAACGCGGACAAGGGCGCCGGACCCGCGGCCTACGTCGTCAACGACACCACGCCCGTCCCCGACGGCAGCCAGAAGCTGACCACCACCGTCAAGGCGGGCTCCCTGTCCATGTCCCAGGCCGGGGACGCCGTCGCCCTGTCGGCGGTCGACTTCGGCCAGGGCGGCGCCTCGACCGGCAGCCTGAACACGGTGACCGTCAAGGACTTCCGCGGCGGGCCCGCGGGCTGGTCCCTGACCGGCAAGGTCACCGACTTCAGCGGCCCCGGCGCCCGGATCGACGCGGGCCGGCTGAGCTGGACGCCGGACTGCGCGACCAAGGCGGGCAGCCCGAGCACCTGCAAGGCCGGTTCCGCGGGCCCCGTGGGCACCTCGGGGGCGACCCTCGCGTCCACCCCGAACGGCACGCTCACCGGCGGTGAGTTCACCGTCGACGCCGGCCTCTCCCTGGACGTACCGGCGTTCACGCCTCCGGGCGCGTACTCCGGGGTCCTGACCCTCACGCTCACCTGACCCACCGCACGCCCTCACCGGTGGCCGGGCGCCCCGCCGCACGACCGGGCCGCACCCGCCCGACCGCCGCCACCCCGAGCCCGTGGGGGGTCCGCACCCATGCGCAAGCCGTACGTCCTCCTGCTGAGCCTGCTCTGCCTCCTCCAGCTGCCGTCGGGCACGGCCCGCGCCGCCGACAACGGCAGCTGGTCCGTCTACCCGGTCGCCTCGAAGATCGCCGCGCGGCCCTACTTCACCCTCTCCGCCGAGCCCGGCCAGACCCTCACCGACAAGGTCGCCGTCCAGAACAAGACCGGCCGGCCGCTCACCTTCCGGCTGTACGCGGCCGACGCCTACAACACCGTCCGGGACGGCGGCTTCGCCGTGCGGACCGCGGACGAACGCATGCGCGGGGTGGGCGCCTGGGCCAGGCCCGCGCGGCCCCGGATCACCGTCCCGGGCCACCGGACGGTCACCGTGCCCTTCACCCTGCGGGTGCCCGAGGGCGCCGTACCCGGCGACCACCCGGGCGCCATCGTCGCCCTGGACGAGCGGACCGACCCCGGCAGCGGCCGGGTCGCGCTCGGGGTGCGGCGGGCCGTCGGCGCCCGCGTCTATCTGCGGGTCGGCGGGCCCGTACTCCCCGCGCTCGCCGTCGGACAGGTGCGGATCAGCCACCACCAGCCACTGGTCCCGGGCCTCGGCGACAGCACGGCGACCATCTCCTACACCCTGCGCAACACCGGGAACGTCAGCCTCAGCCCCAAGGTGGAGCTGAAGGCGCGCGGCCTGTTCGGGCGGACGCTGCTCGACCGGGAGCTGACCCGGGTCCCCGCCGAACTGCTGCCGGGGCAGCGGGTGCGGCTCACCGAGACCTGGCGCGGGGCGCCCCAGTTCGACCGGGGTGCCGTGACGCTCACCGCGAGCGCCCCGGACACCCGGGAGTCGGCGAGCGCGTCCTTCCTCGCGCTGCCCTGGCCGCTGCTGGCGCTGGTGTTCGCCGCCGGAGCGCTGACCGGGGCGCTGCCGGTCAGAGCGCGTCGGGTCCGCGCTCGCCGGTCCGCACCCGGACGACCGTCTCCACGGGGACGGACCACACCTTCCCGTCCCCGGTCCTCCCCGTCCGCGCGGCCCTGACGATCGCGTCGATCACCTCGCCGGCGACGGCGTCCTCCACCACGGCCTCGACGCGCGTCTTCGGCACCAGGTCGACCCGGTACTCGGCCCCCCGGTACACCTCGGTGTGGCCGCGCTGCCGGCCGTAGCCGCTCGCCTCGGTCACGGTCAGCCCGTGCACCCCCAGCTCCTGGAGGGCGGTCCTGACCTCGTCCAGACGGGACGGCCTGACGATCGCGGTGATGAGCTGCATACCGGCTCTTGACCTTCTGGGCGGGGGAGGAACGGGGGAGGAGAGGGACGCGCCGACCGGGGCGCACGGCCCGGGACGCCGTGATCGTATGCCGTCCCGGCGCGCGCCGGAACGCCGGGACCGGCGGCCCGTCGGCGCCCGCTCGGCCGCCCGTGGAAGGGGCGTGCGCCCGGGTTGTACGCGGAGCCTCGTGGATCAGGGACAATGAACGCCATGAGCGTTCGTACCCCGTCATCCGAACAGCCGGCCGAGCCCGTCCACCGCGCCGGCTTCGCCTGCTTCGTGGGCCGCCCCAACGCGGGCAAGTCCACCCTCACGAACGCTCTGGTCGGGCAGAAGGTGGCGATCACCTCCAACCGTCCGCAGACCACCCGGCACACGGTGCGGGGCATCGTGCACCGGCCGGACGCCCAGCTGATCCTGGTCGACACCCCCGGTCTGCACAAGCCGCGCACGCTGCTCGGCGAGCGGCTGAACGACGTGGTCCGCACCACCTGGGCCGAGGTCGACGTGATCGGCTTCTGCCTGCCCGCGAACGAGAAGCTCGGCCCCGGCGACCGCTTCATCGCCAAGGAGCTGGCCGGGATCCGGAAGACCCCGAAGGTCGCCATCGTCACCAAGACCGACCTGGTGGACTCCAAGACCCTCGCCGAGCAGCTGATCGCGATCGACCAGCTCGGCAAGGAGCTGGGCTTCGAGTGGGCGGAGATCGTGCCGGTGTCGGCGGTCGGCGACAAGCAGGTGGACCTGCTCGCCGATCTGCTCGTCCCGCTGCTGCCGGAGAGCCCGGCCCTCTACCCCGAGGGCGACCTCACCGACGAGCCCGAGCAGGTCATGATCGCGGAGCTCATCCGCGAGGCGGCCCTGGAGGGCGTCCGGGACGAGCTGCCGCACTCCATCGCGGTGGTCGTGGAGGAGATGCTCCCGCGCGAGGACCGCCCGGCCGACAAGCCGCTGCTGGACATCCACGCCAACGTCTACATCGAGCGCCCCAGCCAGAAGGGCATCATCATCGGCCCCAAGGGCAAGCGCCTGAAGGACGTCGGCATCAAGTCCCGCAAGCAGATCGAGGCGCTGCTGGGCACGCCGGTCTTCCTCGACCTGCACGTCAAGGTGGCGAAGGACTGGCAGCGGGACCCGAAGCAGCTCCGCAAGCTGGGCTTCTAGCCGACGGCTCGAAGCCGGTCCTCCAGCCGACGGCTCGAAGCCGGTCCTCCAGCCGACGGCTCGCCGGGGCGCCGGGCCGTGGGGACGCCGGGGTGCCGGCCTAGTCGACCCCTCTGATCCGGCCCACCAGCAGTGCCCCGCCGAGGCCGATCGCCGCCGCCGCCAGGTAGAGCACCCGGTAGCCGCCGAGGTGGGTGACGACCGGGGCGGCCAGGGCGGGGGCCGCGACCTGCGGCAGGGCGTTGGCCACGTTGATCACACCGAGGTCCTTGCCCCGGTCGAGCGCCGCCGGCAGGACGTCCGTCATCAGCGCGAAGTCGACGGAGGTGAAGACGCCGAAGCCGACCCCGAGGACCGCCGCCGCCACGATCGCGCCCGGCCAGGTCTGCCAGCCGGCCAGGGCCGCCGTGGCCACCGCCATCAGCACGCCCGACCAGAGGACGAACGGCTTGCGCCGGCCCGTCCGGTCCGACCAGATCCCGCCCGCCACCACCGTCGCCACCAGCGTCAGGCTGTTGACGGCGGTCAGGACCAGCACGCCCTGCTCGGGGTCGGGGCGGTGCAGCCGGTCGCGGAGGTAGTAGAGGAGATACAGCAGGACCAGCGAGTTGCTGAGGTTGATCAGGAAGCGGGTCAGCCAGGCCCAGCCCAGGTCGGGATACCGGCGCGGGCTCAGCCGGAACCCGGCGAGGAAGGCCCGCGCGGACCAGGGCGGCCGGTCCTCCCGGGCCAGCCGCTGATCCTCGTGGCACAGCACGTACGGCAGCACCCCGGCCACCGCGCACACCGCGCAGGCCGCGTACCCGGCGCCGATGCCGCCCGCCGCCGCGGCGAGTCCGGTCCCCGCGACCACGCCCAGGATCTGCGCGGCGCCCAGCCAGCCGCCCACGGCGCCCCGCTGGAGCCGCGGCACCCGGTCCGGCACGGCCGCCGTGACCGCGGCGAAGGCCGCGTTCAGCGTGAGCTGCGCCAGGCACCAGCCGAGCGTCATCGTCCACGGTCCGCCCGCCCCGGCGAGCAGCAGCAGGGACAGTGCGCCGCCCGCCGTCCCGGCCACCAGCCACGGGACCCGGCGGCCCCGGCGGGCGGTGGTCCGGTCCGACAGGGCGCCGAACAGCGGGTTGGCGAGCAGGGAGACCACCGCGCCCGCGCCCGTCACCCACGCGAGCAGCGTCTCCTTCGACATCCCGGAGCCGGGCGCGAAGTCCCTCGCCTGGGCGGCGAGCAGGATCTGCAGCGGGCCGAACCAGCCCACCCAGATCGCCCCGTTGGCCAGCGCCAGCGCCGCCGTCCAGCCCCGCCCCACCGGTTCGGCCGGCTCGGCGAGGGCGGCCGGGGCACGCCCGGTGGTCACCTCTGCGCCCGGAGCAGCTCCCGGAACCAGTGGTAGGACGCCTTGGGCGTGCGCCGCAGCGTCGCGAAGTCGACGTGCACCAGGCCGAACCGGCGGGCGTAGCCCTCGGCCCACTCGAAGTTGTCCATCAGGGACCACACGAAGTAGCCGCGCACGTCCACCCCGGCCGCCAGCGCGTCGTGCAGGGCCCGGATGTGGGCGTCCAGGTAGGCGATCCGGTCCTGGTCGTCGACGCCCTCGTAGGAGCAGCCGTTCTCGGTGATGACGACGGGCGGCAGCCGGTCGCCGTAGCGCTCGCGGAAGCCGGTGAGCAGTTCGGTCAGCCCCTCCGGGACGACCGGCCAGCCGAAATCGGTCACCGGCCGGCCCTCGATCTCCCGCACCGAGAAAGGGAGTTCGGCGGGGAGCGCGAGGCCGCCGTACTCGGCGCCGCCGGTTCCGGGCGCCCCCACCCGGGCCGGCGCGTAGTAGTTGACGCCGTACCAGTCGAGGGGCTCGGCGATGACCTTCAGATCGGACTCGGCGTCCGGCGGCATCAGCTCGCCCATGCCGTCCGGGTACCGCCCGAGCAGGACGGGATCGGCGAACAGCCGGTTGAGCAGCACGTCGTAGAGGTCCGCCGCCGCCGTGTCGGCCGGCTCGGCGGAGGCGGGCCAGGTGGGGCCGTGGGAGTTGGCGATGCCGATGTCGGTTGCGCCGGCCGCGCGCAGGGCCCGTACCGCGAGGCCGTGGGCGAGGAGCTGGTGGTGGGCGGCCGGGAGGGCGTCGAAGAGCAGCCGCCTGCCGGGGGCGTGGGCGCCGAGCGCGTGCCCCAGCAGGGTGTGCTCCGCCGGCTCGTTGAGGGTGATCCACTTGCCGACCCGGTCGCCGAGCCGCTCGGCGACCACCGTCACATGGTCGGCGAACCGGGCCGCCGTGTCCCGCTCCAGCCAGTCCAGCGCGGCGGGCAGGTCCCAGTGGAAGAGGGTGGGCACGGGCCGTACGCCCGCCGCGCACAGCTCGTCCACCAGCCGGTCGTAGAAGTCGAGGCCGCCGGGGGAGTTCACCCGGGGCCAGGAGACCGAGAAGCGGTACGCGTCCACGCCGAGGCCGGCCAGCAGGGCCACGTCCTCGCGGTAGCGGTGGTAGTGGTCGCAGGCCACCGCCGCCGTCGAGCCGTCCTTCACCCGTCCCGGCTCGCCGGTGAACACGTCCCAGACGGACGGTTCCCGCTCCCCGGCCGCCCCCTCGATCTGATGGGCCGAGGTGGACACGCCCCACACGAAGCCGGCCGGGAACCTGGGGATCGCGCCGCCTGTGTCAGTCGCCATGGCCGGATCATCCGTACCCCCGGTAACGGAAGTCAACGCCCCGGCCGGAACTGGTGCCTAGGCGCCCTCCTTCAGCAGCCGGGACACCAACTCCCGCTGGGCGTCGGTCAGCCGGGGATCGGCGGCGTGGACCGTGCGGCCGTCCACCGTGATCTCGTAGTGGAAGCCGTCCGGGACGCCGGCCGCCGGTGTGTCCCGGCCGGACGCGAGGGCGCGTTCGGCCAGGGCCCGCCACTCGTCGGCGTCGGGCCGGCCGGCGGTGTCCACCTCGGCCCGGCGCTCGATGCCCGCGAAACCGCCGGTGCGCCGTACTCGAATTCGCATGGGTCCCTGTGTAGTACGGAACTACAGCGTCCGCACCCCGACCTGTTCCCACGCCTTCTGCACGGCCTCCAGTTCGTCCCCGGCGCCGAACCGCTCCCGTGCCGCCTTCACGGTCAGCGTGGCGAACGCGGCGAAGTCGGCGTCCTCCTTCAGTGCCCCGCCGGTGAGCACGTCGTACCAGAGCCGGCCGGCCTTCTCCCAGGCGTAGCCGCCGAGGGCGGTGGCGGCGAGGTAGAAGGCGTGGTTGGGGATGCCGGAGTTGATGTGCACGCCGCCGTTGTCGCGCCCGGTGCGGACGTAGTCGTCCATGGTCGCCGGCTGCGGGTCCTTGCCGAGGACGTCGTCGTCGTACGCCGTGCCCGGGGCCTTCATCGAGCGCAGGGCGGTGCCGGTGACGCGCGGCGCGAGCAGCCCGGCGCCGATCAGCCAGTCGGCGTCGGCGGCGGTCTGGCCCAGCGTGTACTGCTTGATCAGCGAGCCGAAGACATCGGAGAGGGACTCGTTGAGCGCCCCGGACTGGCCGAAGTAGGCCAGGTTGGCGGTGTGCTGGGTGACGCCGTGGGTCAGCTCGTGGCCGATGACGTCCACCGGGAGGGTGAAGTCGAGGAAGATCTCGTTGTCCCCGTCGCCGAACACCATCTGCTCGCCGTTCCAGAAGGCGTTGTCGTAGCCCTCGCCGAAGTGGACGGTGGCGTCCAGCGGCAGCCCGTTGTCGTCGATGGAGTGCCGGCCGTACGCCTTCAGATACAGCTCGAAGGTGGCGCCGAGGCCCGCGTAGGCGCGGTTGACGGTGGCGTCGGAGCCGGGCTCGGAGCCCTCCTCGCGCACCTTGGCGCCGGGCAGGTCCTGGGTGTGGCCGGCGTCGTAGATGGTGCGCTGCGGCTGGTCGGCGGCGGCGCCGGCCGGAGCGGCGGCGGAGGCCGCGCCGATCACCGTGGTCAGCCGCCGCTTGGTGCGCTGGTACGCGTCGTGCTCCAGGGACCGGCGGGCCGGGCCGGAGAGCGCGGGGTCCTCGTTGCGGGCGAGCTTGTCGAGGACGTGCGGCGGCACGATCGTGCAGAAGACGGGCGTGAAGCCCCCGTTGGTCGTCATGCCCGGCACCATCGCACTGTGTGACACGCATGTCACTAGCTGCCACCATGATTGGTGAAATACCGGGACACGGAACGCGACGGTCAGTGACGATGTGGTACGGCGATGTGGTGTGGCGCACCTTTTGTCCATATTTATCAGGTGGTCCCGCATACTGGGACAGGCCCGCGCCCCCGGAACGGCTCGGCTAGGCTGCGCAGCATCATGCGTTTCTGGCTGCTTCTTCTTAGCTGCCGCGGCGAGGGCCTGTAGTCGAGGCCGACTCCCTCCCCGCGGAGCTTGGCGTTGCGTCGTCGGCCGTCCTTCCGGACCTCCTGAGGAGCCTTACGCATCATGGCCAATCGCCAGCAGCCCAGCCCCATGCCGATCCACAAGTACGGCCGGTACGACCAGGTCGACATCCCGGACCGCACCTGGCCGGACCGGCGGATCACCGCCGCCCCGCGCTGGCTCTCCACCGACCTGCGCGACGGCAACCAGTCCCTGATCGACCCGATGTCGCCCGAGCGCAAGCGCCGGATGTTCGACCAGCTGGTCGCGATGGGCTACAAGGAGATCGAGGTCGGCTTCCCCGCCTCGGGCCAGACCGACTTCGACTTCGTGCGCTCCATCATCGAGGAAGAGGGCGCGATCCCGGACGACGTCACGATCTCCGTACTGACCCAGGCCCGCGAGGACCTGATCGAGCGGACCGTGGAGTCCCTGAAGGGCGCCAGGCGGGCCACCGTCCACCTGTACAACGCCACCGCCCCGGTCTTCCGCCGGGTCGTCTTCCGCGGCTCGAAGGACGAGATCAAGCAGATCGCCGTCGACGGCACCCGCCTGGTGATGGAGTACGCCGAGAAGCTGCTGGGCCCGGAGGCTGATGGGACGACGTTCGGCTACCAGTACTCGCCGGAGATCTTCACCGACACCGAGCTGGACTTCGCGCTGGAGGTCTGCGAAGCGGTCATGGACGTCTACCAGCCGGGTCCGGGCCGCGAGATCATCCTCAACCTGCCCGCCACCGTGGAGCGTTCGACGCCGTCCACGCACGCGGACCGCTTCGAGTGGATGCACCGCAACCTGTCCCGCCGCGAGCACGTCGTGCTCTCCGTCCACCCGCACAACGACCGCGGCACGGCCGTGGCCGCCGCCGAACTGGCCGTGATGGCCGGCGCCGACCGCGTCGAGGGCTGCCTGTTCGGGCAGGGCGAGCGCACCGGCAACGTCGACCTGGTCACCCTGGGCATGAACCTGTTCTCCCAGGGCGTCGACCCGCAGATCGACTTCTCCGACATCGACGAGATCCGTCGCACGTGGGAGTACTGCAACCAGATGGAGGTCCACCCGCGCCACCCGTACGTGGGCGACCTGGTCTACACGTCCTTCTCCGGCTCCCACCAGGACGCCATCAAGAAGGGCTTCGACGCCATGGAGGCCGACGCGGCCGCCAAGGGCGTCACCGTCGACGACATCGAGTGGGCGGTCCCGTACCTGCCGATCGACCCGAAGGACGTCGGCCGCTCCTACGAGGCCGTCATCCGGGTCAACTCGCAGTCCGGCAAGGGCGGCATCTCCTACGTCCTGAAGAACGACCACAAGCTGGACCTGCCGCGCCGGATGCAGATCGAGTTCTCCCGGCTCATCCAGGCGAAGACCGACGCCGAGGGCGGCGAGATCACGCCGAAGGAGATCTGGGCGGTCTTCCAGGACGAGTACCTGCCGAACCCGCACAACCCGTGGGGCCGCATCCAGGTCAGGACCGGCCAGTCGACCACCGACACCGACGGCGTGGACACCCTCACCGTCGAGGCCACCGTGGACGGCCAGGACACCGTCCTGACCGGCTCCGGAAACGGTCCGATCTCGGCCTTCTTCGGCGCGCTGCAGGGCCTGGGCATCGACGTACGCCTGCTGGACTACCAGGAGCACACGATGAGCGAGGGCGCCTCCGCACAGGCCGCCTCCTACATCGAATGCGCGATCGGCGACAAGGTTCTGTGGGGAATCGGCATCGACGCGAACACGACGCGTGCGTCGCTGAAGGCGGTCGTCTCCGCGGTGAACCGCGCCACCCGCTGACCCCGTCTGACCGGCTCTTTCGACGCCCCGGCCGCCGCACACGGCGGCCGGGGCGCCGTCACTTCTCGGCCAGTGCGCCCCTCAGGTCACGGAAAGGTCTCTTACGGGGTACTGACTCAGCCTCCGGGATGTGGCTAACATCACGCCAGCGCGGCGATGTTGCCGCGCGGTTACGGAGGTGCGACGTGCTGCCAGTACGGGGACGAGACGGCCGTGCCACCAGGGCTGCGTGCATCCTGGGCACCCGCACCGCATGGACGCCCGTCGGGGACGGCGAGTTCTACTGCCCCGGCTGCGGCGGCGACCGCAACTACCAGCGGCTCACCGGCCGGCGCCGGCTCACCCTGCTCGGCGTGCCGGTGCTGCCCCGCGGCACGACCGGACCCGTGGTGGAGTGCGCGGCCTGCTTGCAGCACTTCGGCACCGAGGTCCTGGACCACCCCACCACCCGCCGCTTCTCCGCGATGCTGCGCGACGCCGTGCACACCGTCGCCCTCGCCGTCCTCGCGGCGGGCGGCACCTGCTCCCGCACCGCCCTGGAGACGGCCGCCGCCGCGGTCCGCGCGGCCGGCTTCGCCGACTGCACCGAGGAACAGCTGGCCGCCCTGGTCGAGGCCCTCGCCGCCGACACCGGCCGGTTCTTCGAGCAGCCCTGCGGAGCCGGGCTGACCATAGAGCTGCACGAGGCGCTGGACCCGCTCGCCCCGCATCTGGCCCCGGCCGGCCGCGAGTCCCTGCTCCTGCAGGCCGCCCGCATCGCCCTCGCCGACGGCCCCTACACCCCCGCCGAACGCGACGCCCTGGCGACGGTGGGCGCCGCCCTCACCATCTGCGCGGACGACGTGACCCGGCTGCTGGCGGCGGCGCGCACACCGTCCTGACGCTCGGCACGCCCTGAATGCGCACCGGTGTTCGGTGGTCCGCCAGGGAGAGTGGCCCTGCGGCGTTTCCCCCGGACGGAGGAAGACCGCCCCCGGGAATGCGGGGAGCATCAGGGCGTGAACACGCGCAGCCGCTCGCTCCTCACCAGCCTGGCGCTCCTCACCTCGCTCACCGGGCGGCTGCCCGCGCACGCCGCCCCCGGCGGCTGCGGCACCTCCGTGCCGTACGTCTCCGGGCAGGGCGGCTACGCCGTCTACCGCATCCCGGCCGTGGTGAAGACCCGGCACGGCACCGTCCTGGCCTTCGCCGAGGGCCGGCGCGGCGGGGCCGCCGACACCGGCGACATCGACGTGGTCCTGCGCCGCTCCACCGACGGCGGCTGCACCTGGGGCCGGCTCACCGTGGTGGCCGCGGGCCAGGGACACACCCGGGGCAACCCGGCCCCCGTGATCGACCCGCGCACCGGCGCCGTCGTCCTGGTGACCAGCGCCAACGCCGGGACCGTCACGGAGGGGCAGATCATGCGCGGCGAGGTCACCCCGGCGCGGGGCCGCCGGGTGTTCGTGCAGCGCAGCTGGGACGACGGCCGGCGCTTCTCGGCGCCGTGCGACATCACCGCCGAGGTGAAGCGGCCCGGCTGGCGCTGGTACGCCACCGGTCCCGGCCACGCGGTCGCCCTCACCCGGGGCCCGCACGCCGGCCGCCTGCTCATCCCCGCCGACCACTCCGCGGCCCCGCCCCCCGGCTCCCACGACACCGGCCAGGAGGCCAAGTACTACGGCGGCCACGCCCTCTACAGCGACGACAGCGGGCGCAGCTGGCACCTCGGCTTCGTGGACGACGGCTACGACGGCTGGACCAACGCCAACGAGACCAGCGCCGCCCAGCTCCCGGACGGCCGCGTCTACTTCAGCGCCCGGGACCAGAACGGGCGCGCGCCCGGCAACCGGCTCGACGCCTACTCCAGCGACGGCGGGCGCACTCTGGACCGCCCCTACACCGTCCAGCCGGCCCTGCACGCCGTCCCGGTGGTCCAGGGCAGCGTGCTCCAGCTCCGGCTGCCGGGCGCCCCGCTGCTGTTCTCCGCGCCCTCCGTGCCGACCGCCCGCCGCGCCCTCGCCCTGTGGTCCAGCGCGGACGCCGGCCGCACCTTCACCCGCCTCGGCACCCTCACGGACCACCGGGCCGCC
This sequence comes from Streptomyces sp. NPDC015171, assembly GCF_043079545.1. Lineage (NCBI taxonomy): Bacteria > Bacillati > Actinomycetota > Actinomycetes > Kitasatosporales > Streptomycetaceae > Streptomyces > Streptomyces sp. NPDC015171. Next base: position 263,108 of record NZ_JBIBUO010000004.1, read on the forward strand.
TACTCCGACCTCGTCCAGCTCGCCCACGACACGGTCGGCGTCCTCTTCGAGACCGGCGTGCACGGCCCGTACGAGGCCCTGGAGTTCCGCAGGGTCCGCCTGTCGTAGGTTCCGCACCGGCCCGGTGTCACAGGAGGGGGCGCTGTCTCGTCCTACGGGGTACGGACCCCGATCAAGGAGCGGACGATGAACCTCGTGCTGTGGACGGCCGCCGGAGTGCCGGCCGCGCCCGGTCTCGCACCGGTACGGGTGCCGGTGACCGCCCTGTGCCGGGTGCCGCTGACGGCCGGTGCGATGATCACTCATGGCCGGCGCGGCGAGTCCGCGTCCGTGCTGCCGAACCTCTGCTGTCCGGCCGTCGCCGCATTCGTCGCCTGGGGGCGCTTCGCATGAGCAGGACCGAGGAGTTCCAGGAGCTGCGGCCCCTGCTGTTCTCGATCGCCTACCGGATCCTCGGCAGCGTGGGCGAGGCCGAGGACGCCGTCCAGGAGACCTGGCTGCGCTTCTCGGCCTCACCGGCCGAGCCCCGGTCGGTCAGGGCCTTCCTGTCGGCCACGGTGACCCGGCTCTCCATCGACGTGCTGCGCTCGGCCCGCGTCCGCCGGGAGGAGTACGTCGGGCCGTGGTTCCCCGAGCCGCTGCTCGCCGACCCCTACGAGGACCCGGCGCGCTCGGCGGAGCTGGCCGACTCGGTGTCCACGGCCGCCCTGCTGCTGCTCGAACGGCTCAGCCCGCTGGAGCGCGCGGTCTTCGTGCTGCGCGAGGTCTTCGACTTCGGCTTCCCCGAGATCGCCTCGGCGGTGGGCCGCTCGGAGCCGGCCTGCCGCCAGCTCGCGGTGCGGGCCCGGCGCCATATGACCGAGGGCCGGCCCCGCTTCGAAGCGGACCGCACCGCGCGGGCGGAGCTGGCCGCGCGGTTCTTCGGCGCGCTCCGCGAGGGCGACGTCGGCGGGCTGAGGGAACTGCTCGCCGCCGATGTGTCGATGGTCGGCGACAGCGGCGGCAAGGCACCGCGGCTGGCCCGCGCCGTCCTCGGCGCCGGCAACGTGTCCCGGCTGCTCGCCACCGTCTTCCCGCGACTGGCCGGCCTCGACGTCACCTGCGAACCGCACGACGTCAACGGCGAGCCCGGCGCCGTCTTCCGCGACCGGGACGGCAGGCTGCTGCACACCATGGCGCTCGATGTGCTCGACGGGCGGATCCAGACGATCCGCCTGGTGGTCAACCCCGACAAGCTCGGGCACCTGGGCCCGGTCGGGGACGCCTGGGCGGTCCACCGCGAACTCCGGCAGAGCCGCCGGACCACGCCCTGACCGCCGCGTCAGCGCCGGTGCGGGCCGAGGCCCAGCAGGCCGGCCGTCGCGAGGTGCTTGCCGACCTTCTCGGTCTCCTCGCCGGACAGGGGGACCTGTGGTTCGGCGGTCGCGGGGCAGTCGATGACGCCGCGCAGGTGCAGCGCGGCCTTGAACGCGCCCAGCGCCGACGAACTGCCGCCCATCCGCGCCGGGTCCCCGGCGCCGGCCATCCCGAACAGCGCGCACAGCCGCTCCTGTTCGGCCCGCGCGCCCGCCCAGTCCCCGGCCCGGCACAGGCGGTACACCCGGACATAGCCGTGCGGGTCGACATTGGCCAGGCCCGGCACGGCGCCGTCCGCGCCCAGCGCCAGCGCCGCGTCGGCGAACAGCTCGGATCCGGTGAGCACGCTGAACCCCGCGTGGGCGCGGGCGCCCGTGACGATCTCCCGGAACGCCGCCAGATCCCCGCTGGAGTCCTTGATCCCGGCCAGCACACCGTCCCCGGCGAGCCCCAGCACCACATCGGCGGGGAGCTTGCTGTGCACGGCGACCGGGATGTCGTAGGCGATCACCGGGACCGGGCTCGCCGAGGCGATCCGGCGGTAGTGGTGGACGATCTCCGCGGGGTGGGTGCGGGCGTAGAAGGGGGCGGTGACGACGACGGCCTGCGCGCCGGCCGCGGTGACCGCGGCGACATGGTCGAGGACACGCGGCGTGGTCATGTCGATGGCGCCCGCGAGGACGGGCAGCTGGCCGCCCACGTGCGCGGTCACGGCCGCCACCACCTGGCGGCGCTGCGCGTCCGTCAGGAAGGCCGCCTCCGAGGTGGAGCCGAGCAGGAACAGCCCGTGCACCCCGGCCTCCACCAGGAAGTCCACCAGGCGCAGCAGTGAAGGGACGTCCACCTCGCGCTCGGGTGTCAGGGGGGTGCAGACGGGCGGGACGACACCGGTGAGCGGGGCGGGGAAGGTCATTCAGGGCTCCTGGCGAGCTAGATCGCGGGTCGGCATGTCCTCCTCCACAGGATGGTGGCACCGGTAGCGGTGTCCGGGCCGTGACGCGGCCGTGAAGTCCGGCATCGATTCGGCGCACGCCCCGTCGGCCTTCCAGCACCGGGTGCGGAACGGGCAGCCGCTCGGCGGCCGGGTCGCCGAGGGCACCGGGCCGGACAGCGGGATCGGGTCGATCGGGTCCAGCAGACCGGGCGTGGCCGAGAACAGGGCACGGGTGTACGGGTGCCGGGCGGCGTCGGTGACCCGGTCGGCCGGGGTCTCCTCCACGATCCGGCCCAGATACATGGTGATCACCCGGTCGCTCATCCGCCGTACCGTCTGGATGTCGTGCGAGACGAAGACCAGGGCGAGCCCGAGGCGCTCCTTCAGGTCGAGCAGCAGATTGAGGATCTGCGCCCGCACCGAGACGTCCAGGGCGCTGGTCGGCTCGTCGGCGACCACCAGCGCCGGGTCGAGGGCGAGCGCCCGGGCGATGGCCACGCGCTGGCGCTGGCCGCCCGACAGCTGCCCGGGCAGGGCGTCGGCGAGCACCGGGGGGAGCCCCACCAGGGCCATCAGCTCCCGCACCCGCTCCTCCCGCTGGGCCCGGGTGCCGCGCCGGTGGACGTCGAGCGGGTCGCGCAGGACGCGGCGGACGGTCAGCCGGCGGTTCAGGGCGGTCGACGGATCCTGGAAGATCATGCCGGTGCCCGCGCCGACCGCGGCCCGGCGTTCCCCCGGCGGCATCGTCCACAGGTCGCGGCCCTGGTACGACACCGCCCCCGAGGTCGGCCGCTGGATGCCCACCAGCACCTTCGCCAGCGTCGACTTCCCGCACCCCGACTCGCCCACCACACCGACCGTCTCGCCGGGGGCGACGGACAGCTCGGCGCCGGTCAGGGCGTACACCCGGTCCCGCCGGAACAGGCCGCCGCTGCGCGCCTTGTGGACGACGTGCGCGTCCCGCACCTGGACGACAGCGGTCACTGCAGGGCCTCCTCGCTCTCGGCGGACGTCAGCTCCACCGCCGGGTGGTGGCAGGCGGCCGTGTGCACGGGGGTGCCCGTGAGGACCGGGGCGGTCGTGTGGCACACCTCGGTGGCGAGCGGGCAGCGGTCGGCGAACCGGCACCCCGCCGGGAAGTCGGCCGGGGCCGGCACGACCCCCTTGATCTGCGTCATCCGCACCTCGGCGGACTCCAGCGACAGCACACTGCCGAGCAGGCCGCGCGTGTAGTGGTGGGCCGGTGCCGCCACCAGGTCGGCGGTCACCCCGGTCTCCACGATCTGCCCGCCGTACATCACCACCACCCGGTCGGTGATGTCGGCGATCAGCGCCAGATCGTGCGAGACCAGGACCAGCGCGAAGCCCAGCTCCGCCCGCAGCCGCAGCAGCAGCTCCATGACCTGGGCCTGCACGGTGACGTCCAGAGCGGTGGTCGGCTCGTCGGCGACGATCAGCTTCGGGTCGCGGGAGAGGGCCATAGCGATGAGCACGCGCTGGCGCTGCCCGCCGGACAGCTCGTGCGGATAGCTGCGCAGGGTGCGCTCCGGGTCGAGACCGACCAGCGTCAGCAGCTCCCGCGCGCTGCGCCGGCCACCGCGCCGCACGAGCTGCCCCAGCTGGGCGCGGATGGTCATGGCGGGGTTCAGGGAGGACAGGGCGTCCTGGTAGACCATGGCCATCTCGTGGCCGAGCAGCCGCCGCCGCGCCCGCATCGGCTCGGTGAGCAGATCCCGCTGCCGGAACCGCACCTGGCCCCGGATCCGGGCGCCCTTCGGCTGGAGCCCCATGACCGTCAGCGCGGTCAGCGACTTGCCGCAGCCCGACTCGCCCACCAGACCGAGCACCTCGCCGGCGTACACCTCGAAACTGACCCCGGCGACGATGTCCACGCCCCGGTGCCGGTCCGGGAAGCCGATGGCGAGGTTCTCCACGGCGAGCACCGGCTGCCCGGACCGGTCGGGCAGCGGCCGGGCCCGGGAGCGCAGCCGCCGGGCGCCCTGGGCGAGGCCGGGCAGCGGGAGCACCTCGCCGGTGCCGGGCTCGGGCGTCTCCAGACCGTCCCGCACACGCTCGTGCGGGGTCCGCACCTCGCGCGGCGCGGGCGCGGCCCAGGCGTCCGACACGCCCTCGGAGAGGATGTTCAGCGACAGCACGGTGAGCAGGATCAGCAGCCCCGGGAAGACGGTCGCCCACCAGCCGCCGGTCAGCACCATGTTCTTGCCGTCGGCGATGACACTGCCCCAGGAGGGGTCCGGGGGCCGCACGCCCGCGCCGATGAAGGACAGCGAGGCCTCGAAGACGATGGCCTCGGCGACCTGGACCGTGCAGAACACCAGCACCGGCGCGGCGCAGTTGACGGCCACGTGCCGCAGCACGATGTGCGGGGTGCGGGCGCCGATGACCCGCTCGGCGGTGACGTAGTCCTCGCCGTACTGGTCCTGCACATTGGCCCGTACGACCCTGGCCACCGGCGGGGTGAACAGGAAGGCGATCGCGCAGATCAGCACGCCGATCCCGCCGCCGAACACGGCGACGAGCACGGCGGCGAGCGCGATGCCCGGGAACGCCATCACCACGTCGAGACAGCGCATCAGCGTCTCGTCGACGGCCTTGCGGGAGGTGGCGGCGAGCGCCCCGACGAGCGCCCCGGCGACCAGCGCCAGCGCGGTCGCGCCGAGCCCGATCGCCAGCGACCACCGGGCGCCGTACATCAGCCGGCTCAGGATGTCCCGGCCCAGGCTGTCCTGCCCCATCCAGTGGGAGGCCGAGGGCGCCCCGCTGCCGCCCGCCGGGTCCTGCTGGTCGAGCGGATCGTGCGGGGCCAGCAGCGGCGCCAGGGCGGCGACCAGGACCACCACGGCCAGGAAGCAGACGGCGCCCTTCGACAGCAGCGGCAGCCGGCGCCAGCCGCGCAGCCGGACGCCGGGCCGGGACAGCCGCTCGGTGAGGCTCGCGCGCGTGACCATCAGCCCGCCCTCAGTCGTGGGTTGACCAGCAGATACAGGATGTCGATGACGAGGTTGACGACGACGAACCCGGTGGCGGTGGTGAGGACGACGCCCTGCACCACCGCCGGGTCGCCGTTCTGCACGGCGTCGATCATCAGCTTGCCCATGCCGGGCAGCGAGAAGATCGTCTCGATGACGACCGCGCCGCCGAGCAGGTAGCCGACCCGGAGACCGAGCACGGTCAGCGGATTGACCAGGGCGTTCCTGAGGACGTTGCGGCCGACGACCACCCAGGGCGGCAGCCCGCTCCCGATCGCCGTCCGCACGTAGTCCTTGTCCAGCTCCTCCACCACCGAGGTCCGCACGATCCGGGTCAGCTGGGCGGCCACCGGCAAGGACAGGGCGAGCGCGGGCAGGGCCATGGTCTTCAGCCAGCCGGTGACCGAGTCGGCCGGGTTGATGTAACCGCCGGTCGGGAACCAGCCCTGGTCCACGGCCAGGTACTGGATCATCAGCAGCGCCAGCCAGAACCCCGGCGCCGCGACCCCGACCAGCGAGACGATCCGGATGGTCTGGTCCGGCAGCCGGTCCCGGTACACCGCCGCCGTCACCCCGCCGGCCAGCGCCAGCACGACCGCGGTCAACAGGCCGAGGAAGGTCAGCTGGAGGGTGAGCGGCAGGGCGGTGGTGACCTGGTCGACCACGGGGGCGCGGGTGAGGGCGCTGGTCCCGAGGTCGCCGTGGAGCAGATCGCCGACGAAGTGGAGGTAGCGCACCGGCAGCGGATCCAGCAGCCCGTTGCGCTCCCGGAAGTCGTGCAGCTGCCCCGGGGTCGGATTGGCGCCCTGGAAGAACGCGGACGCCGGGTCGACGTCCGAGAACCGCATCACCAGGAACACGAACAGCACGATGCCGAGCATCAGCGGTACGAGCAGGGCGATCCGGCGGAGCAGGATCCGTGCGACGGTCGTCATGCCGTCAGACCCACTTGGCCTGGAGCAGATTGATCCCCGGGTACGGCTGCGCCCTTATCCCGCTGAGCTTGTGCGCGTCCCAGGCGGTCATCAGCTCGTTGTGGACGACCGGGTAGAGCACGGCCTGCTCGGCGACGACGTCGATGTAGTCCTGGACCATCGCCTTCTTCCGCGCGGGGTCCGGCTCCCGGCTCGCCCGGTCCATGTCCGTGAAGAGCCGCTTGGCGACGGGGTGGCCGGCCCACCGCGTGTACTGCATCCACAGGTTCTCGGGGCCGTAGTTGTAGTGCATGATCAGGTCGGCGTCGAGCCCGAACTGATTGGGGTTGGAGGCCGCCGCCACCACCTGGTAGTCCTGCTTCTGGTCCATCTTGGTGAAGACGGCCGTGGTCTCCTGCGGGGCCAGGGTCGTCCGCACGCCGATCGCGTCCCAGGAGGCCTTGACGGTCGGCAGGCAGTCCACGATCCAGCTGACGTTGACCGCGAGGATCTCGACCTCCAGGTCCGTCACCCCGGCGGCCTTCAGCAGGGCCTTCGCCTTCGCCGGGTCGTGGTCGTAGACGGTCCTGGCCCGCCGGTAGCCGGGATTGCCCTCGTCGAGGAACGAGGACGCGGGCCTGCCGTGCCCCTTCAGCGCGACCCGCACCATCTTCTCGGTGTCGATGGCGTAGTGCAGCGCCTGCCGCACCCGGACGTCGTCGAACGGCTTGTGCCGGGTGTTGAACATCAGGAAGAGGTTGTTCATCCCGGCGCCGCCCGCGACCTTCAGACCGCCCTGCTGGAGGCGGGAGACATTGGCGTAGGGGATGTTGTCGGAGATCTGCGCGCCGGCGCCGGAACCGGAGATCTTCGCGACGCGCGGAGCCGCGTCCACGATGGTCAGCCAGTTCATCCTGCGGAAGGCGGGCTTGCGCGGACCGTTGTAGGCGGCGAACTCCTCGAAGGTGGTGTTCGACTTCGGGTGGTGCGCGGTCTGCCGGTACGGCCCCGACCCCACGGCGAGCCCCTTGATCGCGTCGTCCCAGGCGCCGGGCCGGGAGTAGACGTGCTTCGGCATGATCTTGGCGAGGGTGAGCCGGGCGAGCCCGTCCGGGAAGGGGTACCTGAGCCTCAGCTCGACGGTGCCCGGGTCGACCTTCCGGACGCTCTGAAGCCAGCTGGCGAAAAATCCCTTGGCGAGGGTCTGGGTCTTCGGGTCCAGGATCCGGTCGAAGACGAACACGACGTCGTCGGCGGTGACGGGCTTGCCGTCGTGGAAGGTGGCGCCCGGCCGGAGCGTGAACCGCCAGGTGGTGGCGTGCGGGTCCGCGGGCACCTCGGTGCCCAGCGCCGGATACGGCACCCGGGTGATCGGGTCGGTGTCCAGCAGCCCCTCGTAGATGTGGTTGTTGGCGGCCATCGCGAACGCCGAGGCGGTCTGCGTCGGATCCCAGCTGCCGTCGTTTCCGTAGCCGATGACGGCGGTCAGCGTGCGGTCCTTGCCGCTGCCGCCGTCCCCGGTGTCGTTCGTGGACTCGGGTCCCGCGGAACAGCCCGCCAGCGCGGGCGGCACAGCGGCGGCCGCGCCCAGGGCACCGGTGTACTTCAGGAACGACCGGCGGCGCGGTGCCGGTACGTCGGGGGCCACGTCGTCGCGCACGGGTCCTCCAGCAAGTGGGAGAGGGGAGGGGTGGGAGATACGACGTCCTACGTCCTACGTCCGGTCAGTAGCGCGACCATAGGAGGGGCTGTGAGGGCGGTCAAGACAGCGCACACGAATGGCGCAGCTCGCAGGTCGCACCGGGATCCCGCAGAGTGTAGAGGCGCAGCGTCACGCCGGATGCGCGAAGCGTGAAACTCGGAGAGGACGGGGAGCCAGGCTGAAGGCGCGGCGCACCACCCGCGCGGCGCCGTGTGCCTGAGAGGCGGAGGAGACGTTGAAGGAATCGCGGTCGGCTCTCGAACAGGCCGGGGTCGCTCTCCCGTCGGGGGCGGGGCGGTGAAGCCCTCCGTCGGCAGCCATGTGATGGACACCCGGACCGGGAGGGTCGGCATCGTCATGGGGCACGAGGGACCGTACGTACAGCTGCGGCCGTACGGCGGAGGGCGGGAGTGGGACGCGGAGCCGGCCGCGCTGCGCGGCGCGACCGCCGCCGAGCGGCTGAGCGCGGCGACCGCCCATGCCAACGCCCGCAGCCGCGGAGAGGCGCTCTGACCGCTTCCGGCATGGGCGAGAATGGTGGCCATGAGCCTGTTCCGCGACGACGGCATCGTGCTGCGCACCCAGAAGCTGGGTGAGGCGGACCGGATCATCACGCTGCTCACGCGCGGTCACGGGCGGGTACGCGCCGTCGCGCGCGGCGTGCGGCGCACCAAGTCCAAGTTCGGCGCCCGCCTGGAACCCTTCTCCCACGTCGACGTGCAGTTCTTCGCCCGGGGGAGCGAGCTGATCGGGCGCGGGCTGCCGCTGTGCACCCAGAGCGAGACGATCGCCCCGTACGGCGGCGGGATCGTCACCGACTACGCGCGGTACACCGCCGGGACGGCCATGCTGGAGACGGCCGAGCGGTTCACGGACCATGAGGGCGAGCCGGCCGTCCAGCAGTACCTGCTGCTGGTCGGGGCCCTGCGGACGCTCGCCCGGGGCGAGCACGCCCCCCATCTCGTCCTCGATGCCTTCCTGCTGCGGTCCCTGGCCGTCAACGGCTACGCGCCCAGCTTCACCGACTGCGCCAAGTGCGGGATGCCCGGCCCGAACCGGTTCTTCTCGGTGGGCTCCGGCGGCTGTGTCTGCGCCGACTGCCGGGTGCCCGGCAGCGTCGTACCGTCCCCGCAGACCCTGCTGCTGCTGGGCGCGCTGCTTACGGGAGACTGGGAGACGGCGGACGCCTGCGAGGCGCGGTACGTCCGCGAGGGCAGCGGACTTGTGTCCGCCTACCTGCACTGGCATCTGGAGCGCGGCCTGCGCTCCCTGCGGTACGTAGAGAAGTAGTTCACGGTCGAGGAGACGAGAAGGACATGGTCGTACGCGGGATCCTGGGGCGTCAGCGGCGCGAGTACGAGGCTCCGGAGCCGCACCCGTCCGGCGCCCGCGCGCCCAAGCTCCCGGGCGAGCTGGTGCCGAGCCACGTCGCGATCGTCATGGACGGCAACGGACGGTGGGCCAAGGAGCGCGGCCTGCCGCGCACCGAGGGGCACAAGATCGGCGCCGAGCGCGTGCTGGACGTGCTCCAGGGCTCGATCGAGATCGGTGTGCGCAACATCTCCCTGTACGCCTTCTCCACCGAGAACTGGAAGCGCTCGCCCGACGAGGTCCGCTTCCTGATGAACTTCAACCGCGACTTCATCCGCAAGACCCGCGACCAGCTCGACGCCCTCGGCATCCGGGTGCGCTGGGTGGGCCGGATGCCCAGGCTGTGGAAGTCGGTCGCCAAGGAACTGCAGGTCGCCCAGGAGCAGACCAAGGACAACGACCTGCTCACCCTGTACTTCTGCATGAACTACGGCGGCCGTGCCGAGATCGCCGACGCGGCGCAGGCCCTCGCCGAGGACGTGAAGGCGGGCCGGCTCGACCCGTCGAAGGTCAACGAGAAGACGATCCAGAAGTACCTGTACTACCCGGACATGCCGGACGTCGACCTGTTCCTGCGCCCGAGCGGCGAGCAGCGCACCTCCAACTACCTGCTCTGGCAGAGCGCGTACGCCGAGATGGTCTTCCAGGACGTGCTGTGGCCCGACTTCGACCGCCGTGACCTGTGGCGGGCCTGCCTCGAGTTCGCCTCCCGCGACCGCCGCTTCGGCGGAGCCGTCCCGAACGAGGAACTCCTCGCGATGGAGGCCGCGATGAAGGGTGATTCCACCTCGTAGCCACGCGGGATTCACCCGGGCCGCCGAGGATGCGGGACTCATGAGACGACTCGCTCCGGCCCTCGCCCTCGGCGCCCTGCTGCTCACCGCCCTGCCCGCGCACGCGGCCGACGGCCCCGCACACCGCGAGAGCTACGGCACGAAGGCGCCGTACGCGCCCCGGCAGAACCCGCGCGGCTATCAGAAGGCCCCGGCCGGCTTCGCCCCGGTCTTCACCGAGAACGTGTCCCGGCACGGGTCCCGGACGGCCACCGACAGCGAGGACGGGGACCTGATCCTCGCCCTGTGGGACAAGGCCGAGGAGGCGGGGCAACTCACCCGCGGGGGCGAGGAGTTCGGGCCGAAGGTACGCGCCCTGCAGGCCGCCATGGCGAAGGCCGGCTACGGCAGCCTGAGCGGACGCGGGCGGCAGGAGCTGGCGGACGCGGCCGTGCGCATGGAGCGGCGGCTGCCGTCGCTGTTCGCGGAGATCGCCGACACCGGCGAGAAGATCGACGTCGTCAGCTCCGGGCAGGGGCGGGCCGTGGACAGCGGCACCGAGTTCACGCACGCGCTCGCCGCTGCCGCCCCCGGCCTCGAGCCGCTGATCGGTCCCGCCCGCACCGACAAGGACCTGCTGTACTTCCACAAGGCGGCGGGCGGCGCCGCCTACCGCGACTACATCGAGAACGACCAGCGCCTCAAGGACACCCTGAAGGGCATCACCGACCAGCCGAGGACCCGTAAGGCCGCCCGGAGCGTCCTGCGGAGGATCTTCACGGAGCCCTTCGTCGCGCGGATCCCGGACCAGGCCGGCGCCGCCCGGGCCGTCTACAACCTGTACGCCATCGCCCCGGCGATGAGCGAGGAGAGCCCGGACGGCCAGGGCTGGGGCATGGAGCGCTACCTCTCCCGCACCGACGCCGCCTGGTTCGGGTACCTGGGCGACGCCGAGGACTTCTACGAGAAGGGCCCCGGCTTCGCCGGCAGCGACATCACGTACCGGATGGCCGGCGTCCTCCTCGACGACCTCTTCCGGCAGGTCGAGGCCAAGCGGAACGGCACCAGCGACCTCGGCGCCGAACTCCGCTTCACCCACGCCGAGGAGATCATCCCGCTGGCCGCGCTGATGGGCCTGCCGGGCAGCACCCGGCCCGCGGCGCCGGGCGAGCCGTACACCTACGCCGGCAACCCCTGGCGGGGCGCGTCCGTGGCTCCGCTCGGCGCCAACATCCAGTGGGACGTGTTCAAGAAGGGCGACCGCTACCTGCTGCGCATGCTCTACAACGAGAAGGAGACGGCCTTCAAGGCGGGCTGCCGCCCGATCACGAGGGGCAGCGCCTTCTACGACCTGGACGAACTGGAACGCTGCTTCGGACGCGGCTGAGACCGCCGCGGGCCGCGGTTACGATCACCGCTCAGTGTCGTCGGACCGGGGAGGGGCCATGACCGAGGAGCGTGCCGCGGAGCGGCCGAAGAGCGACGTCGTGCTGGAGTACGAGCAGCAGCAGGGCGACCTGGCGGAAGCGATCGCGCTGATCGTGCGCAAGAGGAAGTCCGGCCTCGTCTTCCGGCCGCCCGTCATCATCACCCTCGGGCTGCTGGGCGTGGCGTTGCTGGCGCTGGAGGCGGGGACGGGCGATCTGGACGTCTATCCGTTCGGCATCGTCCTGTACGCCGTGCTGCTGTACTTCTGGCCGCGCCTCGCCGGGCGCCAGATGATGAAGGCCGTCGCGCACCAGGGGCCGTTGCGGGTGACCGTGGACGAGGAAGGGGTGCGGACGGCGGGGGCCAAGGGGGACGCACGGATGCTGTGGAGCAACTTCGGCAGCTACGCGGAGGGGGACCGCGTGTTCGTGCTGCGCAGCCCCGACCGCGCGGGCAGCTGCGCCAACGTCCTGGTCAAACGGGGCGCGGGGGACCCGGCCGACATCGACCGCCTCCGCGCCCTGCTCGACAGCCGTCTGCCGAGGGTGTAGCGCCTCAGGCGGTTCCCGACGCGCACTCGGCGCATGTGCCGAAGATCTCCACGGTGTGGGCCACATTGACGTACCCGTGCTCCGCGGCGATCGCCTCGGCCCACTTCTCCACCGCCGGACCCTCCACCTCCACCGCCCTGCCGCAGGCGCGGCAGACCAGGTGGTGGTGGTGTTCGCCGGTCGAGCAGCGGCGGTACACGGACTCGCCGTCGGACGTGCGCAGGACGTCGACCTCGCCGGCGTCGGCGAGGGACTGGAGCGTGCGGTAGACGGTGGTGAGCCCGACCGAGTCGCCCTTGTGCTTGAGCATGTCGTGCAGGTCCTGCGCGCTGCGGAACTCGTCGACCTCGTCCAAGGCCGCCGCCACGGCTGCACGCTGGCGGGTCGCGCGGCCCTTCACGGGCGGTCCAGCGGTCGTCACCGTTGCCTCCTTCGATCGCTCGTGCCCGGGCCATTGTGCCAGCCCGGGCCACCGGCGGTCAGACGCCGACCTCGTCGCCGGCCCCGCGCGAGGCCGGAATCGAGCACTCCGCCGGGTCGCCCGCGGGTTGCGCGGCGGCCGCCGCGCGGGCGCGTCGCCGGGCCAGCGGGGCGGCCAGCGCGGTCAGCGCGATGAACGCGGCGATCGTCAGCAGCACGATCGTGGCGCCCGGCGGGACGTCCTGGTAGTACGACGTGATCGTGCCGCTGACGGTCACGGCGATCCCGATCACCACCGCGAGCACGAAGGTGACGGTGAAGCTGCGGGTGAGCTGCTGCGCCGCCGCCACGGGGACGACCATCAGCGCGGACACCAGCAGCAGGCCCACGACCCGCATGGCGACCGTCACCGTCACCGCCGCGGTGACCGCCGTCAGCAGGTTCAGGGCGCGCACCGGCAGACCGGTGACCCGGGCGAACTCCTCGTCCTGGCTGACCGCGAACAGCTGGCGGCGCAGGCCGAGCGTGACCAGCAGCACGAACGCGGCCAGCACGCAGATCGCGTTCACGTCGGACGGGGAGACCGTGGACAGCGAGCCGAACAGGTACGACGTCAGGTTGGCGTTGGAGCCGCCCGGCGCGAGGTTGATCAGCATCACACCGCCGGCCATGCCGCCGTAGAAGAGCATCGCCAGGGCGATGTCCCCGCGGGTCCTGCCGTACCAGCGGATCAGCTCCATCAGCACCGCGCCGAGGACGGAGACGGCCGTCGCCGTCCACACCGGGGAGGTGGAGAGGAGGAAGCCGAGGCCGACACCGGTCATGGCCACGTGCCCGATGCCGTCGCCCATCAGGGCCTGGCGGCGCTGGACCAGGTAGATGCCGACCGCGGGCGCGGTGATGCCGACCAGCACGGCGGCCAGCAGCGCCCGCTGCATGAAGGCGTAGTTCAGGAAGTCCATCAGCTCAGCAGTCCCGTGCGGATCGGTTCGGTGCCCGCCGGTGCGTGCGGGTGTACGTGGTCGTGGCCGGGCAGCGCGTGCTGGCCGACCGCGCGCGGCGGCGGCCCGTCGTGCAGCACACAGCCGTCCCGCAGGACGACCGCCCGGTCGATCAGCGGCTCCAGCGGGCCCAGTTCGTGCAGGACGAGCAGGACCGTGGCACCGGCCTCGACCTGCCCGCGCAGCGTGCGGGCCAGTACCTCCTGGCTGGCCAGGTCGACGCCCGCCATCGGCTCGTCCATGATCAGCAGTTCGGGCTCGGCGACCAGCGCGCGGGCGATCAGCACCCGCTGGTGCTGGCCGCCGGAGAGGGCGCCCACCGAGTCCTTGGCGCGGTCCGCCATGCCGACCAGGTCGAGGGCCCGGTGCACGGCCTCCCGGTCGCTCTTGCGGAAGACACCGAAGCGGGTGCGGGACAGGCGCCCGGAGGACACGATCTCGGCCACCGTCGCGGGAACGCCGCCCGCGGCCGTCGTGCGCTGCGGTACGTAGCCCACGCGCGCCCAGTCCCGGAAGGACCGGCGCGGGGCGCCGAACAGCTCGATCGTGCCGCCGCTGACCGGCACCTGGCCGATGATCGCGCGGATCGCCGTGGACTTGCCGGAGCCGTTGGCGCCCAGGAGCGCGACGACCTCGCCGCGGCCGACGGTGAGGTCGATGCCGCGCAGCACGGGACGTGCGCCGAGTTCGGCGGTCACCCCGCGCAGGGCTATGACGGGCTCTTTCATGGTGGTGTCCTCCGTGCCGGTCACTTGGCGCCCAGGGCCTGCTGGAGCGCCTTGAGGTTGGCCTCCTGGACCGCGAAGTAGTCCTTGCCGCGGGACTTGTCCGTGATGCCTTCGAGGGGGTCGAGGACGTCGGTCCTCAGGCCCGCGTCGGCTGCGACGGTCCGCGCGGTCTTGTCGCTGACCAGGGTCTCGTAGAAGACGGTGGTGACACCGTCGGCCGCGGCCATCTTCTCCAGGTCCCTGACCCGGGCGGCGCTCGGCTCCGACTCGGGGTCGAGGCCGTTGATCGCCTCCTCGGTGAGTCCGTAGCGCTCGGCGAGGTAGCCGAAGGCGGCGTGCGTGGTGATGAAGACCTTGCTCTCCGTGTGCGCCAGCCCCTTCTCGAACCGGGCGTTCAGCTCGTCCAGCCGCTTCACCAGGGCCGCGGTGTTCTTCTTGTAGTCGGCGGCGTGCTCGGGGTCGGCCTTCTCGAAGGCCCTGCCGACCCCCTCGGCGACCTGGGCGTACTTCACCGGGTCGAGCCAGATGTGGGGGTCCTTGCCCGAGCCTTCGCCGCCGGCGTGGGTGTCGTGCTCGGCCGCGTGGCCGCCGACCTCGTTGCCGTGCTCCTCCAGCGCGGTCAGGGAGGCCGCGTCGATCTTCGTGGCGACCGGGGACTGGGCCACCGCGTCGTCGACGGAGGGCTGGAGGTTCTTCAGGTACAGGACCGCGTCGGACTCCTCGAGCGAGGCGATCTGCCGGGGGCTGATCTCCAGGTCGTGCGGTTCCTGGCCGGGGGAGGTGAGCGTGGTGACGTGGACGTGGTCCCCGCCGATCCGCTCGGCGAGGAAGGCCATCGGATAGAACGACGCGACGACGTCGAACTTGCCGGTGCCGGTCGCTGCGGTGCTCTCGCCCGAGCAGGCGGAGAGCGTGCCGATCCCGAGTGCGGTGACCGCGGCGACCGCGGCGGCGGGTATGAGGCGTCGTCGTACGTTCATGACAGTCATTTTCAACAAATATGGAAACCGTTGTCAACAACGCTCATCAGGTGGTCTGAGCGGGGGCCGATTTGGTCGTGGGGGAGCCTGCGCCGGTAACCTGAATCATTCGCTGGAAGCATCTCGCTTCAACGCCCGTCGTCGTAATGAAGAGAGCACCGTGGCCGCCGACAAGATCGACACCATCGTCAGCCTGAGCAAGCGCCGTGGCTTCGTTTTCCCGTGCAGTGAGATCTACGGCGGACAGCGTGCCGCCTGGGACTACGGACCGCTGGGTGTCGAGCTCAAGGAGAACATCAAGCGTCAGTGGTGGCGCTACATGGTGACGTCGCGCGAGGACGTCGTCGGTATCGACTCGTCCGTCATCCTGGCCTCCGAGGTGTGGGTCGCCTCCGGCCACGTCGCCACCTTCACGGACCCGCTGACCGAGTGCACCTCGTGTCACAAGCGGTTCCGCGCCGACCACCTGGAGGAGGCGTACGAGGAGAAGAAGGGCCACGCCCCGGCCAACGGCCTGGCGGACATCAACTGCCCGAACTGCGGCAACAAGGGCCAGTTCACCGAGCCCAAGCAGTTCTCCGGCCTGCTCTCCACGCACCTCGGCCCGACCCAGGACTCCGGTTCCGTCGCGTACCTGCGCCCCGAGACCGCCCAGGGCATCTTCACCAACTTCGCCCAGGTGCAGACCACCTCGCGCCGCAAGCCGCCGTTCGGCATCGCGCAGATGGGCAAGTCCTTCCGCAACGAGATCACGCCCGGCAACTTCATCTTCCGCACCCGCGAGTTCGAGCAGATGGAGATGGAGTTCTTCGTCAAGCCGGGCGAGGACGAGAAGTGGCAGGAGTACTGGATGGAGCAGCGCTGGAACTGGTACACCGGCCTGGGCCTGCGCGAGGAGAACATGCGGTGGTACGACCACCCGAAGGAGAAGCTCTCCCACTACTCCAAGCGCACCGCCGACATCGAGTACCGCTTCCAGTTCGGCGGCAGTGAGTGGGGCGAGCTCGAGGGCGTCGCCAACCGCACCGACTACGACCTCGGCGCCCACGCCAAGGCCTCCGGCCAGGACCTCTCCTACTTCGACCAGGAGGCCGGGGAGCGCTGGACGCCGTACGTCATCGAGCCCGCCGCCGGTGTCGGCCGCACCATGCTGGCCTTCCTGCTCGACGCGTACGTCGAGGACGAGGCGCCGAACGCCAAGGGCAAGATGGAGAAGCGCACGGTGCTGCGCCTCGACCACCGCCTCGCCCCGGTGAAGGTGGCGGTGCTCCCGCTGTCCCGCAACCCGGAGCTGTCCCCGAAGGCCAAGGGTCTCGCCCAGGCGCTGCGGCAGAACTGGAACATCGAGTTCGACGACGCCGGCGCCATCGGCCGCCGCTACCGCCGCCAGGACGAGATCGGTACGCCGTACTGCGTGACCGTCGACTTCGACACGCTCGAGGACAACGCCGTCACCGTGCGCGAGCGTGACTCGATGAAGCAGGAGCGCGTCTCCCTCGACCAGATCGAGGGCTACCTGGCGCAGCGTCTGCTGGGCGCCTAGTCACCCACCCCGGATGCCGGGCGAGCCGATGTCGGCCCGCCCGGCATCCGTGTGTCCGCCCGCGCTCAGCGGCCCTGCAGCGCCTTGACGTTGTCGCCGAAGGTCCAGTTCTTCGCGCCGTCCCAGTTGACGGACCAGGTCATCAGGCCCTTGAGCGAGGTGCCGTAGTGCTTCCACGCCTGGGAGACCAGGGACGGTGACATGTAGCCTCCGCCCGCGCCGGACTGGGCGGGCAGGCCCGGCACCTGCTTGTCGTACGGCACCTTCACCGTCGTGCCCTGGACCACCAGCCCCTTGTTCAGGCAGTCGGTCTGCGCGGTGAAGCCCTGCACCGTGCCGGCCGAGTAGGAGTCGCCGGAGCAGCCGTACATGCTGCCGTTGTAGTACTGCATGTTCAGCCACCACAGGCGGCCGTTGTCGGCGTACTTCTTGATGACCGGCAGGTAGGCGCCCCAGATCGAGCCGTAGGTGATGCTGCCGCCGGTCACGTAGGCCGTCTCGGGGGCCATCGTCAGGCCGAAGTTCGACGGCATCTGGGCGAGGATCCCGTCGATGATGCGGATCAGGTTGGCCTGGGAGGCGGAGGGCTGGTTGATGTTCCCGCTGCCCGTCAGGCCCGTCTCGATGTCGATGTCGATGCCGTCGAAGTTGTACCTCTTCACGATCGGGACGATCGTCGCCACGAAGCGGTCGGCGACGGCGGACGAGTTCAGGTCGATGCCGGCCGTCGCGCCGCCGATGGAGAGCAGGATCGTCTGGCCGGACGCCTTGGCCGCGCACATCTCGGCGGGCGTGGCCACCTTCACGCCGGCGTCCATGCCGTCCTCCCACAGCGCCGTGCCGTCGGAGCGGATCACCGGGAAGGCCGCGTTGATCACGTTGTAGCCGTGGGCGGGGATGCGGGAGTCGGTGATCGGGGTCCAGCCGAAGGGCGGGTGGACGCCGTTGGCGGAGCCGTCCCAGTTCTCCCAGTAGCCCTGGAGCACCTTGCCGGCCGGCCGTGACTTCACCGCGCAGGTGTCGGCGGCGGAGGCGGCGGGCGCGGCGGCGATGGCGAGCGGGGCGAGCACGGCGGTGGTCAGGGCGGCGGTGAGCAGGCGGAGGGTGCGGCGGAGCATCGGGCCTCCCGGTGGGGGAATCGGCGAGGTGTCGTAGACATGACACTGCTCTTGGTCCAGACCTGTCGTCAATAGGTCTGGACCAATTGGGCGCACCCGCTGACAGCTATGGAATGACAGATATTGAAATCTGTCAGCCGTCATGTCATGGTGGAGGCATGACGACGCACACCCGAAACCTCGGAACCACCGGCCCCCGTGTCTCCGCCCTCGGCCTCGGCTGCATGGGCATGTCCGCGCTCTACGGCGACGCCGACCGCGCGGAGTCCGTCGCGACGATCCACGCCGCCCTGGAGGCGGGCGTGACCCTGCTGGACACCGGCGACTTCTACGCCATGGGCCACAACGAGATGCTCATCGGCGAAGCCCTGCGCAGCGCGCCCCCCGCCCTGCGCGAACAGGCCCTGACCAGCGTCAAGTTCGGCGCCCTCCGCGACCCCGAGGGCGGCTGGAGCGGCTACGACGGCCGCCCGGCGGCCGTGAAGAACTTCGCCGCCTACTCCCTGCAGCGCCTCGGCGTCGACCACATCGACGTCTACCGGATCGCCCGCCTCGACCCGGACGTGCCGGTGGAGGAGACCGTCGGCGCCATCGCCGAACTGATCGAGCGGGGATACGTCCGGCACGTCGGCCTGAGCGAGGTCGGCGCCGAGACCGTCCGCCGGGCCGCCGCCACCGCCCCGATCGCCGACCTCCAGATCGAGTACTCGCTGATCTCCCGGGGCATCGAGCGCGAGATCCTGCCGACCACCCGCGAGCTGGGCATCGGCATCACCGCCTACGGAGTGCTCTCCCGCGGCCTGATCTCCGGCCACTTCACCCGCGACCGGCAGCTGGCCGCGCACGACTTCCGTGCCCACTCGCCCCGCTTCCAGGGCGAGAACCTCCAGCACAACCTGGACCTGGTCGAGGCCCTGCGCAAGATCGCCGAAGAGAAGGGCGCGACGGTCGCGCAGACCGCCATCGCCTGGGTGCTCTCCCGCGGCGAGGACATCGTGCCGCTCGTCGGCGCCCGCACCCGCGAGCGGCTCGGCGAGTCGCTGGGCGCGCTGGAGGTCACGCTGGACGCGGCCGACCTCGCGGCGATCGAGCAGGCCGTCCCGGCGGACGCGGCGGCCGGCGACCGCTACCCCTCGGCGCAGATGGCACACCTCGACAGCGAGCGCCCTTCCCGGTGACGGGTACGGTCTAGGCATGCCACCGACCAGCGAGACCCTGACCGCCGAGCGCATCCTCGAAGCCACCGAGGAGGTGCTGCGCCGGCACGGCCCGGCCAAGGCCACCGTGGTCGACGTGGCCCGCGCGCTCGGCGTCAGCCACGGCAGTGTCTACCGGCACTTCCGGACCAAGGCGGTGCTGCGCGAGGCGGTCACCAAGCGCTGGCTCGACCGGACGTCGGCGAAGCTCGCCGGGATCGTCGTCGCCGGCGGCAGCCCCGAGGAGCGGCTGCGGGCCTGGCTCGCGGCCCTGTTCGAGGCCAAGCGGCACAAGGCCGGCGACGATCCCGAGCTGTTCGCCACCTACACGGTGCTGACCGACGAGAACGTCACGGCGGTCGGCGAGCACATCGACGACCTGACCGGGCAGCTGACCCGGATCATCGAGGACGGTGCCGGGTCGGGCGCCTTCGACGCGCCCGACCCGGCCGCCGCTGCCCGAGCCGTCTTCCACGCCACCGGCCGCTTCCACGACCCCGGTTACGCCCGGGAGTGGCAGCGGCCCGGCGTCCAGGAGGAGTTCGAGGCGGTCGTGAACCTGCTGGTGCGCGGGCTCAGTTCACCTTGACCGTCACGGTGGGCGAGTAGACCTTCCCGGACGAGTGCAGGCTCGCGACCCGCAGATGCTCGGTGCCCTTGGTGTTGAGCCTGGCGATCAGGGCGTACGAGCTGCCCTTCTTGATCTTGGAAGTCGCCCGCAGCGAGGTCCACTTGCCGGACTTCTCGTGCTGGAGCACCAGCGGGTCGCCGATCTTCAGGCCCTTGGTGCGCCCGGTGAACACGACCTGGTCACCGGCCTTCACCTCGGACTTGTCCGCCTTGGCGCTGATCGTGGCCGTGCCGTCGGCGGGGCTCGCGGCGGAGCCGGCGGCGAGCGCTCCGGCCGTCCCGCCGGCGAGCAGCGCCATGGACAGGGCGCCGGTGCCGAGCGCGCGCAGGCAGTGGTGACGGAGTACGGAGGTCATGTGTGTCTCCCGTCCTGTCGCTCGATGGACCTTCCCAGGCTGGCGCCCGCCCGGGGACCCGGCCACTCGGGACGGCCGGCCGGAGCTTCGGATTGCGGTGAGAACCGCAGGCCGGAACGGGTGGAACGGTTTCCGTACGCACACCGCGCTCCTACCCTCGGCCCTCGGCGGGACGGCTGCCCGACGGCGGCCGGGGTCCTCGGCGTGCGGGCTGCCGGGGTGCGGCCGGGTCCACCGTCGCCTGATGGGCCTCGGCCAGGTGCTCCTCCGCCTTCAGCCAGGGCAGGAACTGGGCGCCCTTGCGCCAGCCGCAGGTGTCGCACCTGATCGTGCGCTGCATCCCGGTGCGCTCCACCCGGACCACGTGTTCCCGGCCGTGCCCGTCCCAGCGGCTGACCTTGCTCGTGCTGTTGTCCTGCGGCATGACGCCTCCCCGTGTCCGGCACACCCGACCGCAAGGAGTGTGCAGCAGGACCGGCCTCGGCAGGAGGCGGTTCACGGGATGCCGGCCGAGCCGTGGCCTCGGCCCGGCCCGTCTCAGCCGACCGTCCGGGGCAGCCGCAGGCTCAGCAGGCCGGTCAGCACGATCCCGGCCAGCTGCACCAGCAGCGTGGTGACCAGCGCGTCCCGCATGCCCAGATGCGGGACGAGGGTCAGGAACAGGGTGCCGAGCGTGGCCACGCCCAGGCTCAGGGCCGCCTGCTGGGTGGTGACCATCACACCGCTGCCGACGCCGGCCCGGGCGGGCGGCACCTCGGACATCACGATCCGCAGCACATTGGGCAGCTGGAGCGCCTGCCCGGCACCGGCCACGGCCGCGCCCGGCAGCAGCGCGCCGAGGCCCAGGTGCGGCCAGTACCGCAGGGCGGCCAGCACGATCAGCAGCACGCCCACGCCCTGGAGCACGGCTCCGGCGGTGACCACCCGGGTGCCGTACCGGGAGATCAGCCGGGGCCCGGCGAGCGAGACGAACAGGAACGCGAGGGCCATCGGGGTGAGCGCCAGTCCGGCCGGCACCGGACCGAGCCCGGCGCCCCGCTGCAGCGCCAGCGCGATCATGAACATGAACCCGCTGAAGCCGATGGAGAACGGCACCATCAGCTCCAGACCGCGCCGCATGGACGGCACCCGGAACAGGCTCGGCGGCACCAGCGGGGTGCGCCCGGCGCGGTCCGCCCGCCGCTCCACCGTCCAGAAGGCGGCCACGGCGAACGGGAACGCGGCCAGCGAGAGCCAGGTCCACAGGGGCCAGCCGGCGGCCCGGCCCTCGGTGAGCGGCGCGAGCAGCGTCAGCAGGGACACCGCGAGCAGCACCGTGCCCGGCCCGTCCACGGGCTCCGGGCGGTGCGACCGCGTCTCCGGCACGAACCGCGCGGCGAGCACCAGGCCCAGCACGACCACCGGCACATTGACGAGGAAGATCGCCCGCCAGCCGGTCCCGGCGAGGTCGGCGGCGACCAGCACCCCGCCGAGTATCTGCCCGGCCACCATGGACAGCCCGGCCGTGGCGCCGTACAGGCTCATGGCCTTGGCGCGGCGCGGGCCGCTCGTGGCGGCCTGGATGGTGGCGAGCACCTGGGGCAGCATCGCGGCGGCCGAGGCGCCCTGGGCGACCCGGGCCGCCACCAGGGTCCAGGCGCCCGGCGCCAGTCCGCAGGCCAGCGAGGTGAGCCCGAAGGCGGCCATGCCGCCGAGGAACAGCCGGCGCCGGCCGAACAGATCCCCGAGCCGGCCGCCCAGCACGAGCAGCACGGCGTACGCGACGCCGTACCCGGCGACGACCAGTTCCAGCACGGCCTCGCCGGCCGTGAGATCGGTGCCGATGGCCGGCAGGGCCACGTTGACGATGAAGAAGTCGACCAGCGGCAGCGCGGCGGCCAGCAGGACGGTGAACAGCCCGGGCCCGCCGAGCGCGGGCGGTGCGGCCGTTTTCGAGGCGGCCGGGACGGTGACGGTTTCACTCATGCCCCGAGCCTGCGGGATCGCCGAGCCGGGTACCAGAGTGTTCTGATCCTGGTACAAGGACCACCTGGCAACAGGATCGGCCCGGCGGCACCCTGGAGGTATGACGACCATGGCCCGGCAGACCGCCGCCCCGCCGACCGCTAGGGGCTCGGAGATCAGGCGGCACGAGCTGGCCGCCTTTCTGCGCAGCAGGCGCGAGCGCATCACGCCCGAGCAGGTCGGGCTGGTGCGCGGCGCCCGCCGCCGTACGCCGGGACTGCGCCGCGAGGAGGTCGCCCAGCTCTCCGCCGTCGGGGTCACCTGGTACACCTGGCTGGAACAGGCCCGCGACATCCAGGTCTCCGTGCAGGTCCTGGACGCCCTCGCGCGCGCCCTGCGGCTGGACGCCAGCGAACGCACCCATCTCTTCCAGCTGGCCGGCGCCACCGACCCGACCCCGGCCGCGAGCTGCCCGAACGTCACCCCCGCGCTGCGCGCGATGCTGACCCGTCTCGAACCCATCCCGGCCTGCATCCAGAACAGCCGGTACGACATCCTCGCCTACAACCGCACCTACGGCCGCCTCATGGGCGACCTGGACGCGATCCCGCCCGAGGACCGCAACTGCCTGCTCCTCGTCCACACCGACAAGGACTGGCAGGCGGCCGTCGTCAACCTGGACGAGACCCGGCGCCTGATGGCGGCCCGGCTGCGCGCCTCCCTGGCCGGCCACCTCGGCGAGCCCGCCTGGAAGGTGCTCCTCGGGCGCCTCGAGGAGATCCCGGAGTTCCGCGAGAACTGGGAGCGCTACGAGGTGGTCGGCACCCGCTCCAAGACCAAGGAGTTCCTCAACCCGTACGTCGGCCACCTCACCGTGGAGCACACCGATCTGTGGCTCGGCCCCCGGCTGGGTGCCCGGATGGTGACGTACACGCCGGTGGACGACGACACCTGGGAGCGCGTGGAGCGGCTGCACGCGCTGGCGTCCGCGGCGCCGGTGAGCTGACCGGCGCGGGCGTCAGGTCCGCTCCGCCGCGCCCACGGCCTCGCGGATCTCCGCCGACTCCAGGCTCCCGGCCGTCCGCTCGGCGGTCCGGCGGGCCCAGCGCCCGCTGGTCAGCAGGCCGAGGACGAGGACGGCGAGACCGCAGCCGGTGAGGATCCACCAGCCGGGGCGGGCGGCCGAGACGAACGCCTGCCGGTACGGCGAGGAGCCGATGCCGGAGGCCAGCACGGCGCCGACCACCGCGACACCGAGCGTCTGGCCCAGCTGCCGGCTGGTGGAGGCGACCGCGGCGGCCACACCGGCCTGGGAGCGGGGCATGCCCGACACCGCCGTGTTGGTGATCGGCGCGTTCACGAAGCCGAAGCCGATGCCGAAGAGGGCGTAGCCGGCGAAGAGGGTGGCGTCGGCCGTCTCCGCCTCGAAGACCGCGAAGAGGACGCCGCTCGCGGTCATCGCCGTACCGGCGACGAGCAGGGGGAGGCGGGGGCCGCGGCTGCCGACCAGGCGGCCGGAGAGCGGGGCGCACAGGAACGTCGGCACGGCCATCGGCAGCATCCACAGGCCGGCGTGCAGGGCGTCCAGGCCGCGCACGTTCTGCAGGTACAGGGTGGACAGGAAGAGGAAGCCGCCCAGGGCCGCGAACGCGCTGATCGCTATCACGGTGGCGCCGCTGAACGGGGCCGAGCGGAAGAAGCGCAGGTCGATGAGGGGGTCGGTGCGCCGGGGCTCGTACCACAGCAGGGTCAGCAACGCCGCCGCCGCGATCACGGCGAAGGGGGCGACCGTGCCGGCGCCCGCGTCCGGCGCCTCGATGATCGCGTACGTCAGCGAGCCG
The DNA here is from genome assembly GCF_043079545.1 of Streptomyces sp. NPDC015171. Taxonomy (NCBI): domain Bacteria; kingdom Bacillati; phylum Actinomycetota; class Actinomycetes; order Kitasatosporales; family Streptomycetaceae; genus Streptomyces; species Streptomyces sp. NPDC015171. The sequence continues at coordinate 286,884 of NZ_JBIBUO010000004.1, forward strand.
AACAGGGCGATCACCAGCAGCTGGCCGAGCGGGTCGGGGCGGCGGGCCCTGGGCGCACGGGACTCGGGGACGAAGCGGAGGGTGAGCAGGATCGCGGCGATGCCGACCGGGAGGTTGATCCAGAAGATCGCGCGCCAGCTCACCGACTGCACGAGCAGGCCGCCGACCAGCGGACCCGCCGCCATCGAGATGCCGACCACCGCGCCCCAGACGCCGATCGCGCGGGCGCGTTCCCGGGCGTCGGTGAAGGTGTTGGTGATGATCGACATCGCGACCGGGTTGAGCATCGAACCGCCCACGGCCTGGACCATGCGGAACACGATCAGCTGGTCGAGGCTGGGGGCCACGGAGCAGAGCAGCGAGCCGACGGAGAACACCACGAGGCCCGCGATGAAGACGTGTTTGCGCCCGATCCGGTCGGCCGTGGAGCCCGCGAGCATCAGCAGCGAGGCCAGGACGAGCGTGTAGGCGTCGATCGTCCACTGCAGCCCCGAGGTGGTGGCGTGCAGGTCGCGCTGCATGGAGGGCAGCGCCACGTTGAGCACGGTGTTGTCGAGACTCACGATCAGCAGGCTCATGCAGCAGATCGCGAGGACGAGCAGACGTCGGCGAGGGCTCAGGTCCGGCATCCGTCCATCCTACGACGATTTCGATAGTGCATCTAACTAATGACTGTTACATGATCTTTGACGGCGGCCGTTCCCCGCCCGCCCGGCTCAGCCCGGCACCCGGGGCAGTCGCAGGCCGAGCAGCCCGAGCCCGGCCAGCCCCGCCGCCTGCACCGCGAGCACCACCGCCAGCGCCCCGCGCATCCCCGTGCCGGGTACCAGGGACAGGAACAGCGAGCCGAGCGTCGCCACCCCGACCGCCAGGCACGCCTGCTGCAGCGTGGCCGCGAGCCCGCTGCCCGCGCCGGCCAGCCGGTCCGGGACCGCGGCCAGCAGGAACCGGAAGTACAGCGGCAGCTCAAGGCCCTGCCCCACGCCGCACAGCACGAGACCCGGGGTCAGCGCGAGCGGGCTCAGCCGAGGCCAGGGACCGGACAGCACGGTCGCCGCCATCGTCGCGAGGCCCGCGAGGTGCACCACCGCCGCCAGCGACACCGCCCGCCCGCCGAACCGCCGCACCGCGCGCGGGGCCAGCATCGACGCGGCGAACTGCGCCACGCCCATCGGCACCAGCGTCAGCCCCGCCCGCAACGCCCCGTACCCGAGGCCCTGTTGCAGGGTCACCGCGGTCACGAACATCCAGCCCGCGAAACCGGTGAACACCGGCAGGCCCAGCAGCAGGCCCCGCCGCACCGCCGCGGTGGCCAGCAGTGACGGCGGCAGCAGGGGGCTGCCCCCGGCACGCTCCGCCCGCCGCTCCACCGCGCGGCAGCCCAGGGCGAGCAGCGGCGCCGCGCCCAGCAGCAGCACCGACCACAGCGGCCAGCCCGCCGCCCGGCCCTCGGTCAGCGGCAGCAGCAGCGCGCTCAGCGCCGCCGCCAGCAGCGCCGTACCGGCCAGGTCCGCGCGCGCCGGCCGCTCCGCCCGGCTGTCCGGCACCGACCGCAGCGCACAGCCGAACGCGGCCACCGCCACCGGCACGTTCACCAGGAACACCGCGCGCCAGCCGGTACCCGCCGCGTCCGCCGCGACCAGCACCCCGCCCAGCACCTGCCCGAGCACGACGGACACCCCGCCCACCGAGCCGTACAGCGCGACCGCGCGGGCCCGGCGCTCGCCCGACGTCGTGGCGTGGATCGTGGCCAGCACCTGCGGAAGCAGCGCCGCCGACGCGGCGCCCTGTGCCGTCCGCGCCGCCACCAACCAGCCGGCACCGGGCGCCAGACCGCAGGCCAGCGAGGTCAGCCCGAAGCCCGCCACGCCCCACAGGAACAGCCGCCGCCGGCCGTAGGAGTCCCCGAGCCGGCCGCCCAGCACCAGCAGCACGGCGTACGCCACCGCGTATCCGGCCACCACCGTCTCCAGGGTCGCCGGGGACGCGTGCAGATCGTGCTCGATCGCCGGCAGCGCCACGTTCACCACGAAGAAGTCGATCATCGGCAGCGCGGTGCCGAGGAGGAGGGTGAGCAGGCCGAGCGGGCGCAGGGCCGCCCGCTGCGGGGCGGTCACGGAAGAGGTCGTCGTGGTCACGCACCCGACCCTGCGCCGCCGCCCAGCCGGGTACCAGGCGGCAGTCATCCAGGTACCGGCACCAACTGGAACAGGAGCCCGGCCGGACGGCACCCTGGGTGCCATGACCACGGCAGCGCCCGAGCAGACCACCCGGATCCGGCGCCGGGAACTGGCCGCCTTCCTGCGCAGCCGGCGCGAGCGGATCACCCCGGAACAGGTGGGCCTGCCCCGCGGCCCCCGCCGCCGCACCCCGGGACTGCGCCGCGAGGAGGTCGCCCAGCTCTCCGCGGTCGGGGTCACCTGGTACACGTGGATCGAGCAGGGCCGGGCCGCCCACGTCTCGGCGCAGGTGCTGGACGCCGTCGCCCGCGCCCTGCTCATGGACCCCGCCGAGCGCGCCCATCTGTTCGCCCTCGCCGGGACCGCCGACCCGCGCGCCGAGGCCGAGTGCCCGGTCGCCGCCCCGTCCGCGCTGAAGGTCGTCGAACGCCTCGCCCCCTACCCGGCCTCCCTGCAGAACGCCCGCTACGACGTCCTCGCCGCCAACCGCCCCTTCGCGCGGATCTTCGGCGACCCGGCCGAGCTGCCGCCGGCCGACCGGAACTGCCTGTGGCTGCTCGCCACCAGCGAGCGCTGGAAGCGGGACTTCCTCGACCGGGACGAGATGCTGCGCGACCTGATCGCCAAGTACCGGGCCGGCATGGCCGAGCACATGGCCGAGCCGGCCTGGAAGGAGCAGCTGCAGCGGCTGCTGCGGGCCTCCGCCGAGTTCCGCGCGCTGTGGGAGCGGCACGAGGTGGCGCCGATGTCCCCGCACGTCAAGCGGTACCTGCACCCGCTGGTCGGGCTGATCAGGCTGGAGCACCGGAACATGTGGCTCGCCCCGCAGAGTCCGGCCCACCGGGTGGTCGCCTACCTCCCCGCCGACCAGGAGAGCGAGCGGCGGCTGGAGCTGCTGGCCGGGCTGCCGCAGGAGTGAGGGACAATGGGTGCTTGCCCTGTGCCGTACATCCGTCCCGGAGACCCGCGATGACCCACCCGCTCACCATCGGCCCGCACGCCGTCGTGCCGCCCGTCGTGCTCGCACCCATGGCGGGGATCACCAACGCGCCCTTCCGCACCCTGTGCCGGGAGTTCAGCGGCGGCAAGGGGCTGTTCGTCAGCGAGATGATCACGACCCGGGCGCTGGTCGAGCGCAACGAGAAGACCATGCAGCTGATCAGGTTCGATGCGAGCGAGCAGCCGCGCTCGATCCAGCTGTACGGCGTCGACCCGGCGACCGTCGGCAAGGCCGTCCGCATGATCGCGGAGGAGGACCTGGCCGACCACATCGACCTGAACTTCGGCTGCCCGGTCCCGAAGGTCACCAGGAAGGGCGGCGGGTCCGCGCTGCCGTACAAGCGCAACCTGCTGCGGTCCATCCTGCGCGAGGCCGTCTCCGGCGCCGGTGACCTGCCGGTGACCATGAAGATGCGCAAGGGCATCGACGACGATCACATCACCTACCTCGACGCCGGCCGGATCGCCGTGGAGGAGGGGGTGACGGCCATCGCCCTGCACGGCCGCACGGCCGCCCAGCACTACGGCGGCACGGCCGACTGGGAGGCCATCGCACGTCTGAAGGAGCACGTCCCGGAGATCCCCGTGCTCGGCAACGGCGACATCTGGTCGGCCGGGGACGCGCTGCGGATGGTCCGCGAGACCGGCTGCGACGGGGTGGTCGTGGGCCGCGGCTGCCTCGGCCGGCCGTGGCTGTTCGCGGACCTGGTGGCGGCCTTCGAGGGGCGTCCGCAGGACACGGCCCGTCCGGCCCTGCGCGAGGTCGCCGACGTCATGGTCCGCCACGCCCGGCTGCTCGGCGAGTGGAGCGGCGACGAGGCCAAGGGCGTCATCGACTTCCGCAAGCACGTCGCCTGGTACCTGAAGGGCTTCGCGGTCGGCTCCGAGATGCGCAAGCGGCTCGCCGTCACGTCCTCGCTGGCGGAGCTGCGCGCCGGCCTCGACGAGCTGGACCTCGACCAGGCATGGCCCGCCGGCGCCGACGGGCCGCGCGGGCGTACGTCCGGCAACAACCGGGTGGTGCTGCCGGACGGCTGGCTGAAGGACCCCTACGACTGCGCGGGCGTCGGCGAGGACGCGGAACTGGACACCTCCGGCGGCTGATCAGCCCTTCTTCGGGTGCGGGGTCGAGCCGTACGCCGTCAGGAAGCGGTCCCGGAAGGAGCTCATCTTCCACACCGGGGCGTCATGGGCGGGGCGCAGGCCGTCCGTCCAGCCCCAGTCGGCGATCTTGTCCAGCATCCTGGGGTCCTTGGCGACGACCGACACCGGCACGTCCCGGCTGGCGTGATTGCCGCTGACCCGGGCGATCGGCTGGTGGTCGCCGAGGAAGACCAGCACGGTGTTCTCGGTGCCGTAGCGCTGGAGCCACTCGGTGAGCGCGGTCACCGAGTACTGGATCGACTTGCCGTACTCCTCGCGGGACTTGGTGGTGTCGGCGATCACGTCGGCCGACTTGTTGCCGGCCGCCTCGATGCCCTTGAACACCGAGCCGTCCCCGAGCCGGTCCCAGTCGACCATCTTCGGGATGGGCGCCCAGGGCTGGTGGCTGGAGGTCAGGATCAGCAGCGACATCCGTGACCTGCCGTCGGCCGGCCGCTTGCTGTGCACCCGTTCCTGGTACTGCTGGAGCGCGTACTGGTCGGGCATGGTCGACCAGCTGAACTTCGGTCCCTGGTAGCCGAGCTGGAAGGCGTTGTAGACCTTGTCCAGGCCGTACCACTTCTGCTCCGGCCACCCCTTCTGCACGCCCGGCATGACCCCGACCGTGTCGAAGGCGCCGGTCTTCTTGAACGCGTCCGTCAGGCTCATGTGGTCGCTGGCCATGACCGTGCGGTAGCGCTGCTGGTTGCTGATCCACAGGCCGGACATGGTGGTGGAGTGGCCGAGCCAGCTGCTGCCGCCGTAGGTCGCCGAGGTCAGCCAGCCGCTCTTGGCGTGATAGCCGGCCTTGGCCAGGGCCCTGGTGCGGACGTCGAGCGTCCGGTCCACGCCGGGCGCCATCACGGGGTCCTCGATGGCGCTGCGGCCGTAGCTCTCGATGAACGTGAACACCACGTCCTTGCCGCGCAGATCGGGCACCAGCTGGCCGGCCGGGGTGTTCCCGAAGGCGTCCACCCGGGCCACCTTCCGGAACTCCGCCTCGTCCCGGAGCGTGTCCGAGACCCGGCGGGCCTGCGCCTTCAGCGCGGTCGCGGTGCTGTCGGAGGCGATGGGCACGCCCCCTATCTGCAGGCCGAGCGAGGAACAGGTGATCCAGACGACCCCGGCGACCAGGGTGCCCCGGGTCGCGGTGCCCGGGTGCCGGGCGAGCAGATTGCTCAGCCGGACCACGGCCAGCGCCAGCAGGGTGAAGACCAGCAGGACCAGGGCGATCACCGCGGCCACGGCGGCGAGGGTGGCGCCGCGGCCGAGCGAGTCCTCCAGATACGACTCCGCGTCGGTGAGCAGACTCCAGTCGAGGATCACGTTGAACTTGCGGCCCAGGTACTGGTCGAAGCCCATGTCGAGCGCGTTGAGCACGGTGGTGGCGCCGAGCAGCACCCCGGTCGCCGCCGCCACCGCCACCCGCGGCCGGCGCGGCAGCGCGAGCAGCACGGCGGCCCCGATGACGGCCTCCGCCGGTATCCGCAGGAACTCGGCCGGCCCGAGCCGGACGACGGTGTCGGGCATCACGAGCGCGGCGACCACGAGGACGGCGGCGAGCACGGTGACGGCGACGGACAGGGTGCGGGCGGCGGCGGGATACCGCTCCCGCCATCGCCGCGTCCACGCCGACCAGACGGTCCAGGGCCGCCGGAAGGGGCGGGGGGCGGGTGCGGAGGTCTCTTCGGGGACCGTCTCCTCGGCCGACTGGAGCGCGCTCATGCCCTCCCGTACGGGCCGCCGGGAGACACCGTTCACGCGGCCAAGGCAAACACCTGGTCAACAGGGCGGCCGAGGCGCCCGAAGGGTCGCGGGCACCGCGCGCTCAGCCGCGGGCGGTCCGCACCCGTCCGTCGGCGGCCCCGCACCCGTTCCCGGGTGCTCCGCACCTGTCCGCGGGCGGTCCGCACCCGTCCGTCGGCGGCCCCGCACCCGTTCCCGGGTGCTCCGCACCCGTCCGCGGGCGGTCCGCATCTGTCCGTCGGCGGTCCGCACCTGTCCGTCGGCGGTCCGCACCTGTCCGCGGGCGGTCCGCACCCGTCCGTCGGCGGCCCCGCACCCGTTCCCGGGTGCTCCGCACCCGTTCGCGGGCGGCCCGCACCTGTCCGTCGGCGGCCCAGCACCCGTTCCCGGGTGCTCCGCATCCGTCCGCGGGCGGTCCGCACCTGTCCGTCGGCGGCCCCGCACCCGTTTCCGGGTGCTCCGCACCCGTCCGCGGGCGGCCCGCATCTGTCCATCGGCGGTCCGCACCCGTTCGCGGGCGGTCCGCATCCGTTCGCGGGCGGTCCGCATCCGTTCGCGGGCGGTCCGCATCCGTTCGCGGGCGGTCCGCACCCGTCCGCCGGCGGACGTACCGCCCGCCCCCTAGACGCCCCCCACCGCCGTCAGCAGGGCGAGCGGCGCGGCGGCCGACCGTGCCCCTCGCCCACACGCGTGCGGATAGGGCACCGGCGAGCCGTGCGGGACGCGCCCGTATCCGGCCAGCACCTCCGGCAGCCGGTGCCCCGCCGCCGTCGCCGCGTCGACCAGCGCGCGGGCGACCGTACGGGCCTCGTCGTGCAGCCCGTACCGGGCGAGACCGAGGGTGATCAGCGCGTTGTCATGGGGCCAGACGGAGCCCCGGTGGTAGGAGAGCGGATGGAACGCCGGCTGGCCGGAGGCGACCGTGCGCACACCCCAGCCGGAGAAGAAGTCCGGCTCCAGCAGCCGCCGGCCGACCACCTCCCCGTACTCCTTGTCCAGCAGCCCCGACCACAGCAGGTGCCCGGCGTCGGAGGCCAGCGCGTCGATCTGCCGGCCCCGCCCGTCGAGGGCCAGCGCCGGGAAGGACCGCTCCCGCATCCAGAAGTCCCGCTGGAAGCGGTCCCGGAGGTCGGCCGCGGCCTGCTCCAGCAGCGCGGCGTACGTCTCGTCGGCCCACACCGCGCGGGCCACCCCCGCCGTGCGGCGCAGCGCGTCGTACGCGTAGCCCTGGGCGCCCGCCGCCATCACCGCGCCGGTGGGCCGGCTGCCGTCGGCGCAGCAGATCGCGCCGGGGGAGTCCTTCCAGTTCTGGTTGGCGAGGCCGCCCTCGTCGGCGCGGTAGACGAGATAGCCGCGCGAGGTCAGCCCGCCGTGGTCCAGCATCCAGCCGATCGCCGCGCGGGCGTGCGGTTCGAGACGGCGGGCCAGCGCGGTGTCCCCCGTCTGCTCGACGTACGCGCCGAGCAGGATCAGGAACAGCGGGGTGGCGTCGACCGAGCCGTAGTAGCGGCCGAACGGCACCTGGCCGAAGTGGGCCAGCTCCCCGTGCCGCACCTCGTGCACGATCTTGCCGGGCTGGGCGGCTCGTGACGGACCGGCGCCGGTCGCCTGTGTCGCGGCCAGGGCGAGCAGCGTGGCGGCGGCCGGCCGGGAGCGGTAGGGCAGCGCGAACAGGGAGGTCAGCAGCGCGTCGCGGCCGATCAGGGTGAGGAACCAGGGCACGCCGGCGGCCGGCACCCGCAGCTCCTCGCCGTCCGGACCGGTGGCCGGGACCTGGAGCGCCGCCAGATCGGCGAGGCCCCGGGCGCAGGCGGCGGCCAGCTCGGGCCAGCCGGTCGGGAAGGCCACGCCCTCCATGAACTCCTCTTCCCGCGCGCGGAGTTGACCGTGTATGGCGGCGGGGTCGCGGGGCACGCGCAGGGCGCGTCTGTCCCCGTGCGGGCGGGCGATCACCCGCAGCAGCAGCTCGGTCGTGCCGTGCGGGGCCAGATCGAGGGTCCACACCAGGCGGCGCGCGCCGGTCCCCGTCTCCTCCACGGCCTCCGGGGCCGGGTCGGCCGTGATCGTCGTACAGGACCGCCATTCGGCGCGGTGGTAGCTGAACTCGATGCCGTCGTCGAGGACCTGGCGGGAGCGTACGGCGCCGGCCTTGACGTAGGTGCGGTGGTCGGAGCGGAGTTCGAACTGGTCGGTGAAGTCGGCGTCGACGGTGAGCGCGAGCCGGACCGTGCTGGGTACCGGGCGGTTGCTGGTCACCTTCACCGACTCCGCGAACGAGCTGTCCCCGACGGCCTGTTCACGGAAGAGCGTGTGGGCGGGCGGCTCCTGCCGGCCGCCGCGCGGGACCAGCACGCAGCGGGCCGCGTCGCCGTCCGTCACCGGGGTGAGCACCTCCGGCACCGCGCCGTCGGCGGTGAGCTGCCAGCGGCTCAGGTGCCGGGCGTCCCGGACGAACAAGCCGTCCGGGGAACTGCCGCCGCGCACCCCGCTGATGTCACCGCGGTCGCCCACGGCGGCGAAGGTGGCGCCGTGCACAAGCAGATGATGCCGGTCCGTCATCCCCGGTCCCCTCCTCAGTCACTCTTGCCGAACGTGCCGGTGTCCGCGAGGGACACTACCTTTTGTACGTTCTTGTCCAGCTTTTGACGATCGTGCGGCGCATCCCCCCGGTGCCACAGATCGAGCGCGAGCGCCGCCGTCCAGCCGAAGCCGGCCGCGCCGCACGCCTCGCCCGTGTACGGATCGACGTACTCGGCGAAGTCGGTGGCGTCGGCCAGGTCCAGCACCGCCGCGCGCAGGGCGTCGGCCGCCGCCGGCTCGCCGTGCGTGCGCAGTCCGCGCTCCAGCAGCCAGCTCGTGTTGAACCAGGCCGGGCCGCGCCAGTAGCGGTGCGGGTCGAATGCCTCGCCGAGCAGGTCGTAGCTCGGCACGAGGCGGGTGCGGTCGCCGAGCGAGAAGTGCGGCCCGCGCAGCGTGCGCACGAGGGCGGCGGCGATCTCGCGGGGGAGTCCGGGCAGCAGCAGCGGGATCAGCCCGCAGACGCCGCGCTCGGGGAGGAGGGCCTCGCCGCCGCGCAGGTCCCGGCAGCGGAACAGGCCGGCCTCCGGGTCCCACAGCCGCGCCACCAGCGCCGCCGTCAGCCGCCCGGCACGGGCCCGCCGGGCGGCGCCGGCCGCGCCCAGCTCCTCGGCGATCCGGGCGAGGGCGTGCTCGGAGGCGATGAGGAGGGCGTTGAACGCCGGATCCTCCACGGCGAACTCCCCGCCACCGGCCTGCCCGCCACCGGCCTGCCCGCCATCGGCCTCCCCCGCCCGCCGTCCGCCGTCCCGCCGGCCGCCGTCCCGGTATCCGCCGTCCCGGTAGTCGGCGGCCAGCCGCACGTACCGCCCGTAGTCCAGATCCGTCGGCCGGTCCTCGGGCGCCCCGTGGTCGAGGTCGGCGCGGCGGAAGGAGCGGGCCGGAGCCGGGGTGATCCGGGCGAGCGGGGCGTCCCAGCAGGGGCTGTTGTCCATGCCCTGCTCCCACGGGTGGACCACGGAGACCAGACCGGCGCCGCCCAGGTCCCGTCGGTGCAGCAGATAGCGGTGCCAGGCGGCCAGCCGCGGGTACACCCGGGCCAGGAAGCCGCGGGCCCGGGACAGCACGGGGTCGGCCCGGTGCACCAGCAGGGCCGCCAGCGCGTGCACCGGCGGCTGCACGATGCCCGATGTCTGTACGGTGCGCGGGGCGCCCGCGGCGCGTCCCGCGGTGGCGGAGCGCCAGAAGTCGGGGCTCGGGAAGTACGCGTCGAGCGGTACGGAGGGGTTGAAGACGATGTGCGGGACGCGGCCGTCGCCCCACTGGGCCGAGAGCAGCGTCTCCAGCTCCGTCTGGGCCCGCAGCGGCGAGACGTGCCGCAGCCCGACGGCGATGAACGCGGAGTCCCAGGACCACTGGTGCGGATACAGGTTCCGGGACGGCACCGTCGAGGCCCCCGTCCAGTTCGCCTCCAGCACCCGGGCCGCTCTGACGTGCAGGGATGCCGGGGCCGTCGCAGGGGCCGCGAGGGCGGACGAGGACGCGGCCGAAGGGGGGGCCGGGGGTGCGGCGGGCGGATCGTATGCGATCTCGTACTCCCTGGGACGGGCAGTGAGCTGGGCGGTGCGATCCACTCGGGGCTCCCCGAAGACGTCCGGCCGACCGGTTCCGGCGGCGGGTTTGGCTGCGGCCACCATAGGGTTACGTCTATTTAACACACAAAACCCAATATGTAATGCAAGCTTGAGAAACACAAGGGGGTGAGCATGACCGGACGTCCGGGAAGAACCGGCAGGGGCGGAAGCCAGGCGGGAGCCGGCGATCTGCTCGAACTCGTGCGCAACGGGAGGGCCGTGACACGCGGCGCGCTCCAGCAGGCCACCGGGCTGTCCCGGGCCACCGTCGGCCAGCGCCTCGACCGGCTGTTCCGGGCCGGCTGGCTGCGCGAGGGCGCCGGCGGCCCCGTCGACTCACCGCTGGGCGGCCGCCCCTCCATCACCCTGGAGTTCGACGGCTCCCACGCGGTGGTCCTCGCCGCCGACCTGGACACCCGGCACGCCCGCGCCGCCGTCCTCTCGCTGACCGGCGAGCTCCTCGCCGAGACGGCCGGCACGCTGGTGATCGAGGACGGCCCGGAGACCGTACTCGGCGAGCTGGCCAGCTGGTTCGCCGAGCTGCTGGCCGAGGCCGGGCACCGGGCCGACGAGGTGTGCGGGATCGGGCTCGCGGTGCCGGGCCCGGTGGACACCGGGACGGGGCGGGTGGTCCAGCCGCCGATCATGCCGGGCTGGGACGGCTACGACATACGGGGCCGGCTGTCGCGCGCCTTCACCGAGCGCACCGGCGCCGGCGCCGTCCCGGTCCTGGTCGACAACGACGCCAACCTCATGGCCTACGGCGAACAGCGCACCGGCCACCCCGACTGCACCGCCTTCGTGCTGGTCAAGGTGTCCACCGGCATCGGCGCCGGGGTCGTCGTGGACGGCTCGATCTACCGGGGCGTCGACGGCGGCGCGGGCGACATCGGGCACATCAGGGTGGACGCCGACGCGCTGTGCCGGTGCGGCTCGTACGGCTGCCTCGCGGCGGTGGCGAGCGGCGGTGCCGTGGCCAGGCGGCTGGCCGCCGCCGGGGTGCCGGCCTCCTCCGGCTCGGACGTACGGGATCTGCTGGCCGCCGGGCACCCGGAGGCCGCCGCGCTGGCCCGGGAGGCCGGGCGCCGGGTCGGGGACGTGCTGGCCACGGTCGTGACCCTGCTCAACCCGGGGGTGCTGATGATCGCGGGGGACCTGGCCGGCACCCCCTTCCTGACCGGGCTGCGCGAGCTGCTCTACCAGCGGGCGCTGCCCCGCTCCACGGCCCACCTGGACGTCCTCACCTCGCGGCTCGGCGAGCGGGCCGGGCTGATCGGCGCCGGAGCGCTGGTGGTGGAGCACCTGTACGCGCCCGAGCGGGTGGAGGAACGGCTGCGCGCGCTGGGGGTGTGACGCGGGCGTTTCCGGCACATGAGAGCGGTCCGCATGGTGAAATCCGACGCGCTGTGGCAGCGTGATTCTCGCCACCCTTGATAAGGGTTGCGCTCAGATGAGCGGATCAAGCGCGACTGCACTTCTCCAAGGGGTGGCACCGAGTGCCACCCCTTGATCGTTCATCGATCGAAATCAGACGTGCATGAGTACCGCTCATATGAGCGAAATACCGCACCCTGGAAGGTCTGTGCGTTCAAGAAGTGAACACATAACTCGTTCAACCGTTGCCAAGCTTTGACTTTCGATCCGCTGGCGGACGGGTGGTTACAGGCGCATGACGCGTAAGTAGACATACCCAGAGACCTTCGATCTGGGTATGTTCCTGGCCGTCAGGGCAGCACCGTGGCCTCAAGGAGTCGAGACCCGTGTCGGAAAACAAAGAACCCCACGTAGCGAAGTTCGTTTACGACTTCACCGAGGGCAACAAGGACCTCAAGGACCTCCTGGGTGGCAAGGGTGCCAACCTCGCCGAGATGACCAACCTCGGCCTGCCGGTCCCTCCCGGCTTCACGATCACCACGGAGGCCTGCAAGGTCTACCTGGAGAGCGGCGAGGAGCCCGCGGCACTGCGTGACGAGGTGAGTGCACACCTCGACGCACTCGAGCAGAAGATGGGCAAGAAGCTCGGCCAGGCCGACGACCCGCTGCTGGTCTCCGTCCGCTCCGGCGCCAAGTTCTCCATGCCCGGCATGATGGACACCGTCCTGAACATCGGCCTCTCCGACAAGTCGGTGCAGGGCCTGGCCAAGCAGGCCGGCGACGACCGCTTCGCCTGGGACTCCTACCGCCGCCTCATCCAGATGTTCGGCAAGACCGTCCTCGGCGTCGACGGCGAGCTGTTCGAGGACGCCCTGGAGGCCGCCAAGACGGCCAAGAAGGTCACGGTCGACACCGACCTGGAGGCCGCGGACCTGAAGAAGCTGGTCACCGCCTTCAAGAAGATCGTCAAGAAGGAGGCCGGCCGGGAGTTCCCGCAGGACCCGCGGGAGCAGATGGACCTCGCCATCAAGGCGGTCTTCGACTCCTGGAACGGCGACCGGGCCAAGCTGTACCGCCGCCAGGAGCGCATCCCCGGCGACCTGGGCACGGCCGTCAACGTCTGCTCGATGGTCTTCGGCAACCTGGGCCCGGACTCCGGCACCGGCGTCGCCTTCACCCGCGACCCCGCCTCGGGCCACCAGGGCGTCTACGGCGACTACCTGCAGAACGCGCAGGGCGAGGACGTGGTCGCGGGCATCCGCAACACGGTCCCGCTCGCCGAGCTGGAGTCGATCGACAAGAAGTCGTACGACCAGCTGATGCAGATCATGGAGACCCTGGAGAACCACTACAAGGATCTCTGCGACATCGAGTTCACCATCGAGCGCGGCCAGCTCTGGATGCTGCAGACCCGCGTCGGCAAGCGCACCGCCGGCGCCGCCTTCCGCATCGCCACCCAGCTGGTCGACCAGGGCCTGATCGACGAGACCGAGGCGCTCCAGCGCGTCACCGGCGCCCAGCTGGCCCAGCTGATGTTCCCGCGCTTCGACGAGGAGGCCAGGACCGAGCAGGTCGGCCGGGGCATCGCGGCCTCGCCGGGCGCCGCGGTCGGCAAGGCGGTCTTCGACTCGTACACCGCCGTCAAGTGGTCCCGCTCGGGCGAGAAGGTGATCCTGGTCCGCCGGGAGACCAACCCCGACGACCTGGACGGCATGATCGCGGCCGAGGGCATCCTGACCTCGCGCGGCGGCAAGACCTCCCACGCGGCCGTCGTCGCCCGCGGCATGGGCAAGACCTGTGTCTGCGGAGCGGAGGAGCTGGAGGTCGACACCAAGCGCCGCCGTATGACGGTCCCCGGCGGACACGTCGTGGAGGAGGGCGACCTCATCTCCATCGACGGCTCGTCCGGCAAGGTCTACCTGGGCGAGGTCCCGGTGGTCCCCTCCCCGGTCGTGGAGTACTTCGAGGGCCGGATGCACCCCGGTGCCGACGACGCGGACGAGCTGGTCGAGGCGGTCCACCGCATGATGGCCTTCGCCGACCGCAAGCGCCGGCTGCGGGTGCGCGCCAACGCGGACAACGCCGAGGACGCGCTGCGCGCCCGCCGCTTCGGCGCCCAGGGCATCGGCCTGTGCCGTACGGAGCACATGTTCCTCGGCGACCGCCGTGAGCTGGTCGAGCGCCTGATCCTGGCGGACACGGAGGAGGAGCGCGAGGAGTCGCTGAAGGCCCTCCTCCCGCTCCAGAAGAAGGACTTCGTGGAGCTGTTCGAGGCGATGGACGGCCTGCCCGTCACGATCCGCCTCCTGGACCCGCCGCTGCACGAGTTCCTCCCGGACATCACGGAACTCTCGGTCCGGGTGGCCCTCGCGGAGTCCCGCCAGGAGCCGCACGAGAACGACCTGCGCCTGCTCCAGGCGGTGCACCGGCTGCACGAGCAGAACCCGATGCTGGGTCTGCGCGGCGTCCGCCTCGGCCTGGTCATCCCCGGTCTGTTCACCATGCAGGTCCGCGCGATCGCGGAGGCGGCGGCGGCCCGCAAGAGCGCCAAGGGCGACCCGCGCGCCGAGATCATGATCCCGCTCGTCGGCACGGTCCAGGAGCTGGAGATCGTCCGCGAGGAGGCGGACCAGGTCATCGCCGAGGTGGAGGCGGCGACCGGTACGCGGCTCAAGCTGGCGATCGGCACGATGATCGAACTCCCGCGGGCGGCCCTGACGGCCGGCCAGATCGCCGAGGCGGCGGAGTTCTTCTCCTTCGGCACGAACGACCTGACGCAGACGGTCTGGGGCTTCAGCCGCGACGACGTCGAGGCCTCCTTCTTCACGGCCTACCTGGAGAAGGGCATCTTCGGCGTCTCCCCGTTCGAGACGATCGACCGGGACGGCGTGGGCTCCCTGGTGAAGCTGGCCGCGGAGGCGGGCCGGCGCACCCGCCCCGACCTCAAGCTGGGTGTCTGCGGCGAGCACGGCGGCGACCCGGAGTCGGTCCACTTCTTCCACGAGGTCGGCCTGGACTACGTCTCCTGCTCCCCGTTCCGCATCCCGGTCGCCCGCCTGGAAGCGGGCCGCGCGGCCACGCAGTCGACGGGCAGCGACCACCGCTAGGCCCGTGACCCCGGAGCCGCCGACGGTCCCCGACCCTCACCGATCGACGACGGCTCCGGCGCACGAAAGAGAAGAGGCGGCGCCCTGTGCGGGGGCGCCGCCTCTTCGGGCACCGCCGCACAGGGCACCGCCGGAGACGGGCCGAGGACATCCGTGCCGGGACCGCCGGCCGGGAGCGGTTCCGTGCGCGATTACAGTGGCGCGATGTTCGAAGGAAGTTCGGTAAGACTGCGTGCGCTGCGCTCCGAAGACGCGGAGCACCATCTGCGGTGGCGCAACGACCCGGAAGTGGTGCGCTGGGCCGCGGCCGGCGATCCGTGTTTCGGGCCGGTCACAGCGGAGGCGATCAGGCTCGGCTTCGACACCATGCTGCGCCTGGCCCCGAAGGAGTCGGCCGTGTTCACGGTCGAGGAGCTGGCGGGCGGCAGGGTGATAGGCATGGCCGACTACCGGGACCTGGACCCGTACGCCTCCGTGGCCACGCTGGGAATCACCATCGGCGAGCGGGAGTTCTGGGGCCGCGGTCACGGCAGTGACGCCCTGCGGCTGCTCGTGGACCACCTGTTCGGCGCGTACCGCCTGAGCCGGCTGGAGCTGGACACCTGGAGCGGCAACGAGCGCGCCGTACGCGCCTTCACCAGGCTGGGCTTCCGTGAGGAAGGCCGCCGCCGGTCGGCGGTGCTGGTGGAGGGAGAGCGCTACGACCGCGTGCTCTTCGGGATGCTCCGCGAAGAGTGGGCGAACCCCGTCTGAGGGGCGACATCCTGCAACAGGCCGCACAGCCGCGCCGCCGGGGCGTCCGCTCCCGGCCGCGGCGCCCCGGTGCGGAGGCGGCCTGCGGCTAGCCGGTGCTGCGGGTGCGGCGGACGACGAGGCCGGTCAGTGAGGCGACCGTCGTGCGCGGCGGCTGCCGCAGGTCGCGGTCCGGGTGCAGGACGGTGCGGAACGCGGCCCAGGCCACCGCGCCGAGGGCGAAGCCGTAGCAGGAGACCAGCCCGTGCCCGTTCTCCTGCGCGAACCACATCGCCAGCCCGAGCACCGGCACGCCGAGCGCGAGCAGCCGGTTGTCGCGTACGGCCCTGCCGCGGCCCGCGCCCTGGCCGTCGGAGCTCTGCTCGGCCTCCCGGCCCGCCGCGCCGCCGCGCAGCAGCAGGGCCGCGGCCAGCGTCGCGCCCAGGAAGTAGGTCGCGCCGGAACTGCCCGCGAAGTTGCGGGGGTCGGTGCTGTGGGAGGTCTGGCCCCACAGCTTGTCGATCTGCTCCGGCAGCAGGATGCCGGCGGCGAACAGGGCGAGCGTCAGCGGCGCACCCCAGAACCAGTCGGCGAAGGCGGCGACGGCGGCAAGGGTGGCGATGTTCCAGGCCGCCCCGCCGAAGCCGCCGTTCTGCATGAAGACCGAGGTGACCACGCGCCACCCGCCGGACTTCGACGGGTCGGCGTCGAGCGCGCCCATCGCCCCCGACCAGCAGAGCTGGAGGGCCACCCCGGCGAGCGCGAGCCCGGTCAGGGCGACGGCCGCCCAGGGGATCCGCCGCCGGCCCAGGGTGTCCTGGCCGACCAGGGCCAGACCGCCCTTGAACATCAGCGCCATCAGTGCCGCCGTGGTCACGTTGAACAGCACGATGCCCATCGTCACCACCCCCCTCCGAGCCGTCCGCGATATTGCCGATCATGACCTTAGTGCGGCCGGGGGGATTTTCAAACAGTGTTTGAAAGCTGGTGCGACTCGCTAGACTCCCGCCGTGAAGCTCACCGCAGACCGGATCATCGACGCGGGGATGGCGGTCTTCGCCCGGACCGGCTACCACGGCTTCTCCGTGCGCCAGGTCGCGGACCGGCTCGGAGTGCACGCCGGCAGCCTCTACTACCACGTGCCCAGCAAGGCCGCGCTGCTCCAGCTGATGGCCGACCGGGTGGTCCGGCAGGCGTACGAGGCCGGCACCGCCGCCCTGGCCGGCCTGCCCGCGCAGGCGGGCTGGCAGGCCAGGGTCACCGCGCAGGCCGTCGCCCTGCGGCAGAGCATCCGGCAGCACCCCGGCGGGGCGATCATGCTCGCCGGCAGCCCGAAGACCCTCAGCCCCGGCGCGCTCTCGCTGATGGAGCGGCTCCTCGCCACCCTCGCCGAGGCCGGCGTGCCCCCGGAGCACCGAGGCACCGCCGCCGACACCGTGCTCAGCCACGTCACCGGCTACGTGCTCCAGGAGCAGAGCGAGCCGCCCGCGGTGCCGGTCGCCGCCGAGGACGCCGCCGCCCTCCACCGCGGCTTCCCCCGGACGGTGGCCGCCGCGGCCGCGTACGGGCCGGACGAGAAGTTCACCCGCGGCCTGGACCTGCTCTGCGCCGGCATCGGGACGCTGATCCGGCCGCCGTCCGAGGGCCCGCCGTCCACAGAACCGGACGGGCGGGGCTAGTCACCTGAGCCGGAGACGCGCCGGCGGCCGGCGGCGACCTCGGGATGTCGTCGGCGGACTCGGCCGGTGCTCTCTCAGATCGCCCCTTCCGTGTTCACCGGCCCCGTCCGGAACACCCCGGAGCACGTCTTCCAGGGGGCCGGGACCAGGATCGCGGTGCGCGAGGCCGGCGGGTAGACGCGCAGGTAGGCGCCGGTGCGCAGGCAGGGTCCGCCGACCGGGCCGTTGGTGGTGCGGACGACCGCCGAGGCCGAGTGGCCCGGGGCCAGGGTGACCGTGCCGTAGGAGGTGCCGCTGTGGGCGGCCGCCGGGCCGATCTGGTGGTGCGCGGTGTCCAGGGCGCTGACGCCCGGGTAGCCGCGCAGGGCGCAGCTGGTCGTGCTGGTGTTGGTGAACTGTATCGGCCAGTACAGGGATCCGGCCGCCCCTTCCTGGCGGCCCATGGAGAGGTACAGCTCGCTCGCCGCGCAGGTCCGCGGGGCGGCCTTCGTGTGCGCTGTCGTCGGGGTCGTGGCCCAGGCCGCTCCGGCGGCCGTCAGGCCCACGAGCGTCGCGGCGCACATGGTGGCCGCGCCGCGCCTGGTCGATGTACGCAGGATCCTCGGACCGTTCGGATGAGTGGACATGGCGAATCCGCCTCCATCAGGGCACATGGGTGGATGCAGGTCACTTGGTTGGATGCGCCGGGACCCGGAAAAGTTGTGTGAATTTCTCGTCGTTCCGCGCGCCCGGGGGATGCCACACCGCCGAAACTCGCCTTTCGTAATCCGCGCCTACGGTTGATCGTTGGGCCGTGCAGCGATGACCGACGTCAGGGGGCACAGACGATGACCATGAGCCGCAGGGCACTGCTGGCGGCGGGCGCGGGGGCCGGACTGCTCACCGCCTGCGGGTCGAACACCGGTCGGGGCGGTGACGGCGGCGGGGGCTCGGGGCCCGGCCTCTCGCACTGGTACCACCAGTACGGCGAGGCCGGCACCGAGCAGGCGGTCCAGCGGTACGCCCGCGCCTACCGCAAGGCGCGCGTCGAGGTGCAGTGGCGGCCGGGCAACTACGACCAGCAGACCGCCGCCGCGCTGCTGACCGACGCCGGGCCCGACGTCTTCGAGGTCAACGGCCCGACCCTGGACCAGATCCAGGGCGGCCAGGTGCTCGACCTGACCGAGCTGCTGGCGGGGGTGAAGGAGGACTTCAACCCGGCCGTGCTCGCACCCAAGACGTACGACGGCAAGGTGTGGGGCATTCCGCAGGTCATCGACATGCAGCTGCTCTACTACCGCAAAAGTCTGCTCGCGGACGCGGGCGTCGAGCCGCCCGCCACCCTGGACGCCCTGGTCGAAGCCGCCCGCGCGCTCACCGACGGCAAGGTCAAGGGGCTCTTCCTCGGCAACGACGGCGGCGCGGGCGTGCTCGGCGGAACTCCGCTGTACGCGGCCGGACTCCAGCTCGTCACCGATGACGGAAAGGCCGGCTTCGACGATCCCGCCGCCGCCCGCACCCTCGGCAAGCTGCACCGGCTCTACGCCGACAAGTCCCTGCTCCTGGGCGCCCCCTCCGACTGGTCCGACCCGGCGGCCTTCGTCCAGGGGCTCACCGCCATGCAGTGGTCCGGGCTGTGGGCGCTGCCGCAGGTCCAGAAGGAGCTGGGCGACGACTTCGGGGTGCTGCCCTTCCCGAGGGACGGCGACCACGGGCGGCCGTCCGTACCGGTCGGCGCCTACGGCGCCGCCGTCAGCGCCCGCGGCCGACACCAGGAGGCCGCCAAGGAGTACGTGAAGTGGCTGTGGGTGGAACGCACCGACTACCAGGCCGACTTCGCGCTGTCCTACGGCTTCCACATCCCCGCCCGGATCTCCCTCGCCCGGAAGGCCGCGAAGCTCAGGAAGGGAGCCGCGGCCGACGCCGTGCGGTTCGGCACCGACCACGGGTACAGCCAGCCGCTGCTGTGGACCCCGGCCGCGCAGACCGCCTATCAGGACGCGCTCAGCCGGATCATCAGGAGCGGGGCCGCCCCGGACAGCGAACTGCGGGGCGTCGTACGGAAGGTGTCGGCCGAACTCGACCGGGTGAGGCGGAAGAGGAAGACGCCGTGAGGCGCAACAGGGCCCTGTGGTTCTGGGTGTTCGTCGGGCCGTTCGCGCTCGGGCTCGCGCTGTTCACCTACGTCCCGCTGCTGTGGAGCGTGTGGCTCAGCTTCTTCGACGCGCACAACACCGTCACGCCCACCCACTTCGTCGGGCTGGGCAACTACACGGCGATGCTGCGCGACGACGCCTTCCGCGCCAGCCTGAAGACGTTCCTGCTCTTCACCGTCTTCATCGTGCCCGTCACCTACGTGTGCTCGCTCTCCCTCGCCCTGATGGTCAACCGGGTCCGGCGGGCCCGCGCCTTCTTCCGGTCCGTGTTCTTCCTGCCGGCCGCGTGCAGCTATGTCGTCGCGGCCCTCGTCTGGAAGATGTCCCTGTTCAACGGGGTGCGGTTCGGGCTGGCGAACACCGTCCTCGGCTGGTTCGGCGCCGACCCGGTCGCCTGGCTCGCCACCTCCGAACCGCCCTGGTACTGGCTGGTCATCGTGACCGTACGGCTCTGGCTCCAGGCCGGGTTCTACATGATCCTGTTCCTCGCCGGGCTCCAGCGGATCGACCCGGCGCTGTACGAGGCGGCGGCCGTGGACGGTGCCAGGCCCGGCTGGCCGGTGCTGCGGCACATCACGCTGCCCCAGCTGCGGGCCACCTCGGTCGCGGTGCTGCTGCTCCTCGTCGTCAACGCCTTCCAGGCCTTCGACGAGTTCTACAACCTGCTCTCCGACGCCAGGGGCTATCCGCCGTACGCCCGCCCGCCGCTGGTCTATCTCTACTACACCGCCCTCGGGCAGGGGCAGAACCTGGGGCTCGGCAGCGCGGGCGCGGTGATCCTCGCGCTGGTCATCGCCGTCGTCACGGTGGGGCAGGCGCGCTGGCTGCGGCTGGGAAGGACGGACGGCGATGGGTGAGAGCGATGGATGACGCCCTGGTGCGGGCCGGGCGGGCGCTCAGGCTGGTGCTGCTGATCGTGCTCGCCCTGCTCTTCCTGATCCCCTTCTACCTGCTCGTGCGCAACGGCCTGGCCGACGAGCGGGACATCACCTCGCCCGGCTGGACCTTCTTCCCCCGGGAGATCCGGTGGGACAACGTCCAGGAGCTGTTCGGCGATCCGTCCGTCCCGTTCGCCCGCTCGCTGCTCAACTCCGCGCTGATCGCCGTCGCGACGACGCTGGGCACCCTGCTGCTGGCCTCCCTCGCCGGCTACGGCCTGGCCCGCATCCCCTACCGGCACGCGAACAAGGTCTTCTACGGCATCCTGGGCACCCTGCTGGTCCCGGCGGCCGTCACCTTCGTGCCGAGCTTCGTGCTGGTGTCGTCGCTCGGCTGGATCTCCACGCTGCGCGGTCTGATCGTCCCGACCCTGTTCTCGGCGTTCGCCTGCTTCGTCTTCCGCCAGTACTTCCTCGGCTTCCCGCGGGAGCTGGAGGACGCGGCGCAGGTGGACGGGCTCGGGTACTGGCGCACGTACTGGCTCGTCGTGGTGCCCAACGCCCGTCCGGTGTTCGCGGCCGTCGGGACGATCGTGTTCCTCGGCGCGTGGAACTCCTTCCTGTGGCCGCTGGTGATCGGACAGGACCAGAGCGCCTGGACGGTGCAGGTGGCCCTGTCCTCGTTCACCACCGCCCAGGTCGTACGGCTGCACGAGCTGTTCCTCGCGGCGGCCGTGTCGGTCCTGCCGCTGCTGCTGGTGTTCCTGTGCTTCCAGCGGTGGATCGTGGCCGGGGTGGAGCGCTCCGGGATCGACTGAGCCCGGCAGGGGCCACGGCAGGGCGGGGCGGGGGCCGGTGTGCCGGCTCAGGCCGTGGAGCCGCCGTCGACGACCAGGTCGGCGCCGACCACGGAGGCCGCGTCGTCCGAGGCCAGGTACAGCACCGCGGCGGCCACCTCCTCGACGGTGGAGACCCGGCCGAGCGGCACCTCGGAGCGCATGCGCGTGGCCCGGCCGGCCTCGGTCTCGCCCTGCCCCAAGGACATGTCGGTGGCGGTGGCGCCGGGGCTGACGGCGTTGATGCGCACGCCGTCGGCGATGTGGTCCAGGGCGGCGCCGCGGGTGAGGACCGAGACGGCCGCCTTGCTCGCGGCGTAGCCGGCGGTGCCGGGCAGCCGGCTGTGGGTGCCGATCCGGGAGGAGATGTTGACGATGGCGCCGCCGTCCGGCTGGGTGCGCATCTGGGCGATCTCGGCCTTGAGGGCGAGGAAGACACCGGTGACATTGGTGTCGAGCATCCGGTGCCAGTCATCCTCGGCCAGGTCGCCCACGGCCCGGCCCCGCCCGGTGAGGACGCCGGCGTTGTTCACGGCCACGTCCAGGGAGCCGAACCGGTCGACGGCGGCGGCCACCAGGGCCCGCAGCTCCTCGGCGCGGGACACGTCGGCGGTGACGGCGAGCGCCTTGCCGCCCGCGCCCTCGATCAGCGCCACGGTCTCGTCGAGCGGCTCGCGCCGCCGGCCGGCGACGACGACCTGGGCGCCCTCCCGGGCGAGGGCGAGCGCCACCCCGCGGCCGATGCCGGAGCCGGCGCCGGTGACGAGAGCGGTCCGGCCGGAGAAGCGGTGCGTCATGAGGGATCCTTTTCTTGACTGATCGGTTCAGTTTGAGGGCCGAAAAACGGCCGCCGGTCGCCCGGTCCGGCGAGCGGTGCTCAGTCCAGCAGTGCCAGGGCCTGCTCCGCCGCGTCCCGGACCCGGGCCGGGTCCGTCGACGCCTTGCCGGCTACCCGCAGGCCCTGGAGCAGCACCAGCAGCATTCGCGCGAGGGCCAGCGGATCGCGGTCGGCGGGCAGCTCGCCCTGGGCCCGGGCCCGCACGAGGGCGGAGTGCAGCAGGGTCTCCATGGTGTCCCAGTTCTGCTCCACCCGGCGGGCGGCCTCCCGGTCGTGCGGGGCCAGCTCGACGGCCGTGTTGGTGACCAGGCAGCCCTGTTCCCGGGTGGCCTCGGCGGTGGCCTCGGCGGCGAACCGCCGGACCAGGGCGCGCACCGCGGGCAGCACGGGGCCGGGCTGGGACAGCTCCCGCGTCAGGCGCGGGTTCTGCGCCTGCCCGTACCGGTCGAGCGCCCGCAGGTACAGCTCGTGCTTGCTGCCGAACGTGGCGTACAGGCTCGCCCTGCCGATGCCGAGGTGCTCGACCAGGTCGGCCAGCGACGTCGCCTCGTAGCCGCGCCGCCAGAACAGGTCGATGGCCGACTGCAGTACGGCGTCCGGGTCGAATTCCTTGGTCCTGGCCATGCCGTAGAGCCTAGATATTCGAAACCGATCGGTCAAGAAAGATCGGCCGGGGTGGCGCGGATCCGCCCGCGCGCGTCCCGGCCGCCGGTGGCAGCATGAGGTGTCATGCGGGCCGCGTACATCGAGCAGCTGGGTCCCCCGGACGTCATCCGGTACGGCGAACTGCCCGCGCCCCTGGCCGGTCCCACCGACGTCCTGGTGGACGTGCTGGCCACCGCCGTGGACCCCGTGGACGCCTACGTACGGTCCGGGGTGTTCCGCACCCCCGTGGACTTCCCGTTCGTCATCGGCCGGGACCTGGTGGGCACGGTCGCCGGGACGGGTCCGGGCGCCGGCGGCTTCCGGGCGGGGGACCGGGTGTGGTGCAACAGCCTCGGGCACGGGGGGCGGCAGGGCGCCGCCGCAGAGCGGGCCGTCGTCGCCGCCGACCGGCTCTACCGGCTGCCCGAGGGCGTCGATCCGGACACCGCGGTGGCCGCGGTCCACCCCGCCGCCACCGCCCATCTCGCGCTGTTCGTCCACGGCCGCCTGCGCCTGGGCGAGACCGTGCTGGTCGCGGGCGCGGCGGGCAATGTCGGCAGCGCCCTGGTGGCCTTCGCGGCGCGGGCGGGCGCCCGGGTCCTCGCCACCGCCGGCGCCCGGGACGCCGGGTACTGCGCCGAGCTGGGCGCGGCCGAGGTGTTCGACTACCGGGACCCGGAGCTGGCCGGGACGATCCGCCGGGCGGCACCGGAGGGCGTCGACCTGTACCTGGACACGGCGGGCGTCAACGACCTGGAGACCACGCTCGGCCTGCTCGCCCGCCGCGGCCGGGTGGTGCTGCTGGCCGGTGCCGGCACCCGGCCGGTGCTGCCCG
This sequence comes from Streptomyces sp. NPDC015171, assembly GCF_043079545.1. Lineage (NCBI taxonomy): Bacteria > Bacillati > Actinomycetota > Actinomycetes > Kitasatosporales > Streptomycetaceae > Streptomyces > Streptomyces sp. NPDC015171. The sequence goes on from NZ_JBIBUO010000004.1 coordinate 310,162, forward strand.
CGAGCGCTCTGTACATGAACGACCGCTCCGTCGTGGGGTTCGTCATCTCGCACGCGACGACGGTCGAACTCGCCGAGGCCGCCACCGCCGTGGGCGACCTGCTCGGGCGGGGCCTGCTGCGCCCCCGGCACATCGAGGTGCTCCCGCTGAGCGCCGCCGCCGAGACGCACGCGCGGATGGAACGGGGGGAGCTGCGGGGCCGCCGGGCCGTCCTGCGCACGGACCTGACCTGAGGGACCTGAGGTGGGGGACCCGACGTGAGGGACGGCCTTGAGCGGCGGCCTCGAGCGGCGGGGGTGGGGGCGCCACGGGCGGCAGGACCCGGGCGGGCGGGCCCGCCGCGGCGCGGCGGTCACCGGGTCCGCAGCAGCTCCACCAGGCCGGTGGTGTCCTCATCGCCGTGCCCGTCGGCCAGCCGGCGCCGCATCAGATCCAGGAACGGGGTCAGCAGTTCGGTGCTCACCCCCTGTTCCTCCGCCGTGCGCACCAGGGTGCCGCTGCCCGCGACCTGCATGGCCAGGTTGGACACCACGCCGGTGGTCAGGTCGCCGTCGGCCAGCCGCTCGGCCGCGCCGTGCGCCATGGACGCCATCGCCTCCAGCCACGGCACGAGCAGCGCCGCGAACTCCTTCGGCGCCACCTCCGCCTCGCGGACCAGCGCGAACGCGTGCGTGATCCCGGCGAACATGCCGTACATCCCGCTCAGCAGCGCCACATCGTGCAGCGCGGCGAGCCCGGGGTCCGCGCCGACGTACGCGGGGCCGGCCGGCACGGCCAGGACGTCCCGGTACTCCTCGAACAGGACGCGGTCGCCGCTGTAGAGGACAAAGGCGCCGGGCGTGCCGATCATCGGGGGTACAGCCATGATCCCGCCGTCCAGGAGGCGGGCGCCGCGCTCCTCGGCCCAGGCCGCGCGCGAGCGGGCGTCGGCGGGGGTGCCGGTGGTGAGGTTCACCAGGTCCCGGCCGGTGAGGTCGGCACCCGCGAGCGCCTCGCCCACCGAGGCGTCGTCCAGCAGGCAGACCACGACGAGCCGGTTCGCGGCCACCGCCGCCGCCGCGTCCGGGGCCGCCACCGCCCCCTCGGCCGTCAGCGCGGCGGTCCGCGCGGCCGTGCGGTTCCAGACGGTCAGCGGATGCCCGGCGGCGAGCCAGGCCCGCCCGAGCGCGGTGCCCATCGCACCGGTGCCGAGCAGGGTGAGGGGGATACGGGGAACGGAGGAAGAAGAGGTGTCGGTCATGGCGACTAGGCTCGCCCGGGGAACCGCCGGACAGAAGTACGCACTTCGATGTGGGTGGTTACCCGAAGGAAAGGGTGCAGGCCGGAGGGGGACTGAGCATGCCGGTGGGACGGCGGCCCGGGGCGTACGTCTGCGGGACCGACGCGGCGATGGAGATCATCGACGGCAAGTGGAAGGTGTCGATCCTGTGGGCGCTCGGCGAACGCGTCTGCCGCTTCGGCGAGCTGCGCAGGCTGCTGCCGGGCGTCACGGAGAAGGTGCTCGCCGCGCAGCTGCGCGAACTGGAGGCCGACGGGATCGTGCACCGCGAGGAGTACGACGAGGTGCCGCCGCGGGTCGAGTACTCGCTGACCGGGGTCGGCAGACAGCTGAACGAGGCGCTGGCGCCGCTCGGGGCGTGGGGCGCACGCCATGTGCTGGGCGGGGAGCCGGCGCCGCACTGAGCCTCACCGGCTGCCCGTCAGATGGGCGAACACCACCACGTTGCCCTGGTAGCCGGTGGTCTTCGAGTAGCCGCCGCCGCACGTGATGACGCGGAGTTCGGGGCGGGGCGCCGCGCCGTACACCTTGGCGTCCGGGAAGTCGCGCGCGGAGTACACCTCCACCGCGTCCACGGTGAAGACGGCGACGGTGCCGTCCCGGCGGTCCACCTCGATACGGGCGCCCCGCTTCAGCGCGCCGAGGTCGTAGAAGACGGCGGGGCCGTCGGCGTTGTCGACGTGTCCGGCGACGATCGCGGTGCCCGTCTCGCCGGGGGTGGTGCCCGCCTCGTACCAGCCGGCCAGGTTCATCTCCTTGGCGGGCGGTGCGTCCAGGCTGCCGGAGGGGGTGAGGGCCAGGCCCGTCAGGGGCGCGTTCACCCGGATCGCGGGGACGCGGATGCGCAGGGGCGGGGACGGGGGGAGACCGGGGGCCGCGGAGCGTCCGCCGCCGGGATCGAAACGGCCCTCGGCGGCCGTCGGCTGCGGTGGCCTGTGCGGTCCGGTGCCGTCCAGCAGCCACACCCCCGAACCGAGGGCCACGACGGTGACGGCGGCTATGGCGGCGTCGCCGAGCCGGGCGCTCCGGCCGCGCCCGGCCCCCGAGGCGCTCCTGCGCATACGAGACCCCTCTCCCGGAGAACCCCCCTGCAAGGTCCCCTCCCCCTCCGGGCCGCGAGGGGCGTCGGACCCGGAGGGGGCGGGATGTGCGGTACCGGCGGACGGACAGCGGAGGGTGTCCGTCAGATCCCGTCGCCTCTCGCCCGGCGATGCAGGAGCCAGGTACCGCCCGCGGCGGCGACGGCCAGCGCCGCCACACCCGCCGCGGTCTGTACGGGGTCGCGGTCGAGTCCGCCGCCGACCCCCGTCTTCACGCTTCCCCGCGGCTGCACCTGCTGTGCCGCGGTCAGTGCCACCACCAGATCGCCCGCCACCTGCCGGTCGCCCTCGGCGCACTTGGCGAGGATCTCGTACGTCCCCGGCTGTGCGCTCGGCGGCACCTGGAACTGGCCGATGGCCTCGCCCTCGTGCGCGGTGGGCGCCAGGGTGAAGACGCCGGCGCCGACCGCGCCCGCGTCCCCGGTCGCGGCGCCCGGATCGCCGCACGCGGCCGTGTTCACCGTGACCTGGCCGCCGGGTGTCACGGTGGACGGGTACACGTCCAGACGGCCGGTGTCGACGGCGTGGGCGGGTGCCGCGGCGGCCACGGCGAGCGCGGTACCGGCCAGCAGACGGGCAGTGCGTCGCATGGTGCTCCCCAGAGCTTGTCCGACTCGTCCAGGGGTGCGCCCCTGCCCTTCCGAGGTAAGTGGCTCCGGGCGGTGTCCGCTTGCTGAGAGAACGTCAGGACTGCGGTGAACGGGTGGCGGCCCCGCCACCCGCACGGGCTAGGAGGCGTGGCGTTCCGGCAGGTCAAGGGCGGGAACGGGGACACCGGAAGACAGTGGTACGAAAAACACACGAATGGCGCGGCGATACCGGTGAACGGGTGACGGGACGTCAGCCCGCCGGCTCCGGGACGGTCGCGCACGGGAGAGGGCCGGCGCCCGTCCGGGGCGCCGGCCCTCCGCTGTCCCCGGGTGGTCAGCTGACGTTGACCGCGCTCCAGGCGGCGGCCACCGCGGCGTACTCCGCGCTGCCCGCGCCGTAGAGGTCCTTGGCCGCGCTGAGGGTCGCCGTCCGCGCCCCCTTGTAGTTCGTCGACGAGGTCATGTAGACCGTCAGCGCCCGGTACCAGATCTTGCCGACCTTGTCCCGGCCGATGCCGGTGACCGTGGAGCCGTCGGACGTCGGCGAGTCGTAGTCGACGCCGTTGACGGTCTTCGCGCCGCTGCCCTCGGCGAGCAGGTAGGCGAAGTGGTTGGCGACGCCGGAGGAGTAGTGCACGTCCAGGTTCCCGACCGACGAGCTCCAGTAGTCCGCCGAACTGCCGTCCCTGGAGGGCTTGTCCATGAAGCGCAGGGCCGCCTTGCCGAAGCCGGGCTTCACGATCTTCTCGCCGATGAGGTAGTCACCGGTGTCGGAGGAGTTGTTCGCGTACCACTCGACCATGGTGCCGAGGATGTCGGAGGTGGCCTCGTTCAGGCCGCCGGACTCGCCCGAGTAGGTCAGCGCGGCCGTCTTGGACGTCACGCCGTGCGACATCTCGTGCCCGGCGACGTCGAGGGCGACCAGCGGACCGAACGTGGTGCCGTCCCCGTCGCCGTACGTCATGCAGAAGCAACTGTCGTCCCAGAAGGCGTTGTTGTAGTTGCTTCCGTAGTGGACGCGGTTGTACGAGCCCTTGCCGTCACCGGCGATGCCGTTGCGGCCGTGGACGTTCTTGTAGTAGTCCCAGGTCTCGTCGGTGCCGTACTGGGCGTCGACGGCGGCCGAGGCGCGGTCCGCCGTGGTGCCCGTGCCCCAGTGGTTGTCGGCGTCCGTGAACAGGGTCGCGGGGGCCCGGCTGATGCAGATGCCGAAGATGCACAGGTCCGTCTTGCCCGCCGCGTCACCGGTGTAGGTGTTCCCGCGGGTCGGGTCCTTGAGCTGGTACGACGCCCCGGACTGGGTGGTCTCCAGCGGCACCGTCCCGCTGTACAGCGACTTTCCGTCGCCGGCGGCCGTCTCGATGCTGTCCCAGGCGTCGATCTGCGCCCCGGTGCGCGCGTCGGTCAGCACGGTCCGGGCGACGGGGTTGCCGAGCGAGTCGAGGCCGGCGGCGTTGGTGCGCCACACCAGCCTGGGGCTGCCGTGCAGGGCGTCGACCACCAGCTCCGGCTTGGCCTTGACCTGCCCCAGCCGGTCGCCGGGGTCGGCCGCGCGCAGCGCGTTCAGCGCGAGCCGCGCGGCCTTGGGCGCGGAGACCTCCGGGGTGACGGAGGGCACGGAGACCTTCCGGCGGGTGGCGCGGTCGGCGCCGCGGTAGGCGCCGTCCGCCGCCAGGTGGACGACGAAGTCGCCGCCCAGGACCGGGAGTCCGCGGTAGGTGCGGTCGTAGCGGACGTGCTGGGTGCCGTCCTTGTCCACGATCACGTCCCGGACGCTGGTGTCCTGGGCCGGGGCGAGGCCCAGGGCCGTGGCGTGGGCCAGGAGTGCCGAGGCCGCGTTCTCGATCGCGGCGGCCCGGGTCGGTCTGCCGTCGGCGTGGGCGGCGGGGGAGAGGCTGAGGGCCAGCAGGGTCGCGGTGGTGAGGGCGACACCGGCGGTGGCTGTACGACGGGTTCCTCGGACGTGGTGCCGTATCCGGCTCATCTGTCTCCTCGGGAAGGCGCCAGGCTAGGCGTGGGGGTGGCGCTGATGCCCGAGATTTAAGTGGCCATGACATGTCATGTCCATAGCCTCTTTGCGGAGATGTGTGGGGAGCGGGCGAGGGTAGAGAATCGTTTCCGTGATCGCCGAGGACCTCTGCCCGCTGCCCTTCTTCGTCTACGGCACGCTCCGCCCCGGCGAGGCGAACCACGATCTGCTCCTGCGCGGCCGCACCCTCGCCGAGGAACCGGGACACCTCGCCGGCGCCGCGCTGTACGACGGCCCCGGCTACCCCTACGCCGTCGAGGAACCCGGCGCGACGGTGCGCGGGGAGCTGGTGACCGCCCGGCCCGAGGCGTACGAGGAACTGCTCGCCGCGCTCGACCGGCTGGAGGAGTACGCGCCGGGCGACCCCCGCAGCCTCTACGAGCGCACCGCCCGGGACGTCGTACGCGCCGCCGGCGGCACCGTGCGGGCCTGGGTCTACCTGGCCGCCCCGCGCGTCGCCGCCCGGCTGCGCCACGCCGGCACCCGCATCGCGGGCGGCGACTGGCTCGACCGGCGCTGACTCAGCCCAGCAGGGCCAGCCCGGCGGGCACCTCGATGCCGAACTCCTCGGCCGCCACGCGCCGCGCCTCGGCCTCCCCGGTCAGCGTGCGCTCGGTCACCGTGCCGTCGGCCAGGGTCTCGGTGAACAGGGCGCCGTCCAGGGCGAGATGGCGCTCGGCGGTGGTCCGCTGCAGATAGGGGCGGCGGGTGAACGGGGAGCGCGGGTGGGTGCCCACGAACCAGTTGAAGACCTCGAAGTCGGGCGCGGCGAACGGTTCGAGGGTGAACGCGTACTGGCCGGCCCACTCCCCGTCGCGCCGCTCGTACGCCTGCAACTCCCACAGCTCCAGCGGCCCTTCGTGGGAGAGCGGGGTCAGCCGGTGCCGGCGGCCCGCGCCCTCGAACTCGGTGCCGGTCACCAGCGGCACCGGCAGCAGCAGCGCGCCGGACGCCCCGAAGCCGACGTCCGCGAGATACGGCCCCTCCTCCGTCTCGACCTGGAGCATCGCGTGCGTACGCGGACGGCTCTCCGGTGTCCGCGCGCCCACCGTCACCCGGGCGGCCAGCGCGGTCACCCGGAGGCCGAGCGCCTCCAGTGCCAGCCGGAGCAGGGTGTTGTGCTCGTAGCAGTAGCCCCCGCGCCGGCCGTGGATCATCTTGGCCAGCAGGTCGGCGGGGTCGAGGGAGGGGGCCGAGCCCCGCAGCGGGTCCAGGTTCTCGAAGGGCAGCGACAGCGCGTGCGCGAGATGCACACCCCGCAGGGTGGCCAGGTCGGCGCGGCGCTCGCCCTTCCAGCCGATGCGGTCGAGATAGGCGTCGAGGTCGTACTGCTCGGTGTCGGACATGCCTTCGAACCTACGCGAGCCGCCCCGCCCGCACCGCGTACGGCGGACGGAACAGCGCTACGCCTCTGGCCCTAGGCCCCCACGGGCACCGCGCGGGCGGCGGACCCGGCGGCCCTGGGGGCACCCCGGCTCACTGCGGGGCGGGGTACGGGGGGCAGGGGCGGGCCCCGACGTGTGCGTCCCGGCCGCCGGTGTGCGCCTGCCGAGCCGGGCGCCGGGCCGCCTCCTCGGCCGCGCCCGCCGTGAGGCGGCGCCCTCGCGGTTACCGGTGGTGTCCGCCGTCGGGCGCCCGCCGCCGCCGTGCGGCGGCCGGACCCCTCACCGTCCGGCCGCCAGTGCTCGCGACACCCCCGGCTCCTTGGGGCCGAGGAATCGCGGGTCCGGGCGGAACACCGCGTCGAGCGCGGCCTTGCCCGCCGCGAAGATCTCGCGCGTCCCGCCGTAGTACCAGGTCGTGTCGTGCACGGCGTCGACCCCGACCCCGTAGGAGTCCACCCCCGCCGCCTCGCACAGCGCCACCGCCCGCCGGATGTGGAAGCCCTGGCTGATCAGCACCGCCCGGTCCACCCCGAAGATCTTCTTGGCCCGGACGCAGGAGTCCCAGGTGTCGAACCCGGCGTAGTCGCTGACGATCCGCGCGTCCGGCACCCCGTGCCGGGTGAGGTACGCGCGCATGGCGTCGGGCTCGTCGTAGTCCTCCCGGCTGTTGTCCCCGGTGACCAGGACGACCTCGATCCGCCCCTCGCGGTACAGCCCGGCCGCCGCGTCCAGCCGGTGGGCCAGGTACGGCGACGGCTCGTCCCCCTTCCACAGCCCGGCCCCGAACACCATCGCGACCTCGGTACGCGGCACGTCCGCGCTCGTGCGCAGCCGGTCCGCCGTGGACACGTACAGCCAGGTCACCGGCAGCAGGCCCAGCACGCACGCGGCCATCACGGCCTGCACCAGCCGCCGCTGCCCGGTGCGCGTCCGCGGCCACCGCGGTCGACGGATCCTCATACGGCCCCCCAGAGATGGCTTCCGACCAAGGAGGACGTCACCGGAACCCTTCCGGTTCGCCTCACACTCCGTGTCCGCCCCCGGCGACGGCACGGAAGGCGCCCCGGCCGCGACCACGTCCCGCCCCTCCTCGGCCGAGGCCGCCATGTGAAACGGGACATCCCCCGAGCCGTGGGCTCGGCCGGCCCCAACGCACCCGCCGCCGACCCGGAACCGAACGCGGCGGGCGACTGGGATTACTGTCGCATCATGGAAGGCGCCGCACTCACCACCGCATATGACCCGACCTCCGTCGAACGCTGGGCCCCCGAGCCCGACAAACGCCCAGGCCGCACCGCCTTCCAGCGCGACCGGGCCCGGATCCTGCACTCGGCCGCCCTGCGCCGGCTCGCCGGCAAGACCCAGGTCGTCACCCCGGGCACCCGCAGCCCCGCCTGGGACGCCACCCCCCGCACCCGCCTCACCCACTCCCTCGAATGCGCCCAGGTCGGCCGGGAGCTGGGCGCGGCCCTCGGCTGCGACCCCGACCTGGTGGAGGCCGCCTGCCTCTCCCACGACCTCGGCCACCCGCCCTTCGGCCACAACGGCGAAACCGCGCTGAACGAGTTCGCCGACGACTGCGGCGGCTTCGAGGGCAACGCCCAGTCCCTCAGGCTCCTCACCCGCATCGAGCCCAAGCGCTTCACCGAGGAGCGGTCCGTCGGCCTCAACCTGACCCGCGCCACCCTCGACGCCGCCACCAAGTACCCCTGGCGGCGCGGCACGCACCCCACCGACCCGGCCTCCCGGAAGTTCGGCGTGTACGAGGACGACCGCCCGGTCTTCGACTGGGTCCGGGCGCACGCCCCCGGCACCCGCACCTGCTTCGAGGCCCAGGTCATGGACTGGGCGGACGACGTCGCCTACTCGGTGCACGACGTCGAGGACGGCCTGCACGCCGGCCACGTCGACCCCAACTGCCTGCACGCCGAACCCGAGCGGCAGGCGGTGTTCGAGGTCGCCGTCGGCCGGTACGTCCCCGCGGACACCGCCCCCGCCGAGCTGGCCGCGGCCCTCGACCGCCTCCAGGACGAGGACTGGTGGCCGCACGGCTACGACGGCACCGCGGGCGCCCAGGCCCGTCTGAAGGACGCCACCAGCCAGCTCATCGGCCGTTTCTGCCTGGCCGCCGAGACCGCGACACGCGCCGCGTACGGCACGGGCCGGCTCACCCGCTACGGCGCCGAGCTGGTCGTACCCCGCGAGGCCCGGATGGAGTGCGCGGTCCTCAAGGCGGTCGCCGACCGCTATGTGATGCAGCGCGCCGAGCAGGAGCAGCTCCGCGCCGACCAGCGGGTGATCGTCGCGGAGCTGGCCGAGGCGCTCACCGTCCGCGCGCCCGACGGACTCGAACCCCAGTTCCGGGCGCTGTTCGACGCGGCGGGCGACGACCGGGCGCGCAAGCGGGTGATCGTCGACCAGATCGCCTCGCTCACCGACGCCTCGGCCCTCTCCCTGCACGACAGACTGACGGGGCATATGTGAGAGGTACGTGACCCGCCGTGGCCTGATCGGGTCACTCCCTCTTCCCGCAGCACGCCGCGTGCGGGACGCTCGCATGTGGCGACACCCTTACGAGGAGGCATCAAGTGGTCGACGCGGATCAGACGTTCGTCATCGTCGGAGGAGGTCTCGCCGGCGCCAAGGCGGCCGAGACGCTCCGGGCGGAGGGCTTCACCGGCCGGGTGATACTGATCTGCGACGAACGCGACCACCCCTACGAGCGGCCGCCGCTGTCCAAGGGCTATCTGCTCGGCAAGGAGGAGCGGGACAGCGTCTTCGTGCACGAGCCCGCCTGGTACGCGCGAAACGACATCGAGCTGCACCTCGGCCAGACCGTGGACCGCGTCGACCGCACGGCGAAGACCGTCCGCTTCGGCGACGACGGCACGATCGTCCGCTACGACAAGCTGCTGCTGGTCACCGGCGCCGAACCGCGCCGCCTCGACGTCCCCGGCACCGACCTGGCGGGCGTCCACCACCTGCGCCGGCTCGCGCACGCCGAGCGGCTCAAGGGCGTCCTGCAGCACCTCGGCCGGGACAACGGGCACCTCGTGATCGCCGGCGCCGGCTGGATCGGCCTGGAGGTCGCGGCGGCGGCCCGGGAGTACGGTGCCGAGGTCACGGTGATCGAGCCGGAGCCGACCCCGCTGTACGGCGCCCTCGGCCCCGAGCTGGGCAACGTCTTCCGCGAGCTGCACCGCGAGCACGGCGTCCGCTTCCACTTCGGCGCCCGGCTCACCGAGATCGTCGGCCAGGACGGCATGGTCCTCGCGGTCCGCACGGACGACGGCGAGGAGCACCCGGCGCACGACGTCCTCGCCGCCATCGGAGCCGCGCCGAGGACCGCGCTCGCCGAGGCGGCGGGCCTGGAGATCGCCGACCGGGCGCACGGCGGCGGCATCGTGGTGGACGAACGGCTGCGCACCTCCGACCCCGACATCCACGCGGCCGGTGACGTGGCGAGCTTCCCGCTCGCCCGGCTCGCCCGGTTCGACACCCGGGTGCGCGTGGAGCACTGGGCGAACGCCCTGAACGGCGGCCCGGCCGCGGCCCGCGCGATGCTCGGCAGGGACGTGGTCTACGACCGGGTGCCGTACTTCTTCACCGACCAGTACGACCTGGGGATGGAGTACAGCGGCTGGGCGCCGCCCGGGTCGTACGACGAGGTGGTGATCCGGGGCGACGCGGGCAAGCGGGAGTTCATCGCGTTCTGGCTGCGGGAAGCCAGGGTGCTGGCCGGGATGAACGTGAACGTGTGGGATGTCACAGAACAGATCCAGAACCTCATCCGTTCCGGGGCCCGGGTGAACACCGAGGCACTCGCGGCGCCCCACGTCCCCCTCGACAGCCTCGTCCCCTGACCCCCGCGCGCACCGGCACTGCCCCGGCACCCCCGTAGAATTCACCCGTGGCAGGACGGATCAACGACGAGGACGTGAAGGCGGTACGGGACGCGGTCCCGATCGACGCCGTGGTCTCCGAGTACCTCCAGCTGCGCAACGCGGGCGGCGGCAACCTCAAGGGCCTGTGCCCGTTCCACGACGAGAAGTCGCCGTCCTTCCAGGTCAGCCCGAGCAAGGGACTCTTCCACTGCTTCGGCTGCCAGGAGGGCGGCGACACCATCACCTTCGTCATGAAGGTGGACCACCTCTCCTTCTCGGAGGCGGTGGAGCGCCTCGCCGCCCAGGCCGGCATCACCCTGCGGTACGAGGAGGGCGGGTACAACCCGGCCCACCAGCGCGGCGAGCGCATCCGCCTGGTCGAGGCACACAAGATCGCCGCCCAGTGGTACGCGGAGCAGCTCGCCACGGGCCCCGAGGCCGAGACCGGCCGGATCTTCCTCGCCGAGCGCGGCTTCGACCAGGCCGCCGCCGTCCACTTCGGCGTCGGCTACAGCCCCCAGGGCTGGGACCACCTCACCCGCTATCTGCGCGGCAAGGGCTTCACCGACAAGGAACTGATCCTCTCCGGCCTCTCCCAGGAAGGCCGCCGCGGCCCCATCGACCGGTTCCGCGGGCGGCTGATGTGGCCGATCCGCGACATCGGCGGCGAGGTCGTCGGCTTCGGCGCCCGCAAGCTGTACGAGGCGGACACCGGCCCGAAGTACCTCAACACCCCCGACACGGCGATCTACCGGAAGAGCCAGGTGCTGTACGGCATCGACCTGGCGAAGAAGGAGATCGCCAAGAGCAGCCGGGCCGTCGTCGTCGAGGGCTACACCGACGTCATGGCCTGCCATCTGGCCGGTGTGACGACGGCCATCGCCACCTGCGGTACGGCCTTCGGCGCCGACCACATCAAGATCCTGCGCCGGCTCCTGATGGACAACGGCTCGGCCCGCGTGATCTTCACCTTCGACGGCGACGCGGCCGGCCAGAAGGCCGCCCTGCGCGCCTTCGAGGACGACCAGAAGTTCGCCGCCGAGACGTACATCGCCATCGCCCCCGACGGCATGGACCCGTGCGACCTCAGGCTGGCCAAGGGCGACGAGGCGGTCGCCGACCTGGCGGAACCCCGCACGCCCCTGTTCGAGTTCGCGCTGCGCCAGATCGTGCTCCGCTACGACCTGGACACCCCGGCGGGCCGCGCCGCCGCCCTGGACGAGGCCGCCCCGATCGTCGCCCGGATCAAGAACAGCGGCGCCCAGCACGAGGTCGCCGTGGAACTGGCCGGCATGCTCGGCATCCTCGACACCCAGTTCGTGGTCCGCCGGGTCGCCCAGCTGGCCCGCTGGGCCCGGGACCGCGGCGGCAAGGGCGGCCCGCAGCAGGACCGCTCGCGCGGCGCGGAGCAGCAGTGGGCGGGGGCCGCGCCCCGCGCCGCCTCCGGCCCGGCGCTGACCCTGCGCAATCCCGTCTACGCCGCCGAGCGCGAACTGCTCAAACTCGCCCTGCAGCGGCCCGAGCTGGTCTCCCCGGCCTTCGACGCCTACGGCATGGACGAGTTCACCGCGCCGCCCTACGCCGCCGTGCGCCAGGCGATCGCGGAGGCGGGCGGCGCCGAGTCCGGCGTCCAGGACGCGCAGGAGTACCTGGTCCGGGTCCGCGAGGCCGCGCCCGACGACGCCGTCCGCGCCATGGTCACCGAACTGGCCGTCGAGCCGATCCTGCGCCGCTCGGTGGACGAGACCTACGCCGGCACGGTCCTGGTCCAGATCCGCCGCCGCGCGGTCGAGCGCCGCATCCACGACATCCAGTTCCAGATGACCCGCCTGTCCACCGGCGGCGACCCGGCCCAACTGGCGGCCGTACAGAACGAGATGTGGGTCCTGCAGCAGTACGACCAGTCGCTGCGGGCGCGGGGCGCCGAAGCGCTGTAGCGGCGGCCCCGCGCGGGCCGGTCACCCGGCGGGCGCGGCCCCGGCCCGGAAGGTCGGGCCCACCGCGCGGACCAGCCGGTCCGCGAACTCCCGCGCCCGGCCGCCGAACCGCGGGTACTCGGTGACGAAGTGGTCCCACTCGACCCACTCCGCCGCCCGCTCCACGTCCGCGAGGGTGATCTCCGCGCGGTGCCGGCCGGCCAGGGTCTCGCTGCCCGAGAGCCGGAAGGCGCGCAGCAGCAGGTCGTAGGGGAGGGCGTGGCGTTCGGCCAGCAGCACGGCGTCGTAGAGGTCCTTGCCCTGCGGGTGCGCGTCGTCGATCAGCCACATGAGCTTCCAGGCCAGCGAGAGCGCGGGCGTGGCCGCGAGCAGCACGCCCCCGCCCGGCAGCTCCACCGGCTCCGGCTCCCGCGCGGGACGCTCGTTGAAGACGAAGTCGAGCTGGACGTGCCCGCCGGGCAGGCCGGGTGCCGACCAGGGCAGGACCATCCGGCGGCCGGGCACCCGGTCGTAGGTCCAGATGTCCTCCACGACCGCGTCCCGCGCCGAGAAGGAGACCTCGCCCGGACGCGCCTGGGCGGCCCGCGCGATGCCGTCGAGCATCCGGGCCGTGCGCTCCTCCTCGATGCTCCAGCTCTCCGGTACGACGACGAAGTCCAGGTCACCGGGTTCGCGGGCGGCCGGACCGAACCACAGCGCCATCAGCACGCTGCCGCGCAGCAGCAGCGAACCGGCCCATGGTGAACCGGCCGTCGCGGCCAGGACCGTGTCGAGGGCCCGGCGCCTGGCCGTGTGCCAGGCGGCGCCGCGCTCCGGGTCGGCGAAGACCGGGTCGGTGGCCCGGTACGCGTTCTGGTACTGCTTGAGCGCGGGCTCGAAGACGGGCCGCTGGGTCACGTCGGCGCCGGGCACCGGGGCCAGGGTGCGCGGCAGGTCGTTCGCCCGCCGGGTCGCCTCGTCCAGCGGCCCGTGCGGGATCTCCTCGCTGCGCCATCCGAAGCTCTCCCACGTCCCGCTCATCCGTGCCCCTCCCGTTCCTCGATCCACCCGTCGTCCACGGACTCGTCGCTGTCGTACAGCACGAACTCCCGCTCCACGTCCAGCACCTCCAGCCCGTCCAGGCCGGCCAGCAGACGCTCCAGCGCCCGTCCGGCCTCCGCGGCGCGAACGCCCCGGCAGCGCTGTGTCACGAACCGCTCGTGCCGCCCGTCCCCGCCCACCCGGCGGGCGTTCCACGACAGGTGCGCGCCGTGCGGGACGACCCGGGCGGCCAGCGCGCCGAGGTCCGTGTCCGGGTCGAGCAGCAGCTTCACATGGTGCTCGAAATACCGGCCGTCGTCCCCGCACGGCCCGGCCGGGACCTCCGGCGCCCAGGGCACCGACTCGGTCTTCACCCGGACCGGTGCGAACCCGGCCGACCGCAGCCGGGCCGCCGTCGCGGCGGCCCGCGCCGACTGCTCGGCGTACGACCCGGAGCCGGCCAGCGTGAGCATCGGCTGCTCCCGCATCCGGCCGCGGGCCAGCACGATGTGCGTCAGCTTCAGCCCGGCCGCGCCCGCCCAGCCGCGCAGCCGCTCCGCCTCGGCGCGGTCGGCGCAGCGGACGGTCACATGGGTTTCGTACAGAAGTCCGGACATCCGCCGGATCATCGCAGATCAGAGCGGAGGGACGCGCCCGGATTCCCGACCCGGACCACCAGCCGGTCACGGAACGGATGCAAAAAGTCACCGCACGCCCCTCGTGGCGGGGTTGTGTCGTACCCCACACTGAGGGCGGTGCCCGAGTCCTCGGAGCGCAGGCCGTCGACTCTCCGCTCCCGAAGTACCGCTGCCGCACACCTTCAGCAGCGATCATCCTGGAGGTCGCCCCCGTGCAGACCCAGACCCTCACTCAGACCGACAGCACCACCAGCACCACCAGCGCCACGAGCACCACCAGCGCCACGAGCACCGCCAGCGCCACGAGCACCACCAGCGCCACGAGCACCACCGGCACCGCCGCTGACGAGCCGGACGCGGAGACGGACGTCCTCGTGGCCGTGCCCCCGCAGAGCCGTGCCGGCGCGCACCCGGAGACCGCGGCCGGCGACCCGGCGGAACCGCCCGCCGAGGCCCTCGCGGAGGAAGCCGGGGAGGGCGACGCCCCCGCGGAGATCGACGAGGCCGCCGAGCCCGTCGGGAGGCGGGCCGCGGCCCGAGCCGACTCCGCCGGGCCCTCGGCCGATCTCTTCCGCCAGTACCTGCGCGAGATCGGCCGCATCCCGCTGCTCACCGCGGCCGAGGAGGTGGACCTCGCCCGCCGGGTGGAGGCCGGCCTCTTCGCGGAGGAGAAGCTCGGCAGCACCCCCGACCTGGACAGCGAGCTGGCGCTCGACCTCGACCGGCTCGTCGTCATGGGCCGGATGGCCAAGCGCCGGCTCATCGAGGCGAACCTACGGCTCGTGGTGTCCGTCGCCAAGCGGTACGTCGGCCGCGGCCTGACCATGCTCGACCTGGTCCAGGAGGGCAACCTCGGCCTGATCCGGGCCGTGGAGAAGTTCGACTACGCGCGCGGCTACAAGTTCTCCACGTACGCCACCTGGTGGATCCGCCAGGCCATGTCCCGCGCCCTGGCCGACCAGGCCCGCACCATCCGGGTCCCGGTCCATGTGGTGGAGCTGATCAACCGGGTCGTCCGCGTCCAGCGCCGGATGCTCCAGGAACGCGGCCACGAACCCTCGGCCGAGGAGGTCGCCGCCCAGCTCGACCTGCTGCCCGAGCGGGTCGGCGAGGTGCTGCGCCTGGCCCAGGAACCGGTGTCGCTGCACGCCCCGGTCGGCGAGGAGGACGATGTCGCCCTCGGTGACCTCATCGAGGACGGCGACGCCGCGAGCCCGGTCGAATCGGCGGCGTTCCTGCTGCTGCGCGAGCACCTGGAGGCGGTGCTGTCCACGCTGGGGGAGCGCGAGCGGAAGGTCGTCCAGCTCCGCTACGGCCTGGCCGACGGCCGCCCGCGCACCCTGGAGGAGATAGGCCGCATCTTCGGGGTGACCCGCGAGCGGATACGGCAGATCGAGTCCAAGACCCTCAACAAGCTCAGGGACCACGCCTTCGCCGACCAGCTGCGGGGCTATCTGGACTGAGCATCGGGGTGCCGCCGTCGGCGGTGGCACCCCGATGCCCGGCAACCGCTCAGTCCACCTCGGCCACCGCCTGCGCGAACTGGGCCTTGTACAGCCGGGCGTACGCCCCGTCGGCCGCCAACAGCTCCGTGTGCGCGCCCTGTTCGACGATGGAACCGTTCTCCATCACGAGGATCGTGTCCGCGTCCCGGATCGTGGAGAGCCGGTGCGCGATCACGAACGACGTACGGCCGGACGCCAGCTTGGCCATCGCCTTCTGGATCAGCACCTCGGTCCGGGTGTCGACGGAGCTGGTCGCCTCGTCGAGCACCAGGATCGTGGGGTCGGAGAGGAACGCCCGCGCGATGGTGATCAGCTGCTTCTCACCGGCGCTGACGCCCGTGCCCTCGTCGTCGAGCACGGTGTCGTACCCGTCGGGGAGCGTACGGACGAAGCGGTCCGCGTGCGCGGCCCGCGCCGCCTCCTCGATCTCGCCGCGCGTGACCTCGCGCGCGGCGCCGTACGCGATGTTCTCCGCGATGGTGCCGCCGAACAGCCAGGTGTCCTGGAGCACCATGCCGATCCCGGAGCGCAGTTCGTCCCGGGACATCTTCCGGATGTCCACGCCGTCCAGAGTGATCCGGCCGCCGGAGACGTCGTAGAACCGCATCAGCAGGTTCACCAGCGTGGTCTTGCCCGCGCCGGTCGGGCCGACGATCGCCACCGTGTGCCCCGGCTCCACCGTGAGCGACAGGTCCTCGATCAGCGGCTTCTCCGGGTCGTACCGGAAGGACACCTGCTCCAGGCGCACCCGTCCGCGCAGCTCGGCCGGCCGCTCGCCCGGCACCGGGTCCGCCTCCTGCTCCTCGGCGTCGAGGAGTTCGAAGACCCGCTCGGCCGAGGCGACGCCCGACTGCACCAGGTTCGCCATCGACGCGATCTGCGTCAGCGGCATGGAGAACTGCCGCGAGTACTGGACGAACGCCTGGACGTCACCGATGGACAGGGAGCCGGAAGCGACCCGCAGGCCGCCGACGACCGCCACCAGCACATAGTTCAGGTTCGACACGAACATCATCAGCGGCTGCATGACACCGCTGTTGAACTGCGCCCTGAACCCGGCCTCGTACAGCGCCTCGTTCTGCTCGGCGAACTGCTGCGCCGACTCCTCCTGCCGCCCGAACACCTTCACCAGGGTGTGCCCGGTGTACATCTCCTCGATGTGGGCGTTCAGCTTGCCGGTGGTGCGCCACTGCTGCACGAAGTGCGGCTGCGAGCGCTTGCCCACCCGGGTGGCGACCACGAACGACAGCGGCACGGTGACGAGCGCGACCAGCGCCAGCAGCCAGGAGACCCAGAACATCATCGCGAGCACG
Organism: Streptomyces sp. NPDC015171; assembly: GCF_043079545.1. Lineage (NCBI taxonomy): Bacteria > Bacillati > Actinomycetota > Actinomycetes > Kitasatosporales > Streptomycetaceae > Streptomyces > Streptomyces sp. NPDC015171. The sequence continues at coordinate 326,842 of NZ_JBIBUO010000004.1, forward strand.
CCGACGACGGTCAGCACGGAGTTGATCAGCTGGCCCATCGACTGCTGGAGCGTCTGCCCGATGTTGTCGATGTCGTTCGTCGCCCGGGACAGCACCTCACCGCGCTGGCGCTTGTCGAAGTACGACAGCGGCAGCCGCGACAGCTTCGTCTGCACGTCCTCGCGCAGCCGGTACATCGTGCGGTTCACGGCCCGGTTGACCAGCCGGGTCGCGATCGCCATCAGCAGACCCGCGACCAGGAACGTGCCGAGCGCGAGGAGCAGGACATCGCCGACGGCACCGAAGTCGATGCCCTTGCCGGGGGTGAAGTCGGTGCCCCCCAGCATGTCCGCCATCCGGCCCTGGCCGCGCTCGCGCATCGAGTCGAGCACCTGGTCCTTGGTGGCACCGGCCGGCATCCCCCGGCCGATGATGCCGGAGAACACCAGGTCGGTGGCCCTGCCGAGGATCTTCGGGCCGACCACGTTCAGGCCCACGCTGACCACCACGCACAGCAGCAGGCCGTAGATCGTGAGCCGCTCCGGGTGGAACCGGGCGACGAGCCGCCTGCCCGACGCCTTGAAGTCCATCGAGCGCTGGTCGGGTCCCTGCGCCATCATGCGTCCCATGGGACCGGCCATCAGGCGGCCTCCGCTTCCGTCAGCTGGGAGAGCACGATCTCCCGGTAGGTCTCGTTGGCCGCCATCAGCTCGGAGTGCCGGCCGGAGCCGACCACCCGGCCCTCGTCCAGCACGATGATCCGGTCCGCCTCCCGGATGGTCGCCACCCGCTGGGCGACGATGACGACGGTCGCCTCGGCGGTCTCCCGGGACAGCGCGGCGCGCAGGGCCGCGTCGGTGGCGTAGTCGAGCGCCGAGAAGGAGTCGTCGAAGAGGTAGATCTCCGGGCGCTGCACCAGCGTGCGCGCGATGGCGAGCCGCTGCCGCTGACCGCCGGAGACGTTCGTACCGCCCTGCGCGATCGGCGCGTCGAGGCCGCCCTCCAGCTTCCGCACGAAGTCCTTGGCCTGCGCCACCTCCAGCGCGTGCCACAGCTCCTCGTCGGTGGCGTCCGGGTTGCCGTAGCGCAGGTTGGTGGCGACGGTGCCCGCGAACAGGTACGGCTTCTGCGGCACCAGCCCGACCGTCCTGGCGAGCAGTCCCGGCTCGACCTGCCGGACGTCCGTGCCGTCCACCAGGACCTCGCCGTCGGTGGCGTCGAAGAGCCGGGGGACGAGCCCGAGCAGCGTGGACTTGCCGCTGCCGGTGGAGCCGATCACGGCGGTCGTCTCGCCCGGCCGGGCCACCAGGTCGATGGACTTCAGCACGGCCTCCTCGGCACCCGGGTAGCGGAAGCCCGCGCCCCGGATCTCCAGGTGCCCGTGCGCGCGCAGCTCCGTGACCGGGGCCGTCGGCGGTACGACGCTCGACGAGGTGTCCAGGACCTCCTGGACGCGCTCGGCGCAGACCTCCGCGCGCGGCACCATCATGAACATGAAGGTGGCCATCATCACGGACATGACGATCTGCATCAGATAGGCGAGGAACGCGGTCAGGTCGCCGATGGCCATGCCGCCGCTCTCGATCCGGTGGGCGCCGAACCACACCACCGCGATGGACGACAGGTTCACCACCGTCATGACGATCGGGAACATCAGCGCGAGCATCCGGCCGGTGGCCAGCTGCATCTCGGTCAGCTCGGCGTTGGCCCCGCCGAACCGGCCCTTCTCGTACTCGTCGCGGACGAAGGCGCGGATCACCCGGTTGCCGGTGATCTGCTCGCGCAGCACCCGGTTCACCGTGTCCAGCCGGACCTGCATCGACCGGAACAGCGGGCGCAGCCGGCGCACGATCAGCGTCACGGAGATGCCGAGGACCGGCACGACCGCGACCAGCACCCCGGACAGCGGCACGTCCAGACCGAGCGCCAGCACGATGCCGCCCACGCACATGATGGGCGCCGACACCATCAGGGTGAACGTCATCAGGGCCAGCATCTGGATCTGCTGGACGTCGTTCGTCGTACGGGTGATGAGCGAGGGCGCACCGAAGTGACCGACCTCACGCGCGGAGAAGGACTGCACCCGGTCGAAGACGGCACCCCGCACGTCCCGGCCGAGCGCGGAGGCGGTCCGGGCGCCGTAGTACACGGCACCGATGTTGCACACGACCTGAGCGAGCGAGATGCCGATCATCAGGGCACCGAAGGACAGGATGTAGCCCGTGTCACCCTTCACCACACCGTTGTCGATGATGTCCGCGTTCAGAGTGGGCAGGTAGAGGGTGGCGCAGGTCTGCAGGAGCTGCAGCAGCACCAGAAGGGCGATGGGTTTCTTGTAGGGCCTGAGATAGGTCCGCAGAAGTCGTATGAGCACGCTACGTCTCTCGGAGTCGGCGACAGGGGCAGGAACGGTTGCCCCTGGCCCCTATCGTCGGACACTCCACCCGCGTTACCTCAACCGATTTACCCGGCCCGGCCCGCGCCCGCAGCTGCCCGCTTTCGCGGTGTTGCGTCCCACTGCGTCAACTTACGAGTGAAATGCTCCCGGGTGGGCCTGCTCCCGCACCGATGTGAACTGCTGCCGTACCGCCTGCCCCACGGCCAGCTCCTCGCCCGGCTCCAGCACCTGCGCCGCCGCGCCCTGCCAGGCCGGCGGGGTGCGCGGATCGAGGGTGCCCTGCGACACGCCGAGCGCCCAGGCCGCCTGCCGGGCCGCGCCGATCGCCGCGTAGTCCGCCGGCTGCACCACGACGACCTGCGCGCCGAACAGCGAGGGCGCCGCTGCCTGCACGGCGGGCAGCTCCGCCGCGGGGCCGAGCAGGAAGATCCGTCGCACGTCCACGCCCCGTGCGCGCAGCACGTCCAGCGCGTCCGCGAGCCCGCACAGCATGCCCTCGAACGCGGCCCGCGCCAGGTGCTCGGGCCGCATCGACTCCCGCCGCAGCCCCGCCAGGGTCCCCGCGGTGTGCGGCAGGTTCGGCGTCCGCTCGCCCTCCAGGTACGGCAGCAGCACCAGCCCGTGCGACCCCGGCGTGGACTTCATCGCCAGCTCGGACAGGCTCTCCAGATCCGGCAGGCCGAGGAGTTCGGCGGTGCCGCGCAGGGTGCGTACGGCGTTCAGGGTGGTGACGACGGGCAGGTGCATGCCGGTGGCGTCGGCGAGGGAGGTGATCATCCCGGACTGGTCTGCGAGGGCCTCCGGGTGCACGGCCATCACCGAGCCGGAGGCGCCCAGCGACACGACCGCGTCGCCGAGGCCGATCCCGAGCCCGAAGGCGGCGGCCATCGTCTCGCCGGTGCCGGCCGAGATCAGCAGCCCCTCCGGGGTCGTGCCGGCCGCGTCGGACGGGCCGATCACCTCCGGCAGCATCGCCTGGTGGCCGAGCGCCAGCTCGACCAGATCGGGCCGGTAGCCGCCGGTGGCCGCCGACCAGTAGCCGGTTCCGGAGGCGCCGCCGCGGTCGGTGGTCCGGCGCACGGGCCGCCCGAGCAGCTGCCAGACGAGCCAGTCGTGGGCCTGCAGCAGGACGGCCGTGCGCTGCGCGTTCTCCGGCTCGCTCTTCGCGAGCCAGCGCAGCTTGGTGACCGGCTGGGCCGCCTGCGGGACGCTGCCGACCGCCTGTGCCCAGGCCTCCCGGCCGCCGAGCGCGTCCACGAGATCGGCGGCGGCGACCTGGGCGCGCTTGTCGCCGCCGGTCAGGGCAGGGCGGACCGTGTTGCCCTGGGCGTCCAGCGGGACCAGCGCGTTCTGCTGCGCGGAGACACCGATGGCCTGCACGCCCTCCAGCAGGCCGCCCCCCGCGGCCTCGCCGAGGGAGAGCAGCCAGGCCTGCGGGTCCACGTCACTCGGGCGACCTTCCACCGGGTGCGGGGCGTACCCCTGCCGTAGTACGGCTCCCGTGTCCGTGTCGCAGACCACGATGCGCGTGAAATCGGGCGAGCTGTCCAACCCGGCGACTATCCCCATACGGAGAATTTTGCAGCATCCCTGCGCATGCGTCGGCCCAAGCCGCCCGAGGGGCGCCGCACGCCGGCGCAGGGAGGGTCCTGCGGGTGCCGCTCAGGTGGTGCTCGTACCCCAGTCGTCCCCGCCCGCGCCGTTGACCCCGCGCTCCCGTAGGGATCGCACCCGCTGGGCCACGGACGCCGGGACATGGTCGCCGACCTTGTCGCTGACCGTGTGGAAGGCCTTGCCGGCGTAGACCCGGCCCTGCTGGGCGGCCGATTCGGCGGTGTTGCGGACCGCGGGGTTCTGCGCGATCTGCCGGGCCGATTTCTTCAGCTGCTCGTAGCGCTCCCGTCCGGCCTTCGTGCCCAGTACGTAACCGAGGGCCAGTCCGGCGAGGAACGTGAACCGGTAGCGCATGGCTGCCACCCTTCCCGTGCGTAGGTCGTTGGTGCGGCGCTGGCGCCGGAGGGAACCGATTGGCGGAGCACCCCCCTGCTTGCGCTAATGTATGTGTCGCAGCGAGCGCACGCCCCCTGGCGAATACCCAGGTAGGTACGTTCGATGCAACGAGGCAATCCTCCGTAGCTCAATTGGCAGAGCAGCCGGCTGTTAACCGGCAGGTTACTGGTTCGAGTCCAGTCGGGGGAGCTTCGGTCCTCCGTAGCTCAATTGGCAGAGCAGCCGGCTGTTAACCGGCAGGTTACTGGTTCGAGTCCAGTCGGGGGAGCGCTGAACGAGGACCCCTCAGGGGTCCTTTTTCATGTCCGGGGGAACCGCCGTGCCTGCGCGGATGTCCTCAAGGTCATGAGCAGCGCGGAAGCCGACCATCCGAGGCAGGAGATCGTATGAGCGGCTATGCTGCGGCAGACGGCGCGCACACATGTACGCGACACGCCGCTATGGGGCGGTAGCTCAGCCGGTTAGAGCAGCGGACTCATAATCCGTCGGCCGTGGGTTCGAGTCCCACCCGCCCCACCGAAGCGCTTCGGTGCAGATACGTTTTCAGCTGCTTCGCAGCGTTAACCCCCTCCGGCTGGAGGGGGTTACGGCGTCTCTGAAGATCATTGGCTCAGCCGAGGCTCGACCGAAGTTCAGGCGATCATCGCGGACGGCCGACGGGCCCGGCCGGTCGTTGTTCGGTTGGGGCTGCTGGTTCCCTGAGGAGTAAACAGACCGGTGGCCATCGGTCGTACCTCAGTGGCTGATCTACGAGGTGCGGGAGCTGACGTCGTGCTCGACGGGCTGTCAGAGACGAAGGGGCCCCTCCCCCCCGTAGGCGAGAAGGGGCGCCGGGCCCACCTGCTCGGCCCATCTCTCGATGCTGGGCACGTACCGGGTGAGCACACACCGACCACCGGGGGCACGCCGCCCGCGGCTACGGCCCGGACGGGCGGCCGGGACCGGGAAGCCGGGCATGGGCGGGTCGTGCCCGGCGGCCATACTGGTCCGCATGGAACGTATCGGGGGGTACCTCGTCGAACGCAAGCTCGGCGAGGGAGGCATGGGGACGGTGTATCTCGCGCGTACGCGCGGCGGCCGGGCCGTCGCGCTGAAGGTCGCCAAGGCCGAGCTGGCCGCCGAACCGGTCTTCCGGGAGCGGTTCCGCACCGAGGTCGAGGCGGCCCGCGCGGTCGGCGGCTTCCACACGGCACCGGTGGTGGACGCCGACGTCGAAGGCGATCCGCTGTGGCTGGCCACCGCCTATATACCCGGGCCCACCCTCGCCGAGCGGCTCGCCGCCGAGGGCGCGATGGACGAGCGGCGGCTGCGCTCGCTGGCCGCCGCGCTCGCCGAGGCGCTGGAGTCCATCCACTCCTGCGGGCTCGTGCACCGCGATCTCAAGCCCGGCAACATCATCATGGCCGCCGACGGGCCGCGCGTCCTCGACTTCGGCATCTCCCGGGCCGTCGAGTCCACCCGTCTCACCGCCACCGGCACCGCCTTCGGCACGCCCGGCTTCCTCGCCCCCGAGCAGGCCCTCGGCAACGATGTGACCGGCGCCGCCGACGTGTTCGCGCTGGGAGCCGTGCTGGTCGCGGCGGCGGGCGGCAGCGCCTGGGGCGAGGGCACGCCGATGGGGCTGATGTACCGCTCGGTGCACGAGCTGCCCGACCTGTCCGCCGTACCCGCCGGGCTGCGGGAAGTGGTCGAGGAGTGCCTGGCGAAGGAGCCCGCCGGCCGGCCGACCCCCACCGCGCTGCTGGACCGGCTGACGGACCCGGCGGCCGAGCCGGCGTGGCAGCCGGCACCCCCGTACCCGCAGGCGCACCCCGCGCCGCCGCCCGCGCACACCGCACCCCCTTCCGCGCACACCGCATCCCCGCAGGAACCCGCCACGCCCGCGCAGGGCCACGTGCCGCCGCACGCGCACACCGCATCCCCGCAGGAACCCGCCACGCCCGCGCAGGGCCACGTCCCGACTCACGCGCACACCGCACGGCAGGCCCCCGCCACGCCTCCGCAGGGCCACGTCACGCCCGCGCACGCGCACACCCCACTCCCGCAGGCCCCCGCCACGCCTCCGCAGGGCCACGTCACGCCCGCGCAGGCCCCCGCCGGGCCCTCGCAGGCGTACCCCGTGCCGCCCCGGCCGCAGGCGCTCGCCGCCGCGCCGCAGGGTTTTTCCGCGCCCCCGCCGCCCGTCACGCCCCCGCGGCTGCCGGTGCAGCCCGCCACCCCGCCGCAGCTGCCCGCGCAGGCCGCCCCCTACGGCTTCGGGCCGCCGATGCCCTACGGCGCCCCGGAGGCCGTGCTCGCCGACGCGGACTCCGGTGTGGTCGTGGGCGCCGCCGGGGTGCTGCTCGAAGTCGGCGGCGCCAGCGCGGACTTCGCGTGGAACGAGATCGCCCATGTGGAACGCGTCTGGCACGGCAACCGGCTGACCCTGACCGTGCGGCTGTGGAACGGCGGGGTCTACTCCTGCGAGCTGAACGCCCGCCGCAGGGCCCGGCTCACCGCCTGGCTGGCCCAGCTCGACCCGGTCCTCGCCCGCTACCTGACCCGGTAGGACCGCCGTGGGGCGGCGCGGCGCGGGCGCCGATATCCGGCAGAACCGCACAAGGCCGTCGGGGTGTCCGGGCGGTCGGCGGATGTGACCGGAATCCTATTACCCCTGCCTCCCCGATTCTCCAAGGCCCTTCCATATCAGGCGTGTTCGGGGCACACGGAGCGCAATGACCGGCCTGGAAGAGGCTTCGGTACAGGCCGTCATCGTTCCTTCACAGGGAGGCAGTCGAACACGCTCGTGGATTGTGGATAAGCTCGGTCGCGACCGGAAACGGCCACCGGGCGTCGCGGATGTGACGCAGGACGACAGGACCGCGTACCCGGAGGACACAGTGCCCGCCGCCCTCCCTGCCTTACCCGGCAGGCCCGTTCACCACGGCCGTACCCGCGCCGTCGTGTCCGCCGCCGCGGCCCTCCCTCCAGCCGGCGCCGCCGGTCCGTACCGCGCCGTACGGGCACCTTCCACCGTCACCCGCGGCACAGCGGGTTCGCGAGGTTTCCGGCGCTCTTACTGTCGTGCGCGCATCCACAGTGATGCCGTCCCGACAGCCGGGGGCACCTCCCCGCCCGGCTCCGGCGCCCCGCGCCGGCCGGGTCGTGAGCCGGACACCTTGGAGAGGACTTGATGACCGATCTGATACTGGCCGTCGGTGCCGTGGTCACCCTCGTGGCCGCCGGGACCGCCTGGCGCTTCCACCGCTTGTACCGGCGCGAGCGCGCCCGCGCCGACCAGCTCCACGGGCAGGGAGACCAACTCGCCCAGCAGCTGCGGGCCGCCGAGTACGTCGTGGGCCAACTCGTCGCCGACCTGCCCGCGCTGGCCGCCGGCTCCGCCCGGCCCGGCGAGGCGCGCGGCGGAGCCCTCGCGCTGCCCCCGCCGTTGAACCACACGGCCCTCGCCGACCGGCTGCGCGACCTCACCGGCCAGGTGACCGCCACCGTCGCCCAGGTGCGCGAGACCACGCTGTCCGCCGCCGAGCAGCACATCGCCGGCGTCCGGACCGCCACCGAGCAGGAGATCGCCAAGGCCCGCCAGGAGTCGCAGGACGCCACCCGCGCCGCCGTCCGCGGCTTCGCCTCCAACGTGGTGGCCCGCGCGGCCCGGCTCAGCCGCGAGATCAGCCAGGGCGTGCGCTCCCACCAGGGCGACGAGGCCTACGCCACCCTGGTGCACATCGACCACATCGCCCAGCAGATGCTGCTCACCGCACAGGGCTACGCGGTGCTGGCGGGCGACAAGCTGTCCCGGCGCTGGCCGCGCACCTCCCTCACCGACGTGATCCGCGCCGCCATGGGCCGGATCGAGGGCTACCAGCGCGTCGTCCACCCCGAGCAGGACGGCATCACCGTACAGAGCCGGGCCGTCGAGGCCGTCATCCACAGCCTGGCGCTGCTGCTGGACAACGCCCTGCGCTACTCCCCGCCGGCCGCGCGCGTGCACGTCTCCGTGGAGGAGGGGCATCACGCCTGCTTCCTCATCGTCGACGACGCCGGCCTGCGCATGGACGACGAACGCCTGCTGTGGGCCAGCGACATCATGTCCGGCAGGAACCGCGACGACATCACCCGGCTCGGCGCCCACCCGCAGACCGGCCTGCGCGTCGCCTCGCAGCTCGCCGAGAACTACGGCTTCCGCGTCGAGCTGACCGCGCCGAACATCTACCAGGGCACCCGGGCCGTCCTCGTCCTGCCGAAGAACCTGCTGGTCTTCGCCGACGCCACGGCTCCCGCACCCGCCGCCGCCCGAGGACCCGCCACGGTACGGGAGCCCGCCGCCATGCCCGAGCCCGCCTCCCCGACCGAGCCCGCGGCCCTGCCGGACACCCCGGCACCCGCCACGACCACCGCCAGCGGTCTGGCCGTGCGCCGCCGTCCGGCCCGCACGCGCACCGCCCCGGCGCAGGCGCCGGGCGAGGCGCCTGCCGTGCCGGGCCGGCCCAGCGTCGCCGCCGCGTGGGCGGCCGGCACCCGCCTGGGACGCCAGACCGAGGAAAACACCGGATCCACCGAAGGACAGTGACCATGCGCGACACGCACAGCAACAGCCTGGGCTGGCTGCTCGACCAGGAACTCGGCTCCGTCGCGGGCGTCGCGTACGCGGTGCTGATGAGCAGCGACGGACTGCTGCAGGCCCGCACGCAGACGATCGGCCAGGAAGGCGCCGAGAAGCTCGCCGCCGTGACCGCGTCGCTGCGCGCCGCCGGCAAGGCCTGGGACGAGCACGTCGGCGGACAGGGCATGTGCCAGCTGCTGATCGAGTCGCAGGGCCGCATCGGCCTGACCACGGCGGCCGCGCGCAACTCCATGCTGTCGGTGGTCACCACCGGCCCGGAGGCCGACGTCGGCCTGATCACCCACCACATGGTGCGGCTCGCGACCCGGCTCGGACACGAGCTGGAGGTCGCCGAACGCCGTCCCGCCGGGGAAGGCGGCCTGCCGGCATGAGCGGTCCGCGGCACGACCCGGACCTGATCAGGCCCTATGTGCGCACCGGCGGACGCAACCGCCCCAGCCGGGACGTGCGCCTCGAGACGGTGGTCATCGCCGCGTCCGGGCCCACCGACACGCTGGGGCCGGACGCGCGCCGGGTGATGCGCCTGTTCGGCGGCGGCGGACGCGGCGGGCTGGCCGTGGCGGACATCGCCGCCGCGCTGGAACTGCCGCCCTCCACCGTCCGGATCATCGTCTCCGCGCTGATGGACAGCGGCCACCTCACCAGCCCGGCCCCCGTCGAGGAGGGCCCCGGACCCGATCTGCTACAGGAGGTGCTGCGTGGACTCCGCGAACTGGTCTGACCGGCCCGCCCCCCACTACCTGGCCCCCGGGGTCACCCGCTCCGCGAAGATCGTCGTCGCCGGGGCCTTCGGCGTCGGCAAGACCACCTTCGTCGGCAGCGTCTCCGAGGTGACACCGCTGCGCATGGAGGAGCCGATCACCGAGGCGAGCGTCGGTGTGGACGATCTGCGCGGCCTGCCGCACAAGACGACCACCACGGTCGCCATGGACTTCGGCCGCATCCACCTGCTCGGCGACCGGCTGGTGCTCTATCTGTTCGGCACCCCCGGCCAGACCCGGTTCCGGCCCCTGTGGGAAGGGCTGACCGAGGGCGCCCTCGGCGCTCTCGTCCTGGTCGACACCCGGGACCTGGACGGCTGCCACGAGGTGCTGAGCCTGCTGGAGGAGCAGCAGACGCCGTACGCCGTGGCGATCAACGTCTTCCCGGACGCCCCCTCCTACCCCTTGCACGAGATACGGCAGGCGCTCGCACTGGACCCCGACACCCCGCTGATCGAGTGCGACGCCCGGGACCGCCGTTCCTGCGTGTACGCGCTGATCGCGCTCACCGAGTTCCTGACCACCCGTCATGCCCCCGCCCCTCTTGTGGAGCCCCGTTCATGACCTCCCCCGCCCCCGGCGCCGAGACCACCTCGAACGGCGCGGACACCGCGAGCCCGGCCCGTACCGCCCTGTACGACGCCGCGTTCGCCGCAGAACCGCACGCGGCGTACGAGCGGATGCGCCGCGAGCACGGCCCCCTGGTACCCGTGGACCTCGCGCCCGGCGTGCCCGCGACCCTGGTCATCGGCTTCCACCAGGCCCGCCGCATCCTCAACGACCCGCTGCACTTCCCGGCCGACCCGCGCATCTGGCAGCAGTCCGTGCCGCAGACCTGCCCGGTGCTGCCGATGATGGAGTGGCGGCCCAACGCGCTGCGCTCGGCCGGCGTCGAGCACGCCCGCTACCGGTCGGCCAACACCGCGAGCCTGCAAGGGGTCGACCAGCACGAACTGCGGGCCCTGGTGGAGCAGGTCGCCTCGGCGGCCATCGGCGAGTTCAGCGCCCTCGGCCGCGCCGACCTGCTCGTGCAGTACTCCTGGCCGATCGCCTTCCGGGTGCTCAGCGCGCTGCTGGGCTGCCCGGACGAGATCGGGCAGCGCATCGCCGACGGCATGGCCAAGATCTTCGAGGCGGAGGCCGAGACGGCCGCCCTCGGCAACGAGATCCTCGGCCTGGCCGTCGCCGAACTCGTCCAGCTGCGCCGCCGGGAGCAGGGCGAGGACGTCACATCACGGCTGATCGCGCACGCCGCGGCCCTGGACGACATCGAGATGTCCCACCAGCTCGTCACCATGTACGGCGCCGGCATCGAGCCGCTGACCAACCTGATCAGCAACACCGTGCTCAGGATCCTCACCGACGAGCAGTTCTCGGCCGGCCTGCACGCCGGCCAGCCCGTCCGGGACGCGCTCGACACCGTCCTGTACACCGACCCGCCGCTGGCCAACTACTGCATCTCCTACCCGCCGTACGCCATCGACGTCGAGGGTGTGCTGCTCCCCGCCCACCAGCCGGTCGTCATCTCCATGGCCGCCTGCAACAACGACCCGGCCATCACCGTCGGCGCCGACGCGTCCTACATGAGCGGCAACCGCGCCCATCTGTCGTGGAGCATCGGCCCGCACACCTGCCCGGCCAGGTCGCACGCCTACCTGATCGCCGAGACGGCCATCGCCTGCCTCCTGGACGCACTGCCCGAACTGGACCTGGCCTGCCCCGAGTCCGAACTGGCCTGGCGGCCGGGCCCGTTCCACCGCGCCCTGGAAGCCCTTCCCGTCCGCTTCCCCGCTGTCGACTGAAGGAGACCCCGGTATGTCCCAGCACACCCCGCTCGTCCTCGACCCGACCGGCGCCGCCGCGCACCAGGAGCACCGGGCACTGCGCGCCGAGGGTCCGGCCGCCCGGGTGGACATCCTCGGCGTCCAGGCGTGGGCCGTCACCGACCCGGCCCTGCTCAAGCGGCTGCTGACCAGCCCGGACGTCTCCAAGGACGCCCGCGCCCACTGGCCCGAGTTCGAGCAGCGGGCCGCGACCTGGCCGCTCGCCCTGTGGATCGCGGTGAAGAACATGTTCACCGCGTACGGCGCCGACCACCGCAGGCTGCGCCGGATGGTCGCCCCCGCCTTCAGCGCCCGGCGCATCGCCCATCTGCGGCCCGCCGTCGAGGCCATCGTCACCGACCTCGTCGACGCGCTCGCCGCCCGGCCCGCCGGTGAGGTCGTGGACCTGCGCGAACAGCTGGCCTACCCGCTGCCCATCGCCGTCATCGGCCATCTGATGGGCGTGCCCGAGGAACAGCGGGCCGACTTCCGGCACTTCGTGGACGGCGTCTTCGACACCACGCTCACCCCGGAGGAGTCCCAGGCCAACGCCGTCCGCCTGTACGGCATCCTGGACGAGCTGATCGCCGCCAAGACCGCCACGCCCGGCGACGACATGACCTCGCTGCTCATAGCCGCCCGGGACGAGGAGAGCGACGGCACCGGCTTCACCGGCGAGGAGCTGCGCGACACGCTCCTGCTGATGATCAGCGCCGGGTACGAGACCACCGTCAACGTCATCGACCAGGCCATCGTGGCGATGCTGACCCTGCCCGGGCAGCTGGACCTCGTCCGCGCCGGCAAGGCGGGCTGGGACGACGTGGTCGAGGAGACCCTGCGGCACGAACCCGCCGTCCGGTACCTGCCGCTGCGCTACGCCGTCACCGACATCGAGCTGCCCGACGGGCGGACCATCGCCCGGGGCGACGCCATCCTCGCCGCGTACGCCGCCGCCAACCGCCACCCCGACTGGCACGGCGCCGACGCCGACACCTTCGACCTCACCCGCACCCTCAAGGAGCACCTGGCGTTCGGGCACGGCGTCCACTTCTGCCTCGGCGCCCCGCTGGCCCGCCTGGAGGTCGTCGAGACCCTCCGGCAGCTCTTCGACCGCTTCCCGGACCTGGCCCTCGCGGTCCCGGCCGACGCGCTGACGCCGGTGGGCTCGCTGATCAGCAACGGACACGGGGCACTGCCGGTCCGGCTGACTCCGGCCTGACCCTCCGGGGCGCGGTCCGGGGGCGGCAACGCCCCTGCCGCGGACGACGACTTGCCCCCGCCCAGGCTTGAACCGGTCATGTCCTGGGCACGGACCTCCTACCGGCGTCCAGCCGGACGAGGTCGGCAGCAGGAGGGCGTCATGGACCGCAGGATCCGGGTACGTGTCAGCCGGCGGCCCGCCGCCCCACGCGGGCAGGAGATCGACCGCAGGACCCCCTCGGGCCGCATCCTGCCCTACTGAGCGGGCCCGCCCGGCCCCGCCCGCACCGGCGGCCGGGGCTCACAGAGGCGCCTGCCAGGTCACCGTCGTACCAGCGGGGTCCGTGCCGCTCTCGCCGTCGTCGTACACCGTCAGCCGTACCGCGGCCCGCCCGTCCGGGAGGGCCGCCGTCGCGTCCACGGTGACCGTGACGCGGGTGATGCCGCGGCGGCGGGCCGCGGTCGCGAGGGCCCGGCGCAGCGCCGTCAGCAGCTGGCCCGCGGTGCGCTCCGGGACCAGGCTGTCCACCGGGCCGAGGAACCGCGTGGCCGGCGGGAAGCCGAGCACCGCCGCAGCGCCGGCCGTCTCGCGCAGCACCCTGCCCCGCACGGTGGCCGGCGCCTCCGCCGGCGGCTGCTGGAGCGCGAAGATCGCCGTGCGCACCTCCTGGATGGTCGACTCCAGCTCGTCCACCGCCCTGCCCAGCAGCTCGCGCACCGCCGCCACCTGGGCCCGCCGCCCCGCCGCCTGGAGCATCATCCCCGTCGCGAACAGCCGCTGGACGACCAGATCGTGCAGATCGCGGGCGATCCGGTCCCGGTCCTCGTACACCGCGAGCCGCTCCCGGCCGTGCCGGGCGCCCGCGAGGACCAGGGCCAGCGCCGCCTGCGAGGCGAACTGGCCGGCCAGGCGCCGCTCCACGGCGGTGTACGGACGGCCGCCGCGCCTGCGCGGCAGCGCCAGCGTGCCGATGAGCTGCCCCTCCGCCTGCAACGGCAGCATCATGCTGGGCCCGAACCGGTGCCTCACCCGCGTCGTCATCCGCGGGTCGGTCGCCGAGTCCGCGATGAACACCGGTTCGCCGCCGAGCAGTTGCTCCAGCACGGGGCTGCCCGGCGCGATGGTCGTACCGACGAGGTCCCGGGGGTCGTCGTACGTCGACGCGGTCACGATCTCCATGCCGCCCTCCGGCGTGGGCTGGAGGATCACCCCCGCCGCGGCGTCGGCGAGCAGCCGGGCCCGTTCCGCGACCGTCATCAGCGCGTCCGCCGCGCTCTCCCCGGACAGCAGCGCCGTGGTCACCGCCGCCGCGCCCTCGATCCAGCGCTCCCGCTGCCGGGCCGCCTCGTACAGCCGCGCGTTGCCGATCGCGATGCCCGCCTGCGTGGCCAGCACCCGCAGCAGCTGCTCGTCCTCGGCGGTGAACGGCCCGCCGCCGCGCTTTCCGGCCAGATGCAGCCGGCCGAACGGCTCGTCGCCGACCAGGATCGGCACGTCCAGGACGCTCTCGGAATCCGCCGGGGGCACGTCGGTGGTGCGGATCGCGGCGAGGCCCTCCGGGCCGGGGTCCGCGGGGCCGAGCGCCGCGTACCGGGCGCCGGTCAGCTCGGCGGCGCCGTCCACGATCCGCCGCAGGGTGGTGCGCAGCTCCAGCTCGGAGCCGACTCCGAGGACGGCCTCCAGCAGCGGCGGGAGATGGGGTACGGGATCGCCGGTCATGCGGCGGGACGGTCCTCGGCCCGGCTCAGGCGGCCAGCGGGTCCAGGACCAGCGGCTCGATCCGGCCCTCCAGCATGGCGCCCAGGCCCTGGGCCGCGCAGATGTCGGGCCGCTCGGCGATGTGCACCGGCATCCGGGTGGCCTGCCGCAGCATCTGGTCGAAGCCGGGCAGCAGCGCCGAGCCGCCGACCATCATGATCCCGCGGTCGCCGAGGTCGGCCACCAGGTCGGGCGGGCAGTCGCGCAGCACCTTGCCGATGGCGTCGAGCACGGACGTCAGCGGGGTCTGGATCGCGTCGCGCACGGCGGCGGTGTCCACGCGCACACTGCGGGCGAGCCCGGTGGCCACGTCCCGGCCGTGGATCTCGGTCGACGCCGGGCCGTGCGGGGTGAGGCCGTTGCCGGACAGGGCCAGTTGCAGCGGGCGTACCGACTGGCTGGGCAGCATCAGTTTGTGCTGGTGCCGCAGATGCTGCACGATCGCGTGGTCCACGGCCTCGCCGCCCACCGGGATCCGCTCGGCGGTGACGATGGAGCCCAGCGAGAGCACCGCGACCTGGGTGGCCGCCGCCCCGCACACCATGATCATGGTGGCCTCGGGCCGCTCCACCGGCAGCCCGCACCCCACCGCGGCGGCGATCAGCGTGTCCACCAGCTCGACCCTGCGCGCCCCCAGCCCCACCAGCGTCTCGATCGTCGCCCGCTGGGCCAGCGGATCGGCGTCGTACGGGGCACAGGCCGCCGCGCGCAGCCGGGGCTTGCGGCGCAGGCTGCGGCGCATCTTGTCGCCGAGCAGATGCCGCAGCATGCGCTGGGCCAGCTCGATGTCGACCACCGTGCCGCCGGAGACGGGCCGTACGACCTTGATGTAGTCGGGGGTGCGTCCCGTCATCTTCTGCGCGAACTCGCCCACCGCGATGAGCGCGCCGGTGCGCGTGTTCACGGCGGCCACCGAGGGCTGGTCCACGACGAGGCCGGCGCCCTTCACATACACCCGGGTACGGGCCGCACCCAGGTCGACGGCGAAGTGGCAGCGGCGCAACTGCTCCAGACTGACGGTCACGGCGGTCCTCCCGAGTACGCGGGCTTGAGCTTCCCCGCCGGGTCGGCGGCCTCACTGGAATCCTGCGCCGGGCCCGGAGCGGGCGCCCGCTGTGGGCGGCCGGGCGGGGTGCCGCTGAACGGGCGTATTTCCCGGCCTCACCGGAGTGTCGTACGCGTCAGAGGGCCGCGATGGCCTCCAACAGCGGTTCGAGGGAGGGCACGGTGACCTCGCTGCCGCCCTCGCCGAGAGCACGGCGTCCGGCGGCGGTGGGCGCGTGGCCGACGAAGCGGAGGCCGAGCTGCTGGGCGGGCACCTCGCCCAGCTCCCTGGCGTGCGGGAAGGAGACCGTCACCGCCGCCCGGTCGCTGCCCTCGACGACATGGGCACAGGTCAGCACCCGGCGGGCGGTGACCAGGAATCCGGCACCCACCTCGGGGCCGCAGGCGATCCTGGCGTGCCAGGCGGCGCTCCGCCTCACCGCTCCGCGGACTCCTGACCCGGCGCGGCCTGGGCCGGAACAGCCGGTTCCGCAGTGGCCCGCGCCGGTGTGCCCTGCTCAGGGCCGTCCTGTCCCGGGCTCCAGTTGAGCTTGACCACCAGGTGGCCCTCCGCCGAGCCCTTGGCGATGACGGCACCGGCCTCGGCGGACAGCCGTACGCCGAACTCGATCTCCACCCCGTCGGGGCGCAGGCTGCCGTCCCGGAAGACCCGCAGCGCGGCCTCCGCCGCCGCCCGCACCCCGTCCAGCGCGCTCTCGAAGGTGCGCGCCGCCTGTGCGGGGCCGTCGCCGCGCGAGACGAGCCGGGCGCCCGACCTCGTGCTGACGCCCTCCACCGTGACGAGCGCACCGTCCTCGGTCCTGAACTCGACCAATCCGTCCATGACGATGCTCGCTCCCCGTGGTCCGCGACTTCTGTCAACGCCCATGTTACGGACGGTGCTTCAGATGTCACATCGCCGGACGTGCGGGGCGGCGCCCGGCGCCCGGTGTACGGCTGGCGAGAACCCGCCAGGGCGACTTTCCGTCAGGAGCGGTCAACTCCGGTACGGCGGGCGGCACCTCACACTCGTCCCAGCACGCGACCCGCTCGACACACACGAGAAGAGGCGTGGATGAGGACAGGAAGACCAGTCGGACGCGGTACGGCACTGCTGGCGGCGGCACTGGTGGGCGCCCTGCTCCCGGCGGGCCCGGCAGCCGCGCGGACGGCCTCCCCGGCCCCCGGCCCGGACCCCGTCACGACCGGCACCGCGGCAACCGGCACCGCCGCGACCGGCACCGTCACGACCAGTACCGCGGCAACCGGCACCGCCGCGACCGTCACCCTGGTCACCGGCGACAAGGTGACCGTCACCGATCTCGGGGGCGGGAAGCAGACGGTCACCGTGCGGCGCCCGCGCGGGGCCACCGGTGCCGTACGGACCCGGCGGAGCGACGGCGACCTCACCGTCGTACCGGACGAGGCGCTTCCGTATCTGCGCGCGGGGACGCTGGACCGGCGGCTGTTCGACGTCAGCGGGCTGATCCGGCAGGGGCTCGCCGACGCCGACGCCCGCGCGCTGCCGCTGATCGTCACCTACGACGGGAGCGCGCGGGCCGCGACCCCGGCCGGGGCCGAGAAGACCCGCACGCTGCCCAGCCTGCGCGGCGCCGCGGTCGAGGCGGACAAGGGGCGCACCTTCTGGCGGTCGTTCACCCGGGCGTCCGGCATCGACAAGGTGTGGCTGGACGGACGGGTCACGGCCGACCTGGCCGAGAGCAACGCCCAGATCGGCACGTCGGCCGCCTGGGACGCGGGACTCACCGGCAAGGGCGTCACCGTCGCCGTCCTGGACACCGGCGCCGACCTCGGCCACCCCGACCTCGCCGACCGGGTGAGCGCCTCCAGGAGTTTCGTCGAGGGGCAGGCGGTCGCCGACCGCAACGGCCACGGCACCCATGTGACCTCCACCGTCGGCGGCAGCGGCGCCGCCTCCGACGGCAAGGAGAAGGGGGTGGCGCCCGGCGCGGCGCTCGCCGTCGGCAAGGTGCTCAGCGACCAGGGCTCGGGCAGCGAGTCCCAGATCATCGCCGGCATGGAGTGGGCGGCCCGGGACGTGCGCGCCCGCATCGTCTCCATGAGCCTCGGGTCGACCGAGCCCAGCGACGGCACCGACCCGATGGCGCAGGCCGTGAACACCCTCTCGAAGGAGACCGGCGCACTGTTCGTCGTCGCAGCGGGCAACACCGGCGCACCCTCCTCGATCGGCTCGCCCGGCGCCGCCGACGCCGCCCTCACCGTCGGCGCGGTGGACTCCGCCGACCAGCCCGCCTACTTCACCTCCGCCGGCCCCCGGTACGGCGACAACGCGCTCAAGCCCGACATCTCCGCGCCCGGCGTCGACATCCTCGCCGCCCGCTCCCAACTGCTGTCCGGCACCGGCTACTACACCTCGATGAGCGGCACGTCCATGGCGACCCCGCAGATCACCGGGGTCGCGGCACTGCTCGCCGAGGAGCACCCCGACTGGACCGGCGCGCAGCTGAAGGACGCCCTGATGTCCAGCTCGAAGCAGCTCACGGCGTCCGCCTACCAGCTGGGCGCGGGGCGGGTGAGCGTGCCCGGCGCCGTGACGGCGGACATCACCGCCACCGGCAGCGCCGACCTCGGCTTCCACAGCTGGCCCTACGAGGAGGACCGGCCGGTCACCCGGACCCTCGCCTACCGCAACTCCTCCGACCGGGAGGTGCGGTTGGCCCTCTCCGTCCAGGGCGCTCCGGACGGTGTCGCCACGCTCGCGGACTCCTCCCTCACCGTGCCCGCGCACGGCACCGCGTCCACCACCGTCACCGGTGACGGGTCGAAGGCGCCGGTCGGCGAGAGCAGCGGGCAGGTCGTGGCCGCGGGGGCGGACGGCACCCCGCTCGCGCACACCGTGTTCGGACTGGTGAAGGAGGAGGAGCGGTACACGCTCACCGTCCACGTCAAGGACCGCGACGGCGCACCCGCCGCCGCCGGCCTCGCCGTGCAGCGGCTCGCCGCCGGCCAGGACCCCGTCCCGGCGCAGGTCGGCGACTCCGGCACCCTCAAGCTGCGCCTGGCGCCGGGCACCTACAGCATCGCCTCCTTCCTCGACGTGCGCGGCAGCCGCGGCGCCGACTCGCTGGGGCTCGGCCTCCTCGCCGCCCCCGAGGTCACCCTCGACCGCGACCGCGAGATCACCCTGGACGGCCGGACACTGCGCGAGGTCGGGGCGGACGTCGGCCGGCGCACCGAGACCCGGCAGCTGATCATGGAGTACGACCGGAAGGCGAACGGCGCCGACCTGTTCGACGCCGTCCAGGTCCCGCTCGCCTACGACAGCGTCTTCGCCGCACCCACCCGGAAAGTCACCCAGGGCTCCTTCGAGTACCGGACCGTGTGGCGCCTCGCCAAGCCGCTGCTGGAGGTCGAGGGGATCGGCGAGGCGACCGTGCAGGCGGGCGGCACGCCGATCGAGGGCCGGACCCGGCTGCCGCTCGTCGACGTCGGGGACGGCCCCTTCACCGGAGTGTCCGGCAAGGCGGTCCTCGCACACCTCGCCGACGGCACCGACCCGGCCGAGCTGGCCGGGGCCGCGCAGGACGCGGGCGCAAGGGCGCTGTTCGTCACGGACGACGCGCCCGGCCGGCTGATGCGCTGGTGGGGCACCGACGACAACGCCGACCGGCCCCTGCAGATCGCCACCGTGGACAAGGCGGACGCGGCGCGGCTGCGGGCGGCCCGCCGGGTCGACATGACCGGCACCCGTAACGCGCCCTACGTGTACGACCTGTCCGAGGGCCACCGGGGCGCGATCCCGGACCGGAACCTCACCTACGCCCCCGGCGAGCGGGAACTCGCCGCCGTCCGCGTCAGGTTCCACGCCGCACGGCCGGTGAGCGGCGGCGAGTTCCGGTACTCGCTCACCGACACCTTCGGGATCGGCCTCGGCTTCCCGCAGCGCGCCGACTTCCCGGCCGAGCGCACCGACTACGTCTCCACCGGCCCCGGCCAGCTGTGGCACGAGTCCGTCACCGCCCGCGACGGGGCGCTGGAGGAGCGCGGCGGCCTGGTCCGCTACGACGGCGGGTCACGGCCGAAGCTGAACTGGTTCCGTCCCGTGTGGCACCCGTGGCTGGGCACCGGACTCGGCTGGGGGCAGCAGCGGTCCGGGAACCAGATCCAGCTGAACACCCCCGGCTGGGGCGACTCAGGGCCCGACCACACCGGCTTCGGCGACGTGTGGAGCCAGGACAGCGGGATGAGCCAGACCACCGCCGTCTACCTGGACGGCACGCTCGTCGACAAGCGGACCGGCTCCGCCGCCTACGTGTGGGACGCGCCCGCCGACGAGCACGCCTACAAGGTGGTCACCGACACCGCCCTGGACGCCGGCAGCTGGCAGCCCGCGACCAAGGGGCACACCGAGTGGACCTTCCGCTCGGCGGCCGTCCCCGAGGACCGCTGGACGTATCTGCCGCTGGTCAACCTCTCCTACGACATCGGCACCGACCTCGCGGGCCGGGTGCGCGGCGGGCAGCGGATCCCGGTCGGGCTCGGTGCCGCCTACGTGGCGGGCGCGGCCGGCACCGGCACCCTCGGCGGCGCGAAGCTGGAGGTGTCCTACGACGACGGCACGTCCTGGCGGGCGGTGCCCCTGACCGCCGGCCGGGGCACCTCCTGGCACGGCACGCTGACCGTGCCCCGCGCCGCCGCCCATGTCTCGCTGCGGGCCTCGGCCCGCGACGACAAGGGCGGCTCGGTGACCCAGGAGATCATCCGGGCGGTGGCGGTGAAGTGACCCCGGGCTGGGCGTGGTCCACGATGCCGCGGACCACCCCCAGCTCCACCAGGTCCTGCGGCCGGATGCACAGCTGCCCCGCGGTCGCTTCCGCCTCCTGCGGCCGGCGCTTCAGGATGGCCGCGGCGAGTTCCGGGGCGATCACCGAGAAATAACTGTCGGGCGTGGCCCAGGTGTTGCCGGGCGCGGCCAGCGCGAGGGCGCCGCCGGAGCCGCCCTCGCCGATGACCAGGGTGGTGACCGGCACCCGGGCGGCGGCCACCGCGCCGAACACCTCGGCGATCGCCGCGCCGGCCCCCTGCCGCTCCGCCTCCGCGTCGTTCGCGGCACCCGGCGTGTCCACCAGCGTCAGCACGGGGATGCCGAGCCGGTCGGCGAGACGGATCAGCCGGGCGGCGGTGCGGTACCCGGCGGGGCGGGTCGCCGTCCCGGTCTGCGCCGCGTAGGCCACGGTACGGCCGTCCCGCTCGCCGAACCCGCAGAGCATCCCGCCGGGATCGGCACCGCCGCACCGGTCGCCGCTGAGGGCGACCCGGTGGGAGAGGAAGGCGTCCAGATAGGCCCGGGCGCGCGGCCGTCTGGCCGACCGCGCCCGGCGCACGGCGTCCCAGCCGGTCACCGGCAGCCCGGTACCGCCGAGCGCCGCCGGTACGGGCACGGGATCGACGCGCGGCGCGCGCGTACCGGTTCCGCCGGCGGGCGGCGCGGACACCGTGCCGCGCGACAGCAGCCGCAGCCACCTGCCCAGCACCTCCCTCAGCTCGCCCGGTTCCACCACCGCGTCCGCCGAGCCCGCCGCCACCTGGGCCTCCGCCGTGTACGCGGCCGGGTCGGCGCCGGGCGGCCTGACCCGGGAGCCGGCGAAGCCCACCTGGGCGCCGGGCAGGGCCAGGACGACATCCGCGCCCGCGCCGAGCGTGGCCCAGCCGCCGCCGGTCGTCGGGTCCCGCAGGACCGCTATCTGGGGCAGCCCCGCCTCCCGGGTGAGCGCCGACTGCCGGGCCACCCGCTGCAACTGGACCAGCGCGAGCATGCCCTCCTGCATGCGGCTGCCGCCGGTGGCGATCAACGGCACGACCGGCAGCCGCAGTTCACGGGCCCGGGTGTACGCCGCCACCAGCCGGTCCCCGGTGCGCTCGCCCAGCGAGCCGCCGAGGAAGCCGAACTCGAAGGCGATCAGCACCGCCCGGGCGCCCTGGACGCGCGCGGTGCCGCAGACGACCGACTCCCCCTCGCCGGTGCGCTCGGCGGCGCGGGCGCGGGAGGCGTCGTAGCCCTGCCAGCCGAGCGGGCCGTCAGGCTTCGGCGGTGCTTGCGGGGCGGGGGGCCCGGGGAGGTCGCGGTAGCTGCCGGCGTCCGCGACCAGCGCGAGTATCTCCCGCGCCGAGAGCCGCTCAGGCATCGGCGAGGGCCCGCTTCATGATCTTCCCCATGTCGTTGCGGGGGAGCGCCGCCAGGTAGCGGACCACCCGGGGGCGCTTGTGCGGGGCGAGCCGCCGGGCCACGTGGTCCGCGAGCTCCTCGGCACCGGGCCGGGCCCCGGGGTCCGCCGGGACGATCCACGCCACGATCCGCTCGCCCAGGTCGGCGTCCGGCTCCCCGGTGACCGCGGCCTCCCGCACCCCCGGATGCTCCAGCAGCGCGTTCTCGATCTCACCGGCCCCGATCTTGTAACCGCCGCTCTTGATCAGGTCGGTGGCCTTGCGCCCGACGATCCGCACATAGCCGTCGCTCTCGCGCACGGCCATGTCCCCGGTGCGGAACCAGCCGTCGGCGGTGAACGCGGCGGCGGTGGCGTCGGGCCGGTTCAGATAGGCGGTGAACAGGTTCGCGCCGCGCACCTGGATCTCGCCGACGCTCTCCCCGTCGTGGACGGCGATCTCCGTGCCGTCCTCCTCCACCAGCCGCAGCTCCACACCGGGCAGC
Organism: Streptomyces sp. NPDC015171; assembly: GCF_043079545.1. Classification (NCBI taxonomy): domain Bacteria; kingdom Bacillati; phylum Actinomycetota; class Actinomycetes; order Kitasatosporales; family Streptomycetaceae; genus Streptomyces; species Streptomyces sp. NPDC015171. The sequence continues at coordinate 349,128 of NZ_JBIBUO010000004.1, forward strand.
GGTACGCCGACCGTCCCGGCGCGGGCCTCCCCGTCGGCCCGCACGCTGGTGTTCATCAGCGTCTCCGTCATGCCGTACCGCTCGATCACGCGCCGGCCGGTCGCCGCCGCGATCCGCTCGTGGTCGTGGACCGGCAGCGCGGCCGAGCCCGAGACCAGCAGCCGGGCCCGCGCGAGCGCCTTGGCCAGCTCCGGGTCGTCCGGCAGGGCCTCGGCGATCCGGTGGTACATCGTCGGCACCCCGAACAGCATGGTCGCGCCGTCGGTCAGCTCGCGGGCCACGCCCTGAGGGGAGAACCGCCCGAGGTGGCGCACCGAGCCGCCGCGGCGCAGCGGGCCGAGGACACCGAGCACCAGGCCGTGCACATGGAACAGCGGCAGCCCGTGCACCAGCACGTCGTCCGCGGTCCACTGCCAGGCGTCGGCGAGCGCGTCCAGGGTGGCGGCGAGGGCCCGGCGGGGCAGCACCGCGCCCTTGGGCGGCCCCGTGGTGCCGGAGGTGTAGACGATCAGCGCCGGGTCGCCGTCGGCCGCCCGCTGTTCGGGGGCGGGCGCGGCGGCGGACGCGTCCACGTCGACGCGGGGCAGGTCGCCGAAGACGGGCGGCAGTCCGGCGCCGGGCGAGGCGAGGACGAGGGCCGGCGCGCTGTCGGAGAGGATGTGCGCCAGCTCCTTCTCGCCCGACTTGGGGTTGAGCGGCACCGCCGCCGCCCCGGCGAGCAGCACACCGGTCACCGCGACGGCGGTCTCCAGCTCCGGGGTGGCCCACACGGCGACCCGGCCGGCACCCGCGACCCGGGCGGCGACGGCACCCGCGGCGTCCGCGAGCGCGCCGTACGTCAACGACCGTTCGCCGAACCGCAGGGCGACCCTCCCCCGGACGTCGCCCGGGGGGACCCCCGTCGCGCTGCGCTCGGCCGGACCGTCCGCCAGGGCGGGAAAGAGAGAGGACACGCGGCGTACTCCTTGGCTGTCGGAAAAGCTGTCGGGGAACGACACCTCGATTATCCGGCCGGGACGGGCGGGCGGGCAGGCGAAACGGACTGTCCCCGCCCGCGCGCCGCTTGTTAGCCTCACAGCGCACCGACCGCCGTGCCGTCGTACGACAGGGAGCCCGCCGTGCCCCGCATCGCCCTCGCCACCTACGACCCCGGAGCCGCGCCGAGCAAGGACGCCGACCTGCCCGTGCTGGTCCAGGCGCTCCGGGACGCCGGTGCCCGGGCGGAGGCCCGGCACTGGGACGACCCGGCGGCGGACTGGGGCGGATACGACCTCGTGGTCATCCGCTCCACCTGGGACTACAGCTGGCGGGCCGCCGAGTTCGGCGCCTGGGTCGAGCGGACCGGTGCGCTGACCCGGCTGGCCAACCCGGCGTCCGTGGTGCGCTGGAACACCGACAAGCGCTACCTCGGCGAGCTGGCGGCGGCCGGTGTGCCCACCGTCCCCACCCGCTACCTCGCGCCCGGTGAACCGGCCGCCCTGCCCGCCGGGCACGAGTTCGTGATCAAGCCGACCTCGGGCGCGGGCGCCCGGTTCGCCGCCCGCTACACGCCCGCCGAGCACGACACGGCGCTGCGGCAGCTGGCGCGCATGCACGCGGAGGGCTGCACGGCGATGGTGCAGCCGTACATGCCGGGCATAGACGTGACCGGGGAGCGGGCGATGCAGTTCTTCGGCGGGCGGCTGCTGCACGCCAGCCGCAAGGGCGCCGTCCTCGCGCCCGGCACCCCGTACGACGCCGACAAGGTGGCCCACCCCGGCCTGGAGCGCTGGCGGCCCACGGACGCCGAACTCGCGGTGGCCGAGAAGGCGTTGGGTGCCGTGCCCGGCACCTCCGGGCTGCTGTACGCGCGCGTGGACCTGGTGGACGGCGCCGACGGCGAGCCCCGGCTGATGGAACTGGAACTGGTCGAGCCGAACCTGTTCCTGTGGCTGCACCCGGACTCGCTGCCGCGCGTGACGGAGGCGATCCTGACAGCGGCGCGGGAGGGGCTCGGCACCCCCTAGGGGTCAGCCGACGACCGCCGTCCGCTGGAGCAGCCCCCAGGTGAACTCGGCGACCACCTCCCGCCGTACGCCGTCCTGGCCGGGCGCGGTGAGGGCCAGCCCCCACCGGCCGGGGGCGGTGCCCTCCAGCGGACGGGCCGGGGCGAAGGCGCGGGCGGCCTCGTCGACCGTGCAGGACCACGGGGTCAGGTCCGCCAGCGTGCGCAGCCGCGGGGCGGGGGCGCCCGGCGCCCGCACCAGCCACTCGTTCCAGACCGCGCCGCCGGGCCCGACGAGCACCTCGAAGCGCAGGTCGGGCCAGAGCGGCAGGAGCCACCGCCGGGCCTCGCAGGCGGCGTCGCCGAGGCGGCGGGGCAGGACGGACTCGGGCTCGCCGAGGACCGAGCGGTACCGGGCCGCGGCACCCCGGGCGCGCGGCGAGCGGACCATGGCCTGCCACCGCTTGTTGGCCTCCCGCATGTCCGCGACCGAGGCGCCGAGCCGCCGCCGGGCGTCCTCGACGAGGTCCGGGTTGTGGTCGGCCATGCGGCGCAGCAGCACCAGCTGGAAGTCGAGGTCCATGGCAACCATGGTGCCCGGCCGCCGCCCCGCCCGTAGCCGGCCATTGCCGGGGCACCCTTCCCTGACTAGCCTGTGTGTTCGCCATGCCGATCGCCCGCTGATATCCCGAACGCCTCGCGGGCGGGATCGCGAACGGGCGCTCAGATCCTAGGGAGGGGGCCGGACGTGGGACGCCTCGTGCCTGCCGTGACCCGCGCTCTCGACATTCTGGAGCTGTTCCTCGACGGGGACGGCACGCTCTCCGCCCCCGACATCGTGCGCACGCTCCAGCTGCCGCGCACCACCGTGCACGAGCTGGTCACCACGCTGGCCGCGCGGTCGTACATCGTGGCGGTGCCGGGCCGGCCCGGACGGTACCGGCTCGGCGTACGCCCCTACCAGCTCGGCAGCCGGTACGCCGAGCAGCTCGACCTCGCCGCCGAGGGCGAGCAGGTGGCCCGCTCGGTCGCCGAGACCTGTGACGAGACGGTGCACGTGGCGATCCTGGAGGGCACCGACGTCATCTACATCGCCAAGGTCGACTCCACGCACGCGGTCCGGATGGTCTCCGCCGCGGGGCGCCGGCTGCCCGCGCACTGCACCGCGGTCGGCAAGATGCTGCTGGCCTCGCTGCCCGAACCGGAGCTGGCCGTACGGATCCCCGACGGGACCGAGCTGGTGGCGATGACCCCGGACAGCATCACCGACCCGGCCGCGCTGCGCGAGGCGCTGGCGGAGATCGGGCGGCGCGGGATCGCGGTCGAGGGCCGCGAGTCCAACCCGGACGTCTCCTGCGTGGCCGCACCGGTCCGCGACCGCACCGGCCTCGTGGTGGCCGCGCTGTCCGTCTCGGTGCCGATGATCCGCTGGAGCGAGGAGCGCCGGGCCGAGCTGGAGCAGCTGGCCGCGAGGGGCGCGGCGGAGCTGTCGGAGCGGCTGGGCCACCGGGGCGCGGGATGAGACGGGGTACGAGGTCCCGGTGCGGGCGGCGGCACGCCGTCCCGGCTGACCGGGGACGGCACCGTGCGCACGGCCCTGCCCTCGACCCGGAGCGGCGCGCGAGGGACACTGGGCGCCTGTCGCCCTAGGTCAAGGAGCTGTGATGCAGGTAGCCGTGGTCACCTTCGACGGGTTCAACGAACTCGACAGCTTCATCGCCTCCGCGTTGATCAACCGGTGCCGCAAGGACGGCCTGGAGGCCTTCCTCACCACACCCGCGCCGGTGATCACGTCCATGAACGGCGTCGAGGTGACCGGGCAGCGCCCGATGGAGTTCGTCACCGAGGCCGACGTCGTGCTGATCGGCAGCGGGGTCAGGACACGTGACGTGGCCGCCGACGACCGGATGCTCGCCCAGCTGCCCCTCGACCCCGCGCGCCAGCTGATCGGCGCGCAGTGCTCCGGCGCGCTGGTGCTGGCCCGTCTCGGCCTGCTGGGGTCCATGCCGGTCAGCACGGACCGCAAGAGCCGGCCCTTCGTCGAGGCCGAGGGCGTCACCGTGCTGGACGCGCCGTTCCACGCCGAGGGGAACATCGCCACGGCGGGCGGCTGCCTGGCCTCCCAGTACCTGGCCACCTGGGTGATCGCCCGGACGCTCGGCGAGGACGCCGTCCGCGAGGTCTTCGGCTATGTCGCCCCGGTCGGCGAACTCCAGGAGACCGTCGAGCGCGCCCTGCGTGCCGTCCGCACCGGCGAGCCCGCGCTGCGCTGACGCGGGAGACGCCCGGCAGCGCCCGGCGGCGGCCCGGCGAGACGGCCGCCGAGCACGGCGGCGGTGGGCCCGTGATCACTCGTGAACGGCGGCGCTTCCCGCGAGGACGGCCGCCCGCGCGCGCACCGCGTGCAGCTCGTCGGAGCTGCGCAGGGCCCGGGAGACGGCCCCGATCTCCCGGAGCAGACACGTGGTGTCGGGCCCGGCGGCCGGCACGGACGGCTCCGGTGGACGGGCCCCGCCCTCCAGGGCGTCGAGGACGCTCACCGCCGCGGCCAGCGCCCGGGCCCGCTCCGGCGGGTGGCCGAGCCCGAGCGCGGCGTCGTACGCGCGCCCGTGCAGGCCGGCGTCGATGTGCCGGACCAGCGGCAGCAGCACGTCCCGGATGAACGTCTCGCGCCGGGTGAGCCGCAGTTCCGGCGCGGCCCGCAGCACGAACGGCACGCCCGCGCCGCTCGCGGCGCGCATCAGCCGGTACAGGGGCCGCAGTTCGCGGTGGGCGAGCCGGATCCGCCAGCGGTCGCGCAGATACTGGCCGGCGTGCGGCAGGATGAAGCCGGCGGCGATCACGATGGCCGAGAGCGCGGCGACGGGCGGCGCGAGATCGGTGCTCAGCCAGTCCAGGTCCCGCCTCGACCAGCGCGCCCCCACCGCGGTCAGCTTGGCCGCGTCGAAGACCAGGTTCAGCAGGTACCCGGCGTACAGCAGCTTCAGGCCGCAGCGCTGCCAGGCGTCGAGGCCCTCGGCGCGCACCCAGCTCCAGATCAGCCGGGCGGTGATCACGCAGGCCGCGGTGTGCGCCGCGAGGTAGAGCAGGATCTCCTCGCGGAGGAACGGCGTGCCGGCGTAGTAGGTGTCCAGGTCCCGCAGCCGCTCCGTGGCGGCGTCGCCGAGCAGGAACAGCACCCACAGGGCGACGATCACCCCCGAGTACACCGAGATCACCCAGCGTCTCGCGCGCCGGGTGGCGGCCGGGCGGCCGGACAGGCCGTTGCGCCAGGTGATGATGAGCAGCAGACCGGAGCCGCAGAACGCGGTGATCAGCGAATAGCACCAGGGCGCCGAGATGTTGGGCACGCCGGTCAGCCGGTTGACCCCGGCGATGACGGACGGGGCGCAGAAGACGAACACCGCGCAGGCGAGCAGCAGCAGTCCGCCGACCGCGCGCAGCAGCGGGTCCCGCCACAGCCGGATGATCGAGGGCAGCTTGATCAGCAGGGCGGCGGTGAGCACGGCCGCGGGGATCCAGAAGGAGATGTAGAGCTGGCCGAGGAATCCGGACGGGTCCAGCGCCAGCAGGGTCACCGCGCGGTGCCTCATCCGCCGGGCGCCGGGTGCGCCTTCGGGGGGCCGGTCCGCTCGCGTCCGCGGTAGCCGAGGGAACGCTGGACGGGGTCGGGCGCGAGGGGGCGGGGCCCGGAGAGCCGGTCCCGGAAGAGGGTGGCGAGGCGGTGTCCGAAGTCGTCGGCCTCGGCCTCGTCGGCCTCCCGCGAGCCGTTGCGGGCGGCGATCGTGAGGGCCGCGTCCCGCCAGCCCGGCGACTCGGCGAGGGCGCGCGCGGCGGCGGCGCCGGCGAGGTGGTGGTGCCGGTGCCCGGCGTGCAGGTGCCACAGCTCGTGCCCCAGGATGACGAGCTGCTGCACGGCCTCCGCCCGCTCCTCCACGATGACCAGATCGAAGTCGGCGAACTCCACCCACAGGCCGGTGACTTCGATCTCGTCAGGGAACCGCTCGAAGCGCAGCTCCACCGGCCGCCCGCCGCGCAGCGCGCTCATCTCCTCGCACAGCGCCCGGCACACCTGCCGTACGCCGTCGGGCTGTTCGGTCCTGCCGCGGACGGCGGCGGCGAGATCGCCGGCCAGGGTGCGCATCGCCGAGCCGGGGCGGGGGCGGCGCAGCCGCGAGGCGAGCCGTGCGGCCCGCTGTCGCGCGCCCGCGATGCTCATCGGTCCCCTTTCCGCCGCCGACGTCGGGCCGGTCACGGCTGGTCCGAGGGTACGCGCCACGTTGTGCCCACGTCATGCGTTCCCTGACCGTGGTTCAACGGGGAACGACCGGTGCGCCGCGGCCCCGCCACCGGCCCCTGGAACGCGGTCAGACCGGCGTGACCGGCACTCCGCCGGACGCCCGGCCGAGCAGCGTCAGCCGTGCCGTCCCGGGGCCCGACAGCGTGGTGAACTCCGAGAGGACCGCCAGCGCGAGGGTGTTGCCGCCCCGGGTGCGCAGGATGCCGTTCGGCAGCACGAAGGTGTGCTGGGGGCCGACGTTGTTGATGTACTGGCCCAGGTTCCAGCCGTTGAGGAAGATCTGGGCGCGGTAGGCCCGGTACGGGTCGTCGTCCAGGGTCAGCCCGACCGACGCGTCGACGTCGCCGGGCACCGAGAGCCGGAACGTGGTCCGGTACCAGGTCACGCCCTGCCGCCGCTCGGCACGCGGGAAGCTCACCCGCTCCCAGTCCCGGTCCCGGAACCCGGGCAGATGCCAGCCCTCCCGCTCGCCGTACAGGCCGCCGTTGTTCAGCGGCCCGCGCACCGGGTCCGCGGGGCCCTCGCCCTGGATGCGCCAGCTCACCCGCACAGCGGCCCCGCCGAAGGTGACCGCCGTCAGGCCGCGGGCCGCCTTGTGGGTGTCGAGCCCCTTGCCGTCCTGGTCGTGCTGCATGCGCCGGACCAGCACCGACAGCACGTGCCGGCCGGGGGAGCGCAGCCGCTCGCGCACCGGGAAGACCGCCGTGTCCGTCCAGCTCCCCTGGCGGACCGTGTGCTTGTCCGGCACGGGCATCCGGTGCGTGCCCAGCGGCTCGCCGTCGAGCCAGGCCATCAGCAGGCCCTGGGTGCCGGTGCTGTAGGCGAGCGAGACCTCCTCGACGCCGGTCGTGCCGCTGACGGCGCCCCGGTACCAGACGTCGCCGTAGTGGAAGCCGTAGTCGTCCGCGAACAGCACGGGCTGGCCGTCCGGGACCGCCGTGGTGCTGAACGAGGAGGTCTTGTCGGCCCGTCGCCACGACGAGTCGTCGAAGCCGGGGCCCGCCTCCGGGTTCTCCGTGCGCATCCGCCAGCCGCCCAGCTCGGGCAGCCGCACCTCGGGCACCCCCGGCAGGTCCCCGGCGGTCATCAGGCTGCCGGAGAGGGTGACCCGGGTGGGCACCTCGCGTCCGTTCCACACCAGGGAGTCGATGCCGCGCGGGCCCCACACCTCCAGGGGCGTCCCCTCGGTGACGTCACCGGTCAGATGGACCTGCGAGCCGCGCAGCTCGACGTGCCGCAGCAGCGCCGGGCCGTAGACCAGGAGGGTCCCGGACGGGGTGTCGTACGGGAACAGGCGGACGGCGGTGGCGTCGTCGGCGAAGAGCAGCAGCAGCGGCGTGTCCGTCTCGCCCTTCTGCACCAGCACCCGGGTCAGACCGGCCGTCCCGAGGGGCGCGTTCACATGGAGTTCGCCCCGGTCGTAGACCCAGCCGCCCTCCGGGTCCAGCCGCTGCACGTACGGCTCGGCCGGGCACGCCAGCACCAGCTCGGCCATCTCCTCGCGCCGCCCGGTGAACACGGCGATGTCCTGCCGGCCCGCCGTGAGGACCAGCATGGGCTCGGCGGTGGAGTACTTCAGCGTCCGCCGGCCCAGCGAGAGCCCCGTGGTCAGCAGCTTGGCGTCGTGGCCCGGCACGGTGACGTGCAGCTCGCCCGCCTCGGTCGGCAGATCGGCGGTGACCGCCCGGTCGCCGTCGTTGCGGGCGATGTACACGTGGGTGCCGGTGTCCTGGTTGCTCAGGTGGTAGACCTTCAGCCCCGGCGCCGTCACGTCCGCCGCCCGGTCCAGCTTGGCGAAGTCCGGCACGCGCTGGAGCATGTGCCCTAGCTGGTGCATCGGGGCGATCTTGGCGGTGACGCCCCGGCCCTCGTCGATCGCGGCGCCGTAGTCGTACGACGTGTAGACGACCGGTGCGGGCAGCCAGCCCCACGAGGTCCCGCCGAACGTCATGTACACGTTGTGCAGGGTGATCCCGTTGGCGAGGTTGGTGAGGTAGAAGCGGCGCTCGTAGGCGGCGTCCCGGGTGCGCCGCGACTCGGCGTACCCCTTGCCGTCGAACTCGGCCCCGCCCCACGGATCGAACCAGCCGCCGCCGAACTCGGGCACGAACCCGGGCGTGTCGGGCGAGGCGGTGGCCCCGCCCGTCAGCCCGCCGGGACCGTAGTGGCCCCAGTCCGGCGGGGTCTTGGACGGCGAGGGGTACCCGTCGAACCCGTACAGCCAGCCGCGCTTGTCCCCGCCGGTGTCGAAGGAGCCGGGAGCCCAGTAGCCGTTGCGCCCCTTGTCGTTGTGGAACAGCGGGACGTCGATGCCGTCGGCCCGCACCTTCTTGTAGAGGCGGGACATGTAGGTGCGGCCGGCGGCCTCGTGCACATGGGCGTCGTACTCGTTCTCGATCTGGTACAGCAGGACCGTGCCGGTGCCGTGCGTGAACAGATGCCGGCGGACGATCCGGTTCACCTGGGTCAGCCAGGCGTCGACGTGCGAGAGGTACGTCGGGTCGTCGGTGCGGGCCGTGCCCCTGGTGGCGGAGAGCCAGCCGGGGAAGCCGCCGCCGTCCACCTCGGCGTTGATGTAGGGGCCGGGCCGCAGGATGACGTAGAGACCGGTCTCGGCGGCCGTGCGCAGGAACAGGTCGAGGTCCCGGACGCCGGTGAAGTCGTAGGTGCCGGGTGCGGGGGAGTGGTAGTTCCAGGCCACGTAGATGCTGACGGCGTTGTAGCCGTGGGCGCGCATCTTCTGCAGCGCGTCGCGCCACAGGGAGGGGCTCGGCAGCCGGAACGGGTGCATCTCGCCGGACCACACCACCAGCCGGCGCCCGTCCACGAGCAGCGAGTAACGGTCGTACCCGATGGTGTGCCGCTCGCCGTCGGCGCCGGGCGGGGCCGGCGCGGGACCGGTGGGCGTACTGCCCCCCGCGAACGCCGAGGGGGCCCCGGGGCCGCCGCTGCCGCCCAGGGCGAGCCCGAGCGAGGCCGAGCCGGCCAGGGCACTGAAGGTACGTCTGCTGAGCGCCAAGGTGGATCCTCCCGGCGATCTTACGGGGCGCGGGCGCGGCCATTCTCCATGGCGCGACGCCCCACAATGGACACATGAGGATCTCGGCGCGGGCGGATTACGCGGTACGGGCGGTACTCGAGCTGGCCGTACGGCAGGGTAACGGCCCGGTGAAGGCAGAGGAAATCGCCGCCGTGCAGGCCATCCCGCACAAGTTCCTCGAAGGCATCCTGGGCGATCTGCGGCGGGCCGGGATCGTGGACAGCCGGCGTGGCGGGGGCGGCGGCTACCGGCTCGCCCGGGAAGCGGCCTCGGTCACCGTGGCGGACGTCATCCGGGCGGTCGACGGCCCGATCGTGTCGGTGCGCGGCGAACGCCCGACGGGCCTCGCCTACACGGGCACGGCCCAGCCGCTGCTGCCGCTGTGGATCGCGCTGCGGGCGAACGTGCGGCGCATCCTGGAGGGCGTCACGATCGCCGACCTCGCGGCGGACGCGCTGCCGGAGCCGGTCCGGGCGCTGGCGGCGGAACCGGCGGCCTGGGAGAACCCCTGAGGCACGCCCCCGGCCCCGTCCCCCCCCGGCACCCTCTCTCCTCTGCCCGTGAAAACCCCGATGTGAATGGCCGGAGTTCCCCCTCCCGGGCCCGTGCGCGGCTTCCTACGATGCCCACGCCTCCATCGCTGGTTCACAGGTGGCACACAGGTTCTTCACCTTTGAACGGTTCCGGCGGAGGTTCACCCCCCACTCGACAACCGGGAGAAACCATGGCCGGCGGACTCCTCCTGAGCGGCGCGGTGGCCGCTCTCGTCACCACCGTGCTACCCGCCCAGAGTCCCTCCTCCGTCTTCGACAACCCGCCCCCGGACAAGATCGTCATCGATGTGGCGACCGTGAACGGCTCGGGCTGCCCCGCGGGCACGGCCGCCGTGGCGGTCTCCCCGGACAACACGGCCTTCACCGTGACCTACAGCGAGTACATGGCCAAGGCCGGCGGCGGCTCCGATCCCACGGCCTTCCGCAAGAACTGTCAGCTCAACCTGGTGGTGCATGTGCCCCAGGGCTTCACCTACGCGATCGCCAGCGCCGACTACCGGGGCTTCGCCTCGCTCCAGAAGGGCGCCTCCGGAACGCAGAAGGCGTCGTACTACTTCCAGGGCTCGCCGAGCACCGTGCCCCGCAACCACCCCCTCACCGGCCCCTACAGCGACGACTGGCAGGCCACCGACGACACCGACTGGGCCCAGCTCGTCTGGGCGCCCTGCGGGGTCCTGCGCAACTTCAACATCAACACCGAACTGCGGGTGAACGCCGGGACCACCTCCCCGGACAAGGTCAGCTTCATGACGATGGACTCGACCGACGGGGACATCAGCACCGTGTACCACCTGGCCTGGCAGCAGTGCCCGCCGAAGTGAGCGGGCCCGGCAGGTGAGTTCGCCGCCCGGCCGTCGGACCGGCGCCGGGCGGCGTGCCAGTATGACGGAATGATGGAACTGGAGTGGTTCACCGTCAGCACTCCGCTTCCCACCGGGAGCATGCGCGTGGCGGTGACCGCGCAGGGCGTGGCGGCGGCCGCGTTCAACCCGCGGGAATCCGTCGGGCTGCCGCCGGGCACGGAACTCGCCGACCCGGCGGGGGACCGGCGCGCGGCGGCCGTCGCCGCGCAGTTCGCCGACTACTTCGCGGGCCGGCGGCAGGACCTCGACCTCCCGGTCGACTGGCGGCTGACCTCCGGAGTGCAGCGGACGGTGCTGCGGACCCTGCACCGGTCCGTCGGCTGGGGCCGGACCATCACCTACGGCGGACTCGCCGACCTGAGCGGGGCGTTCGAGCCGGGGCTGCCGGCCGGGGCCCCGGCGCGGACGGTGGGCTCCATCGCCGGGTCCTGCCCGATCTCGCTGCTCGTGCCGTGCCACCGGGTGGTGGCGGCGGACGGGTTGGGCGGATTCGGCGGCGGCGCCGAGGGGATGGCCGTGAAGCGCTGGCTGCTGACGCGCGAGGGCGTGCTCGACCCCGAGCTGGACTGGACCGGCTGACCCGGCACCGGACACCCGCGCGCGGCGCGGCCGGCAGCCGCTATCCGGCCTGCCCCATGCCCGCCGCGTTCGGCCAGCTCTGCGCGTTGGGCCAGCCCGTCGCCGGTGCCGGGGTCAGTCCGGCGGGCGGAGCCGGGGTGCCGGGTGCCGTCATCCCGCGGACCTGGGCGGCGGTGAGCCCGCCGCGGGCCGGAACACCGGGCGGGGTGGGGGCGTCGAACACGGCGGCGGCCGGCACGGGCGTCGACGCGGGTACGGGCATGGACGCCGGCACGGGGGCCGCCAACGGCATGGCCGGCATCGGCACGGGTGCGGGTGCGACCGGCGGGGGCGCGGGGGCCGTCACCGGCGTGGGCGGCATCGGCACGGGCACCGGAACGGGCGCGGGCGGCGGTACGGGAACGGGCGGCGGTACGGCCACGGCGGCAGGCGCCGGTACGGGGGTCGGTACAGGAGTCGGCGGGGGATTCGGCAGGGGATTCTGCGAGGGCGCCGGCATCCGGGGGAACGCCGGCTGCGCGGCCGGAGCGGCCAGGGGCTGGGCTGCCGCCGGCATCGGCATCCCGCCGCCGGCCGGCGTGACGGCGGCGGGGAGCGGCATGCCGGTGCCGGCGGCCGGGGCGGGGCCGGCGGCGGTGAGCTGCAGTCCGGCCCCGTTGGTCTCGCTGACCAGCCGGTCGACCGCCGCCGTACCCGAGCTGTAGCTGGTCCCGGCGCCCAGCTCGGGTACGGCGGCTCCCCTCCTGGGCTCGTAGAGCACCTGTTCCAGGCCGGACACCAGGCGACGCACGTCGACCTGGGGGCGCACCACGAGCCGCAGGAAGCGGCTGGAGGATCCGATCTTGTTGCCGCACTCGCGGACCAGGATCCGGTGCTCGGTGAGCATCCGGTCCCGGACCACCGTGCCCTCGGCGCCGACGGGAAGGCGCACGAAGAGGAAGTTGCCCTGCGAGGGGTAGACGGTGAGGCCGGGGAGCGCGGAGAGGCGGCTGGTCATCTCCAGCCGGTCGCGGCGGACCTGCTGGAGGCTCCGCGCGTACTCGGGACCGTGCTCCTTCAGCATGAACACCACGTACTCGGCGAAGGAGTTGAGGTTCCACTTCGGCAGCATCGAGCGGACCTTGCCGGCCAGCGCGGGGTTGGCGACCAGATAGCCGAAGCGGACGCCGTGCAGGCCGAAGTTCTTGCCGAGGCTGCGCAGCACGATCACATTGGGGCGGAGCATGGCCTCCTGGACGACACTCGGCTCGGCCTCGGCGTCGGCGAACTCCAGGAACGACTCGTCGACCACCACCAGGTCGAGGTCCGCCATCGCGTCCATGAACTGCACCACCTGCTGGCGGCGCAGATATCCGCCGTCGGGGTTGTTCGGGTTGCAGATCACGGCCACCCGGGTGCCGCGGGCGCGGATGAACGCGGCGTACCGGGCGAGGTCGAGGGCGAAGCCGCTCGCCTCCTGGAGCGGGAACATGTCGACCCGCTTGCCCGTCTCCATCGGCTGGTCGGTCCAGCGGCCGAACGTGGGCACCGGGACGGCCAGCGACTCGCGGACCAGCAGATGGTCGATCCAGGTGATCAGTTCGGTGGAGCCGTTGCCCATCGCCACGCACTGGGGCGGCAGCTGGAGCAGGCCGCACAGCTCGCTGGCGATCGTGTCGGCGCCGCTCGGGTAGTACGTGATGATGTCGCGCAGCCGGGCCGCCAGCTCGTCGAACATGGCGGGGGTCGGGAAGTAGGGGTTGCACGGGATGCAGAAGTCCACCGGGCCGGTTCCGTCGCCGCCCTCTCGCGTCAGCGCCGCCATGGAGGGGCTGTGCGCGGCGGTGCCGCGGAACAACGAGGTGACGTTGCCGGCCAAGAGGTCCTCCGTTCCGGGTGGCCCGCGCGGGGGAGCGCGGGCCGACCTTGGATACGGAGGGGCCGGCAGCGGCGTTCAACGCCCGCCCGGCCCTGTGGTCCGGCTGTGGCGTTCGCTCGGTCGTGTACCACCCGCCGGCGTACGCCTTGACGCGGCCGGAGGCCGCTGCGCCGGTGTCCATGGGGTCCGACAGACAACGGTTTCGGCAAGGCTTGCGGAGAACTCTCTCGACCTCGCACCAAACCTTCACAGTCGTGCCTGGAACCCGACTCGAACGGACTCTAGTCTTCCCGCGTCATGGACTACTGCCTCCCGTGCCGACGGCACCTCAACGGCGCCCTGGCCTGCCCGGGGTGCGGAACTCCGGCCGACCGGCTGGCCGCCGCCACCGCCGCCCCCGCGGCGGCGGCGCCGCACGCGCACGGGCCCGGCCACGGCCACCCCCGGCCACCGGCCGGGTACGGGGACCGGACCGCGTACGAGCAGCCGTACGCCGCCCCCTACGAGCAGCCCTATGACGAGACGTACGACGACACGTACGACGGGTCATACGCGGCGCCGTACGAGGGCCCGGACGCTCCCGGCGGGCCCGAGCGGCCGGCGGAGTCCGACGAGGACGACGACGGGACGCCCGGGGAAGCCGCCCCCGCGGGCCGCCGCGGCGCCCGTGCCGAGGGCAGCCGGCGGGACCGCAAGGCCGCCGTGCACCGGCGCCGCAGGCGCCGCACCGTGCTGATCGCGGCCGGCCTCGTGCTCGCGGCGGGTGGGCTGAGCATCGCCGAACTCGGCACGGACGCCCCCTTCTCGCCCTTCGCCGGGGACGCCTCGGCCCCGGGTGCGGACACCTCGGCGGACGGCGGAGCGGCGTCCCCCGCGCCGGACCGCACCGCCGACCCGATAGCCGCCTCCACCGGCGCCCTCCCGAGCACGGACGCCTCCGCGGTCCCGAGCGCCTCGGCCTCCGCGTCCGCCTCGAAGTCCCCCGAGGACGAGGAGTCCGCCTCCCCCTCCGCCCAGGACACCGGCACGGCCCAGCAGTCGGCCACGACGGGATCCGGTGCGGCCCCCACGACCCCCGCCGCCCCGGCCACCACCCCGCCCGCCAGTGCGACCGCGGCCCCGACGAGCGCCGTTCCCACCCCCGAGCCGTCGCCCACCAAGACCTGCGACCGCTTCCTGTGGTGGTGCACCTGACCTCCTCGCACCGCGGCCGGCCCGGGCCTCCCGCAGCGGCTTCGGGCCCGATCCGCACGGGATCCGCACGGGATCCGCACCGGATCCGCACGTGGCGCACCCCGTACCACCCCGTGCCATCGGCCATCCGGGGCATCCATGACATCCACGGGACGCCGCGGCGGTTGAGTCGAACAGGCACTGCTCGCCGTACCGATCCCGGGAACGTCCGGGGTCGGGAGGGGCGTTGTGCCGAGGGGCAGCAGCGAACAGCGGCTCAGTGAGGAGAGCGGATGACACAGGAGATCACCGTCCAGGGCACGGTCGCCGACGGCTTCGAGCCGGTGCGCGAGGAGTTCGCGGCCTTCGTCGCCGGGGAACGGGGCGACTACGAGGGCCAGTTGTGCGCGTACGTCCAGGGCCGCCGGGTGGTGGACCTGTGGGCCGGCGCGGAGGTGACCGGTGACTCGCTGTACGGCGTGTACTCGGCCACGAAGGGCGCGGCCCACCTGGTCGCGGCGCTGCTCGTGCAGGAGGGCACCCTGGAGCTGGACCGGAAGGTCACCTACTACTGGCCGGAGTTCGCCGCCGAGGGCAAGGGCGCGCTGACCCTGCGGGAGCTGTTCGCCCACCGGGCGGGGCTGATCGGCACCGACAGCGGGTTCAGCCTCGCCGAGCTGGCGGACGACCGGGTCGTCGCCGAACGCCTCGCCGACCAGCGACCGTTCTGGCGGCCGGGCGCGGCCTTCGGCTACCACGCGCTGGTGATCGGCGCGCTGACCGGCGAGGTGGTCCGCCGCGCGACGGGCCGCACGCTCCAGGAGGTGTACGAGGAGCGGGTCCGCGCCCCGCACGGCCTCGATCTGCATCTGGGCCTGCCGGAGGCGCACGAGCCGCGCTTCCGCACGGTGCAGCCGGCGCGGCCGACCCCCGCTCAGCAGGCCCAGCTCGACGCCGTGCCGGCCGGCCCGCACACGCTCGAGTCGATCGCCTTCAACCGGCACGGCGCGGAGCCGACCGACCTGGAGAGCCTGACGAACGAGCGGCTGATCCGCGCCAAGGGGCCCGCCTCGGTGGGCGGGGTCGGCTCGGCACGCGGCCTCGCGGGCATGTACGCGGCGATGATCAGCGAGGTGGACGGAAGGGCCCCGCTGCTCAAGGAGGACACGCTCGCGGAGTTCGGCCAGATCCACTCCGTGGGGTACGACGTGGTGGCCCGCACCCACAAGTCCTTCGGCGTCGGCTTCCAGGCGACCGCCGACATCTGGCACCCGTTCCTGGGCGCCGCCGCGATCGGCCACAGCGGCGCCAACGGCGTCCAGTCCTTCGCCGACCCGCACAGCCGGCTCGCCTACGGCTACACACGCCGGCGGTTCGCGTTCCCGCGGGGAGCGGCGCCGGAGAACAGCCGGCTCGCGGCCGCCGTCCACCGGGCGGCGCTCGCCATGCGCTGAAGGTGCGCGGGCCCCCGGCCCCGGACAGAGCGGAGCAGCCGCACCCCACGTCCTAGGATGCGGCTGCCGCTGTGCGCAACGACGGACGTCAGACGAGCGTCACGGTGATGTTGCCGCGGGTCGCCTTCGAGTAGGGGCACACCTGGTGCGCCTTGTCGAGCAGCTCCCGCGCCGTGGCCGCGTCGACGTTCGGAATGCTCGCCGAGATCTCCACGATGAGCCCGAAGCCCTCGTCGTTCTTGCCGATACCGACCTTGGCCGTGACCGTGGAGCCGGAGATGTCGGCGCCCTCCTGCCGCGCGACGACACCGAGCGCCCCCTGGAAGCAGGCGCTGTACCCGGCGGCGAACAGCTGCTCCGGGTTGGTGCCGGCGCCGTTGCCGCCCATCTCCTTGGGCGGGTTGACGACGACGTCGAGCTTGCCGTCGTCGGTGGCGACCCGGCCGTCGCGGCCGTTCTCGGCGGTGGCGACGGCGGTGTACAGGACCTCGGACTGCGTGATGGGCATGCGGTTTCTTCCTCCTCGGTCCGTCGCGACTCGCGCCCGCGATCGTCGACGGATTTCGGAAAGAAGCTACCGCATGCCGGAAAGTCAAGCCAGAGGATCAGAGCTTGACGACCATCTTGCCGATGTTGTCGCCGCGCAGCACCCCGAGGAACGCCTCCAGGGTGGTGTCGATGCCCTCGGTCACGGTCTCCCGGTACTTCAGCGCGCCCGAGGCGACCCACGGGCCGACCTCCTGGACGAACTGCGGCTGGAGGTCGTAGTGGTCGCCGACCAGGAAGCCCTCGATCCGGCCGCGGGTCTGGATCAGCCGGGCGAGGTTCTTCGGGCCCGGGGCGGGCTCGGTGTTGTTGTAGACCGAGATCATGCCGCAGACGGCGATCCGGCCGCCCTGGTTGAGCGAGCCGACGGCCGCCTCCAGGTGGTCCCCGCCGACGTTGTCGAAGTAGACGTCGATGCCGTCGGGCGCCGCCGCCCGCAGCTGCTCGGCGACCGGGCCGTTCTTGTAGTTGAACGCGGCGTCGAAGCCGTACTCGTCCACCAGCAGCGCGACCTTCTCGTCGGAGCCGGCCGAGCCGATGACCCGGGAGGCGCCCTTGAGCTTGGCGAGCTGGCCCACCTGGCTGCCCACGGCCCCGGCGGCGCCCGACACGAACACCACGTCGCCCTCCTTGAAGGACGCGGTGCGCAGCAGGCCGGCGTAGGCGGTCAGGCCCGTCATGCCGAGGACGCCGAGGTACGTCGACAGGGGCGCGGCCTCCGGGTCGACCTTGACGGCGTGCTTCGCGTCCAGGACCGCGTACTCGCGCCAGCCGAAGAAGTGCAGGACGTGGTCGCCGGCCGCGATGCCCTCGGCGTTCGACTCGATCACCTCGCCGACCGCGCCGCCCTGCATGACCTTGCCCAGCTCGAAGGGGGCGGCGTACGACTTCGCGGCACTCATCCGGCCGCGCATGTACGGGTCGACGGAGAGGTACTTGTTCCGCACCAGCACCTGGCCCTCGCCCGGCGTCGGGACGGGCGTCTCGACGAGGGCGAAGTCCTCGGGCTTCGGCCAGCCGACGGGACGGCTGAGCAGGTGCCACTCGCGGTTGATCATGACAGTGCCTTTCAGATTTACTTCAGTACCTGAAACAACCATGCGCCTGAATATTTCATGATGTCAAGTAACCGGGTATCCTGGCGGGTATGTCCACCCCATCGAAGCCCCGCCGCCCCGACGCCCTCACCATGGAGGTCGTCGAGCTGATCGGAGACGTCGTGGCCCGCTTCTACGCGGACTACGAGAAGGCGGCGGGCGAGCACACGCTGACCGGGGCGCAGGCCCGCCTCCTCAGCCTGCTCTCGCTGGAGCCGCTGCCCATGCGCAAGCTCGCGCAGAAGCTGAAGTGCGAGCCGTCGAACGTGACCGGGATCGTGGACCGTCTGGAGACCCGCGGCCTGGTGGAGCGCCGCCCGGACCCCGCCGACCGCCGGGTGAAGGTGGCCGCGGCCACCGAGGAGGGCCGCGAGGTGGCCCGGGACCTGCGCGAGGGCCTGCACTTCGCCCGCGAGCCGCTCGCCGGCCTGTCCGAGGAGGAGCGCCGCTCGTTGCGCGACCTGCTGCGCCGCATGCTGGACGGCTGAGCGCCGGCCGCCGAAGGGCGGGAGGCCGCCCCGTCACCCCGTGCCAGTAAAGTCCTCGCCATGCGCGATCTCGGGGTGGGTTTCGGTTATCTGCTGAAGGGCCAGCGATGGGTGGCCCGGCACGGGCGCCAGTACGGGTTCGGGCTGCTGCCCGGACTGATCACGCTGGTGCTGTACGCCGCGGCGCTGGTCGCGCTCGCCGTGTGGGGCCAGGACCTCGTCGGCTGGGCGACCCCGTTCGCCGACGACTGGCCGAGCCCCTGGCAGGGCCTGTTCCGGGGCTTCGTGACGGCCGTCCTCTTCGCCCTCGGCCTGCTGCTGGCCGTGCTGACCTTCACGGCCGTCACCCTGCTGGTCGGCCAGCCCTTCTACGAGAGCCTCTCGGAGCGGGTCGACGCCGACGTCTCGCCCGACGGCACCGCACCGCACTCCGAGCTCCCGCTCTGGCGCGAGCTGTGGATCTCGGCCCGGGACAGCCTGCGCGTCCTGGTCCGGGCCGGCCTGTGGGGCGTGCTGCTCTTCGCCCTCGGATTCCTGCCGGTCGTCGGGCAGACCGCCGTACCCGTGATCGGCTTCTTCGTCACCGGCTTCTTCCTCACCGAGGAGCTCGCCGCCGTGGCCCTGCAGCGCCGGGGCGTCGACCTGCGCTCCCGCCTCACCCTGCTGCGCTCCCGCAAGACCCTGGTCTGGGGCTTCGGCACGCCTCTCGGCCTGGCCTTCCTGGTGCCGTTCGTGGCGGTCTTCCTGATGCCGGGCGCGGTCGCGGGCGCCACGCTCCTCGCCCGCGACCTGCTGGGCGAGGAGAGCGCGGGCGATGATTGCGCCGCCCGCGGCGACCGGCCCGACGCGGAGCACGTCACCCCCTGACCCGGACCCCCGCCGTCACCGGCCCGCGCCGAGCGCGGCGGTCACGATCGACCGCACCTGGGCGATGATGTCCAGCCGGTTCCGCACGAACTCGGGGTCGGTGACCGTACCGGTGGCCGGGTCCGTGTTGCCTTCGCCGAACCGCAGGACGGGCGTGTGCACATGCCCGCCGGGCAGGGTGTCGTGCAGCCCGAGCCGGTCCCGCAGCAGGGTGGCCCGGTAGGCGATCTCGTTGGAGAGGTAGTCGCCGCCGCCCCCGGCCCGCGCGGCGGAGCCGGGGCTCGGCCCGTCCGGCCGTACGACCGGACCGGTGCCCTGCGCCGGGATCTCGGTGACCTCCGTGTGGTCGTAGACGGGGAAGCGCCCCGTCCGCGCGGCCACGACGGCCGCGTACGGCAGGGTCGTGCCCGTCCACTGCGGCTGCGACGCCGGCTCGGCGACCGGCACGGTCCCGGTCCGCGAGACGTTGTCGTTGTCCGGGAAGCCGCCGCGCCAGGCGCCATTGGTGCGCTCGATGTCGAACCGGCCGGCGCGGCCCTGGCTCACCGTCGTGAACAGGTCGATCGCCGGCAGGTACGGCCGCAGCGTCCGCTCCACCGTGCCCTCGGCGAAGTCCTGCCAGCGCACCGGGAAGACGGCGGTCTCCACGCGCGCCGGCCCCTGGGCCGTCTCGATCACCGTGCCGTCCAGGGCGAGCGCGGTCGCCCCGGACGGGTTGGAGATGCGGATGTCCCGGTCGAGCGTGAAGGGGTCGAAGCCGGTGAGCAGGACCCGGCGCAGCCGGTGCCCGCCCGGGTAGCGGATGTCGGTCTGGCCGCGCGAGGTCCGCTCCAGCCGGTCGAGCAGTTCCGCGCGCTGGGCGTCCGTGAGCCCGAACCCCGGCTCCCAGGTGCGCATCTCCCGGGTCATCGCGAGCCGCGCCCAGTACAGCGGCCGGTCGTCGTCCCGGGAGAGGCCCGCCGGTTCCGCCGCCGCCGGGCCCCGCCCCTGCGCCCGGTCCACGGCCCGCCGCCACAGCGCGGACCCCTCCCGTACGACGACACGGCGGGCCTGTGCCGCGGAGTGCGCGCGCCCCAGCGCGCGATGGAAGTTTGCGGCCGCGGCGTCGAATCCGGAGCGCCGCAGGATCTCCCGCGGGACGGCCTGGTCGAGCCGCTGCTCCTCCACGGTTGCGGAGGGCGCGGGCCCCGGCGCGGCGCGGGCCGTGGCGGGGGCGGACAGGCCGGTCAGCAGGGCCAGGCCGAGGGCGCCGAGGCGAAGACGTGAACGGGTCAAGGGAGTTCGGGTCCTTCCGTCGCTGTGGGCGCGGTGGTGCCGTGTCGCTCCGTGCTGCGTGCCGTGACGGGGGCCACCGTACCCGGCAGCCGGGCGGCGGGGGCCTGCCTGATCGAGCCGTTCCCCCCCGCCCGGCGGGCCGCTACGGCTCGCCCAGCAGCCGCAGGAAGTCCCGGAACGCCCCCGGCATGTCGACCGACTCCGGGTCCAGCAGCCACTGGTACTGGAGGCCGTCCATCACGGCGACGAGCAGCGGGGCGGTGCGTTCCGGGGTGAGGCCGCTCGGCAGCGTGTCGCCGTACTCGGCGCGCAGGACCGCGGCCATGGACTCCCGGACCCGGGCGTACCGCTCGCCGAAGTAGCCGCGCGCCGGGTGGTCCTCGGTCACGCTCTCGCCGAGCAGTGCGGAGAAGGTCTGGATGATCGCCGGGCGCATCGCGTTGTACTCGACCAGCGAGGCCAGCAGATCCATCCGCCACCGGGTGTCCGGCACCGCGTCCCACCGGTCCCGGTCCTGGAGCACGGCCACCAGCAGGGCGTCCTTGGTGGGGAAGTAGTGCAGCAGGCCCTGCTGGGTCAGCCCCACCCGCTCGGCCACCGCGGCCAGGCTCGCCCCCCGGTAGCCGCGCTCGGCGATCACCGCGAGGGCGGCACCGACGATCTCGGCACGCCGCTCCTCGCTCCTGACCCTCGCGTTCATGACGTCACCGTACGACATCCCGGGCAGCCGAATATAACAGCAAGATAACGAAACCTACCGCTCTACAGGTGACCGATGCACGATGGGGGGCACCTGCACGGACTCGATGAGGAGGAACCGCGATGGCGGGATCCCAGCGCACCCCGGCCGACGAGGCCCGAGAGACGGTCGTGGAGGCCGCCCTCGCCGCCCTCGACCTCGACGCCAAGACACGGCTGCTGGCCGGCCAGGACATGTGGACGCTGCCCGCCCTGCCCGGGATCGGCCTGGACTCCCTGGTCATGTCCGACGGCCCGATCGGCGTCCGGGGCGTGCGCTGGACCGCCGACGACCCCTCCGTCGCGCTGCCCTCGCCGACCGCGCTGGCCGCCGCCTGGGACCCGGAACTCGCCCGCCGCGCGGGTGTGCTGCTCGCCCAGGAGGCCCGCCGCAAGGGCGTCCACGTGCTGCTCGCCCCCACGGTCAACCTGCACCGCTCCCCGCTCGGCGGACGCCACTTCGAGTGCTACAGCGAGGACCCGTACCTGACCGGCGTGATCGGCGGCGGCTATGTCTCGGGCGTCCAGTCCGGCGGAGTCGGCACCACCGTCAAGCACTTCGTCGCCAACGACGCCGAGACCGACCGCTTCACGGTGAACAACCTGGTCTCCGAACGCGCCCTGCGCGAGCTGTACCTGGCCCCCTTCGAGGCGATCGTCGCGAACGCCCGCCCCTGGGGCGTGATGACCGCCTACAACCAGGTCAACGGCACGACCATGACCGAGCACCACCACCTGGTCAACGAGGTCCTGCGCGGCGAATGGGGCTTCGACGGCTTCAACGTCTCCGACTGGATGGCCGCCCGGGACACGGTCGCCGCCCTCGAAGGCGGCCTCGACGTCGCCATGCCGGGGCCGCGGACCGTCTACGGCCCGGCCCTCGCCCGGGCCGTCCGGGCCGGCGAGGTCGCCGAGGCCGCGGTCGACGCGGCCGTGCGCCGGGTGCTGCGCCTCGCCGCCCGCGTCGGCATCCTGGACGGCGCCGAACCGGCGGTCGCCGAACTCCCCGCCCCGGTCGACGGCGAGGCCCTGGCCCGCGAGATCGCCCGCCGCTCCTTCGTCCTCGTGCGCAACGAGCGCGCCGCCCTCCCGCTGAAGCCCGGCACCGTGGCCCTGATCGGCGCCGCCGCCCGCGACGCCCGGGTGCTCGGCGGCGGCTCCGCCACCGTCTTCCCGGCCCGGACCGTCTCCCCGCTCGACGGCCTCACCGCCGCCCTCCCCGACGGCGCCCTCCGCTACGCCGTCGGCGCCGACCCGGCCACCGAACTGGCCGTCGCCGACCATGGCTTCACCCTGCGCGCCGTCTGCCGCGACGCCGCCGGCGAGATCATCGGCACCCGCTCCGCCCCGAACGGCCTGATCCAGTGGACGGGCACGGACCTCCCCGACGGCGTCACCCTCGCCGAGGCCCCCGGCTCCGCCCGGCCGGGGGAGACCCCCGCCACCCTCCACAGCATCGAGCTGACCGGCACCTTCACCCCGCGCGAGTCCGGGCCGCACACCTTCGGCATCAAGGGCGCGGGCGCCTTCACCCTCACCGTCGGCGGGACGACCTACTTCGACGACGCCCAGCGCCCCGCCAAGGAAGGCCCCTTCGAGGCGCTCTTCAGCGCCCCCGTGCCCCGCGCCCGGGCCGAACTCACCGCCGGGGAGACGGTCGACGTCTCCCTCTCCTACGTCGTCCGGCTCTCCGAGGACCTCCCCATGAAGGTCATCACCTTCGCGCTCGCCCACCGCGGACCGCAGCGCGACCCGGACGAGCTGATCGCCGAGGCCGTCGAGGCCGCCCGCGGCGCCGACACCGCCGTGGTCGTGGTCGCCACCACCGACCGCGTGGAGTCCGAGGGCTTCGACCGCGGCGACCTGCGGCTCCCCGGCCGCCAGGACGACCTGGTCCGCGCGGTCGCCGCCGCCAACCCGAACACCGTCGTGGTCGTCAACTCCGGCTCCCCGGTGGAACTGCCCTGGCGCGACGAGGTCGCCGCCGTGCTGCTGACCTGGTTCCCCGGCCAGGAGGGCGGTGCCGCCCTCGCCGACGTCCTCACCGGCGCCCACGAGCCCGGCGGCCGGCTCCCCACCACCTGGGGCTCCCTCGCCGACGCCCCGGTCACCCAGGTCGTCCCGGCCGGCGGCGAGCTGGCCTACACCGAGGACCTGTTCATCGGCTACCGCGCCTGGGAACGGGCCGGCCGCACCCCGGCGTACCCCTTCGGCCACGGCCTCGGCTACACCGACTGGGCCTACGAGTCGCTGGACACCGACGGCGGCACCGTCCGGGTCCGGCTCCGCAACACCGGCGAGCGGGCCGGCCGTGAGGTCGTCCAGATCTATGTCTCGCCGGCCGGACCCGGCCCCGAGCGCCCGGCCCGCCGGCTGGCCGGCTTCGCGTCCGTCGAGGCCGGGCCGGGGGAGAGCGCCGAGGTCACCGTCGAACTCCCGCGCCGGGCCTTCGAGGTCTGGGACGAGACGGCGAAGGCGTGGGTGTGTGTGAAGGGTTCGTACGAGATCGCCGCCGGACGCTCGATCACGGACCGCAGGCTGACCGCGCCGATTAACGTCTGATCCGGGACAAGTCCCCCAGCGCCGGGGACAGGCCCCCGCGAGCAGCCCCGGTCCGGGACCTGACCCCTGGACCGGGGCTTCGGGGCCCCTACGGGACGGGCCGCCGGTCCCGTACGCCGAAGCCGTACACCGTCTCGGAGCGGAAGACCTCCCCGGGCCGCAGCACCGTGTCCGGGAAGTCCGGCCGGTGCGGGGAGTTGGGGAAGTGCTGCGTCTCCAGGGCGATCCCGGCGCCGGGCGCGAACGGCGCGGACAGGTGGTCGGCGGTGTACAGCTGGAGGCCCGGCTCGGTCGTCGCCACCGTCAGGGTCCGCCCGGACCCCGGGTCGTACAGCTCGGCCACCTCCTCGGCGGCCTCGGTCACCCCCTTGTCCAGCACGAAGTTGTGGTCGTAGCCGGACCCGGTGCGCCGGGCCGTACGGAAGTCGAAGGGCGAACCCGACACGTCCGCCGGCGGCCCGGCGGGGATCAGACCGGCGTCCACCGGGGTGTACCGGGACGCGGCGAGCCGCAGCTCGTGCCCGCCCGCGTCGCCGGACCCGCCCAGGTTCCAGTACGAGTGACTGGTCAGGTTCACGACCGTCGGCGCGTCGGTGACCGCCTCGTAGGCGATCCGCAGCGCACCCGCGGCCGTCAGCGTGTACGTCACCGTCACCGCCAGCCGCCCCGGGAAACCCTCCTCGCCGTGCGGGCTCACCCGGCCCAGGCGCACCCCGTGCGGCACCGGCGCCATGTCCCACCCCCGCTTGTCGAAGCCGCGCTCCCCGCCGTGCAGCGCGTGCGGGCCGTCGTTCGGCGCCAGCGCGTACGTCCGGCCGTCCAGCGGGAAGCGGGCACCCGCGATCCGGTTCGCGTACCGCCCGATCACGGCACCCAGATACGGCTCCGGATGCTTCACATAGCCGTCGAGGCCGGGGAATCCCAGCACCACGTCCGCCGTCCGCCCGGCCGCGTCCGGCACCTCGGCCGACTGCACGATCCCGCCGTACGACAGCACCCGCACCCGCACCCCGGCGCGCTCCAGCGTCCACCGGTGCACCGGGGTCCCGTCGGAAAGTGTGCCGAAAAGTTCGTTCATGCGGGAAACCCTAGGTCACCCGCCCTGCGCGGTGATCCTCCGATACGCGATCTCCGCGAGCCGCGCCTGGCCGTCCTTGCTGGGGTGGAACCAGTCCCACTGGCTCAGCTGGCCCGTGCCGAAGCGGTAGTCGTACACCGCGTTGCGGTCGGAGCGGCAGCGGCGGTCCTTCGCGCAGACCTCCCGCAGCACCTCGTTGTACGCCACCACCCGGCGCTGCACGCTGTCCCGGCGCACCGCCGCGGCGCCCGCCAGTTCGTCCGCGTCGGCCAGCATCGACGGGCAGATGCCCAGCTTCCACACCTGCTTGCCCAGCAGGTTCGTCCGGCCCTCGGACCACAGCCGCTTCAGATTCGGCACGCTCGCCACGTACACCTGCGTCTTCGGCAGCGCCGAGCGCAGCGTGCCCATCGCCTTCTCGAAGTCGGCGCGGAACCGCGCCACCGAGGTCATCGCCGACGCCGAGGACCGGCAGGCGTCGTTCGCGCCCACCATCACCGTCACCAGCTCCGGGCGGCGCGTCACCGCCTGCTCCATCTGCCCGTTCAGGTCGGACACGCGGGCCCCGGTCACCGCGTAGTTCCAGCTGCGCTCCGCCGCGCCCGTCACCCCGAGCAGCCGCACCGCCAGGGAGTCCACCCCGGCGTCGACACCCGTCGCCCAGGACACCTCCGGGCAGTCCGACAGCACCGTGCACGCGTCGAAGCCGCGCGTGATGGAGTCGCCCACCGCGGCGATCGAGTCCGGACTGCGGTCCCACACCGGCGGCCGGGCCCCCCGCGCCCTGGTCGCCTCCGGTGCCGCCCCGCCCCCGCCGTCACAGCCGGCGACGCCCAGCAACACGGCCGCCACGACGGCGAGCACGGCCCGCGCACGGTGGCTTCGCTTCAGCATCCCTGCTGTTCCCCTCGCTCGACGGTCCGCACTCCCTCACATAACAACGTGCGAGGGTTCCCGGCCGGGCGCCCGGGAACGGCGGACCCCCGTACAAGCGTCCCCCTGGGTGAATGGCGGCGGTTTCCTGGCACCGGGACCGACGGTACGTCACACTCCTTGCGCCGCCGCAGGGTAGCCTCGCCATCAACGCGGCCGTCGTGCCACAGCCGCCCAGCCAGTCCGCAAGATGTCCCGCTCTGCCCGGAGGTTCCGGTGACGACACGTGGAGTTCTGTACGTGCACTCCGCGCCGCGCGCGCTGTGCCCGCACGTCGAGTGGGCCGTCGCGGGGGTGCTCGGCACGCGCGTCAACCTCGACTGGATCAGGCAGCCCGCGGCCCCCGGCACCTGGCGCTCGGAATTCTCCTGGCAGGGCGAGGCCGGTACCGCCTCCAAACTCGCCTCCGCGCTGCGCGGCTGGCACCTGCTGCGCTTCGAGGTCACCGCGGAGCCCTGCCCGACCGCCGAGGGCGAGCGCTACAGCTGCACCCCCGACCTCGGCATCTACCACGCCGTCACCGGCATGCACGGTGACATCCTGATCCCCGAGGACCGCCTGCGCGCCGCCCTGCTGCGCAGCCAGAAGGGCGAGACCGACCTGGCGGCGGAACTCTCCCGGCTGCTGGGCAAGCCCTGGGACGACGAACTGGAGCCGTTCCGCTACGCGGGAGAGGGCGCACCGGTGCGCTGGCTGCACCAGGTGGTGTGACGGACCAGGACACGGACACGGGAAAGGGCCCCCGCCTGCCGGCGGGGGCCCTTTCGTCGCGTTGCTCAGATGGTGCGGAACGCGAGCACCACGTTGTGCCCGCCGAAGCCGAACGAGTCGTTCAGCGCGGCGATCCGCCCCTCGGGCAGCTGACGCGCCTCACCGACCACGACGTCCGCGTTGACCTCGGGGTCGAGGTTCTCCACGTTGATGGTCGGCGGCGCCGTACGGTTCACCAGGGCGAGGATCGACGCGACGGTCTCGATACCGCCGGCGCCGCCCAGCAGATGACCCGTCATCGACTTGGTAGCGGAGAGGGCCATGTGGTCGACGTCGTCGCCGAACACCTTCCGCAGCGCCTTGATCTCGGCCACGTCACCCTGCGGCGTCGAGGTGGCGTGCGCGTTCACGTGCACGATCTCGGCCGGCTTCAGGTCCGTGTTGTCCATCAGGTTCTGCAGCGCGTGCGCGATGCCGTTGCCGGACGGCTCGGGCTGCGTGATGTGGTGGCTGTCGGCGGAGATGCCCTGGCCGACCGCCTCGACGTAGATCCGGGCGCCGCGGGCCTTCGCGTGCTCCTCGGACTCCAGGACGATCACACCGGCGCCCTCGCCGAGCACGAAGCCGTCCCGGCCGGCGTCGTAGGGACGCGAGGCGCCCTGCGGGTCGTCGTTGTTCTTGGACATCGCCATCATGTTGCCGAACGCGGCGATGGGCAGCGGGTGGATGGCCGCCTCGGTGCCACCGGCCACGACCACGTCCGCACGCCCGGTGCGGATCATCTCGATCGCGTACCCGATGGCCTCGGCGCCGGAGGCGCAGGCCGAGACGGGGGTGTGCACACCGGCGCGGGCACCCAGCTCGATCCCGACGTTGGCCGCCGGGGAGTTGGGCATCAGCATCGGCACGGTGTGCGGGGAGACGCGGCGTACGCCCTTCTCCTTGAGGATGTCGTACTGGTCCAGGAGGGTCGTCACGCCGCCGATGCCGGAGGCGATGACCGCACCGAGACGGTCGGGGTTGACGGACGCGTCCTCACCGGCCTTGGCGGTGAAACCGGCGTCCTTCCAGGCCTCCTGAGCGGCGATCAGCGCGAACTGCGCGGACCGGTCCAGCTTGCGGGCCTTGGGACGGGGGATGATCTCGCCGGGTTCGACGGCGATCTGCGCGGCGATCTGGACCGGCAGGTCCGCCGCCCACTCCTGCTCCAGGCGGCTGACGCCGGACGTGCCGGCGACGAGGGCCTCCCAGGTCGATGCTGCGTCGCCACCCAGCGGTGTGGTTGCGCCGATACCGGTGACGACCACGGTGCGATTGGTCGGGCTCACGGGAATTCTTTCTCCAACGGATGCGGGATTCTACGGCGCCACCGCCGGGTGGCGGGGCCATGCGGCCTACGGCCTACAGGGTGGCTCAGGCCTGGTGCTTGAGGATGTAGTCGGTGGCGTCGCCGACGGTCTTGAGGTTCTTGACGTCGTCGTCCGGGATCTTGACGTCGAAGCGCTCTTCAGCGGCGACGACGACCTCGACCATGGACAGCGAGTCGACGTCCAGGTCGTCGGTGAAGGACTTGTCCAGCTGGACGTCCTCAACCGGGATGCCGGCGATCTCGTTCACGATTTCGGCGAGACCGGCGACGATCTCTTCCTGAGTGGCGGCCATGTCAGGCGCTCCTTCTTCGATATTCCAGACGGTTTGTGGCAGTTCTGTCCGTTCCGGATCGCATGATCCGGCACGGAGTGCCTAGGGGAGGGTAACGACCGTGGCGGCGTAGACGAGACCCGCCCCGAATCCGATGACGAGCGCGGTGTCGCCGCTCTTCGCCTCCCCGGTTGCCAGGAGCCGCTCCATAGCGAGCGGGATCGAGGCGGCCGAGGTGTTGCCGGTGGTGCGGATGTCACGGGCGACCGTGACGTGCTCCGGCAGCTTCAGCGTCTTCACCATCGAGTCGATGATCCGCACATTGGCCTGGTGCGGGATGAAGACGTCCAGGTCGTCCGAGGTGATGCCGGCCGCGTCCAGCGCCTGCTGGGCGACCTTCGCCATCTCGAACACGGCCCAGCGGAACACCGCCTGGCCCTCCTGCGTGAGCGCAGGGAACTTGATGTTGCCGTCCTTGTCGAGCGGCAGCTCGGACACGTCGCCGAGCCGGAACCGGTCCCAGGGGACGGTCTGCTTGATCGTCTCGGACTTGTCGCCCTCGGAGCCCCACACGGTCGGGCCGATCGCCGGCTCCTTGGAGGGGCCGACCACGACCGCGCCGGCGCCGTCACCGAACAGGAAGGCCGTGGCCCGGTCCTCCAGGTCGGTCAGGTCGCTCAGCCGCTCCACGCCGATGACGAGCACGTACTCGGCGGAACCCTCCACCACCATGCCCTTGGCGAGCGTCAGGCCGTAGCCGAAGCCCGCGCAGCCGGCCGAGATGTCGAAGGCGGCGGCCTTGTCGGTGCCGAGCTTGTCGGCGATCTCGGTGGCGACGGCCGGGGTCTGGCTGAAGTGCGAGACGGTCGAGACGACCACGGCACCGATCTGCTCGGCGCCGATGCCGGCGTCCGCGATCGCCTTGCCGGCGGCCTCGATCGACATCGCGGCGACCGTCTCCTCGGGGCCCGCCCAGTGCCGGGTCTCGATGCCGGAGCGCGAACGGATCCACTCGTCGGACGAGTCGATCGTCTCCAGGATCACCTCGTTCGGCACCACCCGGACCGGGCGGTAGCCGCCGACCCCCAGGATGCGCGCGTACGGGGCGCCCTTGCTGGGCTTGATCTTCGACATGCTCTCGGGCTCCTTGTCAGGCATGCTCGGCGATGAGCTCGCGAGCCGCGTCGAGGTCGTCGGGGGTCTTCAGGGCCAGCGTCTTGACGCCCGGCAGGGCGCGCTTGGCCAGACCGGTCAGGGTGCCGCCCGGGCACACCTCCACGACGGCGGTGACGCCCAGCTCGCGGAAGGTCTCCATGCACAGGTCCCAGCGGACCGGGTTGGCGACCTGGCCGACCAGCCGCTGCAGCACCTCGGCACCGGACGCGACGACCTGTCCGTCCTTGTTGGAGACGTAGGTGACCTTGGGGTCGGCCGGCGCCAGCTCGGCGGCGGCCTTGGCCAGCGCCTCGACCGCGGGCGCCATGTGGCGGGTGTGGAAAGCGCCTGCCACCTTCAGCGGGACGACCTTGCGCACGCCCTCGGGCTTGTCCTCGGCGAGCGCCGCCAGCTGCTCCGCGGTACCGGCCGCGACGATCTGGCCCGCGCCGTTGATGTTCGCCGGGGTCAGGCCCAGCTTCTCCAGGTGCGCGACGGTGGTGTCCGGGTCCCCGCCGAGCAGCGCCGCCATACCGGTCTCGGTGACCTTGGCGGCCTCGGCCATGGCCCTGCCCCGCTCGCGCACGAGGCCGAGCGCGGCGGTGTCGTCCAGCACACCGGCGGAGACGGCGGCGGTGATCTCGCCGACGCTGTGGCCGGCGACGGCACCGGGGCCGATCCCGGAGATGTCACCGAGTGCCGCGGCGGACAGGACGCCGGCGGCGACCAGCAGCGGCTGCGCCACCGCGGTGTCACGGATGGCGTCGGCGTCGGCCTGGGTGCCGAAATGCACCAGGTCCAGTCCGAGGGCGTCCGACCACTGGGCGACGCGGTCGGCGGCACCGGGCAGTTCGAGCCAAGGAGTCAGGAAGCCGGGCGTCTGGGCGCCCTGGCCGGGAGCGACGAGTACGAGCACTCTCACACTCTCTCTTGGGGACGGGCACGGCCGCCCGTGGGGACAGGGACGAAGAACACGAAGGGCTTTTGTGGGCCCTCGACAAAACCCTAGGGCTGGGCTTCACCATCGGCCAGACGCCCCAGGATGAGCGCGATCCGCAGTGTGAACGCGGATCGTACATCCGAAGGCGACCAGCCGGTGACATCAGTCACACGTCGGAGCCGGTAGCGCACGGTGTTCGGGTGAACGAAGAGCATCCTCGCCGCGCCTTCGAGGCTGCTCGCCTGCTCCAGGTAGACACTCAGGGTTTCCAGCAGCGCGGAGCCCGCCTCCTCCAGCGGTCTGTAGATCTCCTCCACCAGCTGCTCACGCGCGCTCGGATCGCCCGCGATGGCCCGCTCCGGCAGCAGATCGTCCGCCAGTACCGGCCGCGGCGCGTCCTGCCAGGCCGAACACGCCTTCAGCCCCGCGGCGGCGGCCTGCGCGGACCGGGTGGCGGCCAGCAGATCGGGTACGACGGGCCCGGCGACGACCGGCCCCGCGGCGAACGGCCCGATCAGCGACTTGGCGACGGCGAGCGGATTCGAACTGCCGCCGGCGATGACGACGAGCCGGTCCCCGAGCACCCCGGTGAGCACCTGGACCTTGGCGTGCCGCGAGGCCCGCCGGATGGCCTCCACGGTCAGCTCGCTGTCGCCGTCGGGCGCGGTCCCGAGGACCACGCACACGTGCTCGGGAGAGTTCCAGCCCAGGGCGGCGGCCCGGCTCACGGCCCCCTCGTCCGCCTCCCCGCTCAGTACGGCGTTGACGACCAGCGACTCGAGGCGCGCGTCCCAGGCACCCCGTGCCTCGGCGGCCTGGGCGTACACCTGGGCGGTGGCGAAGGCGATCTCCCGGGCGTACACCAGGAGCGCCTCGCGCAGCACGCTCTCGTCCCCGGGCGCCGCCACCTCGTCGATGGCGGACTCCATGACCTCGATCGTGGTGCGCACCATCTCCACGGTCTGCCGCAGCGTGATGGCCCGGGTCAGCTCCCGCGGCGCCGTCCCGAAGACGTCGGTGGAGATCGCCTGGGGCGCGTCCGGACGCCGGAACCACTCGGTGAAGGCCGCGATGCCCGCCTGGGCGACGAGGCCGATCCAGGAACGGTTCTCCGGGGGCATGGCCCGGTACCACGGCAGGGTCTCGTCCATGCGGGCGATGGCCTGCGCGGCGAGACTCCCGGAGGATTTCTCCAGCCGCTTCAGGGTCGCGGAGTGCGGGTGGACGTCGCGGGCTGCGGGACCGCCGCTGTGGGATTCGGGTTCGGGCACGGGGACAAGACTGCCTTATCGGGACGTGCCCGTGCGCCGGGGGTGGGGGCTGAGCTGCCCGGCGGCCCCCGGGGGCGGGGCGGCGGCAGGTCCGGCGGGCGGTCTACGGTGGTGCCCGTGATGGACGTACGGCACGCCGGCGAGCGCTACCGCGGAGGGGATCCGGGGGCCGGGATCGACACCTGGCACGCCTTCTCCTTCGGCCCGCACTACGACCCGGACAATCTGCGCTTCGGCGCGATGATCGCCTGCAACGAGGAGCGGCTCGCCCCCGGCGCCGGTTTCGACGAGCACCCGCACAGCCACACCGAGATCGTCACCTGGGTGGTCGAGGGCGAACTGACCCACCGCGACTCCGCGGGCCACGAGACGCGGGTGCGCCCCGGGGACGTCCAGCACCTCAGCGCGGCGGCGGGCGTCCGCCATGTGGAACGCAACGACGGCGACACCCCGCTCACCTTCGTCCAGACGTGGCTGGCCCCGCGGGAACCGGGCGGCGACCCCTCGTACGACCTCGTCCCCGGCATCGCCGACTCCACCCCGTACGCGGTGCCGGGAGCCGGCGCGATGCTGCACGTGCGCCGCCTGGCCCCCGGGGAACGCACGGCGGTCCCCGACGCGGCCCATGTGTACGCGCACGTGGTGCGCGGCGAGATCCGGCTGGGCCGGGAGCGGCTCGGCCCCGGGGACGCGGCGCGCGTCACCGGGGCCGAGGGGCTGGAGGCGACGGCGCTGACCGCGGCGGAGCTGCTGCTGTGGGAGATGGCGCCGTAGCCGCAGCGGCGGACCTCAGCCGCGCACCTCGGCCAGCACCGCGTCGGTGAACACCGGCCACGCCTCGACCGCCCAGGGCCCGAACGCCCGGTCCGTCAGGGCGACGCCCGCCACCCCGGCGGCGGGATCGATCCACAGGAACGTACCGGACTGGCCGAAGTGCCCGAACGTGCGCGGCGAGGACGAAGTCCCGGTCCAGTGCGGCGACTTGCCGTCGCGGATCTCGAAGCCCAGCCCCCAGTCGTTCGGGTTCTGGTGGCCGTAGCCGGGCAGCACCCCCTTCGTGCCCGGATACTGCACCGTCATCGCCGCCGCCACCGTCCGCGGGTCCAGCAGCCGCGGCGCCTGCACCTCGGCGGCGAACCGCAGCAGATCGGCCACGGTCGACACCCCGTCCTTCGCCGGGGAACCCGCCAGCGAGGTCGCCGTCATGCCCAGCGGCTCCAGCACGGCCTGCCGCAGATACTCCGCGAACGGAATGTCCGTCGCCTCGGCGATGTGGTCCCCGAGCTGTTCGAACCCGGCGTTGGAGTACAGCCGCCGCTCACCGGGCGCGGCCGTCACCCGGTGCTCGTCGAAGGCGAGCCCGGAGGTGTGCGCGAGCAGATGACGGACCGTCGCCCCGGGCGGACCGGCCGGCTCGTCCAGCTCGATCGCACCCTCCTCGTACGCGACCAGCGCCGCGTAGGCCGCGAGCGGCTTGGTGACGGAGGCGAGCGGAAAGCGGTGCCCGACGGGGCCGTGCGTCCCGAGGACGGTCCCGTCGGCTCGTACGACACCCGCCGCGGCGGTGGGGACGGGCCAGTTCTCGATCAGCGCCAGGCTCTGCAACGACATGCGGCCGAGCCTATGCGGCTCACAGCAGCAGCCGCATGGCCGGGTCGGGATCCCGGGTGAAGCCGAGCGCGCTGTACAGCGGCTCGGCCTCCGGCGAGGCGTTGAGCAGCACGTGCCCGGCGTCCCGCGCCCGGAACCAGTCCAGCAGCGCCACCATGCACGCGCGCGCGTACCCCCGCCGCCGGGCGTCGGGGTCGGTCGCCACACTGAAGACCTGTCCGACCCGGCCCCGCGGATTGCCGGCCTTGCCGATGCGGTAGTCCACCGTCCCCGCCACCAGCGCCGCCAGCGCGCCCGGCCGGTCGGGGTGGTCCACGACGAACGCGGCGAAGTCCCCGTCCCCGTCGGCGAGCCGCTCACGCAGCGTCCGCAGCGACTCGGTGTGCCACTCGGTCGGTCCGGAGCCTCCCGCGCTCCACAGGGAATCGATCATCACCTGGCGCAGCCGCAGTACTTCGGCGGCGTCCTCGGGCCCGGCCCGGCGTGCGAGACTCATGCGCCGCACGCTAGTCACCGGCTCTCGGCCCGTCTCCCGGTTTTCTCACCGGTGCGGCTTGCTTGGAGTGCACTCCAAGGTCATAGCGTGGAGGCATGACGGTGATGCAGACCACGCCACCAGCGGCCATCGAGGACGCCACCCCCGCGGACATCTGCTCCGCCCCGCCCCGGCGCCATCCGCGCCCCGACGGCAAGGACCGCTACACGATCAGCGAGGTGGTCGCGTTCACCGGTCTGACCGCGCACACCCTGCGCTGGTACGAGCGGATCGGCCTGATGCCGCACATCGACCGCTCGCACACCGGCCAGCGCCGCTACCGCAACCGCGACCTGGACTGGCTGGACTTCGTGACCAAGCTCCGGCTGACCGGCATGCCGGTGGCGGACATGGTCCGGTACGCGGAGCTGGTCAGGCAGGGCGAGGACACGTACGGGGACCGTCGGGCCCTGCTGGAGTCGACCCGCAGGGACGTACTGACCCGCATCGCCGAACTCCGCGACACGCTCGCCGTGCTCGACCGGAAGATCAGTTTCTACGCAACGGAGGGAACCACTCGATGACCGACGCCAGGATTCCGACGGCACGGCTGGGCACGGACGGACCGGAGGCCGGCGTACAGGGCCTGGGCTGCATGGGCATGAGCTTCGCCTACGGTCCGACGGACGCCGGCGAGGCGCGCGCCGCGCTGGAGCGGGCGCTGGAGCTCGGCGTGACGCTGTACGACACGGCGGACGCCTACGGCGACGGGGAGAACGAGCGCTTCCTGTCCCCCTTCTTCACGGCGCACCGCGACGAGGTGGTCATCGCCACCAAGTTCGCCCTGGCGATCCCGCCGGACGACCCGTCCAAGCGGATCATCCGCAACGACGCGCCGTACATCCGCGAGGCCGCCGAGGCCAGCCTGAAGCGGCTCGGGGTCGACGTGATCGACCTCTATTACATGCACCGCCGCGATGTGAACGTCCCCATCGAGGAGACGGTCGGCACGATGGCGGAGCTGGTCCGCGAGGGCAAGGTCAAGCACCTGGGCCTGAGCGAGGTCACCGCCGACGAGCTGCGCGCCGCGCACGCCGTGCACCCGATCGCGGCCGTGCAGTCGGAGTGGTCCCTGTTCAGCCGGGACATCGAGGCCCGGGTGGTACCGGCGGCGCGGGACCTGGGCGTCGCCCTGGTGCCGTACTCGCCGCTCGGCCGCGGCTTCCTCACCGGCTCCTTCACCCACGCCGAGCAGGACCTCACGAGCGGCGACTTCCGCCGCCAGCACCCCCGTTTCACCGGTGACAACGCGACCGCCAACGCGGCCCTCCTGGAGCCGCTGCGCGCGATCGCCGAGGCCCGCGGCGCCACCCTCGGCCAGATCGCCCTCGCCTGGGTGCAGCAGCGGGCGACGGTCGCCGGTCTGACGGTGGTCCCCATCCCCGGCACCCGCAAGCCGTCCCGGGTGACCGAGAACGTGGCGGCGACCCGGATCACCCTGAGCGAAGAGGAACTGGCCCGGCTGGAGCCGATCGCGGCCAAGGTGGCGGGCACCCGCTACGCGGACATGAGCTTCGCCTCCGCCGGCCGGGAGTAGCGGCCGCCCCACCGGGGCGCGGGGGCCGTCCGGGACCCGCGCCCCGCTGCCGCACGGCGGCCCGCTACAGCTCGGACAGCAGCTCGGCCTTCTTGCCGGCGAACTCCTCGTCGGTCACCAGACCGGCCTGGTGCAGCTCGCCGAGGTGCCGGATCCGCTCGGCGATGTCGGCGGGGTCGCGGCGGGGCGGGGCCGGTGCCGCCGGCACCGGCCCGCGGGCGCGCACCGCCGCCAGTACGGCCGCGGCGAACGGCAGCGACTCGTGCACCGGCCCGTACCCGAGCCCGAAGACGACGGCCGCCGGGTCCTGGTCGGGCTGCAGGGGCGCGGCCGAGCCGGTGGAGCGCCGCGCCAGCCGCAGATGCCCCTCGAAGATCTCCGGCGACCGCCACTCGAGACCGCTCAGCTCGGACACCGGGAAGCTCTGGTCGCCGGCCTTCCACTTCGCCGAGGACGCTCCCGTCCAGGACCAGCGGAACTGCACGGACGTCCCGTCGAAGGACGCCTTCCCGTCGTACGCCTTGAAGTGCAGCGGCGGCTCGGGGGCCGCCACCAGGTGGCGCTCGGCCGGCCCGGACTCGGTCAGCAGGCCCTTCAGCTCGTCGGCGTAGTACTCGGCGAGGGTCTCCCGCTCCGCCGGCAGCACCAGGCGGTAGGGGTCGGAGCCCTCCTTCAGCTGGCCGTCGGCCGCCTCCATCAGCGGATCGGCGCCGGGCCGCGGCTCCAGACGCAGGGCGACCGTGCCGCGCTTGCCGGGGGAGAGCGTCACGCCCTCGACCGCGGCCAGCGGGATGCGCCGCTCGCCGAGCGCCTGGAACAGCTTCGGTGTCCGGATCCCCCGTTCGTAGCGGATGAGCACGGAGTCGGACTCGAACTCCCAGACGGCATGAAAACCCGCCAGTACGTCACCCATGCGGCTCATCGTATGCGGCACGTGCTCCTCCGTCGCCACCCGCGCAGACCGCACTTCCTGCTGTCTCTACGCGCGTCCGGCCGTCGTTGTGCCGGACAGACCGGACCGGCACGCGTCGTTCTCCCGTGCGCACGTCACCGCGTCGTACGCGCCCACGCCGATGTCGGCGAGGTTGCGCAGGCTGTCCGTGCCGGGCTGGAAGTAACCGCTGTGCCCCTGGGCGTCCCGGGCCGACAGCACCCGCGCGCCGAACTCAGCGGAGACCGGGTCGGCGCCGTGACCGAGGCCGCCCAGCTCCAGATAGGGCACGTCCTGCACCCAGTCGCTGGCGTCCCGCATCGCCCACACCCGGGCCGTCGTGCCCAGGTGGGCGGCGCTGGGGACCCGCATACCGGGGCTCGCCGCCACCGCTATGTCGGCGACCCGGCGGGGCATGCCGCGCGCGGCGACGCCGCAGACCACCGAGCCGTAGCTGTGGCAGAACATCGACACCGGGGCCCGGCCGGGCAGGGCGCGCAGCAGCGCGTTCAGCCGGACGGAGCCCTCCTCGGCGCGCAGCCCGGTGGCCGCTTCCACCCCGAGCCCGTCGGGTGAGGTGTAGTCGGCCCAGGCGATCACGGCCGTCCGGGTCTTCGGGCTCGCCGTGTGCTCCGCCGCCCGCAGGGCCTTGGCCATGCCGACCGGGGCGCTGTACCTGCGGTTCGTCCGCTGGAAGGTGAGCAGGTCGGTGTCGACGCCGGGGACGACGACCGAGATCCGCTGGGCGGAGGGGAGGTCGCCGAACACCTCGGCGACCCGGCCCGAGCTCTCGGGGTCGAAGGCCAGGATCTGCCGGCCGGGGCTCAGCAAGGACTCGTACCGGTGCATCCGGCGGCCGGCGTCCTGCTGGCCGGCGGTGCTGAGCCGGTTGTCGTGCATCCGTTTCTTCTCGGCCTTGCGGGCCTGCTCCAGCGCGATGTGGTTGGCGCGGTAGCGCAGGGGGACGGGAGCGCCGTTCATGTTGCCGACCGCGAGCGGGTAGCGGTGGGCGAGGCGGTCGCGGTCCTGGGCGGAGAGCGAGACGAAGAAGCGGCTCAGCAGGGTCGGCGCCGACTCGGGGTCCGGCAGGCGCAGCCCGTGGAGGTGGCCGTGCTCCCACTTGGCGAGCGAGGTCTGCAGTGCGGTCGACTCCCGGTGACTGCGCAGGGCGGTCCAGCCGGTGGTCGCGAGCATCACGAACACGACGGCCAGCGCCAGCAGTGCGCGCCAGACGTTCAGTTGCGGGGAGGTGTCGAAGGAAGTCACTGGGAGGACACACTAGGAGAACGAGCGGGTCTCGGGGTAACCGAGTGACAGGTATCACGTTTCGGTGCGGGGTTGACCTCCGGCGCCGGCGGTCCGTCGGACGCCCTGTCAACGACCTCGGGCGGTACGCCAGTTTCCCGTGAGCGCGGAACCCACCTGATCGAGGTACGCGGCGGTGAGCGTCCGGATGGATTCCGGGCTGAGGTCCTCGCCCATGCACCACTGCCGTTCCGTGACGCGGATCACCGCGCCGAAGACGGCCACCGCGATCCGCGGCCGCGGGTCGGTGTCCACGTCGACGCCCTCCCGCTCGGCCAGCAGGCGCGCGAGGGTGTCCTCCGTCGCCGTGGAGCGGCGCAGATGGGCGGCGAGCAGCGCGGGCGTGGAGTCGATCGTCCGGTACATGCGGAGGTGGAGCTCGACCGGGACGACCGACTCGACGGTCTCGCGGATCGCGTCCCAGCCCTCCAGGAACGCCTGCCGCAGTGCCTCCATGGGCGCCTCGTGCGGCGGACGCGCGCGTACGGCCGCCACGAAGGCCGCCTCCGTCATCTGCTGCACGGCGAAGGCCACGTCCTCCTTGCCGGCGAAGTAGCGGAAGAAGGTGCGCTGCGAGACGTCGACGGCCTCGGCGATCTCGTCGACGGTCGTCCGTTCGTACCCCTGTGTGGTGAACAGTTCGAGAGCGGCCCGCAGCAGCGACTCCTGTGTGTGCCGCTTCTTGCGCTCGCGCAGCGTCTCCATGGCCTCTCTCCTGTGCGTGTCCGGCCGGCCCGGCCCGGGCCCCGTGGTCGTGTCAGTAACCGACTTGTGAATCAGTTTGTCAATTGTCAGCGGCTGTCACTAACCTGAGATTATGACTAGTCAGACCATCGACGCGACGGGGCCGGGGGACAAAGCGCCGGGAGCCCCGTCGGGCCCGCGGCGCGCCTCGGGCCTGCGCGGCCATCCGTGGCTCACCCTCATCACCGTCGCCGTAGGGGTCATGATGGTGGCCCTGGACGGCACCATCGTGGCCATCGCCAACCCGGCGATCCGCGACGACCTGAAGGCTTCCTTCGCCGACGTCCAGTGGGTCTCCAACGCCTACTTCCTCGCCCTCGCGGTCACGCTGATCACCGCGGGCAAGCTCGGTGACCGCTTCGGCCACCGGCAGACCTTCCTCATCGGAGTGGCCGGCTTCGCCGTCGCCTCCGGCGCCATCGGGCTGTCCGGCAGCATCGCCTCGGTGGTCACCTTCCGGGTCTTCCAGGGCCTGTTCGGCGCGCTGCTGATGCCGGCCGCGCTCGGTGTGCTGCGGGCCACCTTCCCGGCCGAGAAGCTCAACATGGCCATCGGCGTGTGGGGCATGGTGATCGGCGCGTCCACGGCGGGCGGCCCGATCCTCGGCGGTGTCCTCGTCGAGCACGTCAACTGGCAGTCCGTGTTCTTCATCAACGTGCCGGTGGGCGCGCTCGCGCTGGTCCTCGGCTGGCTGATCCTGCTCGACCACCGGGCCGAGAACGCCCCGCGCTCCTTCGACATCCTCGGCATCGCCCTGCTGTCCGGTGCGATGTTCTGCCTGGTCTGGGCGCTCATCAAGGCGCCGAGCTGGGGCTGGGGCGACGGCAAGACCTGGATGTTCATCGCCGGGTCCGTCGTGCTCTTCGCGGTCTTCTCCTTCTGGGAGACGCGGGTCGCCGAACCGCTGATCCCGCTGGGCCTGTTCCGCTCGGTCCCGCTGTCGGCGGGCGTGGTGCTGATGGTCCTGATGGCCATCGCCTTCATGGGCGGCCTGTTCTTCGTCACCTTCTATCTGCAGAACGTGCACGGGATGAGCCCGGTCGACGCCGGCATGCACCTGCTGCCGCTCACCGGCATGATGATCGTCGGCTCACCGCTGGCCGGCTCCGCGATCACCCGGCTCGGCCCGCGCATCCCGCTGGCCTTCGGCATGGCGGTGACCGGAGTCGCACTGTGGGGCATGTCCACGCTGGAGGCCGACACCGGCAGCGGCCTGCTGTCCCTCTGGTTCGTCCTCCTCGGCCTCGGCCTCGCGCCGGTCATGGTCGGCGCCACCGAGGTCATCGTCGGCAACGCCCCGATCGAGCTGTCCGGTGTGGCCGGCGGCCTCCAGCAGGCGGGCATGCAGATCGGCAGCAGCCTCGGCACGGCGGTGCTGGGCGCCGTGATGGCCTCCAAGGTCGACAGCGACCTGCCGGGCAACTGGAAGGACGCCGGGCTGCCGAAGCTGACCCCCGCTCAGCTGGACCAGGCCTCCGAGGCGGTCCAGGTCGGTGTGGCCCCGGTGACGAAGGCCATGCCGGAGCCGATCGCCGCGAAGGTCACCGCCGTCGCCCACGACACCTTCATCTCCGGTATGAGCCTGGCCTCCCTGGTGGCGGCCGGCGTGGCCCTGGCCGCCGTCCTCGTCGCGCTGTTCACCAAGCGGGGCGCGAACGCGGAGGCCGGCGCCGGCGTGGGTCACATCTGACGCCGCGTTTCCCGCCGTTCTCCGGCGGAGTTCCCCTATCAGGGTGACTCCGCTAAAGATTCCTCGCCCTCGGCACGCGCCGCAGGTCACAGTGGGTCAAGTCCTCCGCAGGGCATGGGAGGGCCACTGGGGCCGCGGCGCGCGCCGCTGGAGGGGGGTGGCGCGCGCGGGTCTGCCCGCGCCGAACCGGGGTACCCGCACACCGAAGCCGAACTTTCCGAGAACCTCAGGGAGTTGATGATGGCGGCCTTCGGGCAGGGAACGCGCGGGTACCCCCGGTCGCGCGGCCGGACGTGGCGGCGGACCGGGCCGGACCGGGCGACGCTCGGAATCATCGGCACGGTCTGTGCCGTGGCGGGCTTCTTCGCGCTGGGCATCGTGCTGGGCCCGGTGGCGGTGTTCTGCGGCTGGCAGTCGCTGGGCCGGAAGTGGTCCGGTGACCGGAACATCCCGGCCGTGGTGGCGCTGGTCCTGGGCGCGATCGACACGTTGCTGGCCGTCGTCGCCCTGGCGGGAGCTGCCGCCTGGGGCAACGGCCTGCTGTAGCCGACGGCGCCCGGCCGCACGAAACGCGGCCGGGCGCCGGGCCGCCGCTCAGCGGCGCTGCTCCTCCCGGTCCCCGGTCACCGGCGCTCTTTCTCCCGGTCCCCGGTCAGCGGCGCTGCTCCTCCCGGTCCCCGGTCAGCCGGGCGACCTCCGCCCGCAGCAGCCGGACCTCCTCGGTCAGCGAGGCGATCGCCTCCGTCTGCCGCCGCTCCTCCACATCGTCCTTCTCGAACCGCGAGATGAACCAGGCGGCGATGTTCGCGGTGACGACACCCAGCAGCGCGATCCCCGACAGCATCAGCCCGACCGCGATCATCCGGCCGAGTCCGGTCGTCGGCGCGTGGTCCCCGTATCCCACGGTCGTCATCGTCGTGAAGGACCACCAGACGGCGTCACCCAGCGTCCTGATGTTCCCGTGCGGCGACTCCCGTTCGACGGACAGCACCGCGAGCGAGCCGAACATCAGCAGCCCGACCACGGCCCCGACGACATACGTGGTCAGCCGGATCTGCGGGGCCATCCGCGCCCGCCGGCCCACCAGCAGCAGCGTCGAGACCAGCCGCAGCAGCCGGAGCGGCTGGAGCACGGGCAGGACGACCGCGCACAGGTCCGGCCAGTGCCGCCGTACGAACTCCTTGCGGCGCGGGGCGAGCGCCAGCCGCACCAGGTAGTCGACGGCGAACCCCGCCCACACCACCCACTCCACCGCCGTGCACACGGCGGTCAGGGTGTGGCCGGCGGAGGGTTCCACGATCGGCACCGCGTACGCCAGGGCGAAGGCCACCGCGAGCGCCAACAGCGGCCGTTGGGTGCGCCGCTCCCACCGTGCCTGCGCCGACAGTCGCTCCATGACGCAATCGTAAAGAAAGCGTAAGGGCGATGGAGGGTCGGCCCTGCGCCGATCGCCTCCATCGCCCTCGACGGCTCAGCCGCCGCTCACCTCGGGCGCGGCGTCACGCGTCGCCGCCCGCCGCCCCCGGGTCCGCGGCCGTGACGTCCAGCAGCTGGTACCGGTCGATGGCCTGCTTCAGCACGGACCGGTCGACCTTGCCCTCGCGCGCCAGCTCGGTCAGTACCGCCACCACGATCGACTGGGCGTCGATGTGGAAGAAGCGGCGCGCGGCACCCCGGGTGTCGGCGAAGCCGAACCCGTCGGCCCCCAGGGACTGGTAGGTGCCGGGCACCCAGCGCGCGATCTGGTCCGGAACCGACCGCATCCAGTCGGAGACGGCCACGAACGGGCCTTCCGAGCCGCCGAGCTTCCGGGTCACGAACGGCACCCGCTGCTCCTCCTCCGGATGCAGCAGATTGTGCTCCTCGCAGGCCACGGCCTCGCGGCGCAGCTCGTTCCAGGAGGTCGCGGACCACACGTCCGCCTTGACGTTCCACTCCTCGGCGAGGATCTTCTGCGCCTGAAGCGCCCACGGCACCGCGACACCGGACGCCATGATCTGCGCCGGGACCCCGCCGCCGGTGCCCTCGCCGATCTTGTGGATGCCCTTGACGATGCCCTCGACGTCCACGTTCGCCGGCTCGGCCGGGTGCTGGATGGGCTCGTTGTAGACGGTGAGGTAGTAGAAGACGTCCTCGCCGTGCGGGTGCTCCTGCGAGCCGCCGTACATCCGGCGCAGGCCGTCCTGCACGATGTGCGCGATCTCGTAGGCGTACGCCGGGTCGTAGGCCACGCACGCCGGGTTGGTCGACGCCAGCAGCTGGGAGTGGCCGTCCGCGTGCTGGAGCCCCTCACCGGTCAGGGTCGTACGGCCGGCGGTCGCACCCAGGACGAATCCGCGCGCCAGCTGATCGGCCATCTGCCAGAACTGGTCACCGGTGCGCTGGAAACCGAACATCGAGTAGAAGACGTACACCGGGATCAGCGGTTCGCCGTGCGTGGCGTACGCCGAGCCCGCCGCGATCAGCGAGGCCGTGCAGCCCGCCTCGGAGATGCCGTCGTGCAGCATCTGGCCGGTCGGCGACTCCTTGTACGCGAGCAGCAGTTCCCGGTCCACGGACTCGTACTGCTGGCCGAGCGGGTTGTAGATCTTCGCGCTCGGGAAGAAGGAGTCCATGCCGAACGTGCGGTACTCGTCCGGCGCGATCAGCACGAATCGCTTGCCGATCTCCTTGTCCCGCATGAGGTCCTTGAGGAGACGCACAAAGGCCATGGTCGTCGCGATGGACTGCTGGCCGGTGCCCTTCTTCACGGTCGCGTACGTCTCGTCACCCGGCAGGGCGAGCGGCTGGGAGCGCACGACACGGGTCGGCACGTAACCGCCGTGCGAGGTGCGGCGGTCGTGCATGTACTGGATCTCCTCCGAGTCCCGGCCCGGGTGGTAGTACGGCGGCGGGCCGGACTCCAGCTCCCGGTCGGAGATCGGCAGGTGCAGCCGGTCGCGGAAGCGCTTGAGGTCGTCGACCGTCAGCTTCTTCATCTGGTGCGTGGCGTTGCGGCCCTCGAAGTTCGGGCCCAGCGTCCAGCCCTTGATCGTCTTGGCCAGGATGACCGTCGGCTGGCCCCTGTGCTCCTTGGCCGCCTTGAACGCCGCGTAGATCTTGCGGTGGTCGTGGCCGCCGCGCCCCAGGTGCAGGATCTGGTCGTCGGTCATGTTCTCGACCATCGCGCGCAGCCGGTGGTCGTCGCCGAAGAAGTGCCGGCGGATGTAGTCGCCGGACTCGGTGGCGTAGGTCTGGAACTGCCCGTCCGGTGTCGTGTTCATCTTGTTGACCAGGACGCCGTCCCGGTCCTGGGCGAGCAGCGGGTCCCAGGAGCGGTCCCAGATCAGCTTGATCACGTTCCAGCCGGCGCCCCGGAAGACCGACTCCAGCTCCTGGATGACCTTGCCGTTGCCGCGCACCGGGCCGTCGAGCCGCTGGAGGTTGCAGTTGACCACGAAGGTCAGGTTGTCCAGGCCCTCGCGGGCGGCCAGGGTGAGCTGGCCGAGCGACTCGGGCTCGTCCATCTCGCCGTCGCCGAGGAACGCCCACACGTGCGACTTCGCGGTGTCGGCGATCCCGCGCGCCTGCATGTACCGGTTCATCCGGGCCTGGTAGATCGCGCCGAGCGGGCCGAGGCCCATGGAGACCGTCGGGAACTCCCAGAAGTCCGGCATCGAGCGCGGGTGCGGGTAGCTGGACAGCCCCTCCGGGTACTTCGACTTCTCCTGGCGGAAGCCGTCGAGCTGCTCGGCGGAGAGCCGGTCGAGCAGGTACGCGCGCGCGTAGATGCCAGGGGAGGCGTGGCCCTGGAAGAAGACCTGGTCGCCGCCGTCGCCCTCGTCCTTGCCGCGGAAGAAGTGGTTGAAGCCGACGTCGTACAGCGAGGCCGAGGAGGCGAAGGTGGCGATGTGGCCGCCGACGCCGATGCCCGGGCGCTGGGCGCGGGAGACCATCACG
Organism: Streptomyces sp. NPDC015171; assembly: GCF_043079545.1. NCBI lineage: Bacteria > Bacillati > Actinomycetota > Actinomycetes > Kitasatosporales > Streptomycetaceae > Streptomyces > Streptomyces sp. NPDC015171. The sequence goes on from NZ_JBIBUO010000004.1 coordinate 392,527, forward strand.
GCCGCGTTCCAGCGGGTCGCGTTCAGGATCCGCCGCTCGATCTCCTCGTTGCCGGGGAAGAACGGCTCGCTCTTGGTGGGGATCGTGTTGACGTAGTCCGTGCTGCGCATCTCGGGCACGGCCACGCGCTTCTCGCGGGCCCGCTCGATCAGGCGCAACATGAGAAAGCGGGCCCGCTCCCGGCCGCGCTCGTCGACGATGGCATCGAGGGAGTCGAGCCACTCCTGTGTCTCTTCGGGATCGAAGTCAGGAACCTGACTCGGGAGGCCGCCAATGATGATCGGGTTGCGATCGGATCCGGAAGGCACGCTGTTCCTTACCTGTCAGAGGGCCGCTTTTTCTGCACCTGCCTACACCGTTCCCCATGGTCCACCTCGGGAAGGTGTACGTCATCTCCATCGGGTCGTCCTGGCCGGGGCCGTCCGCTCCGGTCAAAACGCAACGATACGCCCGGGGTGTGACGGGCTTGGCATAGGTGTTCGAGTGACGTAAGAGCGGATGATTCTTATTCGGGCAAATCGGGCACATGCGTGTGATGTGGGCCGCGCGGAAACGAGATACGGTGCCAGGAGTTGCGACGACACGGCCCGGATCGTCACCGTTTCGACGGTCCGCAGGGCCGGGTACTTGCGCGATCCGTCCCGCACGTGTGGACTACGGCCAAGCGCCCCGCGCACGCGCGTGGCGAGTTATTCCCGAAAACATGATCAGGAGGCAGACCGTGAGCGCGACCGCGGACCACGCGGAGACGAGCCTGGCCGTCAGGCTGGGATTCCAGCCCGACCAGGTGGTCCAGGAGATCGGCTACGACGAAGACGTGGACCAGGAACTCCGCGAGTCCATCGAGGGAACCACCGGCAGCGAGCTGGTGGACGAGGACTACGACGACGTGGCTGACGTCGTGTTGTTGTGGTTCCGTGACGAGGACGGCGACCTGACGGACGCGCTGGTCGATGCCATCGGCTTCCTCGAAGAGTCGGGCCAGATCCTCCTCCTCACGCCGAAGACCGGCCGGGACGGGTACATCGAGCCCAGCGACATCAACGACGCCGCACGGACGGCCGGCCTGTCGCAGACCAAGAGCATCACCGTGGGCAAGGACTGGAACGGCAGCAGGCTGCTGACGCCCAAGGCGTCCAAGCGGTGACTTCCCTTTGCCGGTGAGTGCATCGGGGGCGGTGGTCCCCTCCGGAGGACCGCCGTTCCCGCCGCCGTAGGCTGTTCCTCTCCGAACGGCCCACCGAAGGGATGCACGACAATGGCGATCCAGGTCGGCGAGAAGGCACCCGACTTCGAACTGAAGGACAACCACGGCCGCTCCGTGAAGCTCTCGGACTTCCGCGGCGAGAAGAACGTGGTCCTGCTCTTCTACCCCTTCGCCTTCACCGGTGTGTGCACCGGTGAGCTGTGCGAGCTGCGCGACAACCTGCCGCAGTTCGCGGACCGCGGCACCCAGCTGCTCGCCGTGTCCAACGACTCCATCCACACCCTGCGCGTCTTCGCCGAGCAGGAGGGGCTGGAGTACCCGCTGCTCAGCGACTTCTGGCCGCACGGCAACGTCTCGCGCGCGTACGGCGTCTTCGACGAGGACAAGGGCTGTGCCGTGCGCGGCACCTTCATCATCGACAAGGACGGCGTCGTGCGGTGGACCGTGGTCAACGGCCTGCCGGACGCCCGCGACCTCGGCGAGTACGTGAAGGCGCTCGACACCCTGTGAGCCGGCCGCGCGCCGACACCTGTGATTCTTCGGCTCCAGGGTCTGCGGGGCGCGGGAACCCGTCACTAGGATCGGCACGTTGATCCCATATCCGAAGCACGACGGGGCTCCCCGCCCCTGAACACCACATGGAGGACCCGTGGGAGTCAGCCTCAGCAAGGGCGGCAACGTATCGCTGACGAAGGAGGCCCCGGGCCTGACCGCCGTCATCGTGGGCCTGGGGTGGGACGTGCGCACGACGACCGGCACGGACTTCGACCTCGACGCCAGCGCGCTGCTGCTGAACGCCGCCGGCAAGGTCATCAGCGACCAGCACTTCGTCTTCTTCAACAACCTCAAGAGCCCCGACGGCTCGGTCGAGCACACCGGCGACAACATCACCGGTGAGGGCGAGGGCGACGACGAGCAGATCAAGGTGGACCTGGCCGGCGTGCCGGCCGACGTCGAGAAGATCGTCTTCCCGGTGTCGATCTACGACGCGGAGAACCGCCAGCAGTCCTTCGGCCAGGTCCGCAACGCGTTCATCCGCGTCGCCAACCAGGCCGGCGGGGCGGAGATCGCCCGCTACGACCTCAGCGAGGACGCGTCCACCGAGACCGCCATGGTCTTCGGCGAGCTGTACCGCAACGGCGCGGAGTGGAAGTTCCGCGCCATCGGCCAGGGCTACGCCTCGGGCCTGCGCGGCATCGCGCAGGACTTCGGCGTCAACGTCTGACGCGGCACGGCCTTCGAGTCCGGCGCCGTCCCGTTTAGGGGCGGCGCCGGACGCGCAGGACAACCAGGGAAGCACCACCAGGGGAGGACCAGCATCATGGGCGTCACACTCGCCAAGGGAGGCAACGTCTCCCTCTCCAAGGCCGCACCGAACCTCACCAACGTCTTGATCGGGCTCGGCTGGGACGCGCGCTCCACCACCGGCGCCCCCTTCGACCTGGACGCCAGCGCCCTGCTGTGCGACGCCGGGAACCGGGTGCTGGGCGACGAGTGGTTCGTGTTCTACAACCAGCTCAAGAGCCCCGACGGCTCCGTGGAGCACACCGGTGACAACCTCACCGGTGAGGGCGAGGGAGACGACGAGTCGGTCCTGGTGGACCTCGCCAAGGTCCCCCCGCAGTGCGAGAAGATCATCTTCCCCGTCTCGATCCACATGGCGGACGAGCGCGGCCAGACCTTCGGCCAGGTCTCCAACGCCTTCATCCGTGTGGTCAACCAGGCCGACGGCCAGGAACTGGCGCGCTACGACCTCAGCGAGGACGCCTCGACCGAGACCGCGATGATCTTCGGCGAGCTGTACCGGTACCAGGGGGAGTGGAAGTTCCGTGCGGTGGGTCAGGGGTACGCGTCGGGGCTGCGGGGCATCGCTCTAGACTTCGGAGTCAACGTTTCGTAAAGCCGAGTACGGCGCGGGGGAGACCCTCCCCCAGACTTCGTCTGGGAGGTACCCCCCTAACACGATGGGGTAGCCAGTGCTTCTCAAAACCTTCGGCTGGTCGTTCGCGGTCACCGCGCTCGGCTTGGTCGCTGCCGCGTTCTACGGGGGGTGGACCGCCTTCGGAGTCGTGGCGATCCTGGCCATCCTGGAGATCTCGCTGTCCTTCGACAACGCGGTGGTCAACGCCGGGATCCTGAAGAAGATGAGTGCCTTCTGGCAGAAGATCTTCCTCACCGTCGGCGTCCTCATCGCCGTCTTCGGCATGCGGCTGGTCTTCCCCGTCGTCATCGTCGCGATCAGCGCCAAGATGGGCCCGGTCGAGGCCGTCGACCTCGCGCTCAACAACAAGGACCGCTACCAGGAGCTGGTCACGGACGCCCACCCGGCGATCGCGGCCTTCGGTGGCATGTTCCTGCTGATGATCTTCCTCGACTTCATCTTCGAGGACCGGGACATCCAGTGGCTGCGCTGGATCGAGCGGCCCCTGGCCAAGCTCGGCAAGGTCGACATGCTGTCGGTCTGCATCGCCCTGATCGTCCTGCTGATCACGTCCTTCACCTTCGCCACCCACGCCCACCAGCACGGCGGCGGCCATGCCGACAAGGCCCAGACGGTGCTGATCGCCGGTATCGCCGGCCTGATCACCTACATGATCGTCGGCGGTCTCTCCGGATACTTCGAGGACAAGCTGGAGGAAGAGGAGGAGCGGGAGCACGAGGAGGAGGAAGAGGCCGCCCGCAGCGGCAAGCAGCGCCCGGCGATCGTCCTGGCCGGGCAGGCCGCGTTCTTCATGTTCCTCTACCTGGAGGTCCTGGACGCGTCCTTCTCCTTCGACGGTGTGATCGGCGCCTTCGCCATCACCAACGACATCGTCCTGATGGCCCTCGGCCTCGGTATCGGCGCGATGTACGTGCGGTCGCTGACCGTGTACCTGGTCCGCCAGGGCACCCTGGACGACTACGTCTACCTGGAGCACGGCGCCCACTACGCCATCGGCGCCCTCGCCGTGATCCTCATGATCACCATCCAGTACGAGATCCACGAGGTCATCACCGGTCTCATCGGTGTCGTCCTGATCGGCTGGTCCTTCCTGTCCTCGGTCCGCCGCAACCGCGCGCTCGCCGCGTCGGGCGAGGGCACCGGCGAGAAGGCCGAGGTCTCCTCCGGGGTGTGACACCCCCGGCGGCGAGGAACGCTCTGAGCGGGGCGGCGGACACGGTCGGCCGCCCCGTCGGCGTCACAACGGGTACCTGGGGGCGGGAATGGGTTTCTTCGACGGACTGCTGGGCGGGCGTGCCGCGGACTTCGACTCGGGCAGCGCGTCCACCAACGCCATCGAGCTGACCAAGCGGCACCAGACGGTGTCGCTGACCAAGCAGGACGCGGCCACCGGCAATCTGCGCGTCAATCTCGCCTGGCGGATGCGGACCTCCGACTTCGACAGCACCCAGCGCACCAGCCTGTTCCGGCACCCCTTCAAGGCGCTGAAGCCGCCGGAGGTGCTCGGCCACGGGCAGAGCATGGTCAACGTCGACCTCGACCTCGGCTGCCTGTACGAGCTGACCGACGGCACCAAGGGGGTCGTACAGCCGCTCGGCGGCTATCTCGGGGACGTCAACGCACCGCCGTACATCAAGCTCAGCGGGGACGACCGGTTCGGCTCGGGCTCCGGCGAGACGATGTACGTCAATCTCGACCACCGGGATGCCATCAAGCGGATGCTGGTCTTCGTCTACATCTACGACCAGACCCCCGCCTTCGACCGTACGCATGCCATCGTCACGCTCTACCCCAGCAACGGCCCCCGCATCGAGATAGGACTGGACGAACGCCATCCCCAGGCCCGCTCCTGCGCCGTGGTGATGATCGAGAACATCAAGGGCGAACTGATCGTCCGCCGCGAGGTGAAGTTCGTCTACGGCTTCCAGGGCGAGCTGGACCGCCTGTACGGCTGGGGCCTGCAGTGGGGCAGGGGATACAAGAGCAAGGCGGACCGCTAGGCACCCCGCGGGGCGGCCCGCCCGGACCGTCCGGCGGGGCTACCGCCCGAGGAACTGCGGCCCCTGCGGCGGCAGCCGGAAATGCGGATCCGCCCCCACCGGCACGGGCACCGGCTGCGGATACCCGTAGGCGGGCGCGGACGCCGGCTGCGGGTACCCGTACGACGGCTGGGCGGACGCCGGCTGCGGATAGCCGTACGCGGGCGGCTGCTGCGGCACCACGGACGTCGGCTGCTCCGGCGGCAGCGGCTGGGACGACGTCGGGTCGAACGACGCGAACGACGCCCGCTCCTCCTGAGCCGCCTCCGACTCGTCCACCGAGATGCCGAAGTCCGTGGCGAGGCCCTTCAGCCCGTTCGAGTAGCCCTCGCCCAGCGCCCGGAACTTCCAGCCCTCCCCGCGCCGGTACAGCTCGCCGCAGATCAGCGCCGTCTCCGCGCCCGTCTCCGGCGTGATCTCGAAGAGGGCCAGCGGCTCCCCGCCCGCGTCCGCCGCGTCGTACAGCTGGATGCACAGCGCCGGCACCTGGTCGAAGGGCACCCCGTCCGCCGAGGCCACCAGCAGGATGCGGCCGACGCCGGGCTCCACACCGGTGAGGTCCGCCTGGACGGTGTCGGTCAGCCCCTCGGCGACCCGCTTCTTGCCGAGGCGCCACACCTTCCCCGAGGGGTGCCGGGGCTGGTTGTAGAAGACGAAGTCCTCGTCGGAGCGCACACGGCCGTCGGCGCCGAGCAGCAGCGCCGACACGTCCACGTCCGGCACCTCCTGGCCGGGTGTCCAGCGCAGCACGGCGCGCACCGTGGTGGCCTCCAGCGGGACGTTCGACCCCTTCAGCATCGCGTGCGTCATGCGGTCATCCTGCCCTCTCGGTCCTGGTCACGACAATGCAGGGCGGTGATGCCGCCGACATGGGCGGGTCACCGGAAATTCATGCCCGCCGGGAACCCCGGACATGGATCCATACGTACTATTACCGGCCACCCTTTACCGAACCCAGAGGTTCGGCTCGCTCTCCGAGGGAGTCCTATGCGTCATTTCGGGCACATCGCCCCCGAGGCGCGGCAGCGCCTCTTCCACCGGGAGCCGTGTGCGTTCACCGCCGATGCCCCGGCCCGGCTGCTCGCCACGGCCCTGGGCGCCACGCTGTACAGCCCGGCGACCCGGCCGCGGCTCGCCGACGACATCGTCAAACAGGCCGGCGGCGGCGTGGTCTCGATGGTGCTGTGCCTGGAGGACTCGATCGACGACGCGGACGTCGTCGCGGGCGAGGAGAACCTCGTCCGGCAGCTGGCCGACCTCGCCGACCGCCCAGGAGCCGAGCCGCCCCTGCTGTTCGTCCGGGTGCGCACCCCGGAGCAGATCCCGGACCTGGTCCGCCGCCTCGGCCCGGCCGTGCGCCTGCTGTCCGGATTCGTGCTGCCCAAATTCACCGAGGAACGCGGCATCCCCTTCCTGGAGGCCCTGACCGCGGCCGAGAAGGCGAGCGGCCGGCGGCTCTTCGCCATGCCCGTCCTGGAATCCCCCGAGCTGCTCTACCGCGAATCGCGCGTGGACACCCTGGAGGGCATCTCCCGCGCGGTCGGCAAGTACCGCGACCGGGTGCTCGCCCTCCGCCTCGGCGTGACCGACTTCTGCTCCTCCTACGGCCTGCGCCGCGCCCCCGACATGACCGCCTACGACGTCCAGGTCGTGGCCTCCGTGATCGCCGACGTCGTGAACATGCTCGGCCGGGCCGACGGCACCGGCTACACCGTCACCGGCCCGGTCTGGGAGTACTTCCGCGTCTCCGAGCGCATGTTCAAGCCGCAGCTGAGGCAGAGCCCCTTCCTGGAGGTGCAGGCCGTCGAGCTGCGCGAGAAGCTCATCGAACACGCCATGGACGGGCTGCTCCGGGAGATCTCCCTCGACCAGGCCAACGGCCTGCTCGGCAAGACCTGCATCCATCCCTCCCACGTCCTGCCCGTGCACGCGCTCTCCGTGGTCAGCCACGAGGAGTACAGCGATGCCCAGGACATCCTGCGGCCGGAACGCGGCGGCGGGGGTGTACTCCGGTCGGCCTACACGAACAAGATGAACGAGGTGAAGCCGCACCGCGCCTGGGCGGCGCGCACCCTGCTGCGCGCCGAGGCGTTCGGTGTCGCCCACGAGGACGTCGGCTTCGTGGAACTGCTCGCCGCCGGAATACCCGGCTGACCTTCCTCCACCTCTCCAAGGAACGCATGAACAACGCAGTGAACGACGGGGTCTGGTCCGGCAGCTGGGTCGCCGAGCGACTCGGGGTCGAGCTGGTGGGCGACGACGGACTGCCGGCCCTGCTCGGGCTCGCGCTGCGGCGCAACCCCAAGCGGGCCCACCTGCTGGTCTCGAACGTCCTCGGCAAGCACGTCCCCCAGTCGCCGTCCGTGGTCTACGGCCATGGGTTCCGCCTGGGCCGGGAGGTCGCCGCGCTGCTCGGCGAGGACGCGGACACCGCGGTGGTCCTCGGCTACGCGGAGACCGCCACCGGTCTCGGCCACGCGGTCGCCGACGGCCTCGGCACGGCGCCGTACCTGCACTCCACGCGGCGCCCGGTGGCCGGGGTCACCCCCGCGGGCGGCTTCGAGGAGTCGCACTCCCACGCCACCTCCCATCTGCTGCTGCCGGAAGACCCCGCCCTGCTGGCCGGAGACGGGCCGCTGGTCCTGGTCGACGACGAGTTCTCCACCGGCAACACCGTCCTCAACACCATCCGCGACCTGCACGGACGGTATCCGCGAGGGCGCTATGTGGTGGTCGCGCTGATCGACATGCGCTCGCCGCGGGACACGGCACGCCTCCAGCGGTTCGCGGCGCGGACCGGGGCGCGGATCGATGTGATCGCCACCGCCTCCGGGACGGTGCTCCTGCCGGAGGGCGTCCTGGAGAAGGGGCAGGAACTGGTCGCGCGCTACGCGCCCGCCGCCGACGGCCCGGCCGCCGGGAGCGGGGCCGTCGCCCCGGCCCCCGTGGTCCGCGTCGGCCTCGACTGGCCCCGCGCCCTCCCCGACGGCGGCCGGCACGGCTTCACCCCCGCCCACCGGGCCCGGCTGGAGGCCGCGCTGCCCGCCCTGGGCCACCGCCTGGCCGAGGCGCTGCCCGCCGGCGCCCGCCGCGTCCTCGTCCTCGGCTCCGAGGAGCTGATGTACGCCCCGCTGCGCCTCGCCGGCGAGCTGGAGCGGCTGACACCGGCCGAGGTCCGCTTCTCCACCACCACCCGCTCGCCCGTCCTCGCGGTCGACGACCCCGGGTACGCGATCCGCACCCGCCTGGCCTTCCCCGCCCATGACGACCCGGCCGACGGCCCCGGCGAGCGCTACGCCTACAACGTGGCGGGCGGCGGCTTCGACGCCGTCGTCGCCGTGGTCGACTCCGTCGCCGACACCCCCGCCCTGCACGCGCCCGACGGCCTGCTGGCCCGGCTCGCCGAGCAGGTCCCGCACGTGCTGCTCGCGGTCGTCCCGTCGTACGTACCCGCGCCCCCGCATGCTCCCGAAAGGCCGGCCATGCTGCCCGAGCCCCTCCGCGGCCCCGCTTTCTCCTCGTACGCGCCGGAGGAGGTCGGCTGGCTGCTGCGGGACCTCTCCGCCGTGGCCCTCGAGGCGCCGACCGAGGAGCGGGAGGAGGCGATCCAGGGCGGCGGCGCGCACTACGCCGAGTCGCTGCCGGTGGAGTACCAGCCGAGCGAGCGGTACCAGGAGCTGTTCCGCACGGCCCTCGACGCGTCCGCCGCCCGGCTCGCGCGGGCCGTCGGCGTGGTGACCGAGGCCGTCCTCGCCGAGCGGTCGCCGCGTCCGGTGCTGGTCTCCCTCGCCCGCGCCGGCACCCCGGTCGGCATCCTGATGCGCCGCTGGGCGCGGTTCCGGCACGGCGTCGACCTCCCGCACTACGCCGTGTCCATCGTGCGCGGCCGGGGCATCGACGCCAACGCGCTGCGCTGGCTCGCCGCCCACCACGACCCCCGGGACGTCGTCTTCGTGGACGGCTGGACCGGCAAGGGCGCGATCAGCCGCGAACTGGCCCAGGCCGTCGAGGAGTTCGAGCGGACGGAGGGCGTCACCGGCTTCGACCCGGAGATCGCCGTGCTCGCCGACCCCGGCTCCTGCGTGCGCACCTACGGCACCCGCGAGGACTTCCTCATCCCCTCGGCCTGCCTCAACTCGACGGTTTCCGGCCTGATCTCGCGGACGGTGCTGCGCGCCGACCTGGTCGGCCCGCACGACTTCCACGGCGCCAAGTTCTACCGCGAACTCGCCGGCGCCGATGTCTCCGTGGCCTTCCTCGACGCCGTCTGCGCCCGCTTCCCCGAGGTCGCCGACGCCGTCGACGGCGCGGTCAAGGAGCTGCTGGCCGCCGACCGCACCCCGACCTGGGCGGGCTGGCGGGCGGTCGAGCGGATCAGCGAGGAGTACGGCATCCACGATGTGAACCTGGTCAAGCCCGGCGTCGGCGAGACCACCCGGGTGCTGCTGCGCAGGGTCCCCTGGAAGATCCTGGCGCGGGCCGGCGCGGGCGCCGACCTGGACCATGTGCGGCTGCTGGCCGAGCAGCGCGGGGTGCCGGTCGAGGAGGTCGGCGAACTGCCCTACACCTGCGTCGGTCTGATCCACCCCCGCTACACCCGGGGCGCGACGGGCGCCGACGGCAGGGCGGTGGCCCTGTGACGCCGGTGCTGGTGGCGAGCGACCTCGACCGCACGCTGATCTACTCCTCGGCGGCCCTCGCGCTGGCCGTCCCCGACGAGCGGGCCCCGCGGCTGCTGTGCGTGGAGCTGTACGAGGCGGCGCCGCTGTCCTACATGACGGAGACCGCGGCCCGGCTGCTGACCGAGCTGGCCGGCACGGCCGTCTTCGTGCCGGCCACGACCCGCACCCGCGAGCAGTACCGGCGCATCAGCCTGCCGGGACCGCCGCCCGCCTACGCGATCTGCGCCAACGGCGGCCATCTGCTGGTCGACGGGGTGAGCGACGCCGACTGGAACGCGCGCGTGCGGGCCCGGCTCGCCGACGAGTGCGCGCCGCTGGCGGAGGTCGGCGGGCATCTGCTGCGCACCGCCGACCCGGTGTGGCTGCGCAAGCACCGGGTGGCCGAGGACCTCTTCGCCTACCTCGTCGTCGAACGCGAGCTGCTGCCCGAGGGCTGGGTGGAGGAGCTGGCGGCCTGGGCGGAAAAGCGGGGCTGGACGGTCTCCCTCCAGGGCCGCAAGATCTACGCCGTCCCCAAGCCGCTCACCAAGAGCGCCGCCGTGCGGGAGGTCGCCCGCCGCACCGGCGCCGGGCTGACGCTGGCCGCCGGGGACTCGCTGCTCGACGCCGACCTGCTGCTGGCCGCCGACCGGGGCTGGCGCCCCGGCCACGGCGAACTGGCCGACGCCGGCTGGAGCGCGCCGCGGATCAGCGCGCTGCCGGAGCGGGGGGTGCTGGCGGGAGAGCGGATCCTCGGCGAGTTCCTGGCGGCGGCACGGGAGCAGGCGGCCCCGGCGCGCAGCCAGGGCCTGCCGGACAGGCGCTAGCCGCAGCAGCCCCCGCCGCAGCAGCCGCCCCCGCCGCCGGCCCGCGGCGCGGGCGAGGGGGCGCTCGACACGCCGCCCACGGCGACCGTCGAGAGCAGTTTCACCGTGTCGTCGTGGCCGGCCGGGCAGTCGGCGGGGGCGGCGGACTCCGCCATCGGCCGGTTGAGTTCGAACGTGTCGCCGCAGGTCCGGCAGCGGTACTCGTAGCGAGGCATATGCCCAGGTTAGCTGTCGGGGGCCGGTCGGGGGCGGCTCAATGTTTCATGAGTGTTGCTTTCTATCCGGCATATGTGCAGGGCATTCGAAAACGTTACTGATAATTTGTGAACGCCGTTGCGAGGATGCTCAGCTCACCCGCGCGAGCAAGACCGAGTGCGGAGGGAGACGCAGGCGTGACCGATGCGTCGCAGGGGGAGGGCGGCCCCATGGGGGGTGGCCGTGGCGAGAAGCCGCAGAACGCCGACGAGACCCTGCATCTGAGAGTCGACGCCCTGAGGGCGGACGAGACCATGCAGTTGCGCGTGCCCCCGCCGCCGGAGCCGCCCGCTCCGGGCGGCGGCCGGGCCGAGCGGCGCCGCAGCGCGCGCTCGGCCGGGAGGGAGCGCTCGGCCGGGAGAGAGCGCCCCGCGGCCGTCGCCGCCGCCCTGGGCGCGGCCGGCCGGCTGTTCGGCCCGCTGGCCCCGTACGCACGACGGCTGGCCCCGTACGCGCGCCGCCTGAGGCCGGTGTATCCCCGTCCGGGCCGCACCGGCTGGCGCCGCTGGATACCCTCCTGGCGCCAGTGGACCGGCGCCACGCTGACCTCGTTCGGTCTGCTCGCCGCCTTCCTCGTCACGGCGTACGCGATGACGGACATACCGAGCAACCTGAACTCGTACGCGACCCAGCAGGACAACGTCTACTTCTGGTCCGACGGCACGCCGATGGCCCGCACCGGCTGGGTGCAGCGGCAGGCGATGCCGCTGAAGGACATACCCGAGGACGTCCGCTGGGCGGTGCTCGCGGCGGAGAACGAAAGCTTCTACTCGGATCCGGGCATATCCGTCAAAGGCATCACCCGGGCCCTGTTCCGCACGGTGGGCGAGGGGGACACCGAGGGCGGATCCACCATTACTCAGCAGTATGTGAAAAACGTTTATCTGACGCAGAACCAGACGATAAGCCGCAAATTCACCGAAGCGATGATCTCCCTCAAGCTCGACAACAAGATGAGCAAGGACCAGATCCTCGAGGGCTATCTCAACACCAGCTGGTTCGGCCGCGGCACCTACGGCATCCAGCGCGCCGCCCAGGCCTACTACGGCAAGGACGTCGGCAAGCTCAACGCCTCCGAGGCGGCCGTGCTCGCCTCCCTGCTCAAGGGCGCCGGCCTCTACGACCCCACCCTCGGCAAGGCCAACCACAAGCGCGCCGTGGAGCGCTGGTCCTGGGTCCTGGACCGCATGGTCAAGATCGGCAAGCTGTCGCCCGAGGAGCGGGCCCGGTACACGAAGTTCCCCGAGCCGCTCAGGACCAACCCGCTGTACGACACCGGTGAGCAGAGCGACTACCTGGTGGAGCTGGCCGCGCAGTACGCCAAGAAGGCCGGCCATCTGACCGACAAGCAGTTCGACCTCGGCGGCTACCAGATCTACACGACCTTCGACCGCAAGCGGGAGCGCGCCCTCACCGACGCCGTCGCCAAGGCCCGCAAGACGGCCAGGCAGGACGACCCGAAGGTGGCGAAGGACGGGCACTACGGCGCCGCCTCGGTGGGCGCCGACGGCCGGATCCTCGCCGTCTACGGCGGCCCGGACCACCGCAAGCAGGGCTTCAACGAGTCCAACGCGACCACGGTCCCGGCCGGCACCGCCTTCCTGCCGTTCGTCTACGCCGCCGGCCTCGAACACGGCGTGCACAAGACACGCAGCGGACCCGCCACCCCCGTCACCCCGGACAGCGTCTACGACGGCGACGACGGCGTGCCCGTCACCACGCCCGAGGGACCGTACTGGGACCGCAGCGGGAAGAAGGTCTCCGCGCACAACGACGGCGGCACGTCGTACGGGCCGATCTCCCTGCGCGAGGCGCTCGCGAAGTCGGTGAACACGCCGTTCATGCAGCTCGGCATGGACACCGGCCTGGAGAAGGTGCGCCAGACCGCCGAGGCGTCGGGACTGCTGTCCTCCAGCATGGGCCCCCAGGTGCCCGCCCTCGCGCTGGGCAACTCCACGCCCAGCGCGATCCGGATGGCCAGCGGCTACGCCACCTTCGCCGCGGAAGGCAACCACACCGAGCCGTACTCGGTGCGCCGGATCACCCGCAACGGCTCCCCGATCGCCCTGGCCCTTCCGCACGCGAAGCGGGCGGTCGGCAGCGAGGTGGCCGAGGACGTCACGGCGGCGCTCACCGACTCCTTCCGCGCCGCGCACCCCGAGGCGGCCGGCACCTCCGGGGTGTCCGGGAAGGCCGGCACCGCCGACAAGGACGCCGCCGCCTGGTACGTCGGCACGGCCGACTCCGTGTCCACCGCGGTCGTCGTCTACCGGATCGACCTGACCAAGTCCCTGGAGCCGCTGCCGCTCAAGGGCCTGGCGGGCTCCGCCCACAGCGTTCCGTATGCCCTCTGGTCGGCCGCGACGGGGATCGGCTGAGCCGTGACCCGTCCACCCTCCCCCTCCGAGAATGAGCCGCGCATGCCTCGCAAGATGTCGTCGTCGTCAGGCCGCCGCCGAGCCCCCCGCCGCGGTGCGCCGCGCGCCACCCGGCCGCAGATCCTGACCCTGGCCGCCCTCCTCGTCGTGGCCTCGCTGGTGGCCGGGTTCCTCGCGCTGTCCGGCACGGACGGAAACGGCACACCGGCCGCCGCGGCGGGCAAGCGGCCCAAGGCGGCCCCGAAGCCCACCCCGACGCCGACCTGGGACGGCAAGACCAAGATCCTCGGCGACGGCTCCACCTCCTACACCGGACCGCAGAAGGGGCAGTTGAAGCCGGTGCCGCTCAAGCCCGGCGAGAAGCCGCCCCAGTTCGTGGTCTTCTCCTGGGACGGCGCGCTCCAGGGCAGCGACGAGCTGTTCTCCCACTACCGGGACATGGCCAAGCAGTACGACGCCCATATGACCTTCTTCCTCACCGGCATCTACCTGCTGCCCAAGAGCAAGAAGGCGCAGTACCACGGCCCCCTGCACGCACCGGGCGACGCGGCGATCGACTACGCCACCGACGACCACATCCGCAGCACGCTGGACCAGCTGGGCAAGGCGTACGAGGACGGCAACGAGATCGGCACCCACTTCAACGGCCACTTCTGCGGCGCCAAGGGCGGCGGAGACTGGAGCGTGGAGCAGTGGAAGAGCGAGATCGACCAGTTCTTCTCCTTCGTGGAGCACTGGAAGACCAACACCGGCTGGAAGGACGTCCCCGCGCTGCCGTTCGACTTCAAGAAGGAGGTCACCGGCGGCCGGGCGCCCTGCCTGGAAGGCCAGAAGAACCTGCTGAAGGCCATCAAGGGCTACGGCTGGCGCTACGACGCCAGCTCCCCGGGCGACTTCCAGATATGGCCCAAGAAGAAGAACGGCATATGGGACTTCCCGCTCCAGCTGCTGCCGTACACGGACAACGTCCAGGCCCTGTCGATGGACTTCAACTTCCTGTACAACCAGTCCGACGGTGAGACCCAGGGCGACTCCGCCAAGTTCCCCGAGTGGGAGCAGATGACCGTCGACTCGTACATGAAGGGCTTCAACCGGGTCTACTACGGCAGCCGGGCGCCGCTGTTCATCGGCAACCACTTCGAGGACTGGAACGGTGGCATCTACATGAAGTCCATCGACCAGGTGGTCAAGAACGTGTGCACCAAGAAGGGCGTGAAGTGCGTGTCCTTCAAGGAGCTGGCCGACTGGCTCGACGTGCAGAAGCCGCAGACCCTGGCCGCGCTGCGCAGCCTCGACCCGGCCCAGTCGCCGGACTGGTCGGCCGTCGTCAAGTGACCCGCGCGTGGGGGAGGTTCCGCTTGTGCAACCCCCTTCACAACTGCCACAGAAGTCATGCGAAGATGCCCCTCTCCCGGTAGGTGTACCGGCGTAGAGGGGAACATCATTGAAATCAAGAAGACTGAGTCGTAAGCGGAGCCGTACCGCCATAGTCACCGCGGCGGCCGCCTCGGTGGTCGCCGGTGTGGCCCTGGTGCCCAACTGGAGCGCGGGCGCGGCGGTCACCGACGACCCGACCGTGGACGCGGCCACCAAGGCGACGTTCCAGCGGCTGGCCGATGCGGTCTTCACCGACCGCACCCAGGCCCTGGTCGCGGGTGCCGGCAAGACGGACACCCGGCACGCCTCCGGTTTCTCCGGTTCGGTGCGCCTGTCCGGCGGGCAGACCCGCGAGGAGAAGTCGGCGCTCGACGCGCTGCGCGACCGGCGCGGCAGGCTCGCCCGGCTCGGCGAGACGTACCGGGCGGGCAGCACCAAGGTGACGCTCGACGCCACCCAGGTGAAGGGCCGCAACGCCAAGGTCGCCGTCACCGAGACCACCTCGCTGACCTACGACAAGGCCACCGGCAAGACCCCGAAGTCGACCGGTTTCCAGGCCCACCACGAGCTGACCTTCAAGGCCGACCGGCACGGCGACTGGCAGCTCACCGGCATCCGCGACACCGACGACGGCTACCTCGCGGTGAACCAGGTCGCCAAGCCCGAGGTCGCCAAGGTGAGGACGACGGCCGACGACGGCCCGCCGAGCGCGGCCCGCTCGGCCACCACCTGGCCCGCCCCGGCCAACCCGAAGAAGCTCACCGGCGGCACCTACGACTACAAGGCCATGGTGGCCTACGCCGCCAAGTACTGGAACAAGTACAACGCCGACTACCCGGACTTCAACGGGCAGGGGGCCGGCGGCGACTGCACCAACTTCGTCAGCCAGTCCCTCAAGGCGGGCGGCTGGAAGCACGTGCCGGGCTACACCACGGACTTCCACAAGTGGTTCGGCAACTCCGAGATCCAGTCGGACTCGTTCGTCGGTGTCAACGAGTTCTCCTGGTTCGCCCTCTCCTCGAAGCGCGTCACCAGTCTCGCCAACGTCTACCAGATGGACCTCGGCGACGTGCTGCAGATGGACTTCAACCGGGACGGGTCCAAGGACCACTCGATGATCGTCACCTACCGTGACAACCGGGGCGTGCCGTACGTCAGCTACCACTCGACCAACACCTACAACCGGTCGGTGGCGAGCCTCGTCGCGTCGTACTCGGGCGCCGCGTTCTACGCCTACCGCACCTGATCCGGTGGCGGGCCCTGCCGCTCCTGCCCCTCCGCCCGCAGCATCGGCTGCTCGTGCGGTGCGGGCTCCGGGTGGCGGGCCCGCCAGTACGGGTTGTCGTGCGGCAGCGCCGAGCCGACCCGGCCGTACATGCCGAAGGTCATCAGCAGCAGGCCCACGATGAAGCTGAAGAACACGTTCTGGATCTTGAACGCCAGGAAGTTGTTCCCGGTGTCCAGCAGGCCCAGGAACAGGAAGCCGTTCAGCAGGAACAGCACGCCTAGGACCATGTTCAGGGTCGATGCGAAGTTCCCGCCGATCACCATGCCGGCCAGCAGCACCGCGCCGATGACGATCGACAGCACACTGAGTGCGCCGTTGGTGTTCAGCCCGGCCGCCGTTGCGCCGCCGGTGTTGAAGAAGCCGATGTGGTCGATCAGGCCGAGGATGCCGAAGGCGACCAGGAACGCGCCGATCAGGCCCGCGCCCACCCGGTAGACCGTGTTGAGCCGGTGGTCCACGGGCAGGTGGTCGTCCAGCCGGGTCCGCCGGCGTCCGCCGGCATGCCTCGTGCGCACTGCGTGTGTGGCCATGTCCGCCTCCCTGGGGCGCTCGCGTGGCCATCCGTCCCTTCAATATCCGCCAGCCCCTGGCACCCGGCAACACGCGCGGTCAGTGTGCGGTGCCGCGCTCCTCGCGGATCTGGGCCACCACCCGCGCCACCGACTGCCGCACGCCCTCCGTCTCGGTAAGGAAGTGCCAGTAGTCCGGATGGCGCCCCTCCAGCGTGCCGATCGCCCGTTCGAGGCGGGCCACCGCGTCGTCCAGCGGCCGGGCGTGCCGGGGGTCCGGGGTGGTCCGGCCCGTCATGGCGAGGCGCTGCGCGTCCCGGATCGCGAACCGGGTCCGCTCGATCTCCGCCTGCGGGTCCTTCTGTACCGCGTTCAGCCGGGTCAGCCGCTCACCGGCGGCCGACACGGCGTCGTCGGTGGTGTTCAGCAGCGCCCGTACGGTCGACAGCAGCGAGGTGGCGTCCGGCCACCGCTGGGCGTCCCGCGCGCTCTGCGCCTCCCGGAGTTTCAGCTCGGCCTGCCGTACGTTCTCGGCGGTCAGCGCGGGCACCTGCTGGAGGTCCTGCCAGCAGGCGGCGGCGAACCGGCGCCGCAGCTCGCTCAGCGCCGGCTCCACCTGCTCGGCCCGGGTGGTCAGCGCCTGTGCCCGGGTCCGCAGGGAGACCAGCCGGTGATCGATCTCGGCCGCCCGCTCCGGCAGCCGCTCGGCCTCGGCCAGGATCGCGCCGGCCTCCCGCTGCACCCGCTCGGCCCGCTCCAGCGTGGCCTGCACCCCGTGCTGGCCGGCGCCCTGGTTCAGCCTGGTCAGCTCAGGGGAGAGGGCGGCGAGCCGCGCGGCCAGGTCGTCGGCCCGCAGGCGCCGCTCGCGGACCGCGTCCAGGGCGTTGCTCGCGGCCAGCAGCGACTGCCGGGCCCGTTCCACGGCGGGTGCGAGCCGGGCCAGCTGGGTCTCGGCCTTGCCCAGCAGCGGCCCGAGCGAGTCGCCGAACCGGTCCAGCTCCTGGCGCACCCCGAGAAGTTCGTCCTTGGCCGCGGTCAGCTCGGTGCGGGCCCGGTTGGCCGGGCCGGCCTCCAGGTCGTCCCGGTCCAGGTCATGGGCGTCCACGGCCTGGATGTACCGCTGGCTGACCTCGTCGATCCGGCGCCCGAGCGCCTCGAAGTCCGAGACGGCACGCCGGGCGGCGGGGGAGTCGTCCACCGCCGAGATGGTCTCGACGGAGATCCGCAGATCCCGCTGCGCGGTGTCCAGTTCGTAGAACGCGGCGGCGGCGGCGTCCTTCGCGGCCTGCGCCTCGGCCCGCTGGTTCTCCGCCCGCCCGCCGAACCAGCGCCGGGTGCCGCCGCCGGCGAACGCGCCGGCCAGCAGCGGCGCGGCCAGCAGCGGCAGGCCGAGCAGGGTGAGGGTGTCCCGCAGGGCCGAGCGCGGGCGCCGGGCCCGGGCGGCGGACGGCGGCGGGTACGGCTGGTTCGCTGGCGTGCCCGGTGTCGCCGTCACATCCCTCTCCCGTGCTGTGGTCCGCGCTGGGTGGTGCCATTCTCCCACCCGTTGTAGACGAAGACACGGGCCGGTCAGTTCGCGCTGCGCACCGTGACTTTCCCGTCGGCGGAGTGCGCCGACACCCGGTGCGGGCTGGTGTCGTCGCGGGGCACGGACACCGACACCGATCCGTCGTCGGTCCCCGCCGACACCCGGTACCTGCCGCCGGGCAGCGTGACGGTCACCGAGCCGTCGTCGCTGCGGGCGTCCACCAGGTCCGGCGGGCCGGAGAGTTCGAGGTCGAGGGAGCCGTCGGCGGTGGAGGCCCGCACCCGGCGCGAGGAGACCTCCGCGCGCACCGAGCCGTCGTCGGCGTGCAGGTCGAGCGGTCCGCTGGAGTCGGTGACGCGTACGGCGCCGTCGCCGGCGTCGACGCCGACCGCGTCCCGGAATCCCCGGACGCGCACGCTGCCGTCGTCGCTGGCCACCTTGACGGCGACCCCGCGCGGCACCTCGATCCGGTGCCGGGCCGAGCAGTCGGCGAACACCCCGTCGCAGTGCACCCGCAGCTCCAGCCGGTCGTCGGCCATGGACCAGCTGACCTTCGGTTCGCTGCCGCCGACCACGGACCCGTCGAACCAGCGGGTCACGTCGACGGTGCCGGCCTTCCGCGCGTCCGTGGCGACGATCTCCAGCGCGGAGTCGTCGGAGTCGACGGTGAGGGTGCGGCCGTGCAGGGCGAAGGAGCGGTGGTCGGGGTGCGGGTCGTCACCGGCGGAGGCGGTGCAGGCGGTGGCGCCGGCGACGAGCGCCCCGGCGAGCACGGCCAGGCCGGCGGTACGGAAGGAAACAGGACGGAACATACGACTCTCCCCCTGGGCCGGCCCGCCCCACGGGCGGCCGGTGTATCGGTCCCGGCCGACCCTAGGACCCGGGGTCCGCCCGGACGATCCGGCGGACTCCAGGAACGGAAGTGGGGAAAACCCCCTTGTCCCCGCCCCGCCCCCGCCGTGTCCCCGGCTCGTTTCCGGTTTGCCGCGAGGCCCCCGGGGCAATGTAGGCTGTCGACCTGCCCGGGTGCGTAGCTCAGGGGTAGAGCGCCTGCCTTACAAGCAGGATGTCGGCGGTTCGAAACCGTCCGCGCCCACCGGTCCGGCCCCTCGGAGAAGTCTCCGAGGGGCCCTCTCGTGCCTCACTCCGGCTCCGGTGCCTCCTCGTGGGAGTGCTTCAGCCGGCTGCGGGCCTCCATCCGGTCCGCCGCCGCGACCTCGCTCCAGAAGCGATGCGTGCTGACGAAGACCGCCAGCTCGTGCTCGCGCCGCCGCAGCTTCTCCACCTCGGCCTGCTCGTCCTCCGTCCAGCCGGGGGAGGCGGGCCGCTCCGCCTTGCGCCAGCCCTGGTCGTCGCAGAAGCCGTCCATCGGTTCCACCGACCAGGGCAGGCGTTTGAGCAGGGCCGACAGCTCGGCCCTGACCTGATGCAGCTCCTCCTGGCCGGCGAGGAGGTCACTGGGGAATTCATAGGTCGTAGCCACACGGCAATGCTACGCCTGTTCGATTTCCCGGAGCGAGGCCGATCAGGGGCGGAGGGCGGGATTCAGTCGAACGAGTGGCCGCCTCTCAGTGCCCGGCCGCCCGCAGCTGTGCCACCAGCCGTGCCGTCACCGGTACCGGTACGCCGTGCCGCTCGGCCGCGCGCAGCATTGCGCCGCCGATGGCGTCGAGCTCGAGCGTGCGGCCCGCCTCGGCGTCGCGCTGCATGGAGGACTTGGCGCCGGGCGGGAAGGCGTCGTAGCGGGCCAGGGCCCGGGCCGGGTCGGCGGGGGCGCCGCAGGCGCGGCTGACCGCCGTGGTCTCGGCGACCAGCGCCTCCAGCTCGTCCCGGTGCCCGCTGCGGGCCTCGCCGAGCGGGACGCCGTACCGGGTGGTGAGCAGGGCGAACGGGGCCAGGAACGCCATCTTGGCCCACAGGGCGGCCGTCTCGTCACCGGCGACCCGGGTGCTCACGCCGGACTCCGTGAGCACGGCGGCCAGCGCGTCGAGGCGGTCCCGGGGTACGGCGTCCCCGCTCAGGTCGATCTCGGTGAACGGGCTGCCGTGCTCGATCACGCCCGGGGCGACGCGGGTGGACTCGACGCGGATCACGCCCGGGGCGACCCGGTCGGGGCGGTACCGGGCGCGCAGGGCCGCGGGGTGTTCGACGCCGTTCAGGAGCGGTACGGCCAGGGCGTCGCCGAGGGCGGCGGGCGGGACCCGGGTGAGGGCGGCGTCGAGCGCGGTGTGCTTCACGGTGACCAGGCAGGCGTCCACCGGCTCGCGCAGCTCGGTGTCCGCCTCCACGGCGGCGGTGAAGTCGCCGAACTGCGCGCTGCGGACCGTGATGCCGCCGCGCCGCAGGGTGTCGGCCGTGCTCTCGCCGGCCAGGCAGATCACGCGGTGGCCGGAGCGGGACAGCAGGGCGGCGAGCAGGCCGCCGGTGCCGCCCGGGCCGAGGAGGGCGATGGTGAGCGGGTTCGTCATGAAAACTGCTCCTTCCGAGGTCGGCCCCGGATGTCGGTGGCCGCCTTCGCGCAGATCTTCGCAGGCGCCCGCGCGGTGCGCGAGACTGGGCGCATGTGCCGGAGCATCAAGACGCTGCGCCCGCCCGTGCTGCCCGAAGAGGCCACGGACGAGGACATCCACGCGGCCGCGTTGCAGTACGTACGGAAGGTCTCGGGCTTCCGGGCCCCGGCGGCCCACAACCGCGAGGTCTTCGACCGCGCGGTGGCCGCGGTGGCCGAGGCCACGGCGGAACTGCTCGGGGGCCTGGAGGTACGCGGTCAGTCCGCACGCCACGCGGACTGACCCCAGCCCGGCCCGCGCTCCCGGGGCGCCCTGGAGCGGGCCCGGACGGCGGCGTTCGAAGACTTCCCCGCGCCCGCGGGCGCCCGGGGCCGGTGGCCGCGCGGCGACCGGTGGGCGTGCCGGTGGTCGCGGGGCGCCCTGGAGGCGGCGGGGCGGCGGCGCTCGGGCGTGCCCGCGTTTGCGGGCGGTGTCCTGGAGTGGGGGCCGGGCGGGCCCCGGGCCTGCCCGCGCTCGCGGGGCGGTGCTCTGAAGCGGAGGCCGGGCGGCGGGGCCCGCCCGCGTTCGCGGGAGCCCAGGGGCAGGAACTTGACGGCGGCCGGGAGCCCACCCGCATTCGCGGGGGCGTGCCCGGGGGCGGGGGCGGATGGCGGCCCCCCGGGGGCTGCCCGCGTAGCCGACCAGGGTGGCCCCTGAAGTGTTCTCGTAGTCCGGCGATTTCCGTACCACCGACCTTAATCCGGCATGACGGATAACTCGGGCTGCACCCAGGGCCGTTGGTCTGTACAGGGCATGATGAACCGCGCCGTCCGCTTGACCGGCGGTCGTCACCCGTCCTCGATGCCCGGGAGCCACGCCGTTGTCTGCACCGACCCAGGAATCCCCCACGGTCTCGGTCGCCCTGGTCGGGGCCGGTCCGCGCGGAACCAGCGTGCTGGAACGCCTCTGCGCCTCCGCACCGGAGCTGCTGCCCCCCGGGGCCCGGCTGACCGTCCATGTGATCGACCCGGCGCCGCCCGGCGCCGGCCGGGTCTGGCGGACCGAACAGCCGGCCGAGCTGCTGATGAACACCGTGGCGAGCCAGGTGACCCTCTTCACCGACGCCAGCGTGGACTGCGCGGGCCCCATCCGGCCGGGCCCCAGCCTGCACGCGTGGGCGGACGGCGAGCTGGGCCCGGACGACTACCCGACCCGCGCCCACTACGGCCGCTATCTGGAGTGGGTGTTCGCCCGGACCGTCCGCACGGCCCCCGCCGCGGTGCGCGTCGAGACCCACCGGGCCCGCGCCGTACGCCTGGCCGACCAGCCCGACGGCCGCCAGCGGGTCACCCTGGACGACGGCCGGGAGCTGTCCGGCCTGGCCGCCGTGGTGCTGGCCCAGGGGCATCTGCCCGCCGCCCCGGACGAGGAACAGCTCCGCACCGCCGCGTACGCCGCCCGGCACGGCCTGTGCCACATCCCGCCCGCCAACCCGGCCGACGTCGACCTCTCGGCCCTCCGGCCCGGCGCACCGGCGCTGCTGCGCGGTCTCGGCCTCAACTTCTTCGACCATCTCGCCCTGCTGACCACGGGCCGGGGCGGACGCTTCACCCGCCGGCCCGACGGCGGCCTGCGCTATCTGCCCTCCGGCCGCGAGCCGCGCCTGTACGCGGGATCCCGGCGCGGAGTGCCGTACCAGGCGCGCGGCGACAACGCCAAGGGCCCGTACGGCCGGCACACCCCGCTGGTCCTCACCCCGGAGGCGATCGCGGGTTTCCGCAAGCGCGCCGACTCCGGCGAGGCACCCGACTTCCTCGCGGAGATATGGCCGCTGGTGGCGAAGGAGGTCGAGACGGTCTACTACGGCGCCCTGACCGGGCGGCCGGAGTTCGCCGAGCGCTTCCTCGACGTACCGCACGGCGACCCCCGGGAGGCCCTGGTCCTGGACGAGTTCGGGGTCGCCGCCGCCGACCGCTGGTCCTGGCGGCGGATCGCCCGGCCGCACGGGGAGCGGAAGTTCGCCGGGCCCGGCCAGTGGCGGGCCTGGCTGCTGGCGCATCTGCGCGAGGACGCCGCGCAGGCCGCGCTGGGCAACGTGCGCGGCCCGCTCAAGGCGGCGCTGGACGTGCTGCGCGATCTGCGCAACGAGATACGGCTGGTGGTCGACCACGGCGGGCTGAGCGGTGCCTCCCGCCGCACGCACCTGGACCGCTGGTACACCCCGCTCAACGCGTTCCTGTCCATCGGCCCGCCCCGGCGCCGCATCGAGGAGCTGGCGGCGCTGGTGGCGGCGGGCGCGGTGGAGGTGCTCGGCCCGGGTCTTGAGGTGCGGGCCGAGGACGGTGCCTGGGTGGCCCGCTCGCCGGAGGTGCCGGGTTCGGACGTGCGTGTGACGACCCTCATAGAGGCCCGGCTCCCGGAGCCCGATCTGCGGCGCACGGCCGACGAGTTGCTCGCCGGGCTGCTCGCGGAGGGGGCGTGCCGGCCGCACACCGTGGACGGCTACGAGACCGGGGGAGTGGATGTGACCCGGCGGCCGTACCGGCTGATGGACCGTCACGGTGCGGCACACGCACGGCGGTTCGCGTTCGGTGTGCCGACGGAGGGCGTGCACTGGGTGACCGCCGCCGGCGCCAGGCCGGGGGTGGACTCGGTCACGCTGTCGGACGCCGACGCGGTGGCGCGGGCCGTGCTGCGGGTGGCGGGGACCGCCGCCGAGCCGTGCGGGCGGGCGCCGTCACCGCTAGATGTTGAACTTGCAAGCATTGATTAGGTTCCCCTAACCTGGGGCTCCGTTCGGTACCGCCTCCCCCCATGACCGGCCTCTTTCGTCCCCGGCCGGTCCGACCGTCACCGAAGAGGAGCGATCCCTCATGTCCGCACGTCTCGATTCCGCTCAGCCCTACGCCCTCGGGCTCTTCCGCATAGTCATCGGCCTGCTCTTCGCGGTGCACGGCGCCGCCTCCCTGTTCGGCGTCCTCGGCGGCGCCGCGGGCACCGGCGGCGGCACGATCGACGCCGGCACCTGGCCCGGCTGGTACGCGGCCGTCATCCAGCTGGTCGCCGGCGGCCTGGTGCTGCTCGGCCTCGGCACCCGGGGTGCCGCGCTGATCGCCTCCGGCTCGATGGCGTACGCCTACTTCGACGTCCACCAGCAGGCCGCCCTGTGGCCCATCCAGAACGGCGGCGAGCTGTCGGCCCTGTTCAGCTGGGCGTTCCTGCTGCTGGTCTTCACCGGCTCCGGCGCCTTCGGCGTGGACCGGCTCCTCGGCCGCCGCACCGCCACGGCCGGCGAGCCCGCGGCCGAGCAGGAGCCGGCCACGGCCTGAGCGCCCGCCCCAGCGCCCGCCCCAGCGCCCGCCAAGCCCCGTGAACGTTCTGTAAGCACCTCACGAACCCCCGCGAACCTCCTGTCACACCCCCGTCGTACGCTGTAGGGCTGATCAAACGGGGGAGTGACGGGAGTCGTGGTGTTCGAGAGCGTGGGGTCGCTGGCGGCCGGACCATGGATCTATGCCGTGGTGGCCGCGTCGGTGCTGCTCGACGTGTTCCTGCCCATCCTGCCGAGCGGGGTGCTCGTCATCACGGCCGGCACGGCGGCGGCGGCGGGTTCAGGGGCCGCGGCGGGCCGGGTCCCGCACGATGTGCCGGACATCCTGGCCCTGATCCTGTCCGCGGCCACCGCCTCGGTCCTCGGCGATCTGGTGGCCTACCGGCTGGCCTGGCGCGGCGGGGATCGCCTCGACCGGGCCATAGCCCGCTCCCGGCGGCTGACCACCGCGCAGGAACGTCTCGGCGATGCCCTCGCCCGGGGCGGCGGCGCGCTGGTCGTCCTCGCCCGCTTCGCCCCAGCGGGACGCTCGGTCGTCTCCTTCTGCGCGGGCGCCGCCCACCGCCGGATCCGCGACTTCCTGCCCTGGTCGGCGCTGGCCGGCCTGTGCTGGGCCGCCTACAGCGTGGCCCTCGGCTACTACGGCGCCCAGTGGCTCGGCGCGACCTGGCTGTCCACCGCCGTCTCGGTGGCCGCGCTCTTCGGGGCCGGCGCGGCGGCGGGCTTCCTGATGCGCCGCCGTCCGGCCGCCTGACGCGGGGGGACGGCGCTCGCTCCCGTGCCGCGCGGCCGGGGGCCCCGCGGCACGGAAGCGGGGCTCAGCAGCCGGACAGGTAGTTCGTCAGCGCGCTCTTCTCGGCGGAGTCGACCGAGAGGTTGTAGTAGTACTTCACCTGCACCCAGGCGCGGACGTACGTGCAGCGGTAGTCGCTGCGGGACGGCATCCAGGTGGCCGGGTCCTGGTCGCCCTTGGCCTGGTTGACGTTGTCGGTGACGGCGATCAGCTGCGGCCGGGTCAGGTCGTTGGCGAAGGCCTGCCGCTGGGCGGTGGTCCACTTGCCCGCACCGGAGTCCCAGGCCTCGGCCAGCGGCACGAGGTGGTCGATGTCGAGGTCGGCGGCGGCGGTCCAGGTGGCGCCGTCGTACGGGGAGTACCAGCTGCCGCTGGTGGCGGCGCAGGAGGAGTCGGTGACGACGTTCGAGCCGTCCCGCTTGAGGACCGTCTCGCGGGTGTTGCAGGCGCCGCTGATGGTGATCCAGTGCGGGAACAGGTCGCGGTTGTAGCCGGTGCGGTTCTCGGTGGCCACGGTGAGCTGGGCGAGGTAGCCGCGGGCCGTGGCGGCGCTGACCGGCGTGGGCAGGGCGGCCGAGGCGGTCGGGGAGTTGAAAAGGGCGACGGAGGCTATCAGGCCGGTGAGGGCGGCGAGTATGCTCGTCCGTCGACGCGCGTAGAACTTCGGCATGCGTGAACTCCCTTGAGGGGTGGGGGTGTTGGAGCGCGAGCGAGGGAATGCTCGCGGCGTCCCGTGGCCGGCGGGTGAGCGCTCGGTAAGAAGCTAGTGACGTGTTCATGACACGACAAGGTTGACGACGGAACCTTCACATCCCGTACGATGGGTGGCGCAGAAGGGGAGTAGCTCTTCGCCGGACCGTCGACATACTGCTCAGCGAGCCTGAGCCGGCGCCCGGAGGCGGACCCGCGAGGCCCGCCAGCGAGACCTTCGGCAAGCAGTGCACGCCCGTGCCCTCCCGGCATGGGCGCCGTGTGCGCTGCCATGCCGAGGTGGTCATCGCGCGACGCAACGCACTCTCGGTGGGGCAGCCCCGACCGATTGAGGAATCTTGATCAGCATCACCGTGACGGCGCTCGTCTTCGGCGTCATCTTCCTCGCCGAACTGCCGGACAAGACCGCGCTCGCCGGTCTCGTCCTCGGCACCCGCTACCGGGCCTCGTACGTCTTCGCGGGCGTCGCCGCCGCCTTCCTGCTGCACGTCGTGCTCGCCGTCGCGGCCGGCAGTGTGCTCACCCTGCTGCCGCAGCAGATCGTGCACGCCCTCACCGGCGTCCTCTTCCTCGGCGGTGCCGCGGTGCTCCTGCTGAAGAAGGCCGAGGCGGAGGAGGAGGTCAAGAAGCCCGCCGACCAGTCCTTCTGGAAGGTCGCCGGGACCGGGTTCATGCTCATCCTGGTCGCCGAGTTCGGCGATCTCACCCAGATCATGACCGCCAACCTCGCCGCCCGCTACGACGACCCGATCTCCGTCGGCCTCGGTGCGGTGCTCGGTCTGTGGGCCGTCGCCGGACTCGGCATCGTGGGCGGAAAGGCCCTGATGAAGCGGGTGCCGCTGCGGCTGATCACGCAGATCGCGGCGCTGCTGATGCTGGGGCTCGGCGTGTGGAGCCTGTGGGAGGCGGTCAGCGGCTGAGCGAACGGCCGGTGAACGCTCGCCGGGGGTGGTGGCGGGATCATGGAGCTGTTTTGTACCGTAGAGGAACAAAGTGGCTCCCGCCCGCTCTCCCTGACCGGTGGGCGGGGCCGCCTTGTCCCTCCCGAGGCCCCTGCGACACGGGGGCCGAATCGTTCCTGGAGCTGCCGATGCCGGCCACCGCCGCACCCGCCGTCCTCACCGCCCGTGCCCTCCTGCTCGACATGGACGGCACCCTCGTCAACTCGGACGCCGTGGTCGAGCGCATCTGGCGGCGCTGGGCCGAGCGCAACGGGCTGGACGGCGACGAGGTGATGAAGGTCGTGCACGGCCGCCAGGGCCACGCCTCCATGGCCGTCCTGCTGCCGCACCGCCCGCTGGAGCAGAACCTCGCGGACAACGCCCGCATGCTCGCCGAGGAGACCGCCGACACCGACGGCGTGATCGAGATCCCCGGCGCCACCGCGTTCCTCGCCGCCCTGGAGGGGCTGCCGCACGCCCTGGTGACCTCCGCCGACGTCGGTCTCGCCACCGCCCGTATGAACGCCGCCGGACTGCCGCTGCCCGCGGTGCGCGTCACCGCCGAGTCGGTCGGCGCCAGCAAGCCCGACCCCGAGGGCTTCCTCAAGGGCGCCGCCGAACTGGGCATCGACCCGGCCGACTGCGTCGTCTTCGAGGACTCCGGCGCGGGCATCGCGGCGGGGCGCTCCGCGGGGATGCGCGTCGTGGGGGTCGGCCCGCGGGCCGGCGCCCACGGCCCCGACGTGCTGGTGCGGGACCTCACACAGGTGCGCGTCGAGGCCGTGGCGGACGGCACGATCCGGCTGCACATCGGCTGACGCCCGCGTCCCCCGGGGCGGGCCGGTGCTTTTCGCGGGCATCGGGGGGCAGAACTCGGCCGGTGGGGGGCCCGGCGTGCTGGTGCGGGGCCTGGCGCGGGTGTGTGTCGAGGCCGTGGCGGACGGCACGATCCGGCTGCACATCGGCTGACGCCCGCCTGCCCCGGGGCGGGCCGGTGCTTTTCGCGGGCATCGGCGGGCAGAACTCGGCCGGTGGGGGGCCCGGCGTGCTGGTGCGGGGCCTCGTACGGGTGCGCGTCGAGGCCGTGGCGGACGGCACGATCCGGCTGCACATCGGCTGACGCCCGCCTGCCCCGGGGCGGGCCGGTGCTTTTCGGGGGCATCGGGGGGCAG
>NZ_JBIBUO010000004.1:420069-471399 GCF_043079545.1 Streptomyces sp. NPDC015171
CGGTGGGGGGCCCGGCGTGCTGGTGCGGGGCCTGGCGCGGGTGTGTGTCGAGGCCGTGGCGGACGGCACGATCCGGCTGCACATCGGCTGACGCCCGCGTCCCCCGGGGCGGGCCGGTGCTTTTCGCGGGCATCGGCGGGCAGAACTCGGCCGGTGGGGGGCCCGGCGTGCTGGTGCGGGGCCTGGCGCGGGTGTGTGTCGAGGCCGTGGCGGACGGCGCCGTCCGGCTGCGCGTCGGCTGGTGTCGGCCCGCGTTGTTCAGGGACGCGGACCAGGACGGGCTCCGCGCACCTCCTCTCGGGGTCTTCCGGGGCGCCGGGACGGGCTCCGCGCACCTCCTCTCCGAGGTCTCCCGGGGCGCCGGGACGGGGCTCCGTGCTGCTTCCTCTCCGGGGTGTTCCGGGGGGCCGGGCCCGGCTCGACAGGCCGTGGGCGGTGACACCGATCACGATGGAGGAGGTGCATCCGAGCCCCGGGAGGTCTCCATGGCCCTGGACACGCACGGTACGGCGCGGGACGCGAAGGGCGCCGAGCACGTTCCGGGGGGCGTGCTGGTCCCGATCGGCGCCCTGCTGCTCGGGCTGCTGCTCGCCGCCCTCGACCAGACCATCGTGGCGACCGCGCTGCCGACGATCGTCAGCGATCTCGGCGGCCTCGACCACCTCTCCTGGGTGGTCACCGCCTACCTGCTGGCCTCGACCGCCGCCACCCCGCTGTGGGGCAAGCTCGGCGACCAGTACGGCCGCAAGCGGCTGTTCCAGACCGCCATCGTGATCTTCCTCGTCGGCTCCGCGCTGTGCGGAATGGCGCAGAACATGCCCCAGCTGATCGGCTTCCGCGCGCTCCAGGGCCTGGGCGGCGGCGGCCTGATCGTGCTGTCCATGGCGATCGTCGGCGACCTCGTGCCACCCCGCGAACGCGGGCGCTACCAGGGCCTCTTCGGTGCCGTGTTCGGCGCCACCAGCGTGCTCGGACCGCTGCTCGGCGGCGTGTTCACCGAGCACCTCAGCTGGCGCTGGGTGTTCTACGTCAATCTGCCCCTGGGCGTGATCGCGCTCGCCGTGATCGCCGCCGCGCTGCGCATCCCGCGCCGCGCCGAGCGCCATGTCATCGACTACCTGGGCACGTTCCTGATCGCCGCCGTCGCCATCTGCCTGGTCCTCGTCGCCTCCCTCGGCGGTACGACCTGGGCCTGGGACTCGGCGCAGACCATCGGGCTCGCCGTGCTGGGCGTCCTGCTGGCCGCGGCCTTCGTCGCCGTCGAGCGGCGGGCCGCCGAACCCGTGCTGCCGCTCAACCTGTTCGGCATCCGCACCTTCACCCTGTCCGCGGTCATCAGCTTCATCGTCGGCTTCGCCATGTTCGGCGCGATGACCTATCTGCCGACCTTCCTCCAGGTCGTGCACGGCATCTCGCCGACCCTGTCCGGGGTGCACATGCTCCCGATGGTGGCCGGGCTGCTGCTGTCGTCCACGGTCTCCGGGCAGATCGTCAGCCGCACCGGCCGCTGGAAGGTGTTCCCGGTCACCGGCACCGCCGTCACCACCGTGGGCCTGCTGCTCCTGCACCGGCTCGACGAGCACAGCACGACCGCCGAGATGAGCGTCTACTTCTTCGTCTTCGGTCTCGGACTCGGCCTGGTCATGCAGGTCCTGATCCTCATCGTGCAGAACGCCGTCTCCTACGAGGATCTCGGCGTCGCCACCTCCGGCGCCACCTTCTTCCGCTCCATCGGCGCCTCCTTCGGCGTGGCCGTCTTCGGCACGGTCTTCGCGAGCCGCCTCGCCGGCAAACTCGCCGACGCCCTGCGCGGCGTACGCCTGCCGCCCGGCGCCTCCGCCGACGCGCTGAAGTCCGACCCGCGGGGCATCGCCGCCCTGCCGCCCGCGCTGCGCCCGGCCGCCCTGCACGCGTACGCGTCCGCCATCACCGACGTCTTCCTGTACGCCGCGCCCGTCGCCCTCCTCGGCTTCCTGCTGGCCTGGTTCCTCAAGGAGGACCGGCTGCGCGGCTCGGTCACCGCGCCGGACGCCTCCGAGACCATCCCGCCCAACCCGGTCGAGCGCTCCTCCTACGACGAGGTGTGCCGGGCCCTGTCCGTGCTGGGCACCCGGGAGGGCCGCCGGGAGGTCTACCGGAAGATCATCGAGCGCGCCGGGTACGACCTGCTGCCCGCGGCCGGCTGGATGCTGCTGCGCATCCGCCGCTACGGCTCCCTCGAACCGGCGGCGCTGGCCGAGCACGGCGCCGTACCGCTCCAGACGATCATGGACGCCGAGCGCCAGATCGAGGAACGGCGGCTGGTCGAGCGCCAGGGACTGGACCTCGTGCTGACCGACACCGGCCGCGAGGTCGCCGACCGGCTGGCCAAGGCCCGCGAGGAGTCCCTGGCCGAGCTGCTCGGCGACTGGTGGCGGCCCGGCCGCCCGGCCGATCTGACCCAGCTGGTCCGGGAGCTGACCGGCGAACTGTGCGGCGCCGAACGCGAGCGCCCGCAGGGCACGGGCCAGGCCCCCAGGTTCAGCTGACGAGGTCCGCCGCGTCCGGCTCGGCCCCCGTCCCCAGCTCCTTGCGGAACCAGTGCTCGGCGTACGGATCGGTGTTGTGCGGGCCGGTCTCCGTGTAGCCGAGGCGGGCGTACAGGGCGCGGGCCTCGACCAGGTCGTCACGGGTGTCCAGGATGACCCGCCGGGCGCCCAGCATGCGGGCGTGCAGCTCGGCGGCGGCGACGAGCAGCGCGCCGCCGTTCGTGCCGCGCGCCCGCGGCAGCACGAACACCCGGGTCAGCTCGGCGGTGTCCGCATCCAGCAGCCGGATGCCCGCCGAGCCGCACGGCCGGTCCGCGTACCGCCCGACGAGCAGCCGGCCGCCCGGCGGCGCGAGGTCGGATCCGCTGTGGGCCGCGATCTCCCGCTCCAGCTCCTCCGGGTCGGTGCGGCGGCCCTCGTGCAGCAGGTACCAGCGGTCGCTGACCTCCGTGTAGTACGCCCGCCACAGCTCGGCGGCGGCCGGGGAGTCGTACGGCTCCGGGGTGATCGTCCACGTCATGCCGGCCATTGTCCGGAGCACGACCGGGCCCGGTGCAACCGGATATACGCGGCCCCGGGTGCGGTGGGGGTCGTTTGTGCGGCCGGATACCGGGTCACCCGAGGGGGACCGGCCCGCTGGGGCCGGGTCGGGCACCACGATGACCTGCGGGAACGCCGCCGGGTGGGGCCGACGAAGGAGAGCTGAGCACCATGCAGGACAGGACGAGCGCGTCCGGCGACGAGGAGCACGGCACGGAAGGGCTGCGTCCCGGCACGGAGGATCTGGGCACCGCCGGCACCGCCGTGGACGAAGGGTTCACCGGCAGTCACCGCGCGGAGTGGTCGGCGGCCGTGGAGGACGGCCGGATGCCCGACGACGGGCTCGGCGTGCCGTCCCCCGGCGAGGCCACCCTGCGCGAGGCGGGCTCCAGCGACTCGCCGGGCTCGGACGCCTGGCCGGGCGCCCCGGGGCCGGCCCCGGGTGCGCCGCTGCTGGCCCGGGAGGACGCCGCGCGCTGGGAGCGGCGGCTGCGGGAGCTGGCCGAGGGCTTCGAGGAAGGCCCCCGGCAGGTCGTGGAGCAGGCCGACCTGACGCTGGCGGAGATCGCCGTACGGTTCGGCGAGGCCCTGGCCCAGCGCCGCCGGATGCTGCGGGCGTCCTGGGAGGACGCCGGCGCGGACACCGAGCGGCTGCGGCTCGCCCTGCGCGACTACCGGCGGCTGGCCGCGCGGCTGCTGGAGGACTGACCCGGACGCCTAGCGGACCGGCCCCGGCGCGTCCCCCTCGGCGGCGGACCGGCGCCGCCGCCGCTCGGCCACGACCTCGTCCACGTCGTACGGCTTCTTCCCCAGCGGGGGACCCGGCGGCGGCTTGAACATCATGTCCCGGATCCGGACGTTGACATCCTCGATGATCTTCCGGGCGATCCGCTCCGAGGGCGCCGCGCACGCCGCCTCCAGGGCGTCCTCCGCCTCCTTGCGCAGCGCCAGCGCGGGCGGCAGCAGGGCGAGGCCCTCGCGCGCCATCTTCCGCTTGATCCACCACAGTTCGTCGTACGCGGAGTCGAGGTCGGCGGGCAGCGGCGCCCCCGTCCCCGTCAGCCCGTCGAACTCCCCGCGCCGCTGCGCGTCCCGGATCTGCCGGTCCACCCAGGACTCGAACGGCAGACCGGGTGGCTTTCGCTCGGTCATGAACCCATTGTGCCGGACGCGACCCGGCCGGGCGTTTTATCATGCGGCGGCGGTACGGCACCTTCGCCCGCCGCGACCCGCCCACCGCACAAGGACGTTTCAGGGGGAGCGCTCGTGCTCGAACTCACCATGGCCACCCTCTCCGGGGAGGACGCGGGTGCCACGGCCGGCATGACGATGGCCGAGGCGCCCAGCGAGCCCGGCGCCGTGCTGCGGGTCGGCCGCGACACGGCGGTGTGCCGGCTGGTCACCCCCGAGGACTGGCTGTTCGTCTCCCGGGTCCACCTGGAGTTCCTGTGCGGACCGGACGGCACCT
This sequence comes from Streptomyces sp. NPDC015171, assembly GCF_043079545.1. Taxonomy (NCBI): domain Bacteria; kingdom Bacillati; phylum Actinomycetota; class Actinomycetes; order Kitasatosporales; family Streptomycetaceae; genus Streptomyces; species Streptomyces sp. NPDC015171. The sequence continues at coordinate 424,606 of NZ_JBIBUO010000004.1, forward strand.
GGCAGGTGACCTGGCTGCGCGGCTCCCAGCCCGACCCGGCGTCCGAGGTCCGGCTCGCCCACGGGCCGCACGCGCGGTCCGTCGAGTACGGCGGGACGGTACCGCTGCCGTACGGCGGGTCCGGCGAGATCGTCGTCCAGGAGCGCACCGCGCCGCGCAGCGTCAACGTCGGCTTCTACCACGAGGTGTGAGGCCCGGCGGGGGCTCAGCCGAGCACCCGGGCCAGCGCGAAGCCGTCGTAGCCCTTGCCGCCCACCGTCTGGAGCGCCGTACCGCTCAGCCGGGGGTGGGCGGCGATCAGCTCGATGGCGCCGCGGCTGCCGACCACGCCCGGGTCGCTGCTGCTCGCGTCGGTCACCTGGCCGCCGCGCACCACGTTGTCCACGACGATCAGGCTGCCCGCCCGGGTGAGCCGCAGCGCCCACTCCACGTAGTGCACGTTGTTGGCCTTGTCCGCGTCGATGAAGACCAGGTCGAAGGGGGCCGGGTTCTCGTCGGCGAGCTTGGGCAGCGATTCCAGGGCCGGGCCGACCCGCACCTCCACGATCCGGTCGAGGCCCGCGCGGGCGATGTTCCGGACGGCCACGTCGGCGTGCTTGGCGCTGTACTCCAGCGAGATCAGCCGGCCGTCGTCGGGCAGGGCCCGCGCCATCCAGATCGTGCTGTACCCGCCGAGCGTGCCGATCTCCAGGATGTGCTGGGCGCCCTGCAACTCGGCGAGCAGTTGCAGGAACTTGCCCTGCGCGGCCGTGACGGCGATGGCGGGCAGCCCGGCGGCCTCGCTGTCGCGCAGGGCCGCCCTCAGCGCCTCGTCGTCCGGTGAGAGAGTGCGGATGAAGTAGTCGTCGACATCGTCCCAGACCTGCTGCGACCCGCTCATAGCGCCTGCTGCCTTTCCCGAGTGTCTGTCGTGCCCCGTTCCGATGATCTCAGCCGAGCGGCGCGGAAGGGGAGACATCCTTCGGACTGATCGGCCGCCGCGAGAGCCGTACGGCGATCAGGGCGCCGACCGCGACGACGGCCGCCAGGGCGCCGCCGACCGTCAGCGACCAGGCCGGGATGCCGGCGATCCGGCGCAGCTCGTCGTCGTGGACCACCTGCCGGACCGGCGTGTCAGCGGCGGCCCGGCGCAGCTCGTGGTCGCCGGAGATACGGGCGGGGTCGGGGAAGGACTGGGTGAGCGCGGTCAGGTACGGGGTGCCGGCGGCCAGCTTTCCGAGGGCGCCGCCCGGTGCGTCCAGCCGGCCGGCGAACGCCACCTCGGGCCGGGGGCCGCCGATGGTCCCGCTCGTCTCCATGCGGTGCGCGGCGAGGACGTACAGGCCGAGCGACTGCGGGGTGGCGGCCAGCCGGGACAGCCGCATCGGGTAGACCGGGCGGCCGGCGGCGAAGGTGAGGTGCAGCGGGTCGAGGGCGCCGTGCAGCGGGGTGTCGCGGGTGTCCGGGGCGAGGCGGACGGCGACGTACTCCCAGTGCCGGTCGACGTACGGCTCCAGGGCGGTCCTCAGCCGGGAGGGCAGCGAGAAGCCGTGGTCGTGCAGCCAGTCCTGGAGGGCCGCCGGGTCGGTGGCGGTCAGCCGGGCCACGTCGAAGGGGCCGAGCCGCTGGCGGCCGACGACGCCGACGCCGGTGGTGCCGGAGCCGGGGAGCGGGGCGCCGGCGGCCGTGTCGTGGCCGTCGAAGGGCCACTCGCCCTCCTGCGGCCAGAAGTGGTACCGGGTGCGGTGGACCGGGGCGGTGGCCCCGGCCAGCTGGTCGAAGAGGGCGGGGTCGCCGAGGCGGACGGCGGCGCGGTGCGGGACCGGCATGATCCAGGCGGCGTGCTCGGCGTCACCGGCGACCGTCAGCCGCATCACGATCTGCTCCTGCCGGCCGTCCCAGCGGAGCACCGACCGCTCGTCCGAGACGGAGATCCGGCCCGAGGCGTCGGGCACCATGGCGCCGCAGCCGCAGGCGTAGGCCGGGGCCATCAGTCAGCCGAGCTGCACGCCGAGCAGGGCGAGTACGACAGCGAGTGTCCGGGCACGTGTCACAGGCCGACAGACGGCCCCGGCACCCGATCGGTTCCACCGCGTGAAAGCGCTGAAGGGGCGCGGGGAACAGTGCGGTCAGCCACGGCGAACCCGCGGCCGGCACGTTCCGCGCACCCCTGCGGCGCTGGGCCGGCCCCCCGGCCGGCAAGGCCATCGCGCCTAGCGGCCCTCCACCGCCGGTGCGGAGCCCGGAAGCGGCTTGCCCGCCGACTCCGACATCAGCCACACCGCGACACCGCCCACGACGGCCGCGCCCATCATGTAGTACGCGGGCATCATCATGTTGCCCGTCGCCCCGATCAGCGCCGTCACGACCAGCGGGGTCGTGCCGCCGAACAGCGACACGGAGACGTTGAAGCCGATGGACAGGGAGCCGTAGCGCACCCGGGTCGGGAAGAGCGCGGGCAGCGCGGCCGGCATGGCCGCCGTGAAGCAGACCAGCAGCATGCCCAGCGCGCCCATGCCGAGCCCCACCGCCAGCAGGCTGCCCTGGCGGATCAGCAGCAGCGCGGGGACGGACAGGAACAGGAAGCCGGCACAGCCCGCGGCGATCACCGGGCGGCGGCCGATCCGGTCGGTCAGCGCGCCGGCGAACGGCTGGACGATCATCATCAGGGCCATGACGGCGAGCACGACCAGCAGACCGTGCGTCTCGTCGTACTTCAGCTCACTGGTGAGGTAGCTCGGCATGTACGACAGCAGCATGTAGTCGGTGACGTTGAAGACCAGCACCAGGCCCATGCACAGCAGCAGCGCCTTCCACTGCCCCGTGATCATCTCGCGCAGCGGCACCTTCGGCCGGGCGGCCTCCGCCTTCTCGACCTCGGCGGCGAACGCCGGGGTCTCCTCCAGGCGCATCCGCAGGTAGAGGCCGATGATGCCCATCGGACCGGCGATCAGGAACGGGACGCGCCAGCCCCAGGAGAGCAGGTCGTCCGTGGAGAGGACGGCCGTCATCACCGTCACCAGGCCCGCGCCGCCGATGTAGCCGGCGAGCGTGCCGAACTCCAGCCAGCTGCCGAAGAAGCCGCGCTTCTTGTCGGGCGCGTACTCGGCGATGAACGTGGACGCGCCCGCGTACTCGCCGCCGGTGGAGAAGCCCTGCACCAGGCGGGCCGCCAGCAGCAGGATCGGCGCCCCGACGCCGATCGCGGCGTACGACGGGATCAGGCCGATCGCGAACGTGCCCGCCGCCATCATGATCATGGTGAGGGCGAGGACCTTCTGGCGGCCCACGCGGTCGCCCAGCGGGCCGAAGACCATGCCGCCCAGCGGGCGGACCAGGAAGGCCGCGGCGAAGGCGCCGAACGTCGACAGCAGCTGGGCGGTCGGGTTGCCGGACGGGAAGAAGACCTTGCCCAGAGTGACCGCGATGTAGCTGTAGACACCGAAGTCGAACCATTCCATCGCGTTGCCGAGCGCCGCCGCTTTCACGGCGCGCTTGACCAGCGCGGGGTCGGTGACGGTGACGTCGGCGGGGGCCTCGGCGGCCCGCGGGGTCTTCGGGAGCGGGGTGACTGCTGCGACGGTCGCCAAAACGGGGCTCGCCTACCTCTCGACGGGGACAGGGACGCGGCCCGGACGTCGGCGATGACGTGCGGCGGGCCGAAAAGTGACCATAGAGGGACTTGTGCCCCTTACGCGGTGTATGCACCTCGCTGCGCTGTGCAGTGAAAGCATGCCTACGCAGGTACGTCTGCCCCCTCGCCCGGCGGTATTCGGCCAGGTCAGTGTGATCCTTGTCGCCCCCAGGAGGCGGAACCGCGGGGCGCCGGGGCTGTCGTCGCCCGAACACATCGAGACGGATGTCAGGTGAAATGGGGGTTGCCTGCGTCCCTCTCCCGGGGGTCTGCGAGCCTCGTAGGAGCGCAGAAGGAACCTGGCGCACCGGGGCAGCCGGGATGAATGGGGCGGGAGGCACACGAGGCGTGGCGAACGTGGAGCACGGCGGAGGACCGGCAGAGGCTTTCGGAACCGAGGTCGGGGCGCGGCTGCGCGCCACCCGGCTCGCCCTGTGGGCGGTGGCGGCCATACTCGCCGTACGGCAGATGGCCGTCGTCCTGACCACCCCGAGCGGGGAGCGCCTCACCGACCTGGAGACCTGGGTCGGCCCCGAGGGCGTCCTGCATGTGAAGGGCTCGATCTACGACTCGACCCGGTTCACCGGAACCCCGTTCAGCGGCCTCGTCCTCAGACCCCTCACCCGCGCCGCTGAGGACGCCCTCGGCTGGGGCTGGACCTTCGGCACCCTGCTCCTGGTCGTCGCCCTCGGCGTGATCGCCGCCCGCGCGCTGCCCGAGCCGGTCAGCCGGCGCACCTCCCTGCTGGCCACCCCGGTCGCCATCAGCCTCCTCATGCTGTCGCTGCCGGTGCGCAACGCCCTGTGGCTCGGCCAGACCAGCATCATCCCGGTGCTGCTGGTCCTGCTCGGCTGCTTCACCGTGCGCGGGGAGCGGGCGAGCGGCCTGTGCACAGGGCTGGCCGCCGCCCTCCAGCCGACCGTGCTGCTCTTCGTCCCGCTGCTGTGGTTCACCGGCCGCCGCCGGGCCGCGCTCACCGCGGCCGGCACCTTCGCCGTCTCCACCGCGCTCGCCTGGGCGGCCCTCCCGCACGACTCGCACACCTACTGGGTGCACCACCTGGGCGGCGCGGGCCTCGGCGGCCAGGCCGACGCCCTCGCCAACCAGTCCCTGCACGGCGCCCTGCTGCGCCTCGGCTGCACCGGCCCGCTGGAGATCGCCCTCTTCCTCGCCCTGGGCGCCGCCGTCGCCGCGCTCGCCCTGCGCCGCGCGGTGCGCTACGCCCGCGACGGCCAGCTCCTGCTCGCGGTCGCCGTCACCGGCTGCGCGGCCGTCGCCGTCTCGCCCACCACCTGGCAGCACCAGCTGCTGTGGCTGCTGCTCGCGGTGGTCGGCCGGGCCGGCAAACGGACCTCGGACCGCTACGTCTGGCCGGTCGCGGTGATCCTCGTGACCACCCTCCCGGCGGCGATGATGCTGCCGAACATGCCGGTGGTGTACCCGCTGCGGGACAACCTCGTGCTGCTCGCCGCGCTGGCCGCCGCCACGGCCGTCCCCTTCCTGTCCCGGACCTCGCCGCACTACCGGACACCGGTCCCGGCCGAGTACGCCCCGCAGGCCCCGGCCCGCTTCCGCCGCGTCCCGCTGCTGCCCTTCCTGCGCCGCGTCCTCACCCGCCCCAACCTGCTGCTGGAGCTGCTCCTCATCCGCGTCACCTACGCGGCCTACCAGCAGGTCCGCCTCGCCGCGACCGGCGGCACCAACTCCGGGGGCCGGGCGACGGCCGAGCACCACGGGCAGCTGGTCCTCGACCTCGAACGCTTCCTGCACATCGACATCGAGCATGCGGTCAACCACGCCGTGGTGAAGATCGGCTGGCTGCGGAACTTCTTCGACTTCTACTACGAGTCCTTCCACTTCGTCGTCCCGCTGACCGTCCTCGCCGTCCTCTACTGGCGCCGCCCGGCCGACTACCGCTGGGCCCGCGTCTCCCTCGGCTTCGCCACCCTGCTCGCCCTGGTCGGCTTCTGGCTCTTCCCGCTCGCCCCGCCGCGCCTGATGCCCGCCCTCGGGATGATCGACACCGTGCACGGCGTCCAGGACTTCTCCAAGCCGGACTACGGCACCCTGACCGCCCTCACCAACCAGTACGCGGCGATGCCCTCGCTGCACTTCGGCTGGTCCCTGTGGTGCGGTGTCGTCATCGCGGTGATCGCGCCGAAGTGGTGGATGAAGGCGCTGGGCCTGCTGCACCCGCTGTTCACCGTGTCCGCGATCGTCGCGACCGGCAACCACTGGGTGCTGGACGCGGTCGGCGGCGCGGCGGTGGTGTCCGCCGGGTTCGGCCTGTCCTACCTGCTCCAGGGCCCCCGCGCCGCCGTGGCCGCCGCGGCCTCAGCCCGTCCCGCACTCGAACCAGACCGTCTTCCCGCCGCCGGGGCCCGGTGACACCCCCCACTTGTCGACCACGGCGTCGAGCAGCGCCAGCCCCCGCCCCCGCTCCGAGTCCTGATCGACCTCGGTCTCCAGGCGGGGGAGCGGGGCGTGCCCGTCGCTGACCTCGGCCCGCACACCGGCCGTCTGCCGCGTCACCACGAGTGTGCAGCGGCGGTCGGGCACGTGCCGTACGACGTTGGTGACCAGCTCGCTCACGCCCAGCTCCACGGCGAAGGCCAGCGCCGGCAGCTGCCACTCGTGCAGCAGCGAGCGGACGATACGGCGGATGTGGCGGACGGAGTGGTCGCCGGCGGTGAGCTGCATGCGGTACTGGGGGGTGTGGGGAAAGTTGAGGTTCACAGGACGAGGCTGACCTGGCGTCACTACGCTGGGCTATGAGATGAACACAACGGGTCCGGGAGGGGACTTGTCATGGTGAACATCAACACCCTCGACCCGGGCGCCTCACCGCTCGACTACTACGGGTTCGAGCTGCGGCGGCACCGGGAGGCGGCGGGGCTGACGCAGCGGCAGTTGGGGGACATCGTCAATTACACGGGGTCGCTCGTCGGCCAAGTGGAGACGGCCCGTAAGTTGCCGACGCCCGAGTTCAGCGAGCGCGTGGACGCGGCGCTCGGGACGGGTGGGTTACTGACACGACTCGTGCCGCTGGTGATGCGCAGTCAGCTCCCGGCGTGGTTCCAGCAGGTGGCTGAGCTGGAGGCTAGGGCGGTGGAGATCTGTACGTTTCAGACCCACATGGTCCATGGATTGCTCCAGTCCCCGTCCTATGTGTGCGCCGTGCTCGGAGTGCTGGATCAGGACAAGCTTGGGGACCGCGCCGCTGCTCGGCTCGCTCGCCAGCGCATCTTCGAGAAGGGCGATCCGCCGGTCTTCTGGATGGTTCTCAGCGAGGCTGCGCTGAACCAGGAGATCGGCGGCTCCGACGTCATGCGCGAACAACTCACCCACCTGTTGACGTTCGAGGACGATCCCCGGATCAACGTACAGGTCTTGCCGTACTCGGCCGGTGAACACGCGGGACTGCAAGGCTCGTTCAACGTCTACCGCTTCGCCGGTGACCCGCCCATCGTGTACACCGAGGGCTACAGCAGTGGGCATCCGAGCGCGAACCCGGACACCGTCAAGGACTGCTCGCTCCGTTACGATCATCTGCGAGCCGCCGCGCTCTCGATCAAAGACTCGGCGGATCTGATCCGACGGGTGATGGAGGACCGCTATGGAGAGCAAGTGGCGTAAGTCGAGCTACAGCGGCGACCAGGGCGGCTCGTGTGTCGAGTGCGCCCCCCTCGGCGGTCTCGCCTGGCGAAAGTCCTCGTACAGCGGCGACCAAGGCGGTGACTGCATAGAGATCGCCGAAACCCCCACCGCCACCCTCGCCATCCGCGACTCCAAGACCCCGGCGGGACCGATCCTCACGGTCGACCCCGCCGCGTTCTCCGCCTTCGTCTCCTGGACGTCGGCTACAGCCGCTGAATGATCGTTCCGGTCGCCAGCCCACCGCCCGCGCACATCGTGACGAGCGCGAACTCCTTGTCGGCGCGCTCCAGTTCGTGCAGGGCGGTGGTGATCAGGCGGGCGCCCGTCGCTCCCACCGGGTGGCCCATGGCGATCGCCCCGCCGTTGACGTTGACCTTCGCCAGGTCCTGCTCGAAGACCTGAGCCCAGCTCAACACCACTGACGCGAAAGCCTCGTTGATCTCCACGAGGTCGATGTCCTTCAAGGACATGCCCGCCTTGCCCAGCACCGCGCGCGTCGCGTCGATCGGGCCGTCCAGATGGAAGTGCGGGTCGGCGCCGACCAGCGCCTGGGCGACGATCCTGGCCCTCGGCTTCAGCTTCAGCGCACGCGCCATCCGCTTCGAGGCCCACATGATGGCCGCCGCGCCGTCGGAGATCTGCGACGAGTTCCCGGCCGTGTGCACCGCCTTCGGCATCACCGGCTTCAGGCCCGCCAGCGCCTCCGGGGACGTGTCGCGCAGACCCTCGTCCTTGTCCACGAGGCGCCACATGCCCTGCCCGGCGTACTGCTCCTCCTCGGTCGTCGGGACCTGCACGGCGAACGTCTCCCGCTTGAAGCGTTCCTCCGCCCAGGCGAGCGCGGCCCGCTCCTGGGAGAGCAGCCCCAGGCCGTCGACGTCCGCCCGCGTCAGACCCCGGTGCCGGGCGATGCGCTCGGCCGCCTCGAACTGGTTGGGCAGGTCGACGTTCCACTCGTCGGGGAACGGCTTGCCGGGGCCGTGCTTGGAGCCGGAGCCCAGCGGGACCCGGGACATCGCCTCGACACCGCAGCTGATGCCGACGTCGATCACGCCGGCGGCGACCATGTTGGCCACCATGTGCGAGGCCTGCTGCGAGGAGCCGCACTGACAGTCGACCGTGGTGGCCGCCGTCTCGTACGGCAGTCCCATGGTCAGCCAGGCCGTGCGCGCGGGGTTCATGGACTGCTCGCCGGCGTGTGTCACCGTGCCGCCGACGATCTGCTCGACCGCGTCGGCGGGGATGCCGGTACGGCCCAGGAGTTCACGGTAGGTCTCGCCCAGCAGATAGGCGGGGTGCAGATTGGCGAGCGCGCCGCCGCGCTTGCCGATCGGGGTGCGGACGGCTTCGACGATCACGGGTTCGGCGGCCATGGGTGCGGGTCCTCTCCGAGAGGGCTCTCCTCCAGAACTAGTACGCGTTCTAGTTCTGCCCAGCAGTCTGCTGACGTGATGTCCATCACCGCAAGGGTCTTGCAGGTGCCGAGGGCGCGATCTGCTCGACTTCCGCACGGATTGGCTGTGTCACGCCTCTTGCTACTTCTAGAACCCGTTACTACGTTCTCGGCACTCGCTGATGGACCGTCAGACGCACGGAGACGCCGATGCCCTGTCCAGCGCTGCCCGACGGGTTCGACCTCACCGATCCCGACCTGCTGCACCACCGTGTGCCCTTCCCGGAGTTCGCCGAGCTGCGCCGTGCCGAGCCGGTCCGCTGGATCCCGCAGCCGCACGGCCTCGCGGGCTTCGCCGACTCCGGCTACTGGGCCGTGACCCGGCATGCCGACGTGAAGTACGTGTCCACGCACCCGGAGCTCTTCTCCTCCTACCTCAACACCGCGATCATCCGCTTCAACGAGCACATCCAGCGCGATGCCATCGACGCGCAACGGTTCATCCTGCTCAACATGGATCCCCCGGAACATACGCGGGTGCGGCAGATAGTGCAGCGCGGGTTCACGCCACGCTCCATCCGCGCGCTGGAGGAGCGGCTGCGCGCCAGGGCCCAGTCGATCGTCACCGCCGCCCGCGCCCGCTCGGGGCCCTTCGACTTCGTCACCGAGGTCGCCTGCGAACTGCCGCTCCAGGCCATCGCCGAGCTGATCGGCGTCCCGCAGGAGGACCGTTCCAAGATCTTCGACTGGTCGAACAAGATGATCGCCTACGACGACCCCGAGTACGCCATCACCGAGGAGGTCGGCGCCCAGTCGGCCGTCGAGATCATCGCCTACGCGATGAACATGGCCGCCGAGCGGAAGCGGTGCCCGGCGCGGGACATCGTGACGACGCTGGTGGCGGCCGAGGACGAGGGCAACCTGAACTCCGACGAGTTCGGCTTCTTCGTGCTGATGCTGGCCGTGGCGGGCAACGAGACCACACGCAACGCCATCACGCACGGCATGCACGCGTTCCTCACCCACCCCGGCCAGTGGGACCTGTTCAAGCGTGAGCGGCCCTCGACCACGGCCGAGGAGATCGTCCGCTGGGCGACTCCGGTCAACGCCTTCCAGCGCACGGCGACACAGGACACCGAGCTGGGGGGCGCGCGGATCAGGAAGGGCGACCGGGTCGGCCTGTTCTACGCCTCCGCCAACCACGACCCCGAGGTCTTCGCCGACCCCGACGCCTTCGACATCACCCGCGACCCCAACCCCCACCTGGGCTTCGGCGGCGGCGGTCCGCACTTCTGCCTCGGCAAGTCGCTGGCCGTCCTGGAGATCGACCTGATCTTCAACGCGCTGGCCGAGGCGATGCCGGACCTGCGCCTGGAGAGCGATCCGCGCCGGCTGCGCTCGGCGTGGATCAACGGGGTGAAGGAACTCCGGGTCAGCGCCGGCTGACCGGGCCCGCCCCACGGGTGCGCCGGGTCACTCCCGTCCCGACGCCACCACCGCCAGCGCCCCCGAGACCAGCGCGGCGATCAGCAGCGCGATGCCGAGGCCGTGGTGCAGGACCAGCCACCCGCCCAGCCAGGCGCCGCCGGCCATCGCGAGGACGGCGGCCAGGCGGCGCGGGGAGCGGTGGCCGGTGCCGTCGCCGAGCAGGGACTCGGCGGCCAGTCCGGTCAGGGTCCTGGTGACCACCGTGGTGGTCAGATCCGGCACGTTCAGCTTGCGCACGGTCGCGTTGCGCATGCCCATCGCGACGGCGGTGATGCCGATCAGCGCGTACCGGGTGCCGCCGGTGGCCCCGTCGTCCGCCAGCACGAAGGCCACCACCGCCGACACGGCGACCAGCACCGCCTCTCCCGCCAGGGTCAGCCGGGTCCAGGTGCGGCGCGGGCGGGCACCCCGCCGGGCCGTCAGCCTGCCTCCGGCCACCGCGCCCAGCAGGAAGCAGACGAGGGACGTCGCCGTGTGCGACACCGAGAAGCCGGGGGCGCCGGCCGCCGCGAAGCCCAGGACAACCACGTTGCCGGTCATGTTGGAGGTGAAGACCCGGCCGAGGCCCAGATAGCTGACCGCGTCGATCAGACCGCTGACCACGGTCAGGATCAGCAGCACGGGCACCAGCCGCAGCCCGCGCGCCGCGGGGCCCCGTACCGGTGGCGTCGGCTCCGGCGTCGTCATCGTTCCTCCGTGGGGCAGCGGGCGGCGGGACGCGGCGGCGGCCGGACAAGGGGGAAAGGGGGTGGAAAGAAGTCCACCCGCCGCGCGAAAGAAGTCCACCCGAGGTCCGGGGGGCTCTCGGATGTCCCGGCGAAGCCTGCGTCCGTAGCTTTCAGGTCATGACACAGGACACGCGAAAGACGGCGGCAAAGCAGCCCGGTCGGCCCATCCGCAAGGGCCCGGCCCTCACCCTCGGCGCGCTGGCGCTCGTCGGTGTCACCGGGGTGGTGCCCGGGGTGCCGGGCAAGGACGCACCGGCGCCCGGCGAGCGCGGGGAGGTCGTGTCCGTCGTACCGGTCGCCGCGCACAGCCGGGCCGAGGTCGCCCGGGTGCTGCGCGCGCAGCACATCGGCACCGCCCCGCTGCGCTACGGCGTCCTCGCCTACCGGGTGACGTACCGCACGGTGGATCCGCACGGGCGGCCCACCACCGCCACCGGCCTGCTCACCCTCCCGTCCGGCGGCGGCCACCGCCTCGGGCTGGTCTCCGACACGCACGGCACCATGGCGAACCGGGCCTACGCGCCCTCCGTCGGCGAGGACGCGCGGACCCAGTCGTACCTGTTCGCCGCCACGGGCCGGGCGGTGGCCGCCCCCGACTACCTGGGGCTCGGCGAAGGGCCGGGGGCGCACCCCTACATGGACACCCGGTCGGCGGTGACCGCCTCCGTGGACATGCTGCACGCGGCCCGGACGGCGGCCGGCCTGCTGGGCCGCTCGCTCACCCGGGACCTGTATGTGACCGGGTTCTCACAAGGCGGCCAGGTGGCGATGGCCCTGGCCAAGGCGGTGCAGGGCGGGGACGCCGCCGGATTCCGGCTGAAGGCCGTCGCCCCGGTGGCCGGGCCGTACGACATCCAGGGCACCGAGCAGCGGGCGCTCACCGACGGCCGGGTCAACGACACCAGCGGAGTGTTCTACCTCTCCTACTTCCTCGTCGCCCAGAACCGGCTGCACCCGATCTACAAGGACCCCGCCGAGGTGTTCCGGCAGCCCTACGCCGGGCGGGTCGAGCGGCTCTTCGACGGACGGCACAAGGACGAGGACATCGTGCGCCGGCTCGCGCCGACCGTGCGGCAGCTGCTCACCGATCGCTTCTACCGGGAGCTGGGCAAGCCGGCCGGCGGGATGCTGGAGGCGCTGCGCGCGGGCGGGCACGCCTGCGACTGGAAGCCCGAGGTGCCGGTCCGGCTGTACGCGGGGCGCAACGACACCGACGTGCCGATCGGCAACACCCGGACATGCGCGAGCACCCTCGCCCAGCGGGGGGCGAGGGTGCGGGTGCTCGACGTGGGCCCGGTCGATCACTTCGGTTCGGACCGGGCCGCGCTGGCCGGGATCGCGCGCTGGTTCAGCGCGGGAGCGGCCGAGGGATGACCGGCTCAGTACCAGCCGTTGGCCTGCCAGAAGCTCCAGGCCTTGACCGGGCTGCCGTAGCGGGAGTTCATGTAGTCCAGGCCCCACTTGATCTGGGTGGCCGGGTTGGTCTTCCAGTCGGCGCCGGCGGACGCCATCTTCGAGCCCGGCAGGGCCTGGACCAGGCCGTAGGCGCCGGAGGAGCTGTTGGTGGCGCTGGGGTTCCAGCCGCTCTCGTGCTCGACGATCTTGCTGAAGGCGTTGAACTGCGCGGCGTCCGGGATCATCTGGTGCGCGACCGACTGGGCGGAGGAGGCGGGGGCGGCGTGAGCGGGAGCCGCGGTCAGAGCCATACCGGCGGTGGCGACGGCCACGGCGGCGGTGGTGAGGGCCTTCTTCGGGGAAGCGATGCGGCGGATGAAGGACACGGACACGGAGAACCTCTTACCTCGGGGACATGGGGGTCGCTCGCATGGATGGACCACGTGCTGTGGCCGTATGCGTCGGCGCCGCGGCCCGGGTGGGCTCGTGGCGCCTGGCGACGTCGTCCAGACAAGCAGGCCCGGAACCGGTCCGCAATGACCCCTTTTACTAGTTGTGGCCGGATCGCCATGAATCGTCGCCTCTGTGACCTGGGTCGCAATCCGCAGGTCAGAAGGGGTGCACGAGCGGACAAATCGGACAGGGCGGTCTACGGCTCCGCCTCGTAGGTGACGTGCGTCATGTGGGGTGCTTCACCGCTCCGCTCACCCTCCGCGGCCGGTGCCTCACCCAGGGGGAGCGTCGAATGTGACCGCGGTCTCGAAAGCGGCCCGCCGTGTGGCCCGGCGCAGGGCCCGCAGCACCGCGGGGCCGAGGACGAGGGTCAACACGACCGTGCAGACGGCCCGGCCCAGGTCCCAGCCGAGCGAGGTGGCCAGGCAGTACGCGACGAAATGGGCCAGGTTCACGGCGATCGGCGCGTCCCCGTCGAAGGAGATGTTCGAGGCCATGGCGCCCAGGAAGGGCCAGCCGGCCAGATTCATGAGCGTCCCGTAGGCGAAGGCCGCGAGGAAGCCGTACCCGGCGAGCAGCACCAGCTCCAGCCGGCCGCGCAGCCGGCCGGCCCCCGGCAGCAGCCCGGCGCCCATGGTGAACCAGCCCATCGACAGCATCTGGAACGGCAGCCACGGCCCGACCCCGCCCGTGAGCAGCGCGGACGCGAACATGGTCACCGAGCCGAGGGCGAACCCGAAGCCCGGCCCGAGCACCCGACCGCTGAGCACCATCAGGAAGAACATCGGCTCGATGCCCGCCGTACCCGCGCCGATCGGGCGCAGCGCGGCGCCCGTCGCGGCCAGCACGCCCAGCATGGCCACGGCCTTCGGCCCGAGATCCGACTCCGAGATCGTCGCCGCGACGACCGCCACCAGCAGCACCAGCAGACCGGCGAAGAGCCAGGGCGCGTCCTGGGCGTGCGCGGTCAGCTGGGAGCCGGGCGGGGCGAGGAAGGGCCAGCCGAAGGCGACCACCCCGACCGCACTGGCCGCTGCCAGCGCGGCGAGCGAGCGGGGGCGCAGCCGGACGGCGCGCACCCGGGTGCCGGGACGGCTCATGCCAGCGCCTCCCGCACCTCGGCCACCGTCAGCCAGCGCTGCGGGGCCAGGATCTTCGCCACCTGCGGTGCGAAGGAGGGGGAGGACACCACGATCTCGGCCATCGGCCCGTCCGCGATCACCTCGCCCTCCGCCAGCAGCACCACCCGGTGCGCGATCTCCGCGGCCAGCTCAACGTCGTGCGTGGCCAGCACGAGCGCGTGTCCCTCGGCCGCCAGGCCGCGCAGGATGCCGGCCAGGCGGGCCTTGGCCGCGTAGTCGAGGCCGCGGGTCGGCTCGTCCAGCAGGAGGAGAGGCGGGCGGGCGGCCAGCACCACGGCCAGCGCGAGCGCCAGGCACTGGCCCTCCGACAGATCCCGGGGATGCGTATCGTCCGCCACCCCCGGCAGCAGCTCGGACACCAGCGCACGGCAGGTGCCGGGCTCCGCGCCCGCGTCCCGGTCGGCGGCGGCGCACTCGGCGGCGACCGTGTCCGCGTACAGCAGGTCGCGGGGTTCCTGGGGGACGAGGCCGACCCGGCGGACCAGCTCGGGGGGCGGGGTGCGGTGCGGGGTCAGACCGCCGACCCGGACCGTCCCGGCCGACGGGGGCAGGAGGCCGACGAGGGAGGAGAGCAGGGTGGACTTGCCCGCGCCGTTGCGGCCCATGAGGGCGACGGTCTCGCCCGGGGTGACGGTCAGGTCGATGTGGCGCAGGGCCTGGACGCGGTCGCGGCGCACGGAGAGGGAGCGGATCTCGGCGGTCCGCCCGGGCCCGGGGTCCGCCGGCCGGGCGGGAAGCGGGGCGGGGCGGCGCCGGAACCAGCCACGGCGGCCGGCCCCGGGCACCGGCGGCTCCGCGGGCCGGCGCGCGCCGGGCACCCGACCGCCGGCCCGGCCGTCCGGTGCCGCCGCGGCCAGCCGCTCGCGCAGGGCGCCGGCCCGGCGGCGGGCGTCCCGGACCGTCAACGGCAGCGGGGACCAGCCGGCCAGCCGGCCGAGCGCCACCATCGGCGGATACACCGGGGAGACGGCCATCACCTCGGCCGGGGAGCCGATGACCGGCGCCGCTCCGGGGGCGGGCAGCAAGACGACCCGGTCGGCGTACGGGATCACCCGCTCCAGGCGGTGCTCGGCCATCAGGACCGTCGTGCCCAGGTCGTGCACCAGCCGTTGCAGCACGGCCAGCACCTCCTCGGCGGCGGCCGGGTCGAGCGCCGAGGTCGGCTCGTCCAGGACCAGCACCTGCGGATGCGGGGTGAGGACCGAGCCGATCGCGACCCGCTGGCGCTGCCCGCCGGAGAGCGTGGCGATCGGGCGGTGCCGCAGCCCGGCGAGGCCCAGCAGGTCCAGGGTCTCCTCCACCCGGCGGCGCATCACCTCCGGGGCGAGCCCCAGCGACTCCATGCCGTAGGCGAGTTCGTCCTCCACGGTGTCGGTCACGAAGTGCGCGAGCGGATCCTGGCCCACCGTGCCGACCACGTCGGCGAGTTCCCTCGGCTGATGGGTACGGGTGTCCCGGCCGGCCACCGTCACGCGTCCGCGCAGGGTGCCGCCGGTGAAGTGCGGGACGAGACCGCTGACCGCGCCCAGCACGGTCGACTTGCCGACCCCGGAAGGACCGGCGAGCAGCACCAGCTCACCCTCGGGCACCGTGAAGTCGACGCCCTTGACGGTCGGTTCGCCGGCGCCCTCGTACGTCACGCTGACATCCTCGAAGCGGATCACGAGTGCTCCTTGGGCACGACGAAGGCGGGCAGCAGGGCCAGCAGGACGGCCGCGGCGGGCCAGAGCGGGAGCGCGGGGGCGACGAGCGGGACGACCCCGGGGTGCAGCGCCCCGGGATCACGGGCCGAGGCGAGCGCCAGCAGCGCGGCCACCGCGACGCCCGAGCCCGTGACCAGCCAGGCGCCGGGGCCCCACCGGTCCGGGCGGTACCGGGTCCGCAGCGAGCGCCGGCCGCCGAGCCGCAGCCCCGCGAGCGCGGCGACGACCCCGGCGAGCGTCAGGGGAAGCCCGTACGTGCCGCCCTCGGCCGTCAGCAGCCCGTACGTGCCCGCGCACACGCCGAGCAGACCGCCGAGGGTCAGCGCGGCCGTCGTACGGCGGACGGGGGCGGGGACCTCGGCGGTACGGCCGTAGCCGCGGGCCTCCATCGCGGCGGCGAGCGAGACCGAGCGCTCCAGGGCGCCCTCCAGCACCGGCAGCCCGACCTGGAGCAGGCCCCGCACGCCCCGGTCCGGACGGCCGCGCAGCCTGCGGGCGGCGCGCAGCCGCTGGACGTCGGCGATCAGATGCGGCGCGAAGGTGAGGGCGACGACCACGGCGACGCCCGTCTCGTAGAGCGCGCCGGGCAGGGACTTGAGCAGGCGGGTGGGGCTGGCGAGGGCGTTCGCCGCGCCGACGCAGATGAGCAGGGCGGCCAGCTTCAGCCCGTCGTAGGCGGCGAACACGACCGACTCGGCGGTGACCCTGCCGCCCAGCCGGATGCCCTGCGCCCAGTGCGGGAGCGGGACTTCGGGGAGGGTGAGAAGGGTGTGGGAGCCGGGGATGGGGGAGCCGAGCACCACCGCGAAGAGCACGCGCACGAGGAGCACGGTGAGGGCGAGCTTGAGGAACGCGGGGTACGCGCGGGCCCAGGGCGCGGGGGAGCGGTGCGTCGCCACGACATAGGCGGAGGCGGCTATGAGAAGGGCGAGAAGCAGCGGATTGGTGGTCCGGGTGGCCGCGGTCCCGAGCGAGAGCGCCCACACCCACCAGGCCCCGGGATGCACCACCCCGTAAGGGACGCGGGAAACGCCCCGCTCGGCCACGACGCCCCGGCACGCGCAGGGCCCCTGCCCGGTGCCGCCGCGGGCAACTCCGTAAGGGGCGCGGGGAACTGCGCGCTCGGCCACGACGGCCCCGCACTCGCATGCCGTCCCGCACGCGCAGGGCGCCTGCCCGGTGCCGCCGCGACCGGCCCCGTAAGGGGCGCGGGGAACTGCGCGACCGGCCACGACGGCCCCGCAGACGCAGTCGTTCTCGCACGCGCAGGGCGCCTGCCCGGTGCCGCCGCGGGCAACTCCGTAAGGGGCGCGGGGAACTGCGCGCTCAGCCACGACGGCCCCGCACCCGCACGACGGCCCGCACTCACACGGAGTCATCGCGCCGCCGACGTGCCTGCCACACCGCCGCCCCCGCCAGCAGAGCGACCACGCCCACACCGATCGGCAGGCCGAGAGAGGGACCGCTGTCCGACCCCCCGTCCGCACCGCCCTTCTTACCCTCGGCCTTCGCCCCGCCCCGCCCCGCCGCAGCCCCCTCCGCCGAGACCTGCTCGCCGCACCCCCGCTCCGGATACCCGGCGATCGCGCACAACAGCGCGTTGGTGTCGTACCGCAGCGGCTTGGCCACAGCGGCCAGCGCATCCGCGCTCGTCGCGTCCGGCGACACCCGCGCACACGCCGTACGGCGCCCCGGCGGCGTCTCGCCGGACGGCGCGTCCGCTGACGTACCGAAGTCCAGGACCAGTGCCACCCGCTTCGTCCCGGACTTCACCGCCGTATCCGCGCAGATCGTGTCGAAGTCCGCCGTACCGCGCGGCCGGGTCGCGTCCGCGGAGTCCGCGCTCACCGCGAACCGGAACCCCTGGACCGCGCCGTCGACCGGCCGGACCATCGACGGCCCCTGCGTGGCGTACGCCCAGTGGCCGCCGGCGCGCTCCCAGAAGGACCAGTAGCGGTAGCCGGCCGCGCCCGCCTGCCCGGCGGAGCCGAGCAGCAGCGTCAGCGCGGCGACCAGCACCGGTACGGCACGGCGGACCGCGGTCACGGCTGGCGCTTCTTCCGGGCGCTCAGCAGGAAGCCGATGCCGATACCCGCGACGAGGCCGAGGCCGATGGTCCACCAGACGCCGGTCTTCGAGTCCTTCTCCTCCGCCGCGGGCTTGTGCGCGGCGGAGTCCGTCCGCGGGGCCGGGCCCAGCTCATTGAGCGAGTGGACCAGGCTGGTGCCGTTGAAGTCGCCCGGCTGCTCGCCGATCGCGTGCGCGGCGAGGATCAGCTGCGCGTACGCCGCCGGGCCGCTCTGCCGCGCCCACGGGCCCGCGTTCTTCTCCAGCCAGGCGTACGCCTTCTTCGCCGGCTCGGTGCGGCCGTCGGCGGCGAGCGCGACGACGGTGTCCGCGGTGTTGCCGAAGTCGGGCTGGTCCTTGGCGCCGGCCAGGGCGGACATCAGATGGCCGCTCTTCGCGACGGCCGCCGCCAGATAGGCGCCCCCGTTGTCGGCGACCTGGGCGCGGGTGAGGCGGGCGGCCTTGACGCAGCTCTCGTTCGCAGGGGCCTTGCCGGCCTCCGTCACGAACCCCTTGCCGAGCGCGCCGAGCACGCCGGCCGCCGTCGCGTCCGCATTGGCGGCCAGCTTGCCCTTCGGGTCCTGCTGGAAGGCGAGGGCGCCGCCGCCGTCCTGGTCGCACGGGACGGACCAGGCGGGCAGCGCGTCGTAGGGGGACTTGCCGGCCTTGCGGACGTCCGCCGGGTCGGTGCCGGCGGCGGCCAGCGCGCCGATGACGACGGAGGTGGAGTTGGCGTCGCTGCCGTCGCCCGGGTAGTAGCTCCAGCCGCCGTCCTTGTTCTGCACGGACTTCAGCCAGTCCACGGCCTTGCTCACGGCACCGCCGTGACCGCCGGTCGCGGCCAGCGCCTGGACCGCGGCGGCCGTGCTGTTGCTGTCGACCTTGAGCTTGTCGTCGCAGCCCTTGGCGGGGGCGGCGCGGAAGGCGGCGAAGGAGCCGTTCGCGCACTGCTGCCCGGTGAGCCAGTCCACCGCGGCGGCGGCCGGCCGGTAGCCGAGCGTCCGCTGGGCGAGCAGCGTCATCGACTGGCGCCACACACCGTCGTACGTCGGGTCGCCCTTGCCGTACAGCCCGGAGGGGACCGTCACCTTCGGGGCGGACGGGGACGGGTCGGCGGCCGTGGCGGGCGCGGCCGCGGCGAGCACGCCTACGGCGGCGAGAGCCGCGGCACTGCGGCGGACGTTCATGGTCGGCGACTGCCTCTCCTGCGGGGAGCCGGGCAGCGCAGGGGTCCCCCCGGGCCGCTCGGCTCCGTAGATCTCGACGGTGCCGTGCGCGGCGGGCCGCCGTCGCACGCGAGCCGGTCAACGACCCGCCCGGGCCGGTCCCGCGCACCGCTCGGGGCGGCTCGCGGAGTGGGTGTCCCTGTTCGAGATCCGAGCGAAGCCGAGAACTCGGGGAGGGGCCGATACCGGAATTGCACCGGCTTCCCCCCGTACGGGTGCGATGACGACCCCGCTACCCTACCGGCCGCCCCGCCCGGCCCGAGGGGTGGCCATGGGCACACGGCCGCGGTGACCGGAGCCACAGCACCCCGCGCACACCCGCGAGGCGGTCGTCCCCGGGCCGTGCCCGCCGCGAGCCGCTGCCGCTGGGCCGCGTACGCCGGTCGCCGGTGTCACCGCGGCGGGCCGTAGCGCACCGCGCACACCCGCGAGGTGCTCGTCCCCGGTCCGCGCTCGCCGCCCGGCCGCGCCCGCCGCGAGCCGCTGCCGTCAGGCCGCGCATGTGCCGGTTGCCGGTGTGACCGTTGCGGGCGATGCGGGGCGGCGTCGCCATGCGTGCCTCGGCACGGCGCGGGCCGAGGGGCGGCCGTGGGCGCACGGTCGCGGTGTCCGGGGCCGTAGCGCACCGCGCACACCCGCAGGGCGCCCGTCCCCGGGGCGGTGCCCGCCGTGCGACGGCAGAAGCGCGGGCGCCCGTCCCCGGTCCGCGCCCGCCGCGCGAGGGCAGAGCGCGGACGTACGTCTCCGGTCCGCGCCCGCCGCGAGCCGTCGCCGCTGGGGCCCCGTATGTGCCGGTCGCCGGCGTGACCGTGGCGGGCCGCAGCGCACCGCGCCCCGCGCGCGCTCGCGAGGAGCTCGTCCCCGGGGCCGGGCCCGCCGCCCGGCCGTGCCCGCCGCGCGACGGCAGAAGTGCGGGCGTACGTCTCCGGGCCGCTCCCGCGAGGTGCCCGTCCCCGGTCCGCGCCCGCCGCGAGACGTCGCCGCTAGGCCGCGTACGTGCCGGTCGGCGGTGTGACCGTGGCGGTCAGGTGGCGGGCCATGCGGCGCAGTGTCGCCGTGCACTCCTCGGCGTCCTCGCCCGTCACCACCCAGTGGGCGAGCCGGTCGGTGATCTGCGCGTGCGGGGCCGCCGTCACCGGGTCGCCGGGCCGCCGGGTGAGGAGCATGCGCTCGGCGGCCGGTTCGTGCCCCGCGGCCGGGTCCAGGTGCAGCTCGGTCAGCCGGCCGGACGCGGCCGGGTAGGCGAACTGGACGGCGGCGGCCCGCTGCCGGGTCGGGGTCAGGTCCGGGACCCCGCCCGTGGCCAGCGCGGCGGCGGCCTGCGCCAGGTCGACCCCGGTGGCCCGCTCCACCAGCAGCGGGATCAGGTCGCCCGGCAGATGCGGGGCGACGCCGAGGACGCGCGGGCCGCGCGCGGTCAGCCGCAGGGTGAGATGCGCGACCGCGTGGCCGAGCCCCAGGGCGCGTACGGCCCGCTCGACGCACTGGCGCAGGAACCGGTTGTGCAGCAGCCCGTCATGGGCGTGGACGCTGTGCCGCAGCGGGCGGCGGGCCGGCGGCGGACCCGGGGTCGTACGGGTGAGCGCGACGATACGGACCTCGTCGTCCAGGACGACCGCCTCGGCGGACACCAGCGGCCCCTCCGTGCTCTCGGGGTTCCCGGGTTCGGCCGTCGGGACCGTGTGCCGACGCAGCAGCGCCCGCAGGGCCGCCGGGTCGGCGCAGGCCGCCGCCGTCTCGTACGGCAGGCCCGGTAACCGCAGGTCCGCGGCGATCCGCGCGGCGGTGGCCAGATACTCCGCGGTCCAGGTGAGCACACCGGCGACCGGGGCACCGGCCGCGTACCGCAGCACCGCCTCGGCCGTCTGCGTCTCCCGGGCCGGGTCGGCCGCGAGGGACGCGGCCAGATAGGGACGGCTCCAGCGAGGCGGATCCGGGTCGGCCAGGACCACCGGGCGGACCGCCGCTACGCGTGCCAGCGGGAAGTCGCCACCGGCGTCCAGGCCGCCGGTCCCCAGAAGGACGACGGGCTGCGCCATGGGTGCCTGGACCTTCCACGGGGGCAAGGCGGACGGAAACACCCCGGATGCCGCTCCCCCATAGGCGGCACCCGAGGCGGGTCGGATCTTGCTCTCCGTGCGGTGATCCTCACCCACAGCGCCCTCAACTGTCAACGATAGCTGCGTAATTCCGCAGGGACCGTTGTCATGTCTGGTTGCATAACGGGCGACCGGGTAGCCTCGCGCCAAGCCACCGAACGAATGATGCGCCCAGGGGGGACCTCGGTGAGTGACACCTACGCCTCACTGGCCGAAGTCCTCGGCCGGCTGGGCGAACTGACCTGCAGGCCGGGCCGGCTGCCGGAGACGCTCGACGTGGCGGGCCTCTCCTACCGCACCGGGATCCCCGTCGGCGTCGTCGTCGACCTGCTCTGCGGAGGCCGGGCCGCCGAGGCCACCCTCGACCAACGCGTGCGCCAGCGCCTGGACTTCATCCGGGAGAGCCGGCGCAGACCGGACGGCAAGCGGTACTCGCTGGACGAGCTGGCCAGGATCGCCGGCACCAGCAGACAGTGGCTGAGCGTGTGGCGCAAGAGCGGGATGCCGAGCCTGGAACACGCCGACCGGCTGCGCCGCTTCTTCGGCCTGCCGGCCGGCTTCTTCACGGCGGACGAGCCCGAGGCGCTGTGCGAAGCGCTGCAACCCGTGCTCCAGGACCTGGAGGCCGAGGCGGACCCGCTGCGGCGGCTGCGCGAGAGCGGGCTGATCCGGCTGGCGGCCCGGGCCCCGCAGATGAACGCCCGGCAACTCGCCACCCTGGCCGACCTGGCCGAGATGATCATCGCCTCGGAGCGGGCGGGGGACACCGGGCGTGGCTGACCGGACGGACGACCGCGCGCGTCCGCGGTCCGCCGCGCCCCCGAGGCGGCCGGGGTTCCCGAGGCAGCCGGGTTCCCCGAAGCGCTTCCTGGACCGGCTCGTGCGCGACACCGTCCGCACCCTGACCCCGCCGACCGCGCCGGAGACGTTCCTGCACGCCCTGTGCGCCACACTGACCCCGCGGCTCGACCGCCCGGTCCGGCTGCGGTTCCTCGCCTTCCCGCCGGGCCTGGACGTCTCCGGGGTCACCCTGGCGCGCGAGGAGGAGTACCTGGTCGTCGTCGAGGAACGGGCCCCGGACCCGCACAAGTTCGTCATCGCCGGGCACGAGATCGGCCACATCCACTACGGCACGCTGGACGTGCACTACCCCGCCTGCCTGCCCGCCGCCGCCCGCCGGCTGCTCGCCCGCGCCGAGGACGACATCCCCTGGGACCAGGTGGTCGCCATGGCCGCCCGCTCGCCCGCCGCCGCCGCGGCCGAGGCCGAGTGGGAGGCCGAGGAGTGCGGGCTGCGCCTGGCCGCGAAGTTCTCCAAGGTCGTCGGGCCCGGCGCGGCCGGCCGGATGACCCAGGACACCCTCACCGACCGGCTGTCGTCCTCGCTGGGCAACATCGGCGGGCCCTGATGCGCGGAGACCTCGCCGCTCACTACGCCGCCTACGCCGTACCCGCCGCCATGTTCGCCGTGGCGTTCGCGATCAAGCTGCCGCTGCTGCGCCGGGCCTGGCAGGACCCGATCCTGCGGGCCACCGCCCTGCTGCTCGGCATCGGCACGATCGTCTGCGCCTCGCTGCCGCCGGCCAACCTGCACCGCATCAACGTGCTCGCCGGCACCCCCAACTTCGCCGGCCTGTGGGTGTACTCCCTGCTGACCGTGTACTGCGGCGCCTGCCTGTGGCTCATCATCACCTGGCGCGAGCCGCCGTCCGCCGTGCGGCGCCGGCGCACCCGCCTGGTCTGGATGGTGTACACCGCCGTCATCGCCGGCCTGTGGACGACGTTCCTGCTCGGCGAGCACGGGGTGGAGCGGCTGCGCGATCTCGACACCTACTACGCCGACACGCCCTGGATGCGCGAGTTCGTGCTCCTCTATCTCGCCGCGCACCTGGTGTCCGCGCTGGTCGCGGCGGGCATGCTGTGGGCCTGGTACCGGGAGGTCGAGGACCGCTGGCTGCGCCGCGCGGTGATCTTCCTCCAGGAGGCGTACGCCCTCGGACTCGTCTACGACTCCGCCAAACTCACCGCGATCGGCGCCCGCTGGAGCGGCCGGGACTGGGACTGGCTCTCCACGTACGTCGCCCCGCCGTTCGCCATCGCCGAGGCGGGCCTGGTGGCCGTGGCCTTCCTCGTCGGACAGGCCGGCCCGCTGGTGGCGGAGCGCCGGCGGCTGGTGCGCACCCACCGGCGCCTTAAGCCGCTGTGGCAGGCGGTGCTGACCGTCGCAGCGCCGGCGGCGCCCGCGACCGGCCGGGTCAGCGGTGCCGCCCTCCGTCTGGAACTGCGCCGGGCCGCCATCAACGACGCCCTCCTGAAGCTGGCCCCGCACCTCAGCGCGGCCCGGCGCGAGCGGATCCGGCGGGCGGCGACGGCGACGGGGCACCCGGACTCCGACGCGCGGGCCATCGCGGCGGCGGTGGACATCCTCGTCGCGGCCGAGGCGCGGCACGCGCCGGACGGCCACGGCCGTCCGGCGCCGGCGGAGCAGTTCGGGTCCGGCTGCATCCCCGACAGCGAACTGGAGTGCATCGCCCGGGCGTTGCGGTCCCATGTGACGGCCGTGGAGCGACTGCGCCTGCAGGAGCTGGCCGAGGACGGACTCACCGCCCCGCACTGACCCCCGCCCCGGCAGCCCGACCCGACCGCCCCGGCCTCGCGCCTCCCGGCCCTCGCCGCCCCGCCCTCACACCGCCACGTACGCCACCGGTTCGCTCCCCGCCACCGGCTCCGCGCGGCCCAGCTTCACCAGGCGGCGCAGATGGGACTCGGCCTCCGAGACCGCGATGGTGCGGGAGCCGTACGGGATGTCCGCCCAGGGGCGGTTCCAGTCCATGCGCTCGGCGAGCTGCCACGGCGTGAGGGGCTCGGCGAGGAGACCGAGGAGGTTGGACAGGCGGCTCTCGTGGTGGTCGAGCAGCGCCCGCACCCGCCCCGGGGCGTCGCTGAAGGCGTGCTGATGGGCCGGGAGGACCTCGGCGGGGCCGAGCCGGCCGATCCGTTCGAGGGAGTCCAGATAGTCGCCCAGGGGATCCGTGACGGTCGCGTCGTCGGGGTCCTCGTACAGACCGATGTGCGGGGTGATCCCGGGCAGCAGGTGGTCCCCGCTGAACAGGCGCCCGTGCCCCGGCAGCCGGGCAGGATGCTCCTCCTCCAGGTGCAGGCAGACATGGCCGGGCGTGTGCCCCGGGGTCCAGACCGCGCGCAGCCGGCGGCCCGGCAGGTCGAGGAGTTCACCGGGGACGATCTCCCGGTCGGGCAGCGCGGGGGAGAGGCCGGGCAGCGTCCGGCCGCGGGAGAGCCGCAACGGCGCCACATGCTCCTCGGGCGCCCCGGCCGCCGCCAGTTTGGCCGCCATGTACGAGAACCAGCGCTCCGGCCGGCTCTCCCGGGCCCGGCGCACGATCGCCGCGTCGGCCGCGTGCAGCGCCACCCAGGCGCCGGAGACCTCGCGCACCCGTGCCGAAAGCCCGTGGTGGTCCGGGTGGTGGTGCGTGACGACGACGCCGTACACCTCCGGAACCGCCGTCCCGCAGGCGGCCAGCCCCGCCCCCAGCGCGTCCCAGGACCCGGGATCGTCCCAGCCGGTGTCCACCAGCACCGGCCCACGGTCGGTGTCCACCACGTACACCAGCGTGTACCCCAGTGG
This sequence comes from Streptomyces sp. NPDC015171, assembly GCF_043079545.1. Taxonomy (NCBI): domain Bacteria; kingdom Bacillati; phylum Actinomycetota; class Actinomycetes; order Kitasatosporales; family Streptomycetaceae; genus Streptomyces; species Streptomyces sp. NPDC015171. Next base: position 449,215 of record NZ_JBIBUO010000004.1, read on the forward strand.
ATTGTCCGGGATGGGCACCTGGACGGACCGTACGCCCCCGCCGTGATCGAACGTCGTCACCATCGGACCTCCGCCCCTGAGCCGCACGGCCATTGCCCACTATAACTAGAACTGATATCAGTTCTGAAAGAGTGTCAGAAACGGTGCCGGAGACGATGGATGCGCCGCGTTACGGCGGGAGGCGGTCGGCCATGACGGAGCTCGTGGAACACGGACAGCTGTTCATCGGCGGGGAGTTGACCGACCCGCTGGGCAAGGACGTCATCGAGGTGATCTCGCCGCACACCGAGGAGGTCATCGGCCGGGTGCCGCACGCCTCCCGGGCGGACGTCGACCGTGCCGTGGCCGCCGCGCGCCGCGCCTTCGACGAAGGGCCCTGGTCCCGGGCCACGCTGGAGGAGCGGATCGAGGTCGTCACCCGGATCAAGGACGCCATCGCCGCACGGCACGAGGAGATCGCCCGGGTGATCTCCTCGCAGAACGGCTCCCCGTACTCCTGGAGCGTCCTCGCCCAGGCGCTCGGCGCGATGATGGTGTGGGACGCGGCGATCCGGGTCGCCCGGGACTTCACCTACGAGGAGCGGCGGGACGGGGCCCTCGGCCCGGTACTGGTCCGCCGCGAACCGGTCGGTGTCGTGGCCGCCGTCGTCCCCTGGAACGTCCCGCAGTTCGTCGCCGCCGCCAAGCTCGCGCCCGCGCTGCTGACCGGCTGCGCGGTCGTCCTCAAGCCGTCCCCCGAGTCCCCGCTGGACGCCTACCTCCTCGGCGACATCGCCCGCCGGGCCGGCCTGCCCGAGGGCGTGCTCTCCATCCTCCCCGCCGACCGGGAGGTCAGCGAGTACCTGGTCGGGCACCCCGGTGTCGACAAGGTCTCCTTCACTGGCTCGGTCGCCGCGGGCAAGCGCGTGATGGAGGTCGCCGCCGGCAACCTCACCCGGGTCACCCTGGAGCTGGGCGGCAAGTCGGCGGCGGTCGTGCTGCCGGACGCGGACCTGGAGACGGCCGTCTCCGGGATCGTCCCGGCGGCCTGGATGAACAACGGCCAGGCCTGCGTCGCCCAGACCCGCATCCTCGTCCCGCGCGCCCGCTACGGCGAGTTCGCCGAAGCCTTCGCCCAGGCCGCCGGCGCCCTGAAGGTCGGCGACCCGCTGGACCCCGCGACCCAGGTCGGCCCGCTGGTCGCCGAGCGGCAGCGGCGCCGCAACCTCGACTACATCCGCATCGGCCAGGAGGAGGGCGCCAAGGTCCTCGCCGGCGGCGGCCGTCCGGCGGGCCTGGAGCGCGGCTGGTACGTCGAGCCGACCCTCTTCGGCGACGTCGACAACTCCATGCGCGTCGCCCGCGAGGAGATCTTCGGCCCGGTCGTCTGCCTGCTGCCCTACGGCGACGAGCGGGAGGCCGTACGGATCGCCGACGACTCCGACTACGGCCTGTCCGGCAGCGTGTGGACGGCGGACGTCGAGCGCGGCATCGACATCGCCCGGCAGGTCCGCACCGGCACCTACTCCGTCAACACCTTCAGCCTGGACATGCTCGGCCCGTTCGGCGGCTACAAGAACTCGGGCCTGGGGCGGGAGTTCGGTCCCGAGGGCTACGGCGAGTACCTGGAGCACAAGATGATCCACCTCCCGGCGGGGGCGTAGCCCATGGGCGACCGCTGGCGCATCGAGGTCGACCGGTCGGTGTGCATCGGCTCGGCCCAGTGCCGCCACCACGCCCCGGACGCCTTCCGCCTCGACGCGGCCCGCCAGTCCCACCCCGTGGAACCGGACGCGGACGCGAGCGAACCGATCCTGGCGGCGGCCGAGAGCTGCCCGGTGGAGGCCATCGCACTCACCCTGCTGACCAGCGGAGAGGCGGTGTTCCCGCCGGAGGAGTAGGCCCGTCCTGGTGGTAAATGGTGGGAATTGGCGGGTTCCGTCAGCTCTGGCCGTTCTATGCTGGTATCAGCCTACGAGGCGAGTGAGGGAGTCCGACCGCAGTAGCCGACTCAGGCGCGACGCACAGGCATCCGCCCGGGCCGACAGCGACGGTAGGGCTGAGAGGTCGGAAGGCAGCGGTCAGGCCGGACGGCGACCCCCAGAACCTGATCCGGACCATACCGGCGAAGGGAACCCGTCTCGTAGGTTCTCTCTGTGCCGCGAGCGGCCCGGGCGGCCGGGTCCGTCAGGGGCGGTCCGGGTCCGTCAGGTCGATCAGGCGGCAGACCGTCTCGATGTCGATCTTCACCTGGGCGATGGAGGCGCGGCCCGAGAGCCAGGTGATCAGCGCCGAGTGCCAGGTGTGCTCGATGACGCGGACCGCGGAGAGCTGCTCGGGGGTGGGGTCCGCGAGGCCGACCGCGTCCAGGATGATCGCCGTGGTCTGGCGGGAGACCTGGTCGACCTCGGGCGAGACGCTGCGGTCGGCGAAGGTGAGCGCGCGGACCATCGCGTCGGCCAGGTGCGGCTCGCGCTGCAGGGCGCGGAACGCCCGCATCAGCGTCTCGGCGACCCGCTCGGCGGGCGAGTCCCCCGTCGGCGGCTTCTTGCGCAGCGTGCCGTGCATGTGCTCCAGCTGGTCCTGCATGGTGGCGACCAGCAGATGCACCTTGGACGGGAAGTAGCGGTACAGCGTGCCGAGGGCCACCTGGGACGACTCGGCGACCTCGCGCATCTGCACGGCGTCGAAACCGCCCCGGCTGGCCAGCTGTGCGCTCGCGTGCAGGATCCGGCGGCGGCGGGCTTCCTGCCGCTCGGTCAGCGGTGCCGAAGGGGGCCGGACGCTCCCGGCTTCCAGCTTGGTTTCCGCAGGCATGGGTCCCGCTCCGTGACGGTCGGTGAGGGTGTCTGTAGGGCTTGTGATCATCCTGCACGGAGGGGGTCCGCGCCGTGGCGTGAATCACCTGATCCACTGCTCACAGCGCCCCTACCTGCCGGTAGATTCGGAGCCTCCTGAACGATCAAGTCTGAAACTTGTTCTAGATTAGCGTCCCGTCGTAGTCTCCGCGGGACAGTGCAGGCAGAAGGGGGCCCAGGGTGAGCGCTGAGGCCAGTCAGGCGGGGCCCCGACCGGACCTCGCGGCAGACGGCGAGCGGCCGCTCGACATCGCGCTTCTCACCTATAAAGGGAACCCGTTCTGCGGCGGCCAGGGTGTCTACGTACGCCACCTCTCCCGCGAGCTGGCCCGCCTCGGCCACCGGGTCGAGGTCATCGGCTCGCAGCCGTACCCCGTCCTCGACGAGGGCTACCCGCAGCTCACCCTCACCGAGCTGCCCAGCCTCGACCTCTACCGCCAGCCCGACCCCTTCCGCACCCCGAAGCGGGACGAGTACCGGGACTGGATCGACGCCCTGGAAGTCGCGACCATGTGGACCGGCGGCTTCCCCGAGCCGCTGACCTTCTCGCTGCGCGCCCGCGACCATCTGCGCGCCCGGCGCGGCGAGTTCGACGTCGTCCACGACAACCAGACGCTCGGCTACGGCCTGCTCGGCGACCTCGGCGCCCCCCTGGTCACCACGATCCACCACCCCATCACCGTGGACCGGCAGCTGGAGCTGGACGCGGCCGAGGGCCTCAAGCGCCGCTACTCGGTGCGCCGCTGGTACGGCTTCACCCGGATGCAGAAGCGCGTCGCCCGCCGGCTGCCCTCGGTCCTCACCGTCTCCGGCAGCTCCCGCCAGGAGATCGTGGACCACCTCGGCGTCCGGGACGACCGCGTGCACGTCGTCCACATCGGCGCCGACACCGACCTGTTCGCGCCGAATCCGGCGGTGCCCGAGGTGCCGGGCCGGATCGTCACCACCTCCAGCGCCGATGTGCCGCTCAAGGGCCTCGTGTTCCTCGTGGAGGCGCTCGCCAAGGTGCGCACCGAGCACCCGGCCGCCCATCTCGTCGTCGTCGGCAAGCGCCCCGAGGAGGGCCCGGTCGCCCAGGCGATCGAGCGGTACGGCCTCGACGGCGCCGTCGACTTCGTCAAGGGCATCTCCGACGCCGAACTCGTCGACCTGATCCGCTCCGCCCAGCTCGCCTGCGTGCCCTCCCTCTACGAGGGCTTCTCGCTGCCCGCCGCCGAGGCCATGGCCACCGGAACCCCGCTGGTCGCCACCACCGGCGGCGCGATCCCCGAGGTCGCGGGCGAGGACGGCGACACCTGCCTGGCCGTGCCGCCCGGCGACGCGGGCGCCCTGGCCACCGCGCTCGGCCGGCTGCTCGGCGACGCGGAGCTGCGGTCCCGGCTCGGCCGCGCGGGCCGCGCACGGGTGCTCGACCGCTTCACCTGGGCCCGCGCCGCCGAGGGCACCGTGGCCCACTACCGCGAGGCCATCGCCCGCTCCGGCGCCCCGCGCCGCAGGCCGCAGAACCCGGGCCGCCCGGCGGCCACCACCGGCGTCTACACCGAAAGCAGGGCCACGTGCTGACCGTCGACTTCTCCCGGTTCCCGCTCGCCCCGGGCGACCGTGTCCTGGACCTCGGCTGCGGGGCCGGCCGGCACGCCTTCGAGTGCTACCGGCGCGGCGCCCAGGTCGTGGCCCTGGACCAGAACGCCGAGGAGATCCGCGAGGTCGCCAAGTGGTTCGCGGCGATGAAGGAGGCCGGCGAGGCACCGGAGGGCGCCACCGCCACGGCCATGGAGGGCGACGCCCTCGCCCTGCCGTTCCCCGACGAGTCCTTCGACGTCGTCATCATCTCCGAGGTGATGGAGCACATCCCCGACGACAAGGGCGTGCTCGCCGAGATGGTGCGCGTGCTCAAGCCGGGCGGCCGCATCGCGATCACCGTGCCGCGCTACGGCCCCGAGAAGGTCTGCTGGACGCTGTCCGACGCCTACCACGAGGTCGAGGGCGGCCACATCCGCATCTACAAGGCCGACGAACTGATCGCCAAGGTCCGCGAGGCGGGCCTGAAGCCGTACGGCAACCACCACGCGCACGCCCTGCACTCGCCGTACTGGTGGCTGAAGTGCGCGTTCGGCGTCGACAACGACAAGGCGCTGCCGGTGCGGGCGTACCACAAGCTGCTGGTCTGGGACATCATGAAGAAGCCGCTGGCCACCCGGCTCGCCGAGCAGGCGCTCAACCCGCTGATCGGCAAGAGCTTCGTGGTCTACGCGACCAAGCCGCACCTGCCGCGCCTGGCCGAAGGGGCGGCCGCCAAGTGACCACCCCCCGGACAGAACACCTCGTCCTGCCCGGGGTCCTCACCGCGGAGCAGGCCGCCGCGACCGTCGCCGGCATCCTCGCCGTGCAGCGGGAGGACGGCGCGATCCCCTGGTTCCGCGGCCACCACCTGGACCCCTGGGACCACACCGAGGCCGCCATGGCCCTGGACGCGGCCGGCGAGCACGAGGCCGCCGAGCGCGCGTACGGCTGGCTCGCCCGGCACCAGGAAGGGGACGGTTCCTGGTACGCCGCCTACGCGGACGGCGCCCATGACGACGTCACCGACCGCGCCCGCGAGTCCAACTTCGTCGCCTACATAGCCGTCGGCGTCTGGCACCACTACCTGTCCACCGGCGACGACATGTTCCTGGACCGCATGTGGCCGACCGTCTACGCGGCCGTGGAATGGGTGCTGCGGCTGCAGCGGCCCGGCGGGCAGATCGGCTGGCGCCGCGACGACGACGGCACGCCGGCCACCGACGCGCTGCTCACCGGCAGCTCCTCCGTCCACCATGCCCTGCGCTGCGCCCTCGCCATCGCCGAGCAGCGCGAGGAGCCGCAGCCGGACTGGGAGTTGGCGGTGGGCGCCCTGCGCCACGCGATCCGGCGCCACCCCGAGCGCTTCCTCGACAAGGGCCGCTACTCGATGGACTGGTACTACCCGGTCCTCGGCGGCGCCCTGACCGGGGCCGAGGCCAAGGAGCGCATCGAGGCGGACTGGGACCGGTTCGTCGTCCCCGGCCTCGGCGTGCGCTGCGTGGTGCCCAACCCCTGGGTGACCGGCGGCGAGTCCAGCGAGCTGGCCCTCGCCCTGTGGGCGGTGGGCGAGTCCGACCGGGCCCTGGAGATCCTCCAGTCCATCCAGCATCTGCGGGACCCGGAGAGCGGCCTGTACTGGACGGGCTACGTCTTCGAGGACGACGCGATATGGCCCCGTGAGCTGACCACCTGGACGGCAGGATCGCTGCTCCTCGCCGTAGCCGCGCTGGGCGGCCACGACGCCACCTGCGCGGTGTTCGGCGGCGAACTCCTGCCGGCCGGCCTGGACCCGGACTGCTGCGCCTGATCCACGCCGGCCGGCACGGTTCAGTGCCGGTGCATCCGGTTGGCCAGGGCATGGCCGACGAAGAGGTAGACCACGGCGGCGAGGCCGTATCCGGCGACCACCCGGGCCCAGGCCTCGTCGAACGTGAAGAGGTCGTGCGACCACCCGGCCAGCCAGGAGGCCGCGTCGTGGACGAACTGGACCAGGCTGTTGGCCCGGTTCGCGTCCAACAGGTACATCAGTATCCACAGGCCGAGGATGAGAGCCATGATGTCGGCAACGATCGCGATGACCGTCCCGGCCTGATTCGCTCCAGTGCGATATCGAGACATGCCCTTCGGATTGCCGCTCCCGGCGCCGTGAAACCGTGCCGCGCACCCGGACGGCATCCCCCGAGTGGCGGAACCGGCCGCCCCGGGGCAGGCTGCCGGAGGAAGCAGACCGCTCGGGGAGGACACGTCCGGAGGATCACGTGCCCGTACCGATACGGCGCCTCTTCGTGGCGCTCACCCTGTGCTGTGCCCTGGTGGCCGGCGCCACCGCCTGCTCGGGCGGCGAACAGAGCGGCACGAAGAAGTCCACGGCGGCCCAGGCCGCGGTGCCCGCCGCCGACACCCCCAGTCCGTCCACGTCCGCCGAACGCCAGAAGTTCGCCAAGTCCCGGTTCGTGGCGAACGCGGCCCTCGCCGCCGGCGCCACCTACCAGTGGATCGTGAAGCCCTGGAAGGCCGGCAAGTTCAAGAAGGGCGCCAAGGGCCGCAGAACGGCTCTGATCAAGGCCGGTCTCGCCGGCGCCTTCGCCTACAACCGGCTGAAGGCGGCCCAGAAGAACGCCCAGGGCGATCCGACGCTCGCCAAGGCCCTCGCGCCGCTCGGCGCCGGCATCGACGCCCTGAAGAACCTGCCGTCCAAGCTGCGCAAGGGCGACGAGAACGCGGCCGGTTCGTTCGACGACATCATCAACCAGGTCAAGGGCGCGGGGCAGAGCGCGGGCGCCCCGGTCAAGAACCAGGTGCCGTCCGGCTCCCAGCTGCTCAAGGGCTAGGCGTTCAGCTCCGCCAGCACCCGTAGCGTGTGCGGGTCCGGTGACAGGGCCAGCAGGTCCGTGACCGGGCCCGCGCGCCACAACTCCAGCCGCTCGGCGACGCGTTCACGGGGGCCGACCAGGGAGATCTCGTCCGCGAAGGCGTCCGGCACGGCCAGCACGGCCTCCTCGCGCCGCCCGGCGCGGAACAGCTCCTGGATCCGCCGGGCCTCCTTCTCGTACCCCATGCGGGCCATCAGGTCGGCGTGGAAGTTGCGGGCCGCGTGCCCCATGCCGCCGATGTAGAAGCCGAGCATGGCCTTGACGGGCAGCAGCCCCTCGGCCACGTCGTCGCACACCTTCACCCGGGCCATCGGCGCCACCAGGAACCCCTCGGGCAGCTCCCGCACCACGTCCCCGTACACCTCGGGGCGGCCCGGCGCCCAGTACAGCGGCAGCCAGCCGTCGGCGATCCGGGCGGTCTGGGCGACGTTCTTCGGGCCCTCGGCGCCGAGCAGCACGGGCAGGTCGGCCCGCAGGGGATGGGTGATCGGCTTCAGCGGCTTGCCGAGGCCGGTGCCCTCCGGGCCCCGGTAGGGCAGCGGATGGAACCGGCCGTCCACCGCCACCGGCCCCTGGCGGCGCAGCACCTGCCGTACGGCGTCCACGTACTCCCGGGTCGCGGTCAGCGGCGACTTCGGGAACGGGCGGCCGTACCAGCCCTCCACCACCTGCGGTCCGGAGAGCCCGAGGCCGAGCAGCATCCGGCCGCCCGAGAGGTGGTCCAGGGTGAGCGCGTGCATGGCGGTCGCCGTCGGGGTGCGGGCCGCCATCTGGGCAACCGCCGTACCCAGCCTGATCGTCGACGTCCGCGCGGCGATCCAGGTCAGCGGGGTGAAGGCGTCCGAGCCCCAGGACTCGGCCGTCCACACGGAGTGGTAGCCGAGCCGCTCCGCCTCCTGGGCGAGCGGCACCTGGCCGGCGTCCGGGCCGCGTCCCCAGTAGCCGAGTGCGAGACCGAGCCGCATACGCCTGCCTCCTGACGCTCCGTCAGATATCAGCCGGTGGCGACTGTACGACAACGGCCCCCCGCCCGGAAGGGCGAGGGGCCGGTGCGCTGCGGCGGCGCGGATCAGCCGCGCTGGATGCCGGAGGTGTCCTGAAGGACACCGCGGCGGCCGTCCTGGGTCTGCGCGACCAGCGCGGCACCGCGCTGCTCGACCGCCAAGTACCAGGTGCCCGGCGCCAGTTCGGCGATCGGGGCGGCCGAGCCGTCCTCCGCGAACAGCGGGCGGGCCACCGGCACGGCGAACCAGAACGGCGAGAAGTCCCCGGCCGGCTGCTGCGGCGCCGGGGCGGGCTGAGCGGTCTGCGGGGCCGGCGGCTGCTGGCCGAACGGCTGGCCCGGCTGCGGCTGGGCGCCGTAGGGCTGCTGCGGCTGGGCGCCCGGGTAGCCGTAACCACCGGGCGGCTGGGCGCCGTAGGGCTGCGGGGCGACCGGCTTGGGGGCCGGCATCAGCGGAGCCTGGAGGGCGGGCAGCAGCGGGGTGGCGATGGCGGCGGCCGACAGGACGAGAGCGGCGATGAATCCGAGGACCAGACCGGCTCCCGCGTCCACGCCGTCCAGGTCGATCAGCGTCCACAGCAGCGTCCAGGCGGCCAGGACCGCGAACGCGGTGCCGGCCGCGCCGAGGTCGAGCCCGGCGATCTTGCGCGGCTGCGGCAGGCAGCGGTTGACGACGATGAGAACGGCACCGATCACCGCGCCCATGTAGGTGCCGAGGCCCGTGCCCAGGTTGTCCCACGCGTTCCGGCTGATGTCGCCGCCGAAGCCGGAGTAGCTGTAGAGATCGAGGAACGACGCGATGAACAGCACCACCGCTGCTCCGATCACCACGCCATCGCCTCTAGTGAGGGAGCGGATATTCACTTCAGGTCCTTCGTAGGTCGTCTCGTCGTCGGTAGACACTATCGTCCGCAAGATCCGGCTGTCCGGCCGGTTCCGCCCGCCGTCACGACCCGCGCAGGAAACTCACGATTCCCTCAGAGATCCCCTGCGCCGCCCGCTGCCGCCAGGCGCCGCTGGTGAGCAGTGCCGCGTCCTTGCTATCGCGCATGTTGCCGCACTCGAGGAAGACCTTGGGAACCGTTGACAGATTGAGACCGCCCAGGTCCGTGCGCGTGACGAGACCGGTACCGTCGCCGAGGTAGTTGGAGGGCGCTTCTCCGGTCTCGCGCAGGTAGTCGCCCGCGATCCGCACCCCGAGATCGTGCGACGGGCCGACGATGGGGCGGGTGTCGGCGCCACCGGCGTGCACGGACCCGGGCAGGATGACGTGGAAGCCGCGGTTGCCCTCCGCCGAACCGTCGGCGTGCACGGAGATCGCCGCGTCCGCGTGCGCCTCGTTCCCGATCCGGGCCCGCTCGTCGACGCACGGGCCCCAGGGCGGGGAGTCGCCGTCGTGCGTCAGCTTCACCGTGGCGCCCTGCCGCTCCAGGAGCGTCCGCAGCCGGAGGGAGACGTCCAGCGTGAACCGGGCCTCCGTGTAGCCCGCGTTGGTGGACGTGCCGGTGGTGTCGCACTCCTTCTCGTTCGTGCCGATGTCCACGGGGCGGTTGATCTCGGTCGTGTGCCGGAAGTTGCCGGGGTTGTGGCCCGGGTCGATGACGACGACCTTGCCCTTGAGGGAGCCGGAGCCGGCGGCGGACGCGGTGGGCGTCGGGCTCGCCCGCTTGGCGTCGTCGCCCGGTGCCGCCGTCCGGGACCCGGCTCTGCCCGCCGAGGCGTGCGCGGTGTCCGGTCCGCCGGACCCGCCCACCCCCTCGTACAGCAGCCAGCCCAGCAGCGCACCGGGTACCAGTGCGGCGAGCGCGACGGTCAGCGGCCCGCGCCGGGGCCGGCGGGGCTGCGGGGGTTCGAAGTCCGGGCCTACGTTCGACACGGGTGCCACCTTACGGGGAGCCCGGCGAGTCCGCAGGGGCCCCCGGGCGTCCGCCGGGGCGCGTCCGGCGGCCCCGGGCCCGTGGTTCCGGGCCGCGGTCGCCGGGGGAAGCCGGCGGCGGGGAGGGCGCCGGCCGGGCGACACCCGCACCCGTCCGGGGGAGTGCCGGCCCGCCGCCGCCCCGGACCCCCGCCGCTGTCAACTGCTCCGGGCCGGCGCGGCCTTCAGCGCACTCGCCCGCATGTCCGGCGCGCGCTAAGAGGCGTTCGTGGCAGCCGCCGGCCGTGAGGGACGCGGAGGCCGCCCGCTGCGCCGGGCCGGCGGAGCGGTGGCCGTCCGCGGCGGGGCCCCGGCCGGTTCGCCGGACCGGGCGGGGCCGCCTGCTGCTCCCGGGTGATGCGCGGGGCGGTACCGGGACCGCCGGTACCGGAAAGGACCGGTCAGAGCGCCGGCCCGGACGTGCGCCGCAGGACGCGCAGCGAACCGGTGACCGACACCTCCGCGAAGGCGCCGGAGCCGAGGGCGCGGAGGTAGACCCGGTAGGGGGCCTGGCCGGTGAACTCGTCCTCGGGGTGCGGGAAGACGTCGTGGATGACGAGGTACCCGCCCTCCGCGACATGCGGTGCCCAGCCCTCGTAGTCGGCGCCCGCGTGCTCGTCGGTGTGGCCGCCGTCGACGAAGACGAGACCGAGCGGGGAGTTCCAGACCGCCGCGATCTGCGGGGAGCGGCCGACGAGCGCCACCACATGGTCTTCGAGGCCCGCCCGGTGCAGGGTCCGGCGGAACGTCGGCAGCGTGTCCATCAGGCCGACCTCGGGGTCGACGGTCTCCGGGTCGTGGTAGTCCCAGCCCGGCTGCTGCTCCTCGCTGCCCCGGTGGTGGTCGACGGTGAGCGCGGTGACACCGGCCGCGCGGGCCGCGTCCGCGAGCAGGATCGTCGAGCGTCCGCAGTAGGTGCCGACCTCCAGCAGCGGCAGCCCCAGCCGGCCGGCCTCGGCGGCGGCCGCGTACAGGGCCAGCCCCTCGTCCACGGGCATGAATCCCTTGGCCGCCTCGAACGCGGCGAGGATCTCGGGCTTGGGGGCGGTGGCCATGGGGCGCCTTCCGGCTCGTACGACTCTGCGGACCTCCACATGCTGCCGCACCCCCGGCCGACTGTTCGACCGGGGGTGCGGGCAACGCGGTGAAGGGCCTGGGACAACGTGCGACGAGCCGCTGCGGCCCGGCGGGAGCGGTCCCCGGGCGCTACGCGCTCACGACCTCCCCGGGCAGCGAGAGATCCAGGTCCACCGGCCGCTCCTCCCCGGAATGCGTGGCGGAGGAGGCCAGCGGGCCGTGCCCGGCGGCCCGTGCGGCCAGCACGTACGCGCCTTCGGCCGGGACCGCGAGGGCATAGCTGCCGTCCTCCTCGGAGAACGTCGAACCCGCCTGCCGCCCCCGCCGGTCGATCAGCGTGACCTTGGCCCGGGCGACCGGGGCGCCGTCGGCGCCGAGGACCCGGCCCCGGAAGCCGCGCAGCACCTCTTCGGCCTGTTCGAGGACGGCGTCCTCCTCGCTGCTCGCCCGCAGCCGGGTGTGCTGGGCGGGCCGGCCGGCCTTCGGCAGGAACAGCGCCAGCAGCACGCCGACGGCCACCGCGGCCGTGGCGATCAGGAAGGAGACCCGGAAGCCGTGCATGGTCGGGATCGCGAGGCCGCCCACGTCGTTCGCGGTGTTGGCCAGCACCATGCCGATGACGGCGCTCGACACCGACGTGCCGATGGACCGCATCAGGGTGTTCAGACCGTTGGCCGCGCCGGTCTCCGAGGCCGGGACCGCGCCGATGATCAGCGCGGGCAGCGAGGAGTAGGCGAGGCCGATGCCGGCGCCGAGCACCACGGACGTGATGATCGTCTGCCACGCCGCGTCCATCAGGCCGAGGCCGCCGCCGTAGCCGGCGGCGATGATCAGCATGCCGAGGATGAGGGTGGTCTTCGGGCCGTAGCGGGCGGAGAGACGGGCGTAGACCGGCGCCGTGAACATCATCGTCAGGCCCAGCGGGGCCACGCACAGGCCGGCGACGACCATGGACTGGCCGAGCCCGTAGCCGGTCGCCTTCGGCAGCTGGAGCAGCTGGGGCAGGACGAGCGAGACGACGTAGAAGCTGACGCCGACCATGATCGAGGCGAGGTTGGTGAGCAGCACCTCGCGGCGGGCGGTGGTGCGCAGGTCCACCAGGGGCGCCTGCACGCGCAGCTCGTACAGGCCCCACAGCAGCAGGACGGCGACGGACGCGGCGAACAGGCCGAGCGTCGTGCCCGAGGACCAGCCCCAGTCGCTGCCCTTGGTGATGGGCAGCAGGAGCAGCACCAGACCGGTGGACAGGCCCAGCGCGCCGAGCAGGTCGAAGGTGCCCTCGGCGCGCATCGGGGACTCCGGCACGACGAGGAGGGTGAGGACGATGGCGAGCACTCCGAGGCCGGCGGCGCCGTAGAACAGGGCGTGCCAGTCCGCGTGCTGCGCGACCAGGGCGGCGGCGGGCAGCGCCAGGCCGCCGCCCACGCCTATGGAGGAACTCATCAGGGCCATGGCCGAGCCGAGCTTCTCGCGCGGCAGCATGTCGCGCATCAGGCCGATGCCGAGCGGAATGGCGCCCATGGCGAAGCCCTGCAGGGCACGGCCCACGATCATGACGATCAGCTGGCTGGTGAGCGCGCTGATCAGGGCGCCGACCACCATCACGGCGAGGCTGAAGATCAGCATGCGGCGCTTGCCGGAGAGGTCGCCGAGCCGGCCCATGATCGGGGTGGCGACGGCGCCGGACAGGAGGGTGGAGGTGAGGACCCAGGTGGCGTTGGTCGGGGCGGTGTCCAGGAGCTGCGGCAGGTCCTTGATGACCGGCACGAGCAGCGTCTGCATCACCGCGACCACGATGCCCGCGAAGGCGAGCACCGGGACCACGGCGCCGCCCGCTCTCCGGGTGGGCTGGTCGGTCGTGGCTTCTGTCATGGGGTGAGGCCTTCCGCGTGTCATAAGTGCCGGGTAAACCTCGTATGCACAGGCAACTATTCCGTTGCTTCGGGCCTCTAATGGATCCTTGACCGAGCCATGGGTTTCTGATGCGGCGTCATGGGCCGCCCCGCGGGTCGTCACAGGGCTGGCCAGTTGATGGAACACGTTCTAGTCTGCGCGCCATGAAGGCCTATGTCGCCGGGGTCGGGATGACCAGGTTCGAGAAGCCCGAGACCCGTGAATGGCAGTACTGGGACATGGTGCGGGAGGCGGGCGAGGCGGCGCTCGCGGACGCCGGGATCGCGTACGGCGATGTGGAACAGGTTCCCATCGGCTACTGCTTCCAGCCCTCGACCGCCGGTCAGCGCGCCGTCTACGAACTCGGCCTGACCGGCATCCCCGTCTACAACGTCAACAACAACTGCGCCACCGGCGCGACCGCGCTCATGCTGGCCCGGCAGCTGGTCGAGGGCGGGGTCTGCGACTGCGTGCTGGCGCTCGGCTTCGAGAAGATGAAGAAGGGCGCGCTCGGCGGCGGCGCCGACGGCGGCGACTTCGCCACCTCGCCCGTGGCCCGGCACTACGGGGTCATGGCCGCCCGGCACGGCTTCGAGACGACCCCGCCGACCGCGCAGATCTTCGGGGACGCGGCCCGCGAGCACATGGAGCGGTACGGCACCACCGAGGCGCAGCTCGCCGCCGTCGCCGCCAAGAACCACCGGCACTCCGCGCACAACCCCTACGCCCAGTTCCGGGACGTGTACGAGGTCGGGGACATCCTGGCCGCGCGCCCAGTGCACCGCCCGCTCACCAAGCTCCAGTGCTCGCCGACCTCGGACGGCGCCGCGGCGGCCGTGGTCGTCTCGGAGCGGTTCGCGCGGGCGCGGTCGCTGACCGGCCTGGCCGAGATCGCCGGGCAGGCCATGACCACCGACACCGAGGAGTGCTTCGCCTCCGGCTCCTGCGTCGACGTCGTCGGGCAGCCGATGTCCCGCGAGGCGGCCCGCCAGGCGTACGAGCGGTCCGGGCTCGGCATCGAGGACGTCGACGTGATCGAGCTGCACGACTGCTTCTCCGTCAACGAGCTGCTGACGTACGAGGCGCTCGGCATGTGCGCGCCGGGGGAGTCGGGCCCGCTGGCCGAGTCGGGCGCGACGACGTACGGCGGGCGGTGGGTGGTGAACCCCTCCGGCGGGCTGATCTCCAAGGGGCATCCGCTGGGCGCGACCGGTCTGGCGCAGACGGCCGAGCTGGTGTGGCAGCTGCGCGGCACGGCGGGGCCGCGGCAGGTGCCGGGGGCCCGGGTGGGGCTCGCGCACAACATCGGCCTCGGCGGCGCCGCGGTGGTGACGGTGCTGCGCGCGGCTTAGGGGCTCGCCTCGGGGGCGGCCGGACAGGCGGTGAGTCGGGGGTTGGAGGAGGCGGGGGCTCGGGGGTCCGGGGAGGCGGGGGCCCGGGGGTTGGGGGGCGGCGGCCCGGGGGGTCCGGGGAGGCGGGGGCCTGAGTGCTCGGGGAGGCGGTGGAGAATCTCCGCGAGTTTCGCGGGGGAGGCAACGGTCGGGGCGGCCCATGGACTCCTTTTGACATCTAGGAGGTGCTCATGGGGGACGGGAAGCAGACACGGAACGAGGAGTTCCAGAGCTTCATGGTCGGCCGCTGGCCGCGGCTGATGCGTACGGCATTTCTCCTCACGGGGGAGCAGCACGCCGCGGAGGACCTGGTCCAGTCGACGCTGGAACAGGTCTTCGTGGCCTGGCGCCGGGTCGGCGCCGCCGACGACCCGGAGGCGTACGTACGACGGGTGATGATCAACGCGCACGCGCGCAGACACCGCAGGAGGCTCAGGGAGTTCCTGGCGCCGAAGGACGACTCCGGCCTGGTGCGCGAGGTGGCCGACACGGGGGACCGGATCGCCCAGGCCGACGACCGCGGCGCCCTGCTCAAGGCGCTCGCGCAACTGCCGGCGCGGCAGCGGGAGGCGGTCGTCCTGCGCTACTGGGAGGACCTGACGGAGACGCAGACGGCCGAGGCGATGGGCTGCTCGGTCGGCACGGTGAAGAGCAACGCGGCCAAGGGGATCGCGAAACTCCGCGCCATACCGGGACTGGCCGAGACGGTGACGCACGGAGGGCGGAAGTGATGAGCGCGGACCGGGAGAACCACGAGATGACGCAGACGGACATCGCCTTCCTGCTCGCGGACGCGGCGGACGAGGTCGAGATCGGCATAGCCCCGGTACAGGCCGTCATCCGCGGCGGCAGGCGGCGCAGAGCCCGGCGCTGGGCGGTGGCGGCGGCCACGACGCTGGTACTGGCGGGGTCGACGGGCGCCCTCGCGGTGACGGGGCTGCCCGGGGGCGGGCACGGGGACCGGGGGGCGAACGTGGCGACCCACGGGAGGGACGTGGAGAAGCCTCGGACCACCGAGCTGGCGCGGGGCACCGACCGAGGCAGGAAATGGAGCGTCGTGGCCGAGGTGTGGGCGGCGCCCCGGGACCGGGCGGAGGCCGTCAGGCAGCTGACCGCCATGAAGGGATACGGCATCGACGGCGGCGCGGAGCCCCGGCTCGCGGATCTGGTCGGCAAGACGTCGTACTACGCGATCCTCCACTACGGCGACAGCCGCCCGCGGCCCATCATGTTCAACACCGTCAAGAAGTGGGAGGAGCTGGCCGGGACCGACATGCTGGCGGCGGCGATCCCCCTGGCCGAGGAGAACGGCGAGGGACCCGAGCGGCTCGTGGTGGGCACGGTCCCCACCTCCGCCCGGCATGTCAGCTGCACCTGGAAGAACGGCGACAGCATCGTGGCCGTGCCCGTCCCGGCCGCGGGCTCCCCCGTGAACTGGTTCGTGTGCGCGGCCCCGGAGGGAACCCGCTACGCGGACGCGAGGGTGATCCCGTAGGTCACAGCCACCCCTGCTGCCGGGCCTCCCGCACCGCCTCGGCCCGGTTGCGGGTACCGGTCTTGCCGATCGCGGAGGAGAGGTAGTTGCGGACGGTGGACTCGGACAGCCGGAGCCGCACGGCGATGTCGGCGACGGTCGCCCCGTCCACCGACGCCTTCAGCACCTCGCACTCGCGGGCCGTCAGCGGACTCGGTCCGGCGCTGAGCGCGGCGGCGGCCAGTGCCGGGTCCACCACGGTCTCCCCGGAGAGCACCCGCCGGATCGCCTCGGCCAGCTCCTCCACCGGACCGTCCTTGACGAGGAAGCCGGCCGCACCGGCCTCCATGGCCCGGCGCAGATAGCCCGGCCGGCCGAAGGTGGTCAGGATCAGCACCCGGCAGTCGGGTGCCTGGACCCGAAGCTCGGCCGCCGCGTCGAGGCCGCTCATGCCCGGCAGCTCGATGTCCAGCAGGGCCACGTCGGGGCGCTGCGCGAGCACGGCGTCCACGATCCCGTCCCCCGCGCCGAGCTGGCCCACGACCTCGATGTCCCGCTCCATGCCGAGCAGCAGGGCGAGCGCGCCGCGCATCATGCCCTGGTCCTCGGCGAGCAGCACCCGGATGCACTTGGCGGGCCGGCGGCCCGGGGGCATCTCGTTCATGCGGCCAGATTACGGCGCCGGGGGTGACCGGCGGCATGGTGCGCACCGGCGGCGCCGACGCCCGCGCCGACCCTGGGACAGCGCCACCACGGGGAGCGGCGAGGCGATTCCGGTCAGCCGGCCCTGGGCGCCAGGGCCGGATCCTGGGCGGCCGGCTCCGCCGGCTCCTGCGGGAGTTCGGCGGTGACCGTGAAGCCGCCGCGCGGCGACCGGCCGGCCCGCAGCGAGCCGCCCGCGGCGGCCAGGCGCTCGGTCAGCCCCTTCAGGCCGGTGCCGCCGATGCCCTCGGCCGGACGCGTGACGGCCTTCCCGGTGCCGTTGTCGGTGACGGTGAGCCGTACCCGGTCGGCGGCGCTCTCGACGCCGATGTCGCAGCGGGTGGCGTCGCTGTGCCGGACGACGTTGGTGACCGCCTCGCGCACCACCCAGCCGAGCAGCGCCTCGGTCTGCGGCGCCAGCGGCGAACCGCTCTGGCGCACCACCGGCTCGATGCTCGTGGCGGACAGCGCCGAGCGGGCCCGGGTCAGCTCGGTGGCCAGGCTGCCCTCGCGGTAGCCGGTCACCGCCTCGCGGATCTCGGTGAGCGCCTGCCGGCCCACCGACTCGATGTCGCCGATCTGCGTCAGCGCCGCGTCCAGATCGCGCCCGGCCAGCCGCCGGGCCGCCTCCGACTTCACCACGATCACCGAGAGGGTGTGACCGAGCAGATCGTGCAGATCACGCGAGAAGCGCAGCCGCTCCTTCTCCACCGCCCGCCGGGCCAGCTCCTCCCGGGCGGACCGCAGTTCCCGCACCGCCTCGGACAGGCCGAGGATCGCGGCGGTCACCATGCTGGAGAGGAAGGTGGCGTAGCCGATGCCGGACGCGTCGCCCCAGCCGCCGCGGACATAGGAGACGGCACCCGCGTACGCCGCGAGCAGCAGCCCCGTCCGCCCCAGCCAGGGGCCGCGCAGGGCGGCGCCCGCCGCGAGTCCCAGCAGCGGGAAGAACGTCAGCCAGTCGCCGCCGTACCCGAGGGCGAGGCCCGTGGTCAGCAGGCCCATGAGCACCAGCGCCACCCGGGTGGACACCGACGCGCGCTTGGCCCGGTCGAAGGAGCGGAAGGTGACGTAGATGTACAGCGAGTTGAAGGTCAGCAGGCCCAGGCCGCCGACCCACGGGTCGGCGGTGCGGCCCTGCAGCAGATTGGAGAAGGACCCCAGGCCCATCAGCAGCCAGGGCAGCAGGGCGAAGCCGGTCGGGGGCGGTCCCGGATGGTCGACGTCGGGGAACTCGTTCTTGCGCCCGGCGGCCCGCCGCGCGGCCTTGTAACGCTCCTGCTCCGCCTTCCACTCCCGCCGTGCCGCCTGCCAGGTCCGTGCCCGGCACCGCACTCGGTCCCGCCATGTCATCCCTTTTCCCCCGATCAGTCCGTCCCCGCCGCGCGGCGGTACGACCGCACAGCGTACGAATCGAACCCTACGAATCCGGACCCCCGCCCCGGCAGATGCGCATGTACGGATTCGGGCAGTACAAATGTCACGGACGCTCCGTCGGCTGACGGGGTGTCAGGAGCCTTCACAACTGTGGAGCGCTGGGCTATACAGGGGGCGCCGGACTGGAACGCGTTCTAGATCGGCCCGCAGCGACCCCGGTGCGGGCGACGGTGCGGACGTCCGCGCCGGGGTCTTCCCGCCGCCGGCGCGGTCCGCCCGGCAGCGCGGTCAGCCGCCTGCGGAGTTCCGCGCCCCCCCCCGCAGACCCGCGCCGCCCCGCCGATCCGCGCCCCGCCGATCCGCCGTCACGTCAGGAGCCCCATGCCCATCGACGCAGCCCTGGCCCTCGCCGCCGAACCCCGCTCCGGCGAGATCAGCTGGACCGCCAAGGACGTCCAGCTCTACCACCTCGGTATCGGCGCGGGCGCCAACCCGGACAAGGAGAGTCCCGCCACCGACCCGGACGAGCTGCGCTACACCCTGGAGTCCCGGCTGCACGTGCTGCCGAGCTTCGCCACCGTGGCGGGCGCCGGCTCACCCGGCGTGATCAGCGGCCTCTCCATGCCGGGCATCGACGTCGACCTCGCCAAGGTCCTGCACGGCGGCCAGAGCCTGACCCTGCACCGGCCCCTCCCGGCCGCCGGCACCGCCACCGCCACCAGCCGGATCGCGGCCGTCCACGACAAGGGCAAGGCCGCCGTCCTGGTCATGCGCACCGAGGTCGCCGACGCCGAGGGCCCGCTGTGGACCAACGACGCGCAGATCTTCGTACGCGGCGAGGGCGGCTTCGGCGGTGACCGCGGCCCCTCCGTCCGCCTCGACCCGCCCGCCGGTGACCCCGACCGGACCGTCGACCGGCCCGTCCGCGCCGACCAGGCCCTCCTCTACCGCCTCTCCGGTGACTACAACCCCCTGCACGCCGACCCCGAGTTCGCCAAGGTGGCCGGCTTCGACAAGCCGATCCTGCACGGGCTGTGCACCTACGGCATCACGCTCAAGGCGGTCGTCGACACCCTGCTCGGCGGCGATGTGACCCGGGTGCGCGGCTACGGCACCCGCTTCACCGGGGTCGTGTTCCCGGGGGAGACCCTGCGCATCCGCATGTGGCGCGAGGACGGGCGGGTGCGGGTCACGGTGGGCGCCGTGGAGCGGGACGGCGCTTCGGTGCTCGCCGACACCGTCGTACAGCACTCCTGACAGCACGCCGGAATCAGCCTCCGAGGGGAGCCGCACCATGCGCGCAGCCGTACTGCACGAGATCGGCCAGGAAAAGCTGGAGGTCCTCGACGACATCGAGGCCGTGGGCTTCGGCCCGGGCAAGGTCAGGGTCCGGATCCGCGCCACCGGGCTGTGCCACTCGGACCTGTCCGCGATGACCGGGGTGCTGCCCCAGCCGGCCCCCTTCGTGCCCGGCCACGAGGGCGCCGGCGAGATCCTCGAAGTGGGGGACGGCGTACGGCACCTGAAGCCCGGCGACCGGGTCGTGCTGTGCTGGCTGCCGGCCTGCGGTGACTGTCCGGCCTGCACACGCGGGCAGAGCCAGCTCTGCCTGGCCGGGTTCATGAACGCGGGCACCCCCAACTTCCGCCGCTCCGGCGGCGATCTCTTCGGATTCGCGGGCACCGGCACCTTCGCGGAGGAGGTCGTGGTCGACGCCGGCTGCGCGGTGCCCCTCCCGGAGGACGTGCCCTTCGACATCGCCGCCCTGATCGGCTGCGGGGTGACGACCGGGCTCGGCGCCGCCCTCAACACCGCCGACGTGGCGGCCGGTTCGTCGGTCGCCGTCATCGGCTGCGGAGGCGTCGGCATCTCGGCGGTGCAGGGGGCCCGGCTGAAGGGCGCCGCCGAGATCGTCGCCGTCGACCCGGTCGCCTCCCGGCGCGAGTCCGCCCTCCGGTTCGGCGCCACCAGGGCCGTGTCACCCGAGGAGCTGGCCGACGCCAAGCAGCAGGTCACCGGCGGCGAGGGCTTCGACTACGTCTTCGAGGTCGTCGGCCGGTCCGCCACCGCCCGCACCGCCTACGAGAACACCCGGCGCGGCGGCACCCTCGTCGTCGTCGGTGCCGGCGCCATGGACGACTTCCTCCAGCTCAACATGTTCGAGCTGTTCTTCGACGAGAAGCGCATCCTGCCGTCCATGTACGGCGGAGGCGACGTCCTGCGCTCCTACGAACGCGCGATCGCCCTGTGGCGGGCCGGCCGGGTCGACCTGGCGGGCCTGATCACCCACCGGGTGCCGCTCGCGGAGATCAACGAGGCACTGGACCAGATGCGTACCGGGACCGCCCTGCGTACGTGCATCGAGATCTGAGAGAGCCGAGGTCCGCGCGATGTCACTGTCACTGCCACTGGAGGGCCTGTCCGCGATCGTCACCGGCGCCGGACGCGGACTCGGCCGGGCCGAGGCCCTGGAACTCGCCCGGCTCGGCGCGGCCGTCGTCGTCAACGACTACGGCCGGCCCGGCCGGGACGGCTCAGGAGAGGTGTCGGCGGGCCCCGCCGAGGAGGTCGCGGCCGAGATCCGCGCGGCCGGGGGCAAGGCCCTCGCGCACACCGGGGACATCGCCGACTTCCACGGGGCCGGCGCCCTCGTCGGCGCGGCGATCGCCGAGTTCGGGAAGCTGGACATCCTCGTCAACAACGCCGGTATCCTGCGCGACCGCATGGTCTTCTCCATGACGGAGGACGAGTGGGACAGCGTGATCCGCGTCCACCTCAAGGGACACTTCAACACCACCCACTTCGCCGCCGCGCACTGGCGGGAGCGGTCCAAGGAGGCCGGGGCAGCGGTGTACGGGCGGATCGTGAACACCTCGTCGGAGGCGTTCCTCGCCGGATCGGCCGGCCAGCCCAACTACGCGGCGGCGAAAGGCGGGATCGTCGGCCTGACCACCTCCACCGCCCTCGCCCTGGCCAAGTACGGTGTCACGGCCAACGCCATCTGCCCGCGCGCCCGGACCCGGATGACCGAGGACGTCTTCGCCGGCTTCGGGAAACCGGAGGAGGGCCTCGACCCGCTCGCTCCGGAGCATGTCGCCCCGCTCGTCGGCTATCTGGCCTCGCCGGCCGCCGCCCGGATCAACGGCCAGCTGCTCGTCGTGCACGGCGGCATGGTGGCCGTGATGGAACGGCCCCGGGTGCGGGCGAAGTTCGACAGCGAGCGGGACGCGTTCAGCTACGACGAACTCGACGCGCTGCTCACCCCGCACTACGCGGACCGGCCGACCGGGGAGACCTTCGCGGCGGCGGAGGTTCTGGGACTCAAACGGGGCTGAGTCCCGGCAACAGAGAAGAGGGGGGCGCCCGTCGGGCACCCCCCTCTTCTTCTTCACTCCTACCGCCAGGCCGCGGCCTCGGCCGTCGTCTGGCCCGGCTTGCGATGCCGGCCGTGCGGATCCGTCTCGCTCTCCTGGGCCGCGACCGGGCCCCGGTGCCGGCCGTGGCCGGCGGTCTCGGAAGAGTCGGCAGACAGCTGGTCAGTGGTGCTGGTGTCGCTCATCGGACGTATTCACCCCGTCAACATGATCTTTCGTACAGCCGGAGGAGTGTAACCGGCGCACCACGGGCCGAATCCAGGCGCACACGCCAACCGGCACTAGTTCGTTACAAGACGTGCCAGAGGCGCCTGTTGCAAGGGCACCGGACGCGTCACCACGGGCTCCGGAGGACCCGATTCCGCCACCGTCCGGAACGCCGGGGACACCTCAAATGCCCTGGGAGTCGTAAGCGTTGTGGACGCGTCGGACGGCTCGGACGCGTCGGACGGCTCGGATGCGTTGAACGGCGCGGATACGTCGGACGGCGCGGGCACGTCGGACGGCGCGGATACGTCGGATGCGGTGGGCGTGCCCGAAGTCTCCGATGGGTTGGAGTCCTTCGACGCGCAGGGTGCCGTGGCCGCCCCAGCCGCCCCGCCTGCCTCGGCCGCCCCGCCTGTCCCAGCCGCCCCGTCTGTCCCGGCCGTCCCAGCCAGCCCGCCTGCCTCGGCCGCCCCGCCTGTCCCAGCCGCCCCGTCTGTCC
>NZ_JBIBUO010000004.1:471497-650260 GCF_043079545.1 Streptomyces sp. NPDC015171
CGCGGCCGTCCCAGCCAGCCCGCCTGCCTCGGCCGCGCCGCCTGTCCCGGCCGCCCCGTCTGTCCCGGCCGTCCCAGCCAGCCCGCCTGCCTCGGCCGCGCCGCCTGTCCCGGCCGCCCCGTCTGTCCCGGCCGTCCCAGCCAGCCCGCCTGCCTCGGCCCCGCCTGCCTCGGCCACCCCGCCTGCCCCGGCCGTCCCGCCCACCCGCAAGCATCCCCGCTCCCCCCGCGACGCCGTCAGGTCCGCCACCGCGCACGGCGCCCCTTGTGTGGCGTACGGCAGCCGCAGTACCCCGTCCGGTGTCCACAGCCCGGCCCCCGCCAGCCATCCCTCCGGCGCCGGCAGATGCCGTACCTCCCGCTCGGCCGGCCGCCAGGTGCCCACCCAGGTGCCGAACGCCCCGTCGAAGCGCAGCGCCACCGCGCAGTTCTCCGGCATCAGCACCTGCCCCGGCTGGATCGCGAACGGCGTCACCGCACACTCCGCCGGCACCCGCAGGCACTCCGGGAACCGCACCGGCAGGGTGCTGCCGAGCACCCCCCAGCCCAGTCGTTCCCGCCCGGGGGAGGGGGCGTCGGAGGAGATCAGCAGCAGCCCGCTGTCCGGGTCGGCGAGCAGCAGCCGGTCGTCGCTGTCGTCAGCGATCTGCAGCAGCGGCGAGATCTCGCCCGCACGCTCCAGGTCCGCCACGACCGTCTTGGTGCGCCCCTCCAGCTCCCGGTCGAGCGCGAGGAGCCGCCCGCCGTGGTCCAGCCAGACCCCGCCCGAGCAGCGCCCCGGCACCTCGGCCAGCCGCTCCGGGCCGAACGCCCCGCCCGCCACCAGCCACACCGCGCTGGAGCGCGGCCCGACGGCCAGGGCGTACGCCCGCGCGCCCCCCGGCGCCGGCGGCAGCAGGGTGAGCCGGGTGCCGGGCCCGGCGCACTCCACCGCGCCCAGCGGCAGCTCGCCGGTGCCCGGCCCGGTCGGGTACAGCAGCGAGAAGGCGTGCCGTCCGTCCACCAGCCGGTGGATCAGCACCCGCCCGTCGCCCATCGGCTGCACCTCGGTGCCGGGCTCCTCCGGCTGGTTGCCCGGCAGCGGCACCGCGTACGGCTCGGGGCCGTCCAGCGTCCAGCGCTCGGGGAACCAGGAGTCACCGGCCGACGCCAGCCGGGCGGCGTACGTACCGTCCGCCGTGATCGCGCACCCCGCCCCCGCCGCGCCGTCGGACCCGTCCGTGGCCGGGGATTCGATCGCACAGGCCGTCATCGTTCGGTCACCTCCGGCGACGAAGCTAGTTTTCGCACGCACAGGCGTGGGACCGGCGGACTGCGGCTTCACACATAAGGGTGGCGCAGAAGCGATTCACCTGAGGAAACCGGGGCGTCTGTGCTGACCGGGGCAGAGCGGGGCGGATGCGGTACGGCCGCGCCGAACAGCCAGGTAGCCTTGCTGCGTGCCCCGTCTGTCTGAAGTCATCGCCGCGCTGGAGAACCTGTGGCCCGCCGAGCGGGCCGAGTCCTGGGACGCGGTCGGCACGGTCGTGGGCGACCCCGACCAGGAGGTCACCCGGGTCCTGTTCGCCGTCGACCCCGTCCGGGAGACCGTCGACGAGGCGGTGAAGCTCGGCGCCGACCTGCTGGTCACCCACCACCCGCTCTATCTGCGCGGTACGACCACGGTCGCGGCCACGCACTTCAAGGGCCGGGTCGTGCACACGCTGATCAAGAACGACATCGCGCTGCACGTCGCCCACACCAACGCCGACACCGCCGACCCGGGTGTCTCCGACGCTCTCGCCGGGGCCCTCGACCTGCGGGTCGTACGGCCCCTCGTGCCGGACCCGGCCGACCCGGCGGGCCGCCGGGGCCTCGGCCGCGTCTGCGAGCTCGACCACCCGCTCACCGTCCGCGAGCTGGCCGCCCGTGCCGCCGAGCGGCTGCCTGCCACTGCGCAGGGCATCCGGGTGGCCGGCGACCCCGACGCCGTCGTCCGTACCGTCGCCGTCAGCGGCGGCTCGGGCGACAGCCTCTTCGACCAGGTCCGCGCGGCCGGTGTCGACGCCTTCCTCACCGCCGATCTGCGCCACCACCCGGCGTCCGAGGCGGTGGCCCACGGTCCCCTCGCGCTGCTGGACGCGGCGCACTGGGCCACCGAGTGGCCCTGGTGCGAGCTGGCCGCGAGCCAGCTCGACGAGATCTCCGACCGGCACGGCTGGGACCTGCGGGTCCATGTCTCCAAGACGGTCACCGACCCCTGGACGGCCCACGCGGCGTCCACCCCCGCCAGCACCCCCTCTAGCTAACAGGAGCCCCCAACTGAACGCCGCGCCCGCCGATCAGATCCGACTCCTCGACGTCCAGGCCCTCGACGTCCGCCTGCAGCAGCTCGCGCACAAGCGGAAGTCCCTGCCCGAGCACGCCGAGATCGAGTCGCTGACGAAGGACCTCACGCAGCTGCGCGACCTGCTCGTGGCCGCGCAGACCGAGGAGAGCGACTGCGCCCGCGAGCAGACCAAGGCCGAGCAGGACGTCGACCAGGTGCGCCAGCGCGCCACCCGCGACCAGCAGCGCCTGGACTCGGGCGCGGTCACCTCGCCGAAGGACCTGTCCAACCTCCAGCACGAGATCGCCTCCCTCGCCAAGCGGCAGGGCGACCTGGAGGACGTCGTCCTCGAGGTCATGGAGCGCCGTGAGGCCGCGCAGGAGCGGGTCGGCGAGCTGACCGAGCGGGTCTCCTCCGTCCAGTCGAAGATCGACGACGCCGGTGCCCGCCGGGGCCGGGCGTTCGAGGAGATCGACGGCGAGGTCGCCAAGGTCACCAAGGAGCGCGAGGTCATCGCCGGCTCCGTCCCCGCCGACCTGCTCAAGCTGTACGACAAGCTGCGCCAGCAGCAGGGCGGCGTCGGCGCGGCCAAGCTGTACGCCCGCACCTGCCAGGGCTGCCGCCAGGAGCTGGCCATCACCGAGCTGAGCGAGATCCGCGCCGCGGCGCCGGACACGGTGATCCGCTGCGAGAACTGCCACCGCATCCTGGTGCGTACGGCGGAATCCGGTCTGTAAGGGGCTTCAGGGGTGCGGGAGTTCATCGTCGAGGCCGACGGCGGGTCACGGGGCAACCCCGGGCCCGCCGGCTACGGGGCCGTGGTCCGTGACGCGCTGACCGGGGAGACCCTGGCGGAGGCGGCGGAGTACATCGGCGTCGCCACGAACAACGTCGCCGAGTACCGCGGTCTCGTGGCCGGCCTGCGCGCCGCCCACGCCCTCGACCCGGCCGCGTCGGTCCGTGTCCGCATGGACTCCAAGCTCGTCGTCGAGCAGATGTCGGGCCGCTGGAAGATCAAACACCCCGACATGAAACCCCTGGCCGCCGAGGCCAGGTCGGTCCTCCCGGTGGACCAGGTCAGCTACGAGTGGATGCCGCGCGAGCAGAACAAGCACGCGGACCGCTTGGCGAACGAGGCGATGGACGCGGGCACGAAGGGCGGACAGTGGTCCCCTTCGGCGTCCCGCGCCGAGCTGGACACCCCGAAGCCCTCGGGCCCGCCCGGGGACGCCGTCGCCGGCGCGGCCAGGGCGCGGGCGGCCCTCGCGGCAGCCGGCCGGGCCGCCGCCCCGACGGCCGCCGCGCAGCTGGCACCCCCCTCCGGCGAGCGCCCCGGCACCCCCGGCGGCGGTGAGGGCTCCGGCGCCCCCGGCGGCGGCAAGGACCTCGGCGCCCCTGGCGGCGGTCAGGGCTCCGGCGCTCTCGATGACGGTGGGGGCGCCGCCGCTCCCGGCGGTGACGGCCTCGGCCTCTCCGACCACGGCGGACGCTCTGCCACCCTCGACGAGGGTGAGGGCTCCGGCACCCCTAGTGGTGAGGGCTCCCGCACTCCGAGCGGCGAGGGCTCCCGCACTCCGAGCGGCGACCGCTCCGGCACCCCTGAGGGTGAGGGCCTCGGCACCGCTGGCGGCGACCGCTCCGGCATCCCTAGTGGTGAGGGCCTCGGCACCCCTGGCGGCGGCCGCCGCGGCACCCCCGGCGGCGGTGAGGCCCCCGGCACCCCCGCCGGCGTCCGCTCCCGCACCCCCAGCGGCGAGCGCCCCGGCACCCCCGGTGGCGAGCGGGCGTCCGCCCCGCAGGAGGCGGGCGGGTCGGCCCCGGGCTGGAGCAGCGCCCCCGATCTGGGCACCCCCGCGACGTTCGTCCTCCTGCGGCACGGCGAAACCCCCCTCACTCCCCAGAAGCGCTTCTCCGGCAGCGGCGGCACCGACCCGGTCCTCTCCGCGGCCGGCCGCGAACAGGCCCACCGTGTCGCCGAGGCACTGGCCCGGCGCGGCACCGTCCAGGCCGTCCTCGCCTCCCCGCTCGCCCGCACCCGCGAGACCGCCGGGATCGTCGCCGCCCGCCTGGGCCTGGACGTCACGATCGAGGACGGCCTGCGCGAGACCGACTTCGGCGCCTGGGAGGGCCTGACCTTCGGCGAGGTTCGCGAGCGCCACCCGGAGGACCTGAACGCCTGGCTCGCCGACCCGGAGGCCCGCCCCACCGGCGGCGGCGAGAGCTTCGCCGAGACGGCCACCCGGATCGCCGCCACCCGCGACCGGCTGGTCGCGGCGCACGCGGGCCGTACGGTCCTGCTGGTCACGCACGTCACGCCGATCAAGACCTTCGTCCGCCTCGCCCTCGGCGCCCCGCCCGCCTCGCTGTTCCGGATGGAGCTGTCGGCGGCCTCCCTGTCGGCGGTGGCGTACTACGCGGACGGCAACGCCAGCGTCCGGCTGTTCAACGACACGTCCCACCTGCGTCCCTGAGCCCGGCGGCGGCCCGCGCCAGCTCCTCGATCCGGCCCCAGTCCCCGGCGGCCACCGCGTCCGCCGGGACCATCCAGCTGCCGCCGACGCAGCCGACGTTGGGCAGGGCCAGATACTCCGGCGCGGTCGCCGGGCCGATCCCGCCGGTCGGGCAGAAGCGGGCCTGCGGCAGCGGCCCGGCCAGCGATCTCAGATACGCCGTACCGCCCGCCGCCTGGGCCGGGAAGAACTTCATCTCCCGCACCCCGTGCTCCAGCAGCGCGACGACCTCCGAGGTGGTCGACACCCCGGGCAGGAACGGCACCCCGGACCCGCGCATCGCCGCCAGGAGCGCCCGCGTCCAGCCGGGGCTGACCAGAAACCGCGCCCCGGCCGCCGTACACGCCCCGACCTGCTCCGGGGTGAGCACCGTGCCCGCCCCGACCACCGCCTGGGGCACCTCGGCGGCGATCGCCCGGATCGCGTCCAGCGCCGCCGGGGTCCGCAGGGTCACCTCGATCGCGGGCAGCCCGCCCGCCACCAGCGCCCGCGCCAGCGGCACGGCGTCGGCGGCCTCGGCGAGCACCACCACGGGCAGGACGGGGGCGATGTCCAGGACGGAGGCGGCCGAGGAGGAGGGCAGCGCAGGGGTCATGCCCTCATCGTGCCCAGCGCATGCACCTCACGCAACGAGCGTTGCGCATGCTGCAACACGCGCGGGGAGACTTAGTGGATCTCCTCCACCAGGACGTCCAGCGACCACGCCTTGCCCGCCTTGCCGGGCGCCTCCGCCTCCACCGTGTAGCCCAGTCCGCGCAGCGCCTCCACCAGGCCGGCGGGATCCTCCGGCACGGCCCCGGCGGTCAGCAGGCTGCGCACGATCCGGCCCTTGGTCGCCTTGTTGAAGTGGCTGACGACCTTCCGGGTCGGCGCGTGCAGCACCCGTACCGTCGCCGTGCGCCCGGCCACCTCGCCCTTCGGCCGCCAGGCCGCCGCGTACGCGGACGACCGCAGGTCCAGGACGAGGCCGTCACCGGCCGCGGCCGGCAGCACCTCGGCCATCGGCGTCCGCCAGTGCCCGGCCAGCGCGCCGAGGGCGGGCAGTCGGACCCCCATCGAGCAGCGGTAGGAGGGGATCCGGTCCGTCACCCGCACCGCGCCCCACAGCCCCGAGAAGACCAGCAGCGAGTCCGCCGCCCGCCGCAGCGCCCCGGCGTCCAGCGTGGCCAGGCCGAGGGCGTCGTAGAGGACACCGGTGTAGATCTCCCCGGCGGGACGGGCACCGGCCGTGCGCAGCGCGGCGTTCTTCGCGATCTCGCCGCGCAGCCCCTCGCTCAGCCCGAGCACCTCACGGGCCTTCTCGTTCTGCCCGGGGTCCCCGGCGCACAGCTCGACCAGCTCCCCGAGCACGGCCGCCCGCGCGGCGGTCAGCCCCGGCAGGGACAGCGACCCGAGCTCCAGCGGGGCGCCCTCGCTCGAGTTCGCCTTGCCTTCCGAGGGCGGCAGCAGGACCAGCAACACGTACTCCTCACGTAGACCTCCGCGCCAGGGTACGGCGTGCCGCCCGCCCGGCCGCGACCTACGCTCGCTGTATGCCCCGCCGCAGGATCCGTGTGACCGGCGCCCCCGAGGAGCCCCTCCGGGCCGCGCTCGCCGCGCTCCGCGCCGAGCTGGGCATCGCCGGGACCTTCCCGCCGGAGGTCCGCGCGGAGGCCGAGCGCGCCGCGCGGGCACCCGCCCCGCCGGCGTACGACGCCACCGGCATCCCCTTCTTCACTCTGGACCCGCCCGCCTCCGCCGACCTCGACCAGGCCACCCACCTGTCCCGGCAGGGCGGCGGCTACCGCGTCCGGTACGCCATCGCCGACGTCGCCGCCTTCGTCACCCCCGGCGGCCCGCTGGACACCGAGGCGCACCGCCGGGTGACCACGCTCTACTTCCCGGACAAGAACGTCCCGCTGCACCCCACCGTGCTCAGCGAGGGCGCCGCCAGCCTGCTCCCGGGACAGACCAGGCCGGCCGTGCTGTGGACCCTCGACCTGGACGCCGAGGGCCGCACCACGGCCGTCGACGTGCGGCGGGCCCTGGTCCGCAGCCGCGCCAAGCTCGACTACGCCCGCGTCCAGCAGGACCTCGACGCCGGGACGGCCGAGGAACCCCTCGCCCTGCTCAAGGAGATCGGCGAGGCACGGGAGCGGCTGGAGACCGAGCGCGGCGGGATCTCCCTCGACGTCCCCGAGCAGGAGATCGTCGAACGCGACCACGCCTACGAGCTGCGCTATCGCGCCCCGCTGCCCGCCGAGGGCTGGAACGCCCAGCTCTCCCTGCTCACCGGCATGGCCGCCGCCGAGCTGATGCTCGCCCACGGCACCGGCATCCTGCGCACCCTCCCGGCCGCACCCGACGGCGCCGTCGGACGGCTGCGCCGTACCGCCACCGCCCTGCGCATCGACTGGCCGCACCATGTGTCGTACGCGGCGCTGCTGCGCACCCTGGACCCGAGCCGGCCGGAGCACGCGGCCTTCCTCCAGGAGTGCACCACCCTGCTGCGCGGCGCCGGCTACACCGTCTTCCGGGACGGCGCGCTGCCCGCGCTCACCACGCACGCGGCCGTCGCCGCGCCCTACGCGCACTGCACCGCCCCGCTGCGCCGCCTCGCCGACCGCCACGCCGCCGAGATCTGCCTCGCCGCCGTCGCCGGACAGGACCCGCCCGGCTGGGTGCTCGCCGCGCTGGACGCGCTGCCCCGGCGGATGGCCGACGGGGCCCGCGTCGCGGGCACGGTCGAGCGGGAGTGCGTCGACATCGTGGAGGCGGCCCTGCTCAAGGACCGGGTCGGGGACGTCTTCGACGCCTGCGTGGTGGAGGTGGACGAGCACCGGCCGAACGTCGGGACCGTCCAGGTGCTGTCCCCCGCGGTCATCGGGCGGGTCGAGGGCGAGCACCTGCCGCTCGGCGCCCGCGTGCGGGTACGGCTCGCCCGGGCCGAACCGGGCACCACGAAGATCCTGTTCACCGCGGCGTGAGCGCCCGGACGAGGGCCCCGGCGTCCTCCGCGTACAGGCGCACCACGCCGACCCGCCTGCGCCGGCCGAACAGACCCGTGTGCTCGACCGGCTCGCAGAGCGCGACCGTCACCGAGGTCTGGGAGCCGACGGCGAGATCGAGCGTGTCCGGGGCGGCCTCGTGCGTGAACCGGGTCTCCCGGCGCACGGCGGCGATCGCGGTCAGCGGGATCCGGAGATCCACATGGGCGCCGTACCGCACCCGCAGCTCGTCGCCGGTCAGTACGTGCGGGCGGACCACGCAGGCCGCGTGCAGCCCGAGCACGAACAGCACGGTGTAGATGTCCAGCACCAGCATCACCTCGTGCGCCACGGGCACGCCGCGCAGCACGACGGCCACCCCGACGGTCTCGACCAGGCACACGAAGGCCAGCCCCAGCAGCATCGCGCCCTGCCCGCGCGCGTACCCGAACGCCTGGCCGCCCCCGGTGCCCTGGGTGCGCCGGGCCAGCCACAGCGCCAGGCTGCCGAGGAGCCGCAGCTCGTGCCGGGCCAGCCGGCAGACCGTCGTCATCCGCCCTCCCCGGTCAGGATCCGCAGCGTACGGCGGATGACCTCGGCCTGGGCGGGGGCGAAGTCGGCGTACAGGGCGCGCAGAAACGCGTGGTCCGGGCCCGGCGTACCGCCCGCCGGATACCCGTCCGGCAGACAGCCGGCCAGCATGCGCGCCGCCCGCTCCACCCGCGGGTCGTCCGGGGCGGCGTCGGCCAGCGCGTCCAGCAGCGCGTACGCCTCCCGGGTGCGCGCCACCGTGTCCGGGTCGTCCAGGGCGCCGCGCAGCACGGAGAGCAGCCGCTCCCGCTCCCGCGGCGACGCCCCGGTGTCGACCAGCGCGAGGATCTCGCGGTCCTTGGCGGCCATGGGGGAGCCGTCGTCGGGCAACGCGGCCAGCAGGGCCGCCAGTTCGGGCGAGACGGGACCCTCGGCGGGCAGCGCGCCGGCCGTCAGCAGCACTCGCAGCCGCCGCCTGCGCTCCCGGATCGCCTCCTCCTGCCGGGCCAGGTCCTCGTCCAGCTCGGTGAGCACCTCGGCGAGGTCCTTGCCCGCGTCGTCGGCGAGCACGTCCCGGACCTCGGTGAGGCCGAGGCCCAGCTCGGTCAGGCGTCGGATCCGGGCGAGCGCGACGGCGTGCCGCAGGCTGTACCGCCGGTAGCCGTTGGCGAGCCGCTCCGGCTCCGGGAGCAGGCCCAGATGGTGGTAGTGCCGCACCGTGCGCGTCGTGACACCGACGGCGGCGGCGAGTTCTCCGATCCGCATGGGACCAGTACAGACGTTGACGTCGCGACGGGGTCAAGCGCCGGCCTCCGCCGGGCCGGGCCGGCGCTCCGGGACCCGGTCCGGTCCGCGGCGCTCCGGTCGCCCGGTACCATGGTCGGCACGGCAGACGAGCCGGGCGGGCGGCCGCGTGGAGTCCCTTCGGGGGCTTCCCGAGGAACGTCCGGGCTCCACAGGGCAGGGTGGTGGCTAACGGCCACCCGGGGTGACCCGCGGGACAGTGCCACAGAAAGCAGACCGCCGGGGATCTCGGTCCTCGGTAAGGGTGAAACGGTGGTGTAAGAGACCACCAGTGCCCAGGGTGACCTGGGCAGCTAGGTAAACCCCACCCGGAGCAAGGTCAAGAAGGGGCCGCCTCCTCGAAAGAGGAGCGTCCCTGCGCGGACGATCGAGGGCTGCCCGCCCGAGTCCGCGGGTAGACCGCACGAGGCCGGCGGCAACGCCGGCCCTAGATGGATGGCCGTCGCCCCGGCGCCCGCGAGGGCACCGGGGAACAGAACCCGGCGTACAGCCCGACTCGTCTGCCGCTCCGGCTTCTGACCTGCTATGCCGCAGGTCAGTGGCCTTTTCTCGTGGAGTCGTGGGCGTCGCCTCACCGCTCATGGATGCCACTGTGCCGCAGGTGGTCCAGCGGATGGGAACCGTTTCAGAGGCACGGCATGGCCTTCACTCCAGCAGAGTCATCAGGGCGCCGGAGGCTTCCGATGTCTACCGGTCCCGGGGCCGAGCTTCGGTGTCGCCTCACAGGTGGAGGCGGCCTCGGCGTGAGGAAACAGGATGCGCCGTGCTTCCGCGAGGTTCGCCGCGAAGCCGTGCGGCTCCCAAAGGTGGCCGTTCCACCGCTGGATCGCACGGGGCGCATCGGGGTTCAGATGCGATGCCCTCGGGCCGTCGCCGGTCACGAGGGGGACGGCGCGGAGCTGCCCGATCCTCGCGTCGCGACGCTCGGCCCATTGGGAGAGCGGTTCGTCGTCCATGTCCGGAGCGTAGTGGGTCAGGTGATCCAGTGTTCCCAGTACAGGGAGGGCGCCTGGTCGATCCAGTACCGGTGGGACGTTGGCGTCACGTGGAGCCGTACGGAGTCGATCTCCGGCGCCCCGGCGTCCTGCCAGGCGACGAGAGAACGTTCCACGTCATCCCACAGGGCCACCGGACCGCCTTGGCGGACGATCCAGTTCTCGCCGTCGACGAGGATCTCGGCGAACGACTCCTTCTCCGGATCGAACAGGTACCGCAAGGGCGAGCCATCACGGCCCGACGCGCGGACAAAGTGAACGCCGGGCGCCGCCAGCTGCGCGAGGAAGGCGGGCATCCACTCCTCCAGGACAAGAGGAGACACCTGAGTGCGCCGCTCACTGTCCGCGTACGCGGTCCGGGCGGAGAGATCGCCGGTCACGGGGGCCACTGCCTGGGCCCGCGCCTGCATGAAGGAGGAGCGCCCGACGATCGAGCCCTCGGCGGTGCCGTCATCGCCGACGGTCAGTTTCGCGAGACCGGTTCCCCACGGCCACGAGCCGACCGTGGCGAGGACAACGCCTCCGGGTTTCGTCTGCCTGATCCACGCGTACGGGATGCGACGGACCGCGCAGGTGGCGATGACCCGGTCGTACGGTGCCCGGTACGGGTGGCCCAGGAGCCCATCGCCCGTCACTGTCCAGGTCGAGAAGCCGACGGCTTCGAGAGCGGCATCGGCGCGTGCGGCCACCTGTGCGTCGACCTCGACCGTGGCGACGTCGTCCTCGCCGAGGTAGTGGCACATCAGGGCTGTGGAGTAGCCGGTGCCTGTGCCGATCTCCAGGACTCGGTGGCCCGTCACGAGGTCCAGGGTCTCGATCATGCCGACGACGGTGGCCGGGTCGGTCGAGGAGGACGTGGGCACGCCCACGACGGGTTCTTCGACCTGGTCGGCGGTGAGGTGGCCGTCGAGCTGGGTGGTGAGGGTGTCGATGCTGTATGCGATCTTCAGCCACTCGTCCGGATTCGTGTCGGTTGCGGTGACGGGCCGCCAGGTCCGCCCTTCGTCCAGGAAGACTCCCGGGCGGAGGAACCGCTCGCGAGGGACGGACTCGACGGCCTCACGCAGCCAGGGGGATTTCAGGACCCCTTGATTCATGAGAACGGTCGCCATGCGGCGTCGCTCGGATGCCGGGTCGGTCATCGGCGATCTCCTTGTACGAGTAGGTCGGCGAAGGCAGCGGACATCGGGAGGCCAGTCTCGGTCTCCGGCCACCCCCACTGTCCGTTGGGATTCAGTTCCAGCCACCAGTAGTCCCCCGCCCGGTCGACCGCGAGATCGAAGCTTCCCGATACCAGATC
This sequence comes from Streptomyces sp. NPDC015171, assembly GCF_043079545.1. Classification (NCBI taxonomy): domain Bacteria; kingdom Bacillati; phylum Actinomycetota; class Actinomycetes; order Kitasatosporales; family Streptomycetaceae; genus Streptomyces; species Streptomyces sp. NPDC015171. The sequence continues at coordinate 482,911 of NZ_JBIBUO010000004.1, forward strand.
CAGCCGGTCCAGGTAGGCATGCAGTCCCTTGGTCACCCGGTCGGGAAGGTGCTCCACGGTGTAGGTCAGGGCGCTGTAGTCCTTGCGCCAGTCCAGGAGGTCGGAGTCGATGCGTACGGCGAACGTGTGCTGGCCTACGAGCAGTACGCGAACGTCGGCGACCTTGTCCACGCGGGCCTGGAACAGATGGGGCGCGACCCGAACGCTGTCGTCGATCTCCTCGGGCGCGACGGGGGCAGCCCACCCCGTCACCGGAACGCCATCACGCGTGTAGGGGGTCCATCGCAGCGTCTTGAAGATCGCCTGCCCCTGCGCCTGGACGAACTCGCAGGCCTCTTCCGGGTCGTTGGTGACAAGGGTGGGAGGGATGGTGAAGCCGAGTTGCTGGGCGAGAACGAGCTGCGCGGGCTTGTAATCGGCTGCGGCAACGCGCGGGGGGTGATTGACCCAGAGCGGGCCGTCCAGGGCGTAGAGGGTGCCCCCCAATCCGTAGCGGACCTGCGCCGCCGCAAACCGGGAGTCGTCAGCGGACAGGTGGGGAAACGTAGGCCATTCCGGGCGGCGCCACTACACGGACCGGACCTGGGTCACATCAGCGGTTCTCGACGGGGTGCGCACCTGCCCGACCACCGGGGCCGGGCAGGTGCCGAACCGAGCCGAGACCGTAAGGTTTTCGCCGATGTCGGCGGGGTTGAACCGGACCACCGGCACATCGCGCCGGTTGAGTTCGGTGATCACCATGTCGGCGGTGATGTCGTCCGCCTCGGTGGCCACCAGAACCGGCCTCTTCTCGGTCATGGCCATCAGTCCTGGTTGCTGTCCTGGTCGTGACCCTGGTCGTTCCGGGAGTCCGAGTTCGTCGTCGTGGAGGTCTCGGTACCGGAGCTGGTGCCGTGCTTGCCCATCTCGACCACCTGCCCGACGCGGTCGCGGAACACGCCGAGCTGCGTCGTGGGGTCGATGGCGACCGCGGCGTGGGGTCGGCGGATGACCGTCGGGTAGGGCGCGAGTCGGCCCGCACCCCACGGCCGCGTGGGGGAGGGGAGTGCGGCAGAGGTGGTCATGAGACTCCTTGGGTTGAAGGGGGTGGTGCGGGAAGCCGCCTGCGTCAGGGAGCGCGGCGGCGATCTGCAGGCAGCGACTCAGGGGCGAGCGGCCTGGATGTTGTCGGCCGCGGTCGTCCACTCGACTCCGGACGCGGGCCGGATGTGCGCGATGCGGACCGTGCCGTGGCTGCGGAGCTCGTGTGTGACGGCGACGAGCACACCCTCCCCACGCGAGGCGATGTCACGGACATGCGTGTCCAGGAGCGGGTGGTGCTCGTAGCCGTCGGAACCGACCGGGTTCACTCCTCCAGCTCCTGCCGGGCCTCGGTGCGGCGCATGAACCTTTCCCAGCCGCCGGCCGCTCGCACCCGCAGAGCCCGGCTCGGCGCACCCGGCCGGGGCTCCGGCGGCGTGTATGTACGGCCACTGGCGCCAGGGTGCCTGCGGGGCAGTCCGGAGGTCGTCACGTGGTCGCTCCTCTCCGTGAGAACCACCCGGAGGGTCCTTCGGCCTCCGAGCGGCGTGTGACCAGTGAACGACGATCCGTTACCTTCTCCCAGAGCGGACCTCGCGCAATACCCGGGCGTTTTCCAGGCGTTGGCGCGTGGCGGGTATGAGTGCGTGCAAGGGTTCTCGTGAGGGGAGACCTATGACGTCGAGGCGTAAGCATTTTGCGGAACGGCGCGCGGCTCGGGGTTACTCTCAGGAGGAATTCGCAGAAGCGCTCTCGGTGGCCACGTCCACCGTGGTCCGTTGGGAAAGTGGTCGTGCCACCCCGCGTCCCCACCAACGGCCGACGATCGCTGAGCTGTTGGGAGTGACCCTCTCTGAGTTGGAAGCCCTTCTCTCTGACGAACAGCAGGCCGAGACAGCCGGGCTCTCCGCTGCTCCACCCCTTCTCCATGGTGATGATGACGACATGAAGCGCCGCGAAGTCCTGGGTCTGCTCGCCGTTACAGGTGCGCTGGTCGCTCTTCCCGATCCCGGTGAGGCCGCCCGAGGGCGGGCAGTATCGACGCTCTTGGAGACAGGGGACGCCCTCCACCGCAGCCTCTGGCAGGTCTACGCGCTATCGGACGCCAAGCAGGTCGTCTTCCCTGCGGTTCGCGCGCAGCTCGATGTGATGGCGAAGGGGTTGACCGAGACCCGTACCGCTGTGGACCGGTCCCGATTGTGTCGGATGACGGCCGACGTCTACCAGCTCGTCGGTGAGCTGTTCTTCGACGCCAATCGGTACACCGACGCCGCGCAGTGCTACACCCTGGCCGCCAACGCGGCCTACGCCGCCGGCGACCACGACCTGTGGGCCTGTGCCATGACCCGCCACGCGTACGTCGAGCTGTACGCGCGACGCGCACACGCTGCCCAACCCCTGCTTGCGGCAGCTTTCCGCATCGCCCAGAGGGGCGACGACGCTCTCTCCACCCGTCACTGGGTCGCGGCCGTCCAGGCGCAGGCGTACGCGGCCGTGGGCGATCTCGACGCCTGCAACCGGGCTCTGCACGAAGCCGAGAAAGTGCACGCCCTCGAAGGCACTCACTCCCACAACGGAGGCTGGCTCCGCTTCGACGGCTCCCGCCTGGCAGAGGAGAGAGGGGCCTGCTACCTCCAACTGGGCCGCCCTGATCTCGCCGAGGAAGCGCTCACCGCAGCCCTTGCCCAGCCTCTGTCCCCGCGTCGCCGCGCTGCTGTTCTGAGCGACCTCGCCGTGCTCGGGGCGCACAGGCGGGACATCGACCAGGTCGTGCACTACGCGGAACAAGCACTCGGACTCGCCGACCGGTCGAATTCGGGATTCATCGGCAAGAAGCTGGATGGGCTTCGCGGGCGTCTTGCCCCGCTCATGTCCGATGACCGAGTCTCGACTCTTGATCACCGAATCGCGGCGCTTTCGCGCACCGCATGATGAGAGGGACACGCGCATGAATGACGGCCGGATCTTCCGCGAGGCGTGGATCGACGGGGTGAACAAGCACTATCCCGGTGAGCCGAAGCCTGGCTACGTCACGCCGTGGGACGAGACGCCCGAGTGGGAGCGCGCAGCCGCCGCCGCCGTGTACGGGCAGGTGCGCGACTTCATGGAGGTAAGCGGCGGGCATGCGGCCCGGCTCACCCGCGAGCAGAAGGGCCGCTTCGTCGCGATCTGCTGGACCGCCCAGATGTTCCGGCACTTCGAAGACCCGAAGCCCGGGTATGTCGCCGACTGGTCCGACCTGCCGGTCTGGCAGCGGGAGACGGACGCGGACATTTTCGAACGCATCGAGGGGACCGACTGATCTCAGGAGCGACGACGTCTCCGTCCGGGCCGATCCGGGCGGGGACGTCCTGTTGCGTAGCCATCAAAGTAGCCACGGAAGCACCATCCCTGCACGTTTATGCAGGTCATAGCATTGCGCTGACAGTCCCCGGCGTACAGCCCGACTCGTCTGCCGCTCCGGCTTCAAGGGGGAACGTCCCTCCATCGAGCGGTTCGGGCTCACCGTCATACCTGGCGGCCGGCGGGGCCTGGTTGGATGACCCCTCCCGTACCTGGAGCATCTGAGGAGCCGCACGTGGACGACGCCGACGAGCCGTCGGAGCAGTGGGCGGCACGCCGCGCCGAACACCGGCGGCCGGTCGGCGAGCGCAAGGCGATCACGCGCGGCACCGGACCACAGCGCGCCGCGCACGTCGGCCGCCACCGCACCCCGTGACGCTCCTGTGCCGGTTCTGCCGTTCGCCGGCGGAACAACGGGAGACGGAACACTGGTGGTGCACCGACCCGGAGTGCGACGCGGTCCGGGCCGAAGCCGGATTCTGGGTCCGGCTCGGACCCCGCGCGCGAGCGGCTGAGCCGCTGCCGTACGACGGCGAGCCCTGACCGGCCGCACCGCCTCACCCCTCGAACAACACCTCCTGCTCCCCCTCCGCCTGGAGCCGTACCCGCCGGTTGCGTGTGCCCACGACCAGGGCCGTTGCCGCCGCTGTCACGCCGAGGGCCGCCGGGACCATCCAGCCGCGGTCGAGGACGTGGCCGAGGGCATGGTCGAGGGAGAGCCGGCCGGGGCCGGTGACCGCGAGGCCGGCCGCGGCCAGGCCGAGGCTCGCCGCGTACTCGTAGCCGCCCTCCTGGGCGAAGAAGCCGTTGGGCAGGTGGACCGCCGCCGCCCCGGCCATCGCGCCGGCCGCCGCCGCGCCCGCCGCCGGGGTCGCGAAACCGAGCGCGAGCAGCGCGCCGCCGCCCGTCTCCGCCAGGCCCGCCGCCGTCGCGCTCGCCCTGCCCGGCGTGTAGCCGACGGACTCCATGAACTGGCCGGTGCCCGCGAGCCCGTGCCCGCCGAACCAGCCGAACAGCTTCTGCGTGCCGTGTGCCGCGAGCACTCCGCCGGTGCCCAGCCGGAGCAGCAGCAGGCCCAGATCACGTCGGTCGAAACAGCTCACGGTGACTCCCCGGCAGACGGGCACACGGAACAGGCGGGAGGGTGGGTTCCCTTCCCCGGGACCACCCTCGCACCGCCCGTCCCGCCAGGCTTGTCCTGGCTGCCGTTCGGGTGGCGGGGCCGGGGGAGCGGTGTGAGCCTGACGGCATGACGATTCAGCCAGCCAAGCTCCGTGACGAGGCCGTCCGGGCCTTCGTCAACGCCGTCAACGCGCACGACCGCGAGGGCTTCCTGTCCCTGCTCGCGCCGGGCGCGACCATGGCCGACGACGGGGCCGACCGGGACCTCGCCGAGTGGATCGACCGGGAGATCTTCCAGACCCGCGGGCACATGGACGTGGACCGGGAGTCGAACGGCGGGCGCACCCTCCTCGCCCGCTACAGCAACGACACCTACGGCGAGATGCGCACCACGTGGTCCTTCACGGTCGAGAACGACGGGCGGATCTCCCGGTTCGAGACGGGGCAGGCGTGACCGCGGGGACCTGATCAGGCGGGCGTGGCGGGGCGGGGGAGCGTACCGAACACGGCGGTCCCCGGGGGGCTTTGGCGGTTACCGCGGGCGCGGACTTGGCGCCGAGCAGCCCGGTGGCTCATCGGATATACATGGCGCGGCAAATTCCACGCCGTACCGGTCCTCCGCTGGCGAATCCCCTGCTCGACGCGGTGTACGGTCCCCAGGTGCGTGAAAGTTCCCGGCTCAGCCGGCGTGCCGTCCTCGGGCTGACGGCCGCCGCCCTCCCCCTGTCCGCCGCCCTCCCGCCGTCCGAGGCCGCCGCGGCCACCGCCACCGTCGTCGGCGGTGAGCGTCTGGCCCGCACCGGTGTCCAGGTGCGCGGCGCCTCCGGACCGCCCGAGAAGCTCACCGCCCGCTCCTGGCTGGTCGCGGACTGCGCGAGCGGGGAGATCCTCGCCTCGTTCAACGCGCACCGGCGGCTCGCTCCCGCGTCCACGCTGAAGATGCTGTTCGCGGACACCGTGCTGAAGAAGTTCGACCGCACCGAGCGGTACCGGGTCACCGACGCCGATCTCGCCGACGTCCCGGCCGGCTCCAGCCTCGTCGGGATCAAGCCCGGGATCACCTACACCGTCGAGCAGTTGTGGCAGGGCGTCTTCCTGCGCTCCGGCAACGACGCCGTGCACGTGCTGTCCCACATGAACGGCGGCATCGCCGAGACGGTCGCCGAGATGCAGGCCAGGGCCGCGGATCTGCAGGCCCTTGACACCCATGTGGTCAGCCCCGACGGCTTCGACCACAAGGGGCAGCTCTCCTCGGCGTACGACCTCACGCTCTTCGGCCGCCAGGGGCTGAAGGACGCCGACTTCCGCGGCTACTGCGGCACGCGGACCGCCGACTTCCCGGCGGGCGGCAAGAAGACCTTCCAGATCCAGAACACCGACCGGCTGCTGACCGGGGCATGGGGCCTGAAGACGTACGACGGCCTCATCGGCGTCAAGAACGGCTACACCAGCCACGCCGGCAACACCTTCACCGGCGCGGCCACCCGCGGCGGACGCACCCTGCTGGTCACGGTGATGCATCCCGAGTCCGGCGGCAACGCCGTCTACGAGCACACCGCCGCGCTGCTCGACTGGGGCTTCACCCACGGGCGCTCGGCCCAGGCCGTGGGCACGCTGGTCGAACCGCTCAGCGAGGGCGGGGCGAGCGCGAGCCCGGCGCCCGGGCGGAAGGCCGTACGGGCGGCGGCCGGCGCACCCGGCTCGGCCCCCGGCGGGGACGGCTCGGGGTGGCGGTTCGCGGAGGGCGCCGCCGGGGCGCTCGCGGTGCTGGGAGCCGGTGCCTGGGCGCTGCGCCGGCGCCGGGCGCGGACGGTGGCGGGGCCCGCCGACGGGGCCGAGAGGCCGCAGGGCGGACGCCGGCGCCGGCACTGAGCGCGCCGTACGACGTCTGGGCGGCGGCCGTTCCACCGACCGGTGCGCACCTCGCGGTCCGCCGCGAGGTCCACCCCCGACTCCGGTCCGGTGGAACGGCCGCCGCCGCCCCCCCCTCGCGATGGCCACGGAACCCGTGTGCTCCAACTGTGAAGCTCTGGTGGAGGAAAGTTGAGCATACGCCCGCGACGGGCCGCAATACCACGGATGTTGAAATTCCGTTTGTAGCGGCCCGCGGGTGCGGCTCAGCCCCGTCCGATGTACGGCATCGTCGTCGCCAGCACCGTCGCGAACTGCACGTTCGCCTCCAGCGGCAGCTCGGCCATGTGCCGTACCGTGCGCGCGACATCGGCCACGTCCATGACCGGTTCCGGGGCTACTTCCCCGTTCGCCTGGAGCGCGCCCGTCTGCATCCGGGTCGTCATGTCGGTGGCCGCGTTGCCGATGTCGAGCTGCCCGACCGCGATCCGGTACGGCCGGCCGTCCAGGGACAGCGACTTGGTCAGCCCGGTCAGGGCGTGCTTGGTCGCGGTGTAGGCCACCGAGTGCGGGCGGGGCGCGTGGGCCGAGACGGAGCCGTTGTTGATGATCCGGCCGCCCTGCGGGTCCTGCTCCTTCATCTGCCGGTAGGCCGCCTGGGCGCACAGGAACGCCCCGTTGAGGTTGGTGTCCACCACGTGCCGCCAGGCGTCGTAGGGGAGTTCCTCGACCGGGACCCCGCCGGGCCCGAAGGTCCCCGCGTTGTTGAACAGCAGGTCGACCCGGCCGAACCGGTCCACGGCCGCCGCGAACAGCGCCGTCACGTCCGCCGGCCGGGAGACGTCGGCGGCCAGGGCGAGCGAGGCCGCCTCCGGTACCAGTGCCGCCGTCCGCTCCAGCGGCTCGGTGCGCCGGCCGGCCAGCGCCACGGACCAGCCGGCCCGCAGCAGCTCCACGGCGACGGCCCGCCCGATGCCGGAGCCGGCCCCGGTCACCACCGCGATCTTGGATTGGCTGTCAGTCATGGTTCCGCAGCCTAGGCCGCGAGTCCGGGATGTGGAATCCGTTGTCCGCCATACGGTTACCCGGCGAGGGTGGCCCCTCCTCGCCCATGTGTGCCCCGGCAGTGTGTGCGAACTGAGAACATAGGGGCGGTCCAGAACGAGAGGGAGGGGCACATGACCGAGCCCGCGGCGGCGCCGACACCGGAGACGGACCGCATGCCCACCGCCCGGCACCCGGCCGCGACCCGCCGTACCGGCGTGCTCGTCACCCTCGTCCTCGGCGGCCTCACCGCCACACCCCCGCTCGCCATGGACATGTACCTCCCCTCGCTGCCGGAGGTCACCCACGCCCTGCACGCCCCCGCCGCCACCGTCCAGCTCACCCTCACCTCCTGCCTCGCCGGCATGGCGCTCGGGCAGCTGGTCGTGGGCCCGATGAGCGACCGCTGGGGCCGCCGCCGCCCGCTCCTGTCCGGCCTCGCCGTCTACCTGCTCGCCACCGCCCTGTGCGCCTTCGCGCCGAACGTCGAGACGCTGGTCGCCTTCCGGCTGCTCCAGGGACTCGCGGGAGCGGCCGGCATCGTCATCGCCCGGGCCGTCGTACGCGACCTGTACGACGGGGTGGCCATGGCCCGCTTCTTCTCCACCCTGATGCTGATCTCCGGGGTCGCCCCCGTCGTGGCCCCGCTGATCGGCGGACAGATCCTGCGGGTGACCGACTGGCGGGGCGTGTTCGTGGTCCTCACGGCCGTCGGAGCCCTGCTCGCCGCCGTCGTCTGGCGCCGGCTGCCCGAGACGCTCGCGCCCGCCGACCGGCACGCCGGCGGATTCGGCCAGGCGCTGCGCACGATGCGCGGCCTCCTCGCCGACCTGCCCTTCACCGGCTACACCCTGGCCGGCGGCTTCGCCTTCGCCGCGCTCTTCGCCTACATATCCGCCTCCCCGTTCGTGATCCAGGAGATCTACGGCGCCTCCCCGCAGACCTTCAGCCTGCTGTTCGGCGTCAACTCGGTCGGTCTGATGATCGCCGGGCAGATCAACGGCAAGGTGCTCGTCGGCCGGGTCAGCCTGGACAAGGTCCTCGCGGTCGGCCTGGCCGTGATCGTGCTCGCCTCGACCGCCCTGCTGCTGATGGCCTCCGGCGTGTTCGGCGAGGCCGGCCTCGTCCCCGTCGCCACCGCCCTGTTCGTCCTCATGTCCGCGATGGGCATCACCCTGCCCAACGCCCAGTCCCTCGCCCTGCTGCGCACCCGGCACGCCGCCGGCTCCGCCTCGGCGCTGCTCGGCACCTCCTCCTTCCTCGTCGGCGCGGTCGCCTCCCCGCTGGTCGGCGTCGCCGGCGAGCACACCGCCGTACCCATGGCCCTCGTCCAGCTGGCCGGAGCACTGGTCGCGACGGCCTGCTTCGTGGGACTGTGCCGTCCCTGGACGGCACGGGCGGCCGCCCGTGCCGGGGCGGAGGGAGACCAGAGCTGAGCGCACCGAGACTGCGCGCCGGCACGCCGGAGCGGGCCGGGTTCGACCCCGTCGCCACCGCCCGGCTGGTCGCCGAGGCGCGCGCCCTCACCGCCGGCGACCGCCCCTGGGCGGCCGGGGCCGTCGTGCTGGCCGGACGCGGCCCCGTCATCGCCGTGGCCGAGGCCACGGGCTGGGCGGTGCGCTACGCCTCCTACGACCCCGAGACCGACACCGGTGTCGAGCTGCCGGCCGCCGCCCGGGTCCCGGTCACCGTCGCCACCCCCTTCGACCTGGCCTCCCTCACCAAACTGTTCACCTCCGTCGTCGCCGTCCAGCAGATCGAGCGCGGCACCCTCGGCATCGACGCCCGCGTCGGCGACTACCTGCCCGACTTCCACGCCGCCGCCGTCTACGGCATCACGGTCCGGCAGCTGCTCACCCACACCTCCGGACTGCGCCCGGAACTCCCGCTGTACGACTGCGCGGACGACGCGGCCCGGCTGAGCCTGCTGCGCGCCGAGGCACCGGCCGCCGAGCCCGGCGCCCACGGGTACTCGGACCTGAACATGCTCCTGCTCCAGTACGTCCTTGAGCGCATCACCGGACGCACCCTCGACGTCCTCGTCCAGGACGGCATCACCCGGCCGCTCGGCATGACCGCCACCGCCTTCGGCCCCTGCCCGGGCGCCGCCGCCACCGAGGACCAGCGGCGGCCGTGGGCCAAGGCCGACCGGGGCATGCTGCGGGGCGTGGTGCACGACGAGAACGCCTGGGCGCTCGGCGGGACAGCCGGGCACGCCGGCCTCTTCTCCACCGCGCCCGACCTGGCCGTCTTCTGCCGCGCCCTGCTCTCGGGCGGCTCCTACGGGCCCGCGCGCATCCTCGGCCCCGACTTCGTGGAGCTGCTCTTCACCCCGCCCGGCCTCGGCTTCGCCCTGGACCAGCCGTGGTTCATGGGCGAGCTGGCGGGCCACGGCGCCGCGGGCCACACCGGCTTCACCGGCACCTCGCTGGTCCTGGACCCGGCGACCGACACCTTCCTGATCCTGCTGGCCAACACGGTCCACCCGCGCCGCCGCGCACCGGACAGCCGGCCCCGGGCGGCACTGGCGACGCGCCTGGCCCGAGCGGTGATCTGAGCCCCGGCCCCCAGCAGGCCGGCACCCGCGCGCAGCGCCTTAGAATCGCCAGGTGAACGACCCCGCCTCCCCGGCCGCCAACCTCCGCGCCGCACTGGCCGGGCTGCTCGACGGCCTGCCCCCCACGGCGGTGGCCGCAGCGGTGGACCGGCTGATCGCCAACTACCGCGGCGACACCCCCACCCACGCGCCGATCCTCCGCGACCGCGCCGACGTCGCCGCGTACGCCGCCTACCGCATGCCCGCCACCTTCGAGGCGGTCCGCTCGGCGCTGGCCGCCCTCGCGGACGCCCTGCCCGGCTGGACGCCCGGCAGCCATGTCGACGTCGGCGGCGGCACCGGAGCCGCCACCTGGGCCGTCACCGCGACCTGGCCGGGCGAGCGCGGCGTCACCGTGCTGGACTGGGCCGAACCCGCCCTCGCCCTCGGCCGGGAACTGGCCGCCGCCAACCCCGCCCTGACGGCCGCCCGCTGGCAGCGCGCCCGGATCGGCGCCGACCTCACCCTGGACCCCGCCGACCTGGTCACGGTGTCGTACGTCCTCAACGAACTGCCCGAGGCCGCGCGCGCCGCCCTCGTCGACGCCGCGGCGGGCGCCGCGCGGACCGTCGTGATCGTCGAGGCCGGCACCCCGGCCGGCTACGACCGCGTCATCGAGGCCCGCGACCGGCTGGTCCGGGCCGGCTTCCGGATCGCCGCGCCCTGCCCGCACAGCGCCGCCTGCCCCATCATGCCCGGCACCGACTGGTGCCACTTCTCCGCCCGGGTCGGCCGTTCCTCCCTGCACCGCCAGGTCAAGGGCGGCTCGCTGGCGTACGAGGACGAGAAGTTCGCCTACGTCGCCGCCACCCGGCTGCCCGCCGAGCCCGCCCCCGCCCGGGTGGTCAGGCGTCCGCAGATCCGCAAGGGCCAGGTGCTCCTCGATCTGTGCGAGGCCGACGAGCAGCTGCGCCGCACGACCGTCACCAAGCGGCACGGCGAGCTGTACAAGGCGGCCCGGGACGCCGACTGGGGCGACGCCTGGCCGCCGTACGACTCCGTGTCGTAGCCGGCGCCGGCGCTTGTTACGGACACCGGTGACCTGGCCGCCGACCTCAAGGCCGTGCTGCGGGCCGCCGTGGCCAAGCTCCTCGAACCGCAGCTCCAGCTGCACGTCTGCCGCCTGCGCTCGGCCCAGGACACCGGTGCGGTACGGGACGACGTCGATCCCCGGATCGCCCTCGAACTGCTCTTCTCCCCCCTCGCACAGCGCTGGCTGCAACGGACCGGACCGATCTCCTACGCGTACACCGACACCCTGGTCGACTACGCGCTGCACGGCATCGCACCCCGCTGAACCGCGCCCCGCCCGCCCGGCGCCGCCGGCTGTGAGGCACGTCTCGTCCGTTCCGCCGGAACCGTCCCCGGACCCCCCGAAGCACGAGAAGATGGGACGATAAGGCATGCTGTCCGCACACCAGCGAGGCGACCACCAGACTGAGGCGATAGATGAGCGGCACGTTCGGCGACCGGCCCGGCCGGCAGGGCAGGCTCTCCCAGTGGCTGCGCGGACGCCGGCCGAAGGAGACCTCCGCCGACGACGCCGGCCGTGAGGCGCTGCTGCTCGCCGCCGCCGGAGCGGGCCTGCCGCTCGCTCCCGCCGCGCACCCCGTCGCCGGCTACCGCTGCTCCTGCGACCGCATAGGCTGTCCCATCCCCGCCCGGCACCCGGTGTCCTTCGCCTGGCAGACGCAGTCCACCACCGACCGCGCCCAGATCGAGCGCTGGGCCCGGCACCAGCCGCAGGCGAACTTCATCACCGCCACCGGCATGGTGCACGACGTCCTGGACGTGCCCCTCGCGGCCGGCCGCGAGGCCCTGGACCGGCTGCTCGACACCGGCGTCGAGGTGGGCCCGGTCGCCGAGAGCGACGAAGGGCGCCTGCTGTTCTTCACCCTCACCCGCGGCACCCCCGAGGACGAGGACGAGTGGTGGCCCTGCGAGCTGGACTGCCGCCCCGAGACCATGGACGAGCATCCGGGCCTGCGCTGGCACTGCCGGGGCTCCTACGTCCTCGTACCGCCCGCCCGGCTGCCCGGCGACGACGACCGGCGGATGCGCTGGGTGCGCGGCCCCGAGCACCAGCTGCCCGACCCGCTGACCCTGCTGGAGGCGCTCACCGACGCCTGCGCCCGCCACGCGGACGGCGAGTCCGGCCCCCAGCATCCGGCCTGGCCCCTGCGGCGCTGACCGCCCGCGCCGACCGGCCTACTCGCCCTGGGCGGACGTCAGGCCCTGGACCCGGCCCAGCAGGCGCACCGGGCCGCTGCCCGGCGGGTCCAGGGCGGCCTCGTTGGCGATCGACTCCAGCGTCAGGGACTGCTTCACCTCGCCCTTGGTCAGGGCCCGCACGTCCCTGTTCGGGATCGGCACGGTGGCGCCGGTGTAGGCGGTCTGCTTCTCGTAGTGGTGCGTGGTGAAGAACACCAGCGCCCCGCCGTCCGCCGTGCGCAGGGCCAGCGGCGCGTAGTCGCCGTGGGTGAGCGGCTCGTCGATGAACTGCCGGACCAGACCGGGCTTCTTGGCCTCCTTCACACGGCCGGCGCGCAGCTTGCTGGTGTCCCGGCCGTCGGCGAAGGTCTCCCCGCCGTTCTTCAGGTACGCCGCGTACGCCTTGCTCAACGCGTCCGGGCGGACGGCCAGCCGGGCGGAGTCGGCGGGCACGGCCTCGGCCCAGCCGTCCTCGTCCGTCCTGAACTCGGGCACCGCCCCGGGCGCCATGAGCGTCAGATAGGCCACCTGCCACCGCTCGCCGAGGCTGCCCCGGGTGAACACCATCACCCAGCGGTAGTCGCCGCCCTTGTCGCCCTTGGCGTCGGCGACGAACCAGCGGGGCCAGCCCGCCTTCGCGGGGATGGCGAACTTCGCGTCCGTCAGCTTCAGCGGGGTGTGGTTCGCGTTCCCGGACGGGCTGTTGACGTGCCCGGCCTTCAGCCGGGCGGAGTCGATGTCGGCGAGGGGACCGGTGACGTAGGGCGCGTCCACGGAGCTGTCGTACGCCTTGTCGGCCTCGTTGTAGGCGTCCGTGAACGCGGTGAGCGCCCTGGCGGCCTCGGCACGGGTGGCGGCCGGGAGCACCGCGCGTTCCCCGTGCACCACCACGCAGCCGCTCGCCGTCAGCGACAAAGCCGTCAGCACGGCCGCTATGAGGGTGTTCCGGTCAGGCCTGCGAAGCCGTCGACGGCTGCGTTCCCTGGTCATCGGGCTCCTTCACCTTCCCCTTTCCGGAGGCGAACCCTACCGGGGAGAGGAACAGCGCGAGCACCGGGACCAGATACAGCGCCCACACCGTGATCTGGACGACCGTCGGATCAGGCTGGAAGTTGAACACGCCCTTCAGCAGGGTGCCGTACCAGCTGTCCGGCGGGATGGTGCCGCTGATGTCGAACGCGAGGTTCGTCAGGCCCGGGATCCAGTCGGCCTCCTGGAGGTCGTGGAAGCCGTACGCCAGGACGCCCGCCGCGACCACGACCAGCATCCCGCCGGTCCAGGTGAAGAACTTGGCCAGGTTGATCTTCAGGGCGCCGCGGTAGAACAGCCAGCCCAGCAGGACCGCGGTGGCCAGGCCCAGCGCCACGCCGACCAGCGGGCGCGGGGTGCCGTCGGAGGCCGCGTGCACCGACGCCCACACGAACAGGGCGGTCTCCAGGCCCTCCCGGCCGACGGCCAGGAACGCGGTGGCGACCAGCGCGCCGGTGCCCAGGGCGAGGGCCGCGTCCAGCTTGCCGTGCAGCTCCGCCTTCAGGTGCCGGGCGGTGCGCCGCATCCAGAACACCATCCAGGTGACCAGGCCCACGGCGACGATCGACAGGGAGCCGCCGAGCGCCTCCTGCGCCTGGAACGTCATCTCCTGGGAGCCGAACTCCAGGGCGCAGCCGAAGCCCATCGCGATGGCGATGGCGATGCCGACGCCCATCCAGATCGGCCGCAGGGCCTCCCTGCGGCCGGTCTTGACCAGGTAGGCGATGAGGATGCAGACGACGAGCGACGCCTCGAGCCCCTCGCGCAGGCCGATCAGGTAGTTGGAGAACACGGGCTACGCCTCCTTCGAGAACAGCGTGCGGCCCCACCAGTCGCCGGAGTCCCGGACGCCGGGGGGTACCGCGAAGACCGCCGAACCCACGTGCTGGATGTACTCGTTGAGCGCGTCCTGCGCCGACAGCCTGCGCTGGAGCGGGATGAACCCCTTGCGCACGTCCCGCTGGTAGGCGAGGAAGAACAGGCCCGCGTCGAGGCGGCCGAGGCCGTCGGTGCCGTCGGTGAAGGAGTAGCCGCGGCGCAGGATGGTCGCCCCGCCGTTGGAGTCCGGATGCGCGAGCCGCACGTGCGCGTCCGGCTTCATCGCCTTCAGGAACGGCGCGTCGTGCTCCTTGGCCCTGCCGACCGGGGCGCCCTCGCGCTTGTCCCGGCCGAACACGTCCTCCTGCTCCTGCAGCGAGGTGCGGTCCCAGGTCTCGATGTTCATCCGGATGCGGCGGGCGACCAGGTACGACCCGCCGGTCATCCAGGCCGACCCGGCGTCGCCGTCCCCGTCGCCCACCCACACGAACTTCTTCAGCCGCTCGGTCTCGGTGCCCGCGATGTTGCGGGTGCCGTCCTTGAAGCCCATGAGGTTGCGCGGGGTCTGCGCGTCCGGAGTGGTGGAGGAGGTCTTGCCGAAGCCGAGCTGGGACCAGCGGATGGCGACCTTGCCGAAGCCGATGCGGGCCAGGTTGCGGATGGCGTGCACGGCGACCTGCGGGTCGTCGGCGCAGGCCTGGACGCACAGGTCGCCGCCGGTGCGGGTCCGGTCCAGGTTGTCGCCGGGGAACTGCGGCAGGTCGGCCAGGGCGTCGGGGCGCCGGTCCGCCAGGCCGAACTTCTCGAAGAAGGAGGGCCCGAAGCCGAGGGTGAGGGTCAGCCGGGAGGGCTGGAGGCCGAGGGCCTCGCCGGTGTCGTCCGGCGGCGCCTCGGCGAGCCCGCCGTAGGCGCCGTCGCCGACGGCCCGGCCGGCGGTCAGCCGCCGGGCCGCCGCCGTCCAGTCCTTCAGCAGCTGGACGAACTCCTCGCGGTCGTCGGTCTTCACGTCGAACGCGGCGAAGTGCAGCCGGTCCTGGACCGGCGTGGCTATGCCCGCCTGGTGGGCGCCGTGGAACGCGACCGCGCCGCCCGTCTCGGCCGCCGGGTCCAGGTCGCCGCCCGCCTCGGCCATCGCGACCGCGCCGCCGGCCACGGCGGCGCCGAGCGCGAGCCCGGCCCCGCCCCAGCCGAGCAGGGCCCGGCGCGAGGTGCCGCCGCTGTGGTTCTCGGTCATCGCTGTGCCCTCTCTGCCGTCGTTACTTCACGACCGCCGCGGCCAGCTTGGACAGCGGCTCGGCGAGGGCGTTCACCGCGTCCGACAGCTCCTTGCGCTGCTCCTTGGTGACCTTGTCGTAGGAGACGAAGTCGTAGGAGGTCTTGTCCGGGCGGTACTTGTCCAGCACGCGGTCCAGCGCGGCGAACTGCTTGTCCAGCTCGCCGGTGAGCGCGGCGTCGTTCTTCGCGGCGACCGGCTTGAGCAGCTCGTACGCCTTCTGCGCGCCCTCGACGTTGCCCTTGAAGTCGACCAGGTCGGTGTGCGAGTAGCGGTCCTCCTCGCCGGTGACCTTGCCGGTGGCGACCTCGTCGAGCAGCTCCTTGGCGCCGTTGGCCATGGAGGTCGGGGTGATCTCGGCCTTGCCGACCCGCTTCTGCCAGTCCTTCAGGTCGGTCACCAGCTGGCCGGCGAGGGCCTTCTCCTCGGCGCCGGTCTTCTTGTCCTGCCAGAGGGCCTTCTCGAGACGGTGCCAGCCCGTCCACTTCTGGCCCTTCTCCAGGCCGTCGGCGCGGGTGTCGGTCTTGGGGTCGATGTCGCCGAACGACTCGGCGATCGGCTCGGTGCGCTCCCAGCCGAGGCGCGAGGGGGAGTACGCCTTCTTGGCGGCGTCGAGGTCGCCGGCCTCGATGGCCTTCGCGAAGGTCTCGGCGAGCGGCACGGTGGCGTCGGCCTGGTCCTGGGCGTACTCGCGGTAGTCGGCGACCGCCTTGTCCAGCTTCGGGTCGCGCTTCGCGGTGGCGCCGCCGCCGGTCACGGTCAGCTTCTGCCGCACACCGCGGCCCTTCATGCCGGGCCGGCAGGCGATCTCGTACGACCCGGCCTTCACCTCGGCGGTGAGCGTGTACTTGGTGCCGGGGCCGATGTTCTCCTTCTCGGAGACGATCCGGTCGTCCGGGAAGAGGATCTCGACCTCGGTCGCCCGGGAGCCCTTGTTCTCGATCTTGAGCGTGACGTGCCCGGCGGGCACCGACTTCGCGGAGGTGTCGCACGTCGAGTCGGCGGCCGTGACCTGGATGGCGTCGCCGTCCTTGGCATCGCTCTTCGAGGTGCAGGCCGCCATGGCGGTCAGAGCCGCCGCGGTGGCGGCGGCGGTGACGGTGAGTCGGACGGCTCGCATGCGGGCTCCAAGCGGGGATGCGGTCTGGTGAGGCTGCCCTAACTTACATGAGGCTTACCTCACCCGTACCCCCCCGGTCCGTGATTCAGCTCTCACGCGGAGGCCCCGGACACGGCTTGATCGCAGTGGCTCAAAGTCGATTCCACGGCACGGCAAAGAGGCGGTCAAAGCGCTCGGTCCGGGCCCACGACGACCGCGCCGGTACGGGGGTGCGCGCACACCTCCACCGGGTGCTCGTACACCCGGGAGAGCAGCCCCTCGGTGAACACGCGGTCCGGCGGGCCGTCCGCCGCGACCCGGCCGGCCCGCAGGACGGCCGCCCGGTCCGCGTACGCCTCCAGCGCGGCGGTCGGTTCGTCGAGCAGCGGCGGGGGCGCGCGCTGGGCGAGCACCCGGGCGAGGGCGGCCCGGGCCCGCTCGCCGCCGCTGAGCGCCGGGAACGGCCGTGCGGCGAGGCCGGCCACCTCGGTCGACGCCAGCGCCTCGGCCACCGCGAGGTCGTCCTCGGCGGGCGGTGCCGTGTGCGGCGCGCGGCCCATCCGGACCACCTCCGCCACCGTGAAGGGGAAGGCGAGGCCAGGGACGAGCGGGAGTGGCGCCGGGACGCCGCGGCGGTGACCGAGGGTCACCGGCGGCACGAGGAACGGCTCGCGGCGCACTCCGGCGCCGCACGAGGGAGCGCCGCACGAGGGAGCGCCGCACGGGAGAAGGGCTACGGCGACGTCCTGGCCGGCCTGCCCCACGAGCCGTCGGCCGTCCGCACCTGGCCGCTGCCCGGCGGCGGTCCCGCCTGGGACGCGCTGGCCCGCGCGGCGATGTTTCAATTTTCGAGTGACTGACTACGACGTACTCCGCGTCTTCTGCGGACCCGACGGCGGCCACGGCAACGAGCTGGGTGTCGTGCGCGACGGTTCGGTGCTGCCCGAGCGCAGCGACCGGCAGGCGCTGGCGGCCGAACTGGGCTTCAGCGAGACCGTGTTCGTGGACGACCCCGAGCGCGGCGTGATCGACATCTACACGCCCGCCCTGCGCCTGCCCTTCGCCGGCCACCCCTGCGTCGGCACGGCCTGGCTGCTCGACGTGCCCGAACTGGTCACCCCCGCCGGGGTCGTCGGGACCCGGCTGGACGGCGAGTTCAACTGGATCGAGGCCCGCGCGGAGTGGGTGCCGCCGCGCACCCTGCGCCGGTACCCGAGCGCCGCCGAGGTGGACGCGCTCGACGTGCCGCCGGCGGGGGAGTGGATCTACGCCTGGGCCTGGGAGGACGAGGCGGCCGGCCGCGTCCGGGCCCGCGCCTTCCCCGGCCGCGGCGACGGCATCGAGGAGGACGAGGCCACGGGCGCGGCGGCACTGCTGCTCACCGACCGGCTCGGCCGGGCCCTCAACATCACGCAGGGCCGCGGCTCCCAGATCCTCACCGCGCCCCAGCCGCACGGGTGGGTGGAGGTCGGCGGCCGGGTCGTCCTGGAGCGCCAGACCCCGGGAGTGACCGGTCGGCGCGTCTTGATCGCCGCCGAGCCCGCTGATTGAGTGGCGGGCATGACCGCACTCGGACCCGTCGCCTGGCCCCCGCCCCCGATCAGGACCGAGCGGCTCGTCCTCCGGGAGCCCGAGGCCCGTGACCGGGCCGCGTTCATCGAGCTGCTGGCGTCGCCGGAGGTGCACACCTACCTCGGCGGCCCCCGCCCGCGCGACGAGCTGGAGCGCGAGATGCCCGGGGCGCCCGAGCGGCGGACCGGGAGTTTCGTCGTCGAGCTCGACGGGTCGATGATCGGCCTGGTCCTGCTCAGGAGAGCGACGGAGCACCGCCGCCCGGCCGCCGCGGGGAAGGCCGATCTCGGCTACCTGTTCCTGCCGCGGGCGTGGGGATCCGGATACGCCGGCGAGGCGTGCGCGGCGGCGCTCGACTGGTTCGACGGCGCCCTTCCCGGCGAGCCGGTGGTGCTCACCACCCAGACCGCCAACGTCCGCTCGATGCGCCTCGCGGCGAAGCTCGGGTTCACCGAGATCGAGCGGTTCCACGCCTGGGACGCCGAACAGTGGCTCGGCCAGCGCCCCCCGGCCACGCCCGCTGCACGGCGGTGAGCGCGGGACACCTGCGCCGGCCGGGCCCTCGCGGGGCGAGGCCCCGGAGTGTCACGCGCTCAGGGGGAACTCCTCGCCCAGGGCCCGGAAGACGTCCGTGTTCAGGGCGAACGCCCGCTTGCACTCGGTGACGACCCGCTGCTTCTCCAGGTCGTCCACGCCGATGGCGTCCAGCAGTTCCCGGTAGTCCCGCTTGAACGCGGCCGGGTTGGTGATCTCCTCGAAGACGTAGAAGCGGACGCCGTCGCCCTTCCTCGTGAAGCCCCAGGTCTTCTCCGCCTTGTCGCGGATGATCTGGCCGCCGGAGAGGTCGCCGAGATACCGGGTGTAGTGGTGGGCGACATAGCCGCCGGGCCAGCGCTCGGCGCAGTCGCGGACCCGGTCCGCGTACGCCCGGGTCGCGGGCAGGGCGGTGAGGTCCGCCCGCCAGCCGGGGCCCCGCAGATGCGCGAGGTCGCGCTCCAGCGCGGGCAGCCGGAACAGCTCGGGCCGGATGAACGGCCCGGCCACCGGATCCGAGGCGAGCCGCTCGGCCGTGCTCTCCAGGGCCGCGTAGACGAACCACAGTTGCTCGGTGTAGCGCGCGTAGGCCGTCACGCCGAGCCGGCCGCCGAGCAGATCGCTCATGAACGTCGAGGTCTCCGCCTCCACGTGCTGCTCGTGCGACGCGGTGCGGATGAGGGACGAGAAGGAGTCCATGAGCACATCCTCTAAGGTAAGGCTTACCTAAGTCAACGCCTTTGTCGACCCCGTGTCGGTAACTTTGCCGACAGTGTGTCGGTAAAAGCGTACAAGAGAAAGCCCGCCCCCGTCAGAGGGCGGGCTCGGCGGCTGCGCGGGGCGGTCAGGGCAGGGTCAGGATCTCCGCGCCGCTGTCCGTCACCACCAGCGTGTGCTCGAACTGCGCGGTCCGCCTGCGGTCCTTCGTCACGACCGTCCAGCCGTCGTCCCACATGTCGTACTCGTGGGTGCCCAGCGTCAGCATCGGCTCGATCGTGAAGGTCATGCCCGGCTGCATGACGGTCGTCGCGTGCGGGCTGTCGTAGTGCGGGATGATCAGCCCGGAGTGGAACGACGTGTTGATGCCGTGACCGGTGAAGTCCCGCACGACGCCGTAGCCGAAGCGCTTGGCGTACGACTCGATGACCCGGCCGATGATGTTGATCTGCCGGCCGGGCTTCACGGCCTTGATCGCGCGGTTCAGCGACTCCCGGGTGCGCTCCACCAGCAGCCGCGACTCCTCGTCCACCTCGCCGACCAGGTAGGTCGCGTTGTTGTCGCCGTGCACCCCGCCGATGTACGCCGTCACGTCCAGGTTGACGATGTCGCCGTCCCTGAGGACCGTCGAGTCCGGGATGCCGTGGCAGATGACCTCGTTGACCGACGTGCACAGCGACTTCGGGAAGCCCCGGTAGCCGAGCGTGGACGGGTAGGCGCCGTGGTCGCACATGTAGTCGTGGGCGATCTTGTCCAGCTGGTCCGTGGTGACCCCGGGCGCGATGGCCTTCGCGGCCTCCGCCATCGCCCGCGCGGCGATCCGGCCGGCGATCCGCATCGCCTCGACGGTCTCGGGGGTCTGCACCTCCGGCCCGGTGTACGGCGCCGGCGCGGGCTTTCCGACGTACGCGGGGCGGCGGATGTTTCCGGGGACCGAACGGGTGGGGGACAGCTCCCCTGGTACGAGCAGCGACTGGCCAGACATGCCAGCGAGTCTAACCAGCGGACATGGGGGAACATGTCGGTGGCGAGAGGAGCTGTCCATGGCCTTGTTCAAGAAGCACACCGCCGGCAAGCCGGGCGAGTGGTACTACTGCCTGGAGCACAAGAAGGTCGAGGAGGGCCCGGACTGTCCGGGCAAGGACCGCTTCGGACCGTACGCCTCACCGCAGGAGGCCCAGCGGGCGATGGAGACCGCGGCCGAACGCAATCTGGAGTGGGAGAACGACCCGCGCTGGCACGACGCCGGAGCCGCCGGCCAGAAGACCGAGGACGACTGACCGCGCCCCCGCCCACCCGGCCCGCCTCCCGGCGTGTCGCCGCGCCTCCGCCGCGGCGGCGGGAGGCGCGGCGACACGCCGGGCGGTCACCACGGGGCCGGCGGCGGGGCCGTCACGATCTCCGCCAGCCGGGACAGCCGGTCCCGGAATCCCCGCCGGCCCCGCGGCGGGACCCCCTCGTTCTCCCCGGCCGCCGCGCTGACCAGGTGCTGCACGGTGTCCAGGTCCAGCTCGGCCCCCTCGGGCACGGCCAGCGCGTCATGCGCCATCGCGGCCAGCTCGCCGCCGCCCGCGCCCAGCGCCAGCACCGTCACCCCGGCCCGCCGGGCGTCGGACACCCGCTCCAGCAGCGGCGCGGGCTCCTCGGGCGCCACGACCAGCAGGGTCTCACCGCGCCGCGCCGCCGCGAGCCGGCCGGGCCCGACCGCCAGGTGCGCGGGATCGCACGGCCGCGCCCGCTGCCGCACCAGCGTCGGCGCCAGCTCCGGCGTGCCCGACCAGGCCGCCTCGTCCACCAGATGCGCGGCCAGATGCCAGGGCTCGTACTCCGGCGTGCCCATCAGCAGCAGCCCGCCCCCGTGCCCCACCACCGAGCCGCGCAGCACCCCCGCGAACCTCCGGGTGGCGCCCAGCCACTCGGTCCCGGCCAGCACTTCCCGCAGCAACGCGACCCGTACGGCGTCCATGTGACCGCATCCTGCCGCAACCGGCGACTTGTGACGCGGAGTTCACCCTGAATTCGCCCGACCCGGGCATGAACGCGTGCCACTTCACACCCGCAGCCGCCCCGAGGAGCCCCCCATGAGCGATGTGACCGTCCCCTTCCGCGCGGGCCAGGAGGGATACGCCAGCTTCCGCATCCCGGCCGTCGTCGCCTCGCGGACCGGCACGCTGCTCGCCTTCTGCGAGGGCCGGGTCGAATCCGCCGCCGACCACGGGCACATCGACATCGTGCAGAAGCGGTCCACGGACGGCGGGCGCACCTGGGGCCCGCTCCAGGTGGCCGCGAGCAACGGCACCGGCCTCGCCGGCAACCCCGCCCCCGTCGTCCTCGACACCGGCCGGATCCTGCTGGTGCACGTCCGCGCCGCCGCCACCGCCACCGAGGCCGCCATCCTGCGCGGCCAGGTGAGCGACGCCGACGGGCGGCGGACATGGGTGCAGCACAGCGACGACGACGGCGTGACCTGGTCCCCGCCCAGGGAGATCACCCAGCAGGTGAAGAAGGCCGGCTGGCGCTGGTACGCCACCACCCCCGGCCACGCCCTCCAGCTGACCTCCGGCCGCGTCCTCGTCCCCGCCAACCACACCGTGCCGCCCACCGGCACCGACACCGGCGCCGAGGCCAAGTACAACAGCGGGCACTGCCTGCTCAGCGACGACCACGGCGAGACCTGGTACCTCGGCTACCTGGACGAGAACACCGACGGCTACGTCAACGTCAACGAGACCACCGCCGCCGAACTCCCCGACGGCCGCGTCTACCTCAACACCCGCAACGACTCGCCGTCCCCCGGCAACCGCGCCGACGCCCACTCGGCGGACGGCGGCAAGACGCTCGTCAAGCCCTTCCGGCCGCAGGCGGGGCTCGCCGCACCGGTCTGCGAGGCCGCCGTGCTCCAGCTCCGCGACCCCGACGTGCTCCTCTTCTCCGGTCCGGCCGACCCCGCCGTCCGCGCCCTGATGACGATCCGCGCCTCCCACGACGGCGGCACCACCTGGCGCCCGGTGTTCACCGTCGACGGGCTGCCCGCCGCCTACTCCGACCTGGTCCGCGTCGACCCGCACACGGTCGGACTGCTCTACGAGACGGGCGACTTCGGCACCTACGAGACGATCACCTTCCGCCGGGTGTCCGTACACCGGCTGACCTGAGCCGGTGGCGCCCCGGCGGCGGACGTAGAGTCGGGCCATGACCTCTACCGACAGCGCACAGAAGGCCCCCGCCAAGGACCCGTGGGACCTGCCCGACGTCTCCGGCCATGTCGTCGGCGTGCTCGGCGGCACCGGACCGCAGGGCAAGGGCCTCGCCTACCGGCTCGCCCGGGCCGGCCAGAAGGTGATCATCGGCTCCCGCGCCGCCGAGCGCGCGCGGGCCGCCGCCGACGAACTCGGCCACGGCATCGAGGGCGCCGACAACGCCGAGACCGCGCGCCGCAGCGACATCGTGATCGTCGCCGTGCCGTGGGACGGCCACGGCGACACCCTGAAGGCGCTGCGCGAGGAACTGGCCGGCAAGCTCGTCGTGGACTGCGTCAACCCGCTCGGCTTCGACAAGAAGGGCGCCTACGCCCTCAAGCCGGAGGAGGGCAGCGCCGCCGAGCAGGCCGCCGCCCTGCTGCCGGACTCCCGGGTCACCGCCGCCTTCCACCATCTGTCGGCCGTCCTGCTCCAGGACCCGGAGATCGAGCAGATCGACACCGATGTGATGGTGCTCGGCGAGGAGCGCGCCGACGTGGAGACCGTGCAGGCGCTGGCCGGGCGCATCCCCGGCATGCGCGGGGTCTTCGCGGGCCGGCTGCGCAACGCCCACCAGGTCGAGTCGCTGGTCGCGAACCTGATCTCCGTCAACCGCCGGTACAAGGCGCACGCCGGGCTCCGCGTCACCGACGTGTGAGCCACGGGCGGGCGCCGGCAGGCGATGGGGGACACTGTTCGCCGTAGCAGTGTCCCCCCCCCCGCAAGGAGCCGCCCCCCATGCCCCGCATCGCCCTCTACACGCTCGTCGTCTGCGTCCTCGCCGTGGCCGCCGCCGTCGTCTCCTTCGTCCAGGGCAGCTGGCTGGGGATCGTCTGGGTGCTGCTGGCCGGCCTGTCCTCCAACATGACCTGGTACTACGTCAAGCGCGGCAGGAGCGCCGCCGCGCGCGACGGCTCCGTCACGAGCTGAGCGAGCAGATCTCCGGGGTGTCCTGCCAGAAGCGGTAGCTCGTCTCGCCGCAGTACCGGGAGAAGTCGTCGACGCCCAGCGCGCGCATGATCGAGTCGATCACGTCGAAGAACGCGCTGTTGACCGACGGCAGCCACAGCAGCGCGAACACGAAGAGCAGCCCGAACGGAGCGAACGGCTCCACCTGGCGCTTGACGCCGTACGACAGCCAGGGCTCGATCACGCCGTAGCCGTCCAGGCCCGGCACCGGCACGAAGTTCAGGATCGCCGCCGTCACCTGGAGCAGCGCGAGGAACGCCAGCGCGTACCGGAAGTCGGCGGGCACGCCGTCCAGGGCGTCAAGCCAGAAGGGGGCCGTGCACACCACGGCGAACAGCACGTTCGTCAGCGGGCCGGCCGCCGAGATCAGGCTGTGCCGCCAGCGCCCGCGGATCCGGTTGCGCTCGATGAAGACGGCGCCGCCCGGCAGGCCGATCCCGCCCATGATCACGAACAGCACGGGCAGCACGATGCTCAGCAGCGCGTGGGTGTACTTCAGCGGGTTCAGCGTGAGGTAGCCCTTCGCGCCGACCGTGATGTCCCCGCCGTGCAGGGCGGTGCGCGCGTGCGCGTACTCGTGCAGGCACAGGGAGACGATCCAGGCCGCGGTCACGAACAGGAACACCGCGATGCCGGGCCGCGCGGCGAACCCGGTCCAGGTGGCCCAGCCGGTCACCGCCGTCACGGCCAGGATGCCGACGAAGACGGGGCTGACCCGTCGCTCGCCGTGGCGGGTGGTGGCGGTGGTCATGGGCGGACTCCTGTGCGGACGGGACGGCAGGGACTGCGACCGTACCGGCCGCCGGCGTGTGGGGAAAACGTCTCGCGGTGGCCGTCCGGTTCCTGGAAGGTGAAGGGATGACACGGACGAGGGTGTTCTACGCGGACTGGCAGATGGAGTGCTGCGGCACACCGTTCGCCGTCGGGGACGAGGTCCGCTGGCCGCTCGTCGCCGCGGACCGGGAGGACCCGGCGGGCGAGCACTACGGCGCCGGGGCCCTGGTGGAGCACCACGGCGGCCCCGGCCACGAAACCGCCGGGCGGGTCCGCGGCATCGACCTCGTGCACCAGGAGTACCTGGCCCACCACGACCCCCTCGCCGACGAACCTCCCGCCCCCCTGCCCGGCACGGGGGTGGTCCTTCGCGCCACCGGGCGCCGCCTGGCGCCGGTCCCCGGCGGCCACGGTCTGCGATCCGTCGACGCCTGCCCGAAGTGGTTCGACGCCCACGACCACGAGGAGCCGCCGCCCCGGCGGGTCCCGTACCGGGTCCGCCGGGCCGTCGGCGTCCTCGTCACCCTCGATGTCCTCGACGCCGCGGACGAGGGCGCCGCGGACGATGACGGCGCGGACGACGGCGCCGCGGACAGCACGGACCTCCCCGCTGTGCCGGACGCCCCGGACGGCACACCGCCGAGGCCCCGTCACCCCCGCTGACCGCTCCGGGGACAATGGACCCCGTGCGCTATCGGCTGCTCGGCACCACCCAGGCAATCCGCCCCGACGGCACGGCCGTCCCGGTCGGCGGGGCACGGCTGCGTGCCCTGCTGAGCGTGCTCGCCCTCCGGGCCGGCCGGACCATGCCCGTGGGCGTGCTCGTGGACGAGGTGTGGGGCGCCGACCCGCCCGCCGACGCCGCGGGCGCGCTCCAGGCGCTCGTCGGCCGGCTCCGGCGGGCCCTCGGCCCCGAGGCCGTCGCCTCCGCCGACGGCGGCTACCGGCTCGCCGCCGGCCCCGAGGACATCGACCTCGTCCGCTTCGACCGGCTGACCGGCGACGGCCTGCGCGCCCTCGCCGACGGCGACCCGGCCAAGGCCGCCGCCGTCCTCGACGACGCCCTCGCCCTGTGGGGCGGGCCCGCCCTCGCCGACCTGCCCGACCGCACCGGCGAGGCGGCCCGCTGGGAGACCCGCCGCCTCGACGCCCAGCGCGGCCGGCACACCGCCGCCCTCGCCCTCGGCCAGGCCGAGCGGGCGCTGCCCGAGCTGACCGCTCTGTGCGACAGCCACCCGCTGGACGAGCCGCTCCAGGCGCTGCGGCTGCGCGCCCTGCGCGACACCGGCCGCCCGGCCCAGGCGCTCGCCGCCTACGAGGACGTACGACGCCTGCTCACGGACCGGCTCGGCTCCGACCCCGGGCCCGAGCTGCGCGCCCTGCACGCCGAGCTGCTGCGCGAGGAGCCGGCCGTCCCGCCCCCCGCCGCCCGGCCGGACCCGCCCGCCGCCCGGCAGGGGAACCTGCCCGCCCGGCTCACCTCCTTCGTCGGCCGGGAGAGCGACATCCGGGCCATCGGCGCCGATCTCGCCAGCGCCCGCCTGGTCACCCTGCTCGGGCCCGGCGGCGCCGGCAAGACCCGGCTCTCCCAGGAGGCCGCCGAGGCGGTACGGCACACCCTCCAGGACGGGGCGTGGCTCGCCGAGCTGGCCCCCGTGGACGACCCGGACGCCGTACCGCAGGCCGTGCTCACCGCGATCGGCGCCCGCGAGACCGTGCTGCACGGCGCCGGCGTCGAGAGCATGCGCGCGGTCGCCGACCGGCACGACGACCCCCTGGAACGGCTCGTGGAGCACTGCTCCCGGCGCCGGATGCTGATCATCCTCGACAACTGCGAGCACGTCGTGGACGCCGCCGCCCGGCTCACCGAGAGCCTCCTGGCCCGCTGCCCGGAGCTGACCGTCCTCGCCACCAGCCGCGAACCCCTCGGCGTCCCGGGCGAGCTGGTGCGGCCCGTGGAGCCGCTGCCCGAGCCGGTCGCGCTGCGGCTGCTCGCCGACCGGGGCGCGGCGGCCCGCCCGGACTTCAGGATCGGGGACGACCCCGAGGCGTGCGCCGAGATATGCAGCCGGCTCGACGGGCTCCCGCTCGCGATCGAGCTGGCCGCGGCCCGGCTGCGCATGCTGACGCCCCGTCAGATAGCCGACCGCCTCGACGACCGCTTCCGGCTGCTCACCTCCGGCAGCCGGACCGTGCTGCCCCGCCAGCAGACCCTCAGAGCCGTCGTGGACTGGTCCTGGGACCTGCTGGACGCCGGCGAACGGGAGGTCCTGGCCCGGCTGTCGGTCTTCGCCGGCGGCTGCGACCTGGCCGCCGCCGAGGCCGTGTGCGGCCCCGCCGCGCTGGACGCCCTCGGCTCCCTGGTCGACAAGTCCCTGGTGGTGGCCGCCCCCGCCGCCGGCGGCGCGATGCGCTACCGGCTCCTGGAGACCGTCGCCGAGTACGCCGCCGAGCGCCTCGCCGAGACCGGGGGCCGCGCCGAGGCCCAGCGCGCCCACCTCACCTACTACCGCGAACTCGCCCGCACCACCGACCCGCTGCTGCGCGGCCCCGACCAGCGCGCCGCCATCGACCGCTTCCAGCTGGAGTACGAGAACCTGCGCACCGCCCTGCGGCACGCCGTCGCCCTGCGCGACGAGCAGGAGGCACTGTGCCTGGTGCTGTCCCTCCAGTGGTTCTGGCGGATGCGCAACCAGGAGACCGAGGTCCGCCTGTGGTGCCAGGAGGCGATCGCGCTCGGCCCCGACCCGTTCGCCGAGCCGGTCCGCCGGGCCCGGCCGGTGTGGCAGCCCCCGCACGCCGCCCCGCCGCCGTACGCGGGCGAGGTGCTGCTGGAGGCGCGGCGCGGTGTCCACCTCAGTCACATGGCCGTCATGGACACCGACCTGGAGCTGTGGCAGACCCCGGAGGCCAAGGCGAGGCTGCGTGTCGTGACGCAGGTGTACGAGCCCGGCCTGCCCCAGGTCTGCCGCGCCCCGGGGATGCTGTGGTTCTTCGCCGAGATGCTGACCGGCGGCGTGGACCGGCTGCTGCCCATCAGCGAGGCCGCCGTACAGACCTGCCGGGACACGCCGGGCTACGAGTGGGAGCTGGCCGGCGCCCTCCAGATGCGCGCCAACCTGCTCGCCAACCGCACCGCCTGGGCCGGTGACGCGGCCCGGGACGCCGACGAGGCGCTGGAGATCTACCGCCGGATCGGCGACGAGTGGGGGGCGGCGGAGGCGCTGTCCGCGCGGGGCGAGGCCCACGAACGCAAGGGCGCCTACCAGGAGGCCGCCGCCGACTACCGCGCCGCCATCGAGTACGCCGCCCGCCTGGGCGCCCGGGCCCAGGTGTCCGTCCTGCGCTCGCGCCTGGGCAGCGTGCTGATGGAGGCGGGCGACATCGAGCGCGGCGAGCGGATGCTGCGCGAGGTCATCGCCGAACAGCAGGGCACGCACAGCGAGGCGATGCCCGCCGCGCGGCTCTTCCTGTCCTCCTGGCTCGCCCTCACCGGCCGCACCGGCGAGGCCCGCGAGCAGCTCCGGCTGCTGCGCGAGGAGTTCCGGATCGCGCACTTCGTCGTCTTCGACGCCCTGCTCGCGGCCCAGGAGGCCTTCGTCGACGCGCTGGACGGGCGGGTCGAGGAGGCGCTGACCCGCTCGCGCAGGGCGCTGGAGCTCGCCGTCGATCCGCTGGCCCGCGCGATCATCCCGCACCTGGACTCCATCTGCCTCACCGTGGCGGCGATGGCCCTGGCCCGGCTCGACGGCCGCGCCGCCGACGCCGCCCGCTGCCTGGCCGCCGCGCAGGCCGTGCTGCCGCCCGGACATGTGTCCTCCGGCGTGGAGCACCGGATGTCCGACCTGACCGAGGCCCGGATCCGCGAGCGCCTGGACGGCCCCGGCTACACGGCCGCGTACGCCGAGGGCGGTGGCCTCTCCCTCGCGGAGGCCACCGCCCTGATCTGACCGGCGCGGTGCGTCAGCTGATCCGACCGGCGCGGTGCGTCAGCTCTTCGTGCGGAACTTGTGGACGGCGACCGGGGCCATGATCGCGGTGAGCCCCGCCGACCAGATCAGCGTCACCCACAGGGGGCGGGCCACGGCGCCGCCCTCCATCAGTCCGCGCGCGCAGTCGGCCAGCGCGGAGAGCGGGTTGTAGTCGGTGAACGACTGGAGCCAGCCCGGCATGGACGCGGTCGGCGCGAAGATCGACGAGCCGAACTGCAGCGGCATCAGCACCAGGAAGCCCATGGCCTGCACCGACTGGGGGCTCTTCATCACCACGCCGAGGGTCAGGAACACCCACATCAGGGCCGAGCCGAACACCGCGGACAGGCCCACGGCGGCCAGCAGACCGCTCCAGCTGTGCACGTCGTAGCCGACGAGGAGGGCGACCACCAGCAGCACCACGGTCGCGAACAGCATCCGCATCAGCTCCACCGCGATCTTCGCGAAGAGGACGGAGCCGCGCCCGATGGGCAGCGAGCGGAAGCGGTCCATGACCCCGGAGTTGAAGTCCGTGTTGAAGCCGGTGCCCACGCCCTGGGCCATGTTCATGCCCATCATGGCGAGCAGCCCGGGGATCACGTACTGGACGTACTGGTCCTGGCCGCCGCCCAGCGACTGCCCGATGGAGCCGCCGAAGACGTACACGAAGAGCAGGGTGAAGACGACCGGGAACAGGATCGCGTCGAACATCGACTCCGGGTCCTGCCGGATCCACAGCAGGTTGCGGCGGACCAGCGCGCCGGTGTGCCGCAGATGGGCCCGGAGCGGGATCGGCGCGTCGGCCTTCACGGCGGCCGGGGACAGGGTGGCGGAGCTCATACGGCGACCTCGACGCGGGAGTCGGCGGGCGCGGCGTCCTGCGGGGCACTGGCACGGTGGCCGGTGAGCGACAGGAACACCTCGTCCAGGCTGGGCAGTTCGGTGGTGATGGAGGAGATCGTGATGCCGCGGGCGGTGACGGCGCCGACCACGGCGGTCAGCTGCTCGTCGCTCAGGATCGGCACCAGCAGGGTTCCGGTCCCGGTGTCCACGGTGGTGGCCGCGAGCCCGGTGATGCCCAGCTCGTCCAGCATCGTGGCGAGCGGGCGCAGCTCCAGCGGGTCGAGCGGGCGCACCCGGAGCGTGCGCCCGCCGACGCGGGCCTTCAGCTCCTCGATGCCGCCCTTGGCGATGACCTTGCCCCGGTCCACCACGGTCAGCTCGGAGGCGAGCTGTTCGGCCTCCTCCATGTACTGGGTGGTGAGGAGCACGGTGACGCCGTCGCCGACCATCGCCTTGACCTCGTCCCACACCTCGTTGCGGGTGCGCGGGTCGAGTCCGGTCGTCGGCTCGTCCAGGTAGAGCACGGCGGGCCGGCCGATCATCGAGGCGGCGAGGTCGAGGCGGCGGCGCATGCCGCCGGAGTACGTGCTCGCCGGGCGCCGGGCGGCCTCCGTCAGGGAGAACCGTTCCAGCAGCTCGTCGGCGCGGGCACGGGCGTCCTTGCGGGGCAGGTCGAGCAGCCGGCCGATCAGGTACAGGTTCTCCCAGCCCGGGAGCTTCTCGTCCACGGAGGCGTACTGGCCGGTGAGCCCGATCACCCGGCGCAGCTGCCGGGGCTGGCGCACCACGTCGTAGCCGGCCACGAGGGCCTGCCCGGCGTCCGGGGTGATCAGGGTGGACAGGATCCGTACGAGGGTGGTCTTGCCGGCGCCGTTCGGTCCGAGCACACCCATCACGGTGCCCTCGCGGACGTCCAGGTCGACGCCGTCCAGCGCCTTGGTCTCGCCGTAGTGCTTGACCAGACCCCGTACGGACACGGCGGAGCGGCCGCCGGCGGGGTTGTCGTCGATGCGTGTCATGGGGAAGACGGTGCCAGGGCGCACCGACAAACGACCGACAGGCGGCCGACACGCGACCGACATCCCGGCCCGCCCCGGTGACCCCGGTGACGGCGGGGACCGCGGGGACCGCGGGCACCGGGGATCCCGGGATCCCGGAGAAACACGGCAGCCCGCCGACGGGGGACGATCGGCGGGCTGCCCTGGTGTTGCCGCAGTGGCTAGTGGACGGAGTGCTCCTCCAGCGGGAACGTTCCGCCGACGACGTCCTGGGCGAACTCGCGCACCGCGCCGCCCATGACCTCACGCAGATCGGCGTACTTCTTGACGAACTTCGGCACCCGGCCGGACGTCAGCCCCAGCATGTCGGTCCACACCAGCACCTGCGCGTCCGTCTCCGGTCCCGCGCCGATGCCGACGGTCGGGATGTGCAGCACCCGCGTCACCTCGGCCGCCAGCTCCGCCGGCACCAGCTCCAGCACCACGGCGAACGCGCCCGCGTCCTGCACGGCCTTCGCGTCCCGCAGCAGCTGCTGCGCGGCCTCCTCGCCGCGGCCCTGCACGCGGTAGCCCATCGCGTTGACGGACTGCGGGGTCAGCCCGATGTGGGCCATGACCGGGATGCCGGCCTCCACCAGCAGCCGGATCTGCTCGTGCGAGCGCTCGCCGCCCTCCAGCTTGACCGCGCCGACGCCGGCCTCCTTGACCAGCCGGGTCGCCGAGCGCAGCGCCTGCACCGGGCCCTCCTGGTAGGAGCCGAACGGCAGGTCGCCGACGATCAGGGCGCGCTGCGTGCCGCGTACGACGGCCGCGGACAGCATGGCCATCTGGTCGAGGGTGACGGGCACGGTGGTCTCGTACCCGAGGTGGCAGTTGCCCGCCGAGTCGCCGACCAGGAGCACCGGGATCCCGGCCTCGTCGAAGACGGACGCGGTCATCGCGTCGTAGGCGGTGAGCATGGGCCACTTCTCGCCCCGCTCCTTGGCGAGGGCGATGTCGCGGACGGTGATACGACGCGTGCCCTTCCCCCCGTACAGCGCCTTGCTGCCGTCGGAGGGCCTGTTCTGCACAGTCTGGGCAGCCGAAAGCTGCGTCATGGCAATGGCTCCTTCGGTCATCTCGAGGCGCCCTGACGGCGTCCCCGGAATCGCCTCCCATGGTGGCACCTCGTGCCGGAGAGGGCCAGGGGACCCCCCGTGATTCCCCGCGGCGGCCCGCGAACCGGCCGGCTGTGTAAGACCTTGGTAAAGAAATAAGATACGAGACGGTTCCGTATCGGAATGCCTTTAGGCTCGGGCACATGACAAGTCCCGTCCCTGCCTCCCGAATACCGGAAGCTGTGCACCGGCGCCGCTGGGCGATCCTCGGCGTGCTCATGCTGAGCCTGCTGATCGTGGTGCTCGACAACTCGATCCTGAACGTCGCCATCAAGACCATCTCGACCCCGGCGCCCGTCGGCCTCGGCGCCACCCAGAGCGAGATCGAGTGGGCGATCAACTCGTACACCCTGGTCTTCGCCGGCCTGCTGTTCACCGCCGGCCTCGTCGGCGACCGGCTGGGCCGCAAGAAGGTGCTGCTCGGCGGCATCGCCGTGTTCGGCATCGGCTCGGCCCTCGCCGCCGAGTCCGGCTCGCCCGCCCAGCTGATCACCTTCCGCGCGCTGATGGCCCTCGGCGCCGCCTTCGTGATGCCCGCCACCCTCGCCGTCCTCATGAACGTCTTCGAGCGTCATGAGCAGCCCAAGGCCATCGGCATCTGGGCCGGCGGCGTCGGCCTGGCCATCGCCATCGGCCCGATCACCGGCGGCGCGCTCCTGGACCACTTCTGGTGGGGCTCGGTCTTCTTCGTCAACGTGCCCATCGTGATCATCGCGCTGATCCTGATGGCCTGGCTGGTTCCCGACTCCCGCGACCCCAAGCCCGGCCGCCTCGACCCGGTCGGCGTGGTGCTGTCGGTCATCGGCCTCGTGCTGCTGGTCTACGGCATCATCAAGGGCGGCGAGCTGGCCGACT
This sequence comes from Streptomyces sp. NPDC015171, assembly GCF_043079545.1. NCBI lineage: Bacteria > Bacillati > Actinomycetota > Actinomycetes > Kitasatosporales > Streptomycetaceae > Streptomyces > Streptomyces sp. NPDC015171. The sequence continues at coordinate 514,947 of NZ_JBIBUO010000004.1, forward strand.
TCACCGACGCCAAGGTGCTGGCGACCATCTTCGCCGGACTCGCGGTGCTGACCGGCTTCGTCATCTTCGAGAAGCGCAGCGACCACCCGTCGCTGGACGTCAGCTACTTCAAGAACAAGGTCTTCTCGGCCGCCATGAGCGCGATCGCGCTGGTCTTCTTCGCGCTGATGGGCGTCACGTTCTTCGGTGTCTTCTACACCCAGAGCGTGCGCGGCTACTCGCCGCTGGAGTCCGGTGCGCTGATGCTGCCGCTCGCCCTCGCCCAGCTGATCTTCGCGCCGCGCGCCCGGCTGCTGGTCGACCGCTTCGGCAACAAGGCCACCACCACCGCCGGCCTGGTGCTGATCGCGGCGACGCTGGCCGCGTTCGCCACCCTCGAGGCCGACACGCCGATCTGGCTGCTGGAGCTCATCTTCTTCCTCATGGGCACCGGCATGGCGCACATCATGACGCCGGCCTCGGTCGTCATCATGCAGGCCCTGCCCCGCGAGAAGGCCGGCTCCGCCTCCGCGCTCAGCAACACCTTCCGCCAGGTCGGCGGCGCCCTCGGCATCGCCGTCCTCGGCTCGGTCCTCGCCACCGCGTACCGCAACGGCATCGAGGGCAAGCTCGGCGCCCTGCCGCCCGGACTGCGCGACACCGCCGCCCAGTCCATCGAGGCCACGCTCGGCGTCGCCGAGAAGCTCGGCCCGCAGGGCAAGGCCCTCGTCACCCCCGCCAACGACGCGTTCCTGCACGCCATGCACGTCACCGCCCTGTGCGGTACGGGCGTCGCGCTCGTCGGTGCCGTGGTGACCGCCTTGTTCCTGCCCGGCAGGACGCCGGCCGGACAGCAGGGCGAGAAGGAACCGGAGTTGGTCGCTGTCGGCGAGTGACGGCCCGGCGGTGTGTTCTACGGGGGAGGGAGGCCGCTGCGGGACAATCCCCGCAGCACACTGAGAGGACGGATCCACGTGAGCCTTGCCGAGAGCCGGCCGCGCCCGGACGGCCCCGCCCGGGGCCGCCCGCGCAGCGAAGCCGCGGAACGCGCCATCCTGGAAGGCGTGATGAAGCTCCTGGAGGAGGGCGTGCCCCTCGCCGAGCTGTCCATCGAGCGGGTCGCCCGCACGGCCGGGGTCGGCAAGGCCACCATCTACCGCCGCTGGAGCGGCAAGGAGGAACTGTTCGTCGACGTCGTACGCGCCGCCGAACCCCCCGACCCCGTACTCCCCGGCACTTGTCTGCGCGACGACCTCGTCGTGCTGCTGGAGTCCCTGCGCCGGCGCGGCCTCGCCAGCCGCTCGTCGGCCATCCTGCACAACGTGTACGCGCAGATGAAGTCGGCGCCCAGGATCTGGGCGGCGTACCACACGAGCGTCATAACGCCCCGCCGCGTGCTCGCCCTCGACGTGCTGCGCCGCGCGCAGGAGAACGGCGAGATCCGGGCGGACGTCGACCTGGAGCTGGCCAACGACATGTTCGTCGGCCCCATGCTCGTCCGCTCCGTCATGCGCCCCGACGCCGACCTGCCCGAGGGCCTCGCGGAGCAGATCGTCGACGCGGTCCTGCAGGGCCTACGGCCCGTCAGCTCGACAGCCTCGTAGCACTAATGTGCGCGTTTGGTCACAGACCGCTCCGGTCCCGGGGGTAACCGGAACCCACTGCCCCGCCTCGTTCGTCCTCGTCTTCCGTACGGCCGTCATGGGACGGCGGGATCGGAGCCGATCATCCCCTAGGGTCGGAAGTGCACGGGGGGCGAACGGTGTGTGCACGGCAGGCAGTGAGGCAGACGGTATGGCGCAGCAGGCGTACATGACGGAGACGGACAGCGGAGACTCGGGACCCGAGCGACCGGGGTCCCGGCTTCGCCGCCGCGTGCACCGCATGTTGGCCGGCTGGCGGGGCGACCCGCGGATCTGGCGCCGGGGTCTGGTCCTGGCCGCGCTGGCCCTGCTGCTCGCCCTGGTGATGCTGCTGCACGCGCAGATCCCTAACGTCGTGGGCAATCTCGGCAGTCTCACCGAGACGTTTCTGCCCTGGCTGGGCCTGGCCGTCCCGGTGCTGCTGGTGCTCGGCCTGATCCGCAGGTCGGCGGTGGCGCTCATCGCCGTGCTGCTGCCGGCGATCGTCTGGCTCAACCTCTTCGGCGGGCTGCTGACCGACAGGACGGGCAGCGGCGGCGACCTGATGGTGGCCACCCACAACGTGAACGCCGACAACCCCGACCCGGCCGCCACCGCCACCGGCGTGGCCGGCTCCGGCGCCGATCTGCTGGCCCTGGAGGAGCTGCCCGCCTCCGCGGTGCCGGTCTACGAGAAGGCGCTCGCGCCGACCTACCGGCACCACGCGGTGGTGGGCACCGTCGGGCTGTGGAGCAAGTACCCGATGACCGACGTCCGCGCCGTCGACATCAAGCTCGGCTGGAAGCGGGCGATGCGCGCCACGGTGGCGACCCCGCACGGCCCGGTCGCGGTCTATGTGGCGCACATGCCCTCGGTGCGGGTCAAGGTGGAGGCCGGGTTCACCGCCCGGCAGCGGGACAAGAGCGCCGACGCGCTCGGCGAGGCCATCGCCCACGAGCCCCTCGGCCGCGTCGTCCTCCTCGGCGACCTCAACGGTACGATGAACGACCGCTCGCTCAACGCCGTCACCTCGCAGCTGCGCTCCACCCAGGGTGCGGCGGGCAGCGGCTTCGGGTTCAGCTGGCCGGCGTCGTTCCCGATGGCGCGCATCGACCAGATCATGGTCAAGGGCGTCGAGCCGGAGAGCTCCTGGACGCTGCCGCGCACGAACAGCGACCACCTGCCCGTAGCCGCCCGTGTGAAGCTGGACACAGGCTCGTAACCCGCTGGAATACTGGCCCTGAGAGCATTTGTTCCGTCCGGGAACTTACTGACTCGCTCCCGTACGGCACTCCGCTCTGAAAGGCCCTTCATGCCCCTGGCCCTGCTCGCCCTCGCCGTGGGCGCCTTCGGCATCGGTACCACCGAGTTCGTGATGATGGGCCTGCTGCCCGACGTCGCGGACGATCTGCACATCTCGATCCCCGGCGCCGGGCACCTGGTCTCGGCGTACGCGCTCGGCGTCGTCATCGGCGCCCCGCTGCTCGCCGCCGTGACCGCGCGCATGTCCCGGCGCACGGTCCTCATCGCCCTGATGGCCCTGTTCGTCGTCGGCAACGCGCTCTCCGCGCTCGCCCCCGGCAACGGCTCCCTGCTGGCCGCCCGCTTCCTCAGCGGCCTGCCGCACGGCGCCTTCTTCGGCGTGGGCGCGGTCGTCGCCACGGCGATGGTCCCGCCGGAGCGCAAGGCCCGCTCGGTGTCCCTGATGTTCCTCGGCCTGACCGTCGCCAACGTCGCCGGTGTGCCCGCCGCCACGCTGATGGGCCAGCACCTCGGCTGGCGGGCCACCTTCCTCGCCGTGAGCGCGATCGGCCTGGCCGCCATAGCCTCGCTGGCCCTGCTCGTCCCGCACGACAAGGAGCACGCGGCGGCGTCGGCGGGCCTGCGCGGCGAACTGGCCGCCCTGAAGTCCGTCCCGGTCTGGCTCGCGCTCGGTACGACGGTGGCGGGCTTCGGCGCGCTCTTCGCGGCCTACAGCTACATCACGCCGATGCTGACCGGCGCGGCGGGCTACGCCGAGACGAGCGTCACGCTGCTGCTGGCGCTGTTCGGCGTGGGCGCCACGGCGGGCAACCTGCTGGGCGGCCGGCTGGCGGACCACTCCCTGCGCGGCACCCTCTTCGGCGGCCTGGCGTCCCTGGCGGCCGTCCTGGCGGTCTTCCCGCTCCTCATGCGCGCGGAGTGGAGCGCGGCCCTCGCGGTGACCCTCCTCGGCATGGCGGCCTTCGTCACCGGCTCCCCGCTCCAGCTGATGGTGATGGAGAAGGCCGCGGCGGCCCCCTCCCTCGCCTCCTCGGCCAACCAGGCCGCCTTCAACCTGGCCAACGCCGGCGGCGCCTGGATCGGCGGCGTGGCCCTCGCGGCGGGCTTCGGCGCGACCTCCCCGGCCCTCGCCGGCGCGGTCCTCGCGGTGCTGGGCCTGGGCGTGGCGAGCGTGGCGTACGCGGTGGACCGGCGCCGGGAGACTCCGTCGGCGGGCCGGGTGGTCACGTCCCACCTCCCGGAGGAGTCGGGCGCACTGCACCACTGAGGCGGCACCGCGCCGGTGAGGCGGCACCGCGGCACGGCGGCGGCACCGCACCACCGCGGCGAGGGGGCGGTCCCGAGGCGTGTCCCGGCGCGGGGGTGCCCGGCCGGAGGCGGCCTGGTGGAACGTTCGAACGTGGTCCAGTCCACGATCAGGTGCCCTGTACAGGCACAGGGCGTCCGGTCCCGGTGAATTGGTCTAGTCCCTTTTTGGTCCAGACCATTGACCCACCGCTGTGGCGGGCGTTATCCCATTAGTCGGCAACACCTGCCCCGCGCAAGGACATTGGCCACCCCTCCTCACACCGGGACTGACATGAGACTCGTGCGTTCCATCCGCGCGGCCCTCACCGCGGCCGCCACCACGGCTGCCGCGGTGGGCCTCGCCCTCACGGGAACCGCCACCGCTCAGGCCGCGACACCCCTGCCGAACCACGTCTTCGCCCCCTACTTCGAGGCATGGACCGGCGAGAGCCCCGCCGCCCTGTCCGCCCAGTCGGGTGCCAAGCACCTGACGATGGCGTTCCTGCAGACCGCGTCCAAGGGCTCCTGCACGCCGTACTGGAACGGCGACACCGGCATGCCGGTCGCCGCCTCGACCTTCGGCGCCGACATCAAGACGATCCAGGGCAACGGCGGCGACGTCATCCCCTCCTTCGGGGGCTACACGGCCGACACCACCGGCACCGAGATCGCCGACAGCTGCACCGACGTCCAGCAGATCGCCGCCGCGTACGAGAAGGTCATCACCACCTACGACATCTCGCGGCTCGACATGGACATCGAGGTCGACTCGCTCGACAACACCGCCGCCATCGACCGCCGCAACAAGGCCATCAAGCTGGTCGAGGACTGGGCGGCGGCCAACGGGCGCACGGTGGAGATCTCCTACACCCTGCCGACCACCACGCACGGCCTCGGGGACACCGGCGAGGCGCTGCTGCGCAACGCGGTGAGCAACGGCACCCGGGTCGACGTCGTGAACCTCATGACGTTCGACTACTACGACAACCAGGCCCACGACATGGCGAAGGACACCCAGACCGCCGCCCAGGGCCTGTACGACCTGCTCGCCGAGCTGTACCCGGGCAAGACCGCCGCCCAGCTGTGGAACATGGTCGGCGTCACCGAGATGCCCGGCGTCGACGACTTCGGCCCGGCGGAGACCTTCAGCCTGGCCAACGCCCGGACCGTGTACGACTGGGCGGTCTCCAAGGGCATCAACACGCTGTCCTTCTGGGCCCTGCAGCGGGACAACGGCGGCTGCCCGGGCGGAGCGGCAGCGGACAACTGCTCCGGCATCGCGCAGAACACGTGGGACTTCTCGCACATCTTCGCGCCGTTCACCGGTGGCACCACCACGCCGTCCAACGACTTCTCCGTCGCGCTCAGCCCGGCCTCCGGGACCGTGACGGCCGGCCAGTCCGCCACGGCCACCGTGAAGACGGCCGTGACGAAGGGCGACGCCCAGAGCGTGAAGCTCAGCGTCAGCGGGGCCCCGGCGGGCGTCACCGCCTCCCTCAGCCCGGCGTCGGTCACCGCGGGCGGCACCTCCACGCTCACCCTCGCCACCACCTCGGCCGCGGCCTCGGGCACCTACACGGTCACCGTGACCGGCACGGGCACCTCCGGCAGCCACTCGGCGTCCTACTCCCTGACCGTCACCGGCGGTTCCGGCAGCCAGTGCACCGCGGCGCCCTGGGCCAAGGACAAGGTCTACACCGGCGGCCAGCAGGTCTCGTACAAGGGCCACACCTGGAAGGCCAAGTGGTGGACGACGGGCGAGGAGCCCGGCACCACCGGCGAGTGGGGCGTCTGGCAGGACCTCGGCGCCTGCTGAACCTCCCCGGACCAGGCCGGGTAACCGACCCCACCGCTCACCCGGCCGCCGAGCGGCCCGGAACCCGCCCCCAGGGGCGCGGCTCCGGGCCGCTCACCCCGCTCTCCCGGCCCGACGGGCCGGTGCCGCCCGGCTGGCGGAGGGGTGTACGTTGACGTGGACGGCAGTCGGCGCAGTCTCACCTTCCATGGGAGGCACCGTGCAATCCACCACTGTTCCGGTCGAGGGCCGACAGGGCTCGGAGTGGGGCTGGTTCCTGGCCTGGCTGGCCGTCGGGGGATGCCTCGCACTCGGGCTGGCCGCCCTGCTCTCCCTCGGCGCGATCCTGATCGCGATCGCGGTACTGGCCGCCGTGTTCCTGCTCCGCAAGGGCCACCGCACCGCCACCGTCGGAGGCCTGGCCGGCCTGGCCCTGCCGCTCTTCTACCTCGCCTATCTGAACCGGGGCGGCCCCGGCACGGTCTGCCACACCACGGCGTCGGGTCAGACCTGCACCGACGAGTACACCCCGGTGCCGTTCCTCGTCGGCGGAGCACTGCTGCTCGCCGCCGGCTTCGTCGTGTTCCTCGTGCTGGACCGCCGGCACCGGGAAAACAACTGACCTGAGGGCGCCTTTCCGGTTTTCCGGCCGGAAAGGCGTACCGTCAGCGGCTGGCGCCGGAACGGGGGGAGCCCCCCTTTGCGGAGCCCGAGGCGGAACCCGAAGCGGAACCCTGGCCCATCGCTCGGTCGAACTTCGGAAAACATACGTACCATTTTGCTGAACTCTTGCAGACGGCCACCAGGAATGCGGGATCCGAGGTGTCGCGCCGGTGATTCACGATGCATTTCTCGTTGTGGTGCGGATCGACGGTCGCACCCGTCGGGATCACGCCGGAACTGCACATCTTCCCGGTCAGGACCACGTTGCCGGAGTCGCCCTTCACCTGGACCGCTCCGACACCGAGCCCCTGCGCCCGCACCGAAGAGTTGTTCATTCCGGTGAACAGCACCTTCAGCACCCCGCGCTCACGCGGAAGCACGAAGGAGGCCGCGCGGGTGAACTGGCCCGAGAACAGCGCCGTCGAGTACTGCACGGCCACCGGGCCGGGGTCCATTCCCTTGGTGTCGGCCGGGCCGCCGGCGGGCGCGTCCGGGGTGCCGGCGGTGCCGGAGGAGCACCCGGTGGCCGCCAGGACCAGCGCTGCCAGGAGGGGGACGGCGCCCCACGCGCCCGTCCGGTGAGGACGGGGCGCGCGGGACGGCCCGTTGAGCGGGTTCATTCTCAGGAGGTCCATCCGAAGCCGGTCGAGCGGCGGTGGTGCACCAGGTTCGAGCAGCCGCCCGCCTTGGTGTCGTGCCAGGTGCTGACCTCGTTGCCGTTGCGCTTGCCGTAGACGTGCACGTTGTGCTTGAACACGGCCGTGGCCGTGCTGAAGCCGCAGGCGGCCCAGCCGGACGGGCCGAGCAGCGCGAGCACGATGTGCTCGAAGTCGGTGTTCTTGAAGGTCTCGGCGCCGCCGGTGCCCCAGCCGTCGCTCTGGGTGCTGAACGTCGGCTTCGGGGTGCCGGACGTCGACCACCCGTCCCACTTGAACTTGTAGGCGTTGTTCCGGGCGCTCAGCGTGCCCGAACGCCCGTACAGCGGCCAGCGCAGGTTGGTGGTCAGCGAGGTGATGGTGATGTTGACCGGGTCGATCCACGCCGTCTTGGTGTGCGCGTTGCTGTAGGAGGTGCTGCTCGCCGCCTCGGCGGCGCCGGTGTCGCTGAACGGGCCCGAGGACGGGGTGACGGTGGCGCCGGCGTCACCGGCGGTGGAGTCGGCCTGCGGCGTCTCCGGCTCGGCGTTGGTGTCCGCGGGCGAGGCCACACCGGCCTCCTGGCCCGGTGTGATGGTGCCGGTGCGGATCCGCTCCTGGCAGGTGGTCGGGTTGTAGCCGACCTCCTGCTCGTAGGCGGTACCGGCCGCGGTGCCGGTGGCGCTGCCGTCGAACTGGCAGGTGCCGTCGTCCAGCACCGTGCCGTTGACGGTCTGCACGGTGCCCGTGACGCCGAACTGGGTGGTCGCGTCGTCGTCCGAGTAGGTGATCCACCCGTCGCTGCCGATGTCCACGCCGGGAATGCCCGTGGAGGTCGGCGACGGGGTGGAGGTCGGCGTGGGCGTGGGCGTCGGCGTCCCGCCGCAGCCGGGGCCGACCGTTCCGGTGAACTTGCTGGTCAGGCCCGTGCAGCCGTCCGGTGCCGCGTGAGCCATGCCCACCGGCCCCCCGACGGCGAGCAGCGAGGCGGACAGGACGAGCGTGACCACAGGGCGTGGCCTGAATCGGGACATGAGGTTCCTTTTCTGGCGATGAAAGAATTCAATGCGGAACCGTGCAGATGATTCAGAGCGGACATGACTGCCCTGCCGTGCGGCGAAGTTCCCCCCTGATTCGGCCTCACCCTATGAGTGTGCGAATATGAAGATCAACTGTGGATTCCTTCATTCCTGTAAAGGTATCTTTTCCGGTTCCCGGTGATTTCTTTACCCTCCTGACCCGTCCGTTTGCCGGTGTTTGCCGGAGGGTGGCTTTTCGACCACCACCGCAAAACAAAAAAGGGGCGTGGGGTAGAGAACCCCACGCCCCTTGCGCCGGCCGGACCGGGCCGCCCGGCGCCATCAGGACATCAGTGGCGGTACGACCGCACGTAACGCCGGCCGGGCGAGCCCACGCCCGTCACGTCGTCGTAGCCCTTCACCGCGGACAGGGAGCTGTCCTTGCCGAGACCGCGGACCGAGGTCAGCAGGCCGCCGTCGGCGTTCAGGCCGTTGGCGAAGTCCACCCGCGCGACGGCCAGTCCGTCGCCGGTCGGGTCGTCCGTCACGTCGTGGAAGACGCCCCGCTTGCCGAACTTCGAGTAGATCACCGGGTTGGCGAAGCCGAGCGCCTTGCCGCCGCGCGCCTGCTGGGCAAGCGCCTGGACCGCCGCGACCACCGGGGCGGCCAGCGAGGTGCCGCCGATGCGGTACTCGCTGTACTGCTGCGAGCCGTCCGGGAAGGTCTGCGTCTGACCGACCAGGAAACCGGTGTTCGGGTCGGCGATGGCCGAGATGTCCGGGACGACGCGGTTGCCGGAGGCGTTGTTGGCCTGGGCGAGCGCGGCCGGCACGACGTGCTTCTGGTAGTACGGCTCGGCGATGGTCCTGCTGGTACCGCCGCCCGCGCCCGAGGTGAACGCGCCGGGGAAGCCCTCCCAGGTCTTGCCGTCCGCCGACAGGGTCGCCTTCTGGGTGCCCCAGCCGGTCTCCCACTGGTACGTGTCGCCCTTGCCGACCGCCAGCGAAGTGCCGCCGACCGCGGTCACCCAGGCGGAGTTGGCCGGGGAGTCGACCTGCTTCGTACCGGAGTTGGCGACCTCGTCGCCGTCGTCGCCGGAGGAGAAGTAGAAGCCGATGCCCTCGACTGCGCCCAGCTGGAAGACCTGGTCGTAGGCGGCCGCGCGGTCGGGCGTCTCGCTGGCCTCGGTGTCCCCCCAGGAGTTGGAGACGATGTCGGCCAGGTGATGGTCGACGACCTTGTTGAGGGAGTCCAGCAGGTCGTCGTCGTAGCAGGACGCGGCGCCGACATAGGTGACGTCGGCCTTCGGCGCGACCGCGTGCACGGCCTCGACGTCGAGGGTCTCCTCGCCGTACCAGCCGGCGGCTCCGCACTCCTCGGTCCGGGTGTAGGCGTCCGGGAGCGACTGGCCCAGCTGGCCGTGCTTCCAGCCGGCGTCGCCGTTCTTCGACGCGTACTGCGCGGCGTCGGCGGCGATGGTCGGCGAGGCGTAGGCGTCCGTGATGGCGATGCGGACGCCCTCGCCGGTGTAGTGACCGGCGCCGTAGGCGGAGCGCAGCTGGTGACCGGTGTAGCCCTTGACCGCGTACGGGATCTTGTGGCCGTACGCGTCCGGCAGCGAGGTCGCGGTGTTCGAGCCGAAGTACGAGGAGAACGGCCCGGAGTTCTTGTACACGGCGTCCGGGGGCGGCAGTTCGTCCTGGTGCTTCGCCTTGTGCGGGGCGTTGTCCAGACCGGTGACGGTCAGCACGGCGCCCTTCAGGCCGACCGGGGCGGAGGCGGTCCGCGCGGGAGCCCGGTACGTCTTCGAGCCCTTGGCGAAGTTGTGCAGCTGGGTGCCGAACGCCTTCTCGGCGGCGGCCACGTCGCCGGAGACGGCGATGTAGTGCTCGGTGACCGCCGTGACGGTCAGCCCGGCGGACGTCAGCCAGGACTTGACGGCGCTCACCTGGGCCTTGGTGGCGCCGAAGAGCTCATGGGCCTTCTTGGCGCTCAGATACTTGCCGTACAGCGGTGACGCGGGGTCGGACACGGCCTTGGCGTAGGCGGCGAGCCCGGCGGCGTCCCGGCCGGCCAGGTAGACCCTGGCGTTGACCTTGGCGCTGTCCGTGGCCGAGCCCTTGTCCGCCTTGGCGGTGGCCCAGGCCGGTTTGGTGCCCGACAGCAGATCGCGGGCCGGACTGTCCGCGGCGTGCGCCGCGGGTATGCCCAGCGCCAGCGCACCGGCGATCATCGGCAGTGTCGCTGCCATGCTCACACCGGCGCGCACGGTGGCGCGGTTGGATCTCATAGAACCCCCTGCGATGCGGTTCGCATGCATGTAGTGGCTGGTACGTCGGGATCCCGGCGCCGGCCCGCGGCGGTGTCGGCCGGCGAGGGGATCACACGATGGGGGCCACTCTTGCGATGAACCGTTCATGTCAGGGGAACGCGTGGGTCAAGAGAGGCTCAAGTACCCTTCATGGCGGGCGATTTGAACCTTTGATCCTTACGGCGGTGTTACGGCCGGCCTGCTCCCGCTCAGGAACGGGGTCGCGCCCCCCGCTCCTTGAGCATCCCGGCCATCAGCTCGATCTCCGACTGCTGCGAGTCGACCATCCCCTGGGCCAGCCGCTTCTCCGCGCCGACGGTGCACTTGGCGACGCACCCCTCGGCCATGTGGATGCCGCCCTTGTGGTGGTCCGTCATCAGCTGGAGGTAGAAGACCTCGGCCCGCTTCCCGTTCAGCTTCCCGAGCTCGCGCATCTCGGTGTTCGTCGCCATCCCCGGCATCAGCGCGCCGTCCTTCCCGGCGGGCATGTCCCCCATGCCCATCCAGGTCATCGGCGGCTCGGCGGACACCTTCGGCAGCTCCCACAGGTCCAGCCAGCCCAGCAGCATCCCGCGCTGGTTGGCCTGCGTCTGCGCGATGTCGTAGGCGAGCCGCCGCACGTCCTCGTCCTTCGTGCGGTCCCGCACGATGTACGACATCTCCACGGCCTGCTGGTGGTGGACGGCCATGTCCCGGGCGAAACCGGCGTCGGCGGACTCGGCCGAGGGCGTCGCCGTCCCCGTGTCCGAGCCGCCGTCGGAGGCGACCGCGTACGTGATCGCCCCGGCCGCGACGAGCACCGCCGCCGCGGCGCCCGCCACCCAGCCGATGTGCTGCCGCCTCACTTCATGACCCCGCCGGTGCACGAGGCGCCCGGCTCGGGCGTCTGCCGGCCCTGCACGTAGGTGGCGAAGAACTTGTCCACCTCGGGGTCCTTCGCGCTCTTCACCGCGACCTGGTGCCCCCACGCCGACAGGACCAGCGGGGCGTCCTGGTTGCGGTACGGGCTCATCAGCGAGTACGGCGTCTTCTTCACCTTGGCCGCGAGCGCGTCGACGTCGGCCTTCTGCGCCTTGTCGGTGTACGTCACCCAGACGGCGCCGTGCTCCAGCGCGTGCACGGCGTTCTCGTCCTGCACCGGCGCGGTGTAGACGTCGCCGTTGCAGTTCAGCCAGACCGGGTTGTGGTTGCCGCCGACCGGCGGGTGCATCGGGTACGACACCTTGGTCGTCACATGGGTCCGGGACAGCTTGCCCGACCAGGTCCGCACCCCGTCGGAGCCGGTGGTGAAGTGCCCGGCGTCCCCGGAGTTCTTCGCGTCGCCGCTCGCGGCCGAGTCCTTCTTGTCCGACTGGGAGTCCACCAGGACCACACCGCCGACGACCAGCCCGGCGACGACCACCACACTGGCGGCGACGACGAGGACCCGGTTGCGGCGCTCCCGGGTGCGCTCCGCGCGCCGCATCTCCTCGATGCGCGCCTTGCGCGCCGCGGTGCTGCTGTTGTTGCCGGAACCCATGAGACCTGTCCTTCTGGAAGGGAGAGAGGCGTGAACGATGGGGCTCGCTGATCGTAGTGCGCACAAGGGCCTCTTCCGTAGGCAGGGCACAGCGGGCAGATAATTTGCAGCCAGGATGCGTATTACCTACGCTCCCGGCATGCGGCTGCTGCGCTCCACCGACCTCGCCCTGCGCGTCCTGATGCGACTGGCGGTCGCCGCCGGCACCACTCCCACGACCCGTCAGGTCGCCGCCGACATGGACGTCCCCTATACGCACGCGGCGAAGGTCGTCGCCGGACTCCAGCACCTCGGCCTGGTCGACACCCGCCGCGGCCGGGGCGGCGGCCTGGCGCTGACGGAGCGGGGCCGTACGGCGTCGGTCGGCGCGCTGGTCCGCACCTTCGAGGGCGACGGCGACGTGGTCGACTGCGAGGGCACCGCCCCCTGCCCCCTGCACACGGGATGCCGGCTCCGCGGGGCCCTGCGCCGGGCCCAGGAGGCGTTCTTCGCCGCGCTGGACCCGGTCACGGTCGCCGACATCGTCGCCGACCCGACGGGACCGCTGCTCCTGGGCATCACGCGCGGCCCGGCGACGGCGGACCGAAGCACCTGACCTCCGGCCTTCGCCCTCGGGTGCCCGCGCCCGGCGGCCGGTGCCCGTGCCCGGCGTCGGTCCCTTGGCCGCACCGGCCTCGGGCCGCCGCCCTTCGGCCGTCGGCCTCCTGCCCCTGCCACCGCCCTTCGGCGCTGCGGAGGCGGCCCGCCGGTACCGGTCTTGCGCGGACGCCCCGACGCAACCGGCTCCGCTTCCGGCCCCCGCCCGCCCCCTGCTCCGCCGCTCCGCCGTTCCCGTCGGCCCGCCGGCCGCCCTCCCCGCCCTGCTCCACCCCCGCCCGTGGCCCCCGCCCCGCATGAAAATCTCATCCGAGATGCAAATTAAATGCCCGAAGCGGCCTTCGCGTCGGACCGGCCATGACGAAAGCCGGTGCGAGCGGGCAAGATGGGCGACAGGGCAGACGGGCGGTACATCTGCCGTACGAGAGCCGTTCAGGACGAAGACGCTCGGGCGATCAAGGTCCGCAACGCGCGTGAAATGGTGTTGTGGTGGGATGCTCAGGTGCCCGACCGCCTCCCGTGGTACGGGAGACAGGCGGCCTGACCAGCAAGGATGGGGAAGCGGAAGATGGACAAGCAGCAGGAGTTCGTGCTCCGGACCTTGGAGGAGCGCGACATCCGGTTCGTACGCCTGTGGTTCACGGACGTGCTGGGCTTCCTCAAGTCCGTCGCCGTGGCCCCCGCCGAGCTGGAGCAGGCGTTCGACGAGGGCATCGGCTTCGACGGCTCCGCCATCGAGGGCTTCGCCCGGGTCTACGAGTCCGACATGATCGCCAAGCCGGACCCCTCCACCTTCCAGGTCCTGCCGTGGCGCGCGGAGACCCCCGGAACGGCCCGCATGTTCTGCGACATCCTCATGCCGGACGGCTCCCCGTCCTTCGCCGACCCCCGCTACGTCCTCAAGCGCGCCCTGGCCCGCACCTCCGACCTCGGCTTCACCTTCTACACCCACCCCGAGATCGAGTTCTTCCTGCTGAAGGACCGCCCGCTGGACGGCTCCCGACCCGTCCCGGCCGACAACTCGGGCTACTTCGACCACACCCCGACCAACGTCGGCATGGACTTCCGCCGCCAGGCGATCACCATGCTGGAGTCGATGGGCATCTCGGTCGAGTTCTCCCACCACGAGGGCGGCCCCGGCCAGCAGGAGATCGACCTGCGCTACGCCGACGCGCTCTCCACGGCCGACAACATCATGACGTTCCGCCTGGTCATGAAGCAGGTGGCGCTGGAACAGGGCGTCCACGCGACCTTCATGCCGAAGCCTTTCTCCGAGCACCCGGGCTCCGGCATGCACACCCACCTCTCCCTCTTCGAGGGGGACCGCAACGCCTTCTACGAGTCCGGCGCCGAGTACCAGCTCTCCAAGGTCGGCCGCTCCTTCATCGCGGGCCTGCTCAAGCACGCGGCGGAGATCTCCGCGGTCACCAACCAGTGGGTGAACTCCTACAAGCGCATCTGGGGCGGCTCCGAGCGCACCGCCGGCGCCGGCGGCGAGGCCCCGTCGTACATCTGCTGGGGCCACAACAACCGCAGCGCCCTGGTCCGCGTCCCGATGTACAAGCCCGGCAAGACCGGCTCCGCGCGCGTGGAGGTCCGCTCCCTGGACTCCGGCGCCAACCCGTACCTGGCCTACGCCCTCCTGTTGGCCGCCGGCCTGAAGGGCATCGAGGAGGGCTACGAGCTGCCGCCGGGCGCCGAGGACGACGTCTGGGCCCTCTCCGACGCCGAGCGCCGCGCGATGGGCATCGAGCCCCTCCCGCAGAACCTCGGCGAGGCCCTCACCCTCATGGAGCGCAGCGATCTGGTCGCCGAGACCCTCGGCGAACACGTCTTCGACTTCTTCCTGCGCAACAAGCGCCACGAGTGGCACGAGTACCGCAGCGAGGTCACGGCCTTCGAGCTGCGCAAGAACCTTCCTGTGCTGTAGCCGCGGGACGGGCGGGCGACCGGGGGACCGGGTGCCCGCCCCGGCGCGTGCCGTCAACCGGGTGGTCTCCGGCCCGGGGAGCACCGCCGGGCCGGTGCCGTGCGCCTAGCATCCTTGCTGTGGCTCCGCTGCTGGCCGTGTGCGCCGGGTACTTCATGGTCATCCTGGACGTCACGATCATCAATGTCGCCGTGCCCGTCGTGGGCCGGGACCTGGCGGCCTCGCTCACCGGCATCCAGTGGATCACGGACGGGTACACCCTGGTCTTCGCCGGATTCCTGATGACCGGCGGCGCGCTGGGCGACCGGCTGGGCAACCGGCGCGTCTTCTGCTCCGGCGTGGTGGTGTTCACGCTGGCCTCGGCCGCCTGCGCGCTCGCGCCGAGCGCCGCCTTCCTCGTCGTGGCCCGGCTGGTGGAAGGGCTCGGCGCCGCCCTGATCGTGCCCGGCTCGCTCGCCCTGCTCCAGGAGGCCTACCCGGAGCCGGCGGCACGCTCGCGCGCGTTCGGACTGTGGGGGTCGATGGCGGGCATCGCGGCCTCCGCCGGGCCGCTGCTGGGCGGGCTGCTGGTGTCCACGGCCGGCTGGCGCTGGGTCTTCCTGATCAATCTGCCGGTCGGCGCGGCCTGCCTCGCGCTGACGCTGAGGCGCGTCGCCGCCTCGCCGCGCCAGGCGGGCCGGGCCCTGGACTGGCCCGCGCAGTGCGCCGTGGTG
This sequence comes from Streptomyces sp. NPDC015171, assembly GCF_043079545.1. Classification (NCBI taxonomy): domain Bacteria; kingdom Bacillati; phylum Actinomycetota; class Actinomycetes; order Kitasatosporales; family Streptomycetaceae; genus Streptomyces; species Streptomyces sp. NPDC015171. Next base: position 530,281 of record NZ_JBIBUO010000004.1, read on the forward strand.
GCGGCGGTGGCCCTGCTGACCGCCGGGCTGAACGAGGCGGGACGGCGCGGCTGGTCCGACCCCGCCGTGCTCGCCGGACTGGGCCTCGCCGCCCTCGCCGTGGCGGCCTTCGCCCTGCGCGAGCGCCTCGCCCGCGCTCCCGCCCTGCCGCCGCGGCTGCTGCGCGCCCGGGCGGTGAGCGGCACGGCCGCCGTCGGCCTGCTCTTCAACTTCGCCTTCTACGGCATGGTGTTCACCGCCAGCCTGTACTTCCAGCACCAGCGCGGCTACAGCGCGCTGCGCACCGGGCTCGCGCTGTTCCCGGCGGTGGCGATGACCATGTTCGCCTCCGTGGTGTCCGGCAGGCTCAGCCGCCGCACCGGGCATCGCCCGCTCGTGGTCTCGGGCATGCTCCTGGGCGCCCTCGGGCTCGCCGGCTGGGCCGCCGCCGGCGCCGACCCGGCCTACCCGCTGCTGGTGGCCCCGATGATGGCCACCGGCTTCGGCACGTCCTTCGCCCTGACCGGCTCGACCGCCACCGTGATGGGCGCCGTGCCCCCGTCGTACGCGGGCACGGCCTCCGCCCTGTTCAACACCGCCCGCCAGATCGGCAGCGCCACCGGCGTGGCGCTCGGCGGCAGCCTGCTGGCGACCGGCGCCGACTACGGCGCCGGGCTGCGCGCCAGCATGGCCGTCGGGGCCCTCGCCTACCTCCTCGCCGCGGTGCTCGCCGTCCTGTGCGTGCCGCCCGCGCCTAGCCGAGGTAGGCCGGTGACACGGCGGCCGGGCTGATCCGCCGCGGCGTGCCGGACCCGTCGGCCGGCACCTGGTACAGATCGGCGCCGTAGTCCCCGGGCAGCGCGTACACGACCGTACGGGCGTCCCGCCACACCGCCTGGTCGTCGACGCTGCGCGACTCGGCCAGCGGGGTCTCCCGCATCGTCCGCAGGTCCAGGACGTACAGCCGCCAGGGCGCGTCCTTCGGCAGTCCGGCGACCCGCTTCTTGTACGCGATGCGGGTGCCGTCGGGCGACAGGGACGGGCACTCGACGTTCTCGTGCACGGTGGTGACGGTACGGGTCGGCAGGTCACCGCGGACCAGGTACGTGTGCCCCCCGGTCGCCAGTGTCGCGTAGAAGGTGCGGTCGTCCGCCGCGAACGTCACGCCCCAGAAGTTGGCGTCAGCCGCCCGGTACGGATGCCCGTCCTTGACGATCCGGAAGGTCTCCAGGGACGGGATCAGCTTTCCGCTGCGGGTGTCCACGACGGCCGCGCGCGTGGAGAAGTCCGTACCGGCGTACGAGTCACCGCCCACGAACGCCGTCCAGGCGGCGAGGTGCCCGGTGGGGGAGACCCGGGCGCGGGACGGGATGCCCGGCACGTCGTAACGGTCCACGATGCGCAGCCGGGCGTCAAGGATCAGCGCGCGGTAGGTGTCCGAGACCGGCCCGTGCACGGCCTGCAGACAGACTCCCGTGCCCGAGGCGGCGTAGAACCGCAGGCACTTGAGGCCGGAGGCGGTGCGCGGGCCGCCCGGGTCGGCGGCCGGCACGCTCGTCAGCTCGTCCCGGTGCGGCCCCCAGGCCATGTTCCGGAACACCATGCGCCCGGACCCGCCCAGCGACACCGGCCCCGACGTGACCCTGGGTCCGCCGGCCTGGGTGCGGTCCCGCCGGTCGGCCCGCGCGGAGGCGTGCAGCACGGACGCGAGCCCCACCGCCGCCAGCACGGCGACGGCCGCGACCAGGATCAGAACGCGATTGCGTACGGTCATGCGGCCATCGCCCCCTTCGGGCGCAGGGTCAGGGAGAACACGGCACACCCGGCCAGCGCCACCGCCGCCCCCGCCAGCGCGGTGCGGTCGCCCCACACCGTCCAGGCGGCGCCGAACAGCAGCGAACAGGCGAACCGGGTCAGCGCCTGCCCGGTCTGCACGACGGCGAGCCCGGAGGAGCGCAGCGCCTCCGGCACGCTGTCCGAGGCGGCGGCCATCAGCACCCCGTCGGTCGCCGCGTAGAAGGCGCCGTGCAGGGCGAGCACGACGTACGGCAGACCCGGGCCGTGCCAGGAGGTCAGCAGCAGCACATAGGCGAGGAGCAGGGCGCCGTGCCCGGCCAGGAAGACGGTCCAGCGGCCCACCCGGTCCGCGAGCCGCCCGAGGGGCACCGCCAGCAGCAGGAAGGCGGCGGCCGTGCCGAGCGGCAGCAGCGCGAACCAGCGGTCGGGGACGCCGAGGCGCCGCTGGAGCAGCAGGTAGACGAAGGAGTCGCTGACCGTGGCGAGGCCCAGCAGCAGCGCGCAGACGGTGATCCGGCGCAGATCGCGGCGGCGCAGCAGGGCGAGGGCCGCACGGACCGTCGGCCGCTCGGCCGGCTCCGCCCCGCGCCGCCCGCCCGGTACGAACAGGACCAGCACCAGCACGCCCAGCACGGCGACGCAGAAGCTGACGGTGAACACCGCGTCGTACCCGTCCACGGTGGCCCGCAGGATCAGGAACGCCACCAGCGGCCCGAGCAGTGCACCGGCCGTGTCCATGGCCCGGTGCACCCCGAACGCCCGCCCCCGCCCCTCCGGCGTGCTGGACAGCGAGATCAACGCGTCGCGCGGAGCCGTCCGCAGCCCCTTGCCGGTCCGGTCGGCGGCGAGCACGAACCCGATCGGGGCCAGTGAATGGGCCATCAGCAACAGCGGCTTGCACAGGGCCGAGACGCCGTACCCGAGACCGGCCACCCACTTGTGCCGCCCGCCGCCCCGGTCGGCGAAATGCCCGCCCACGAGACGTACGAGCGCCGAGAACCCGTTGTAGATCCCGTCCAGCACGCCGAAGCCGAGCGGGGACAGGCCGAGGCCGGTCACCAGGTACAGCGGCAGCACCGCCGTCACCATCTCCGACGACACGTCGGTGACCAGGCTCACCGTCCCCAGCGCGAACACGGTCGGCGCGACCGCGGCACGGCGCCGCCCGGCACGAGGCCGGGCGGCACCATGAGCGGACGTACGGGCACGGCTGTCCGCTACGTACACGTCAGGACGCCCAGATGCCGGTGATGTCGTCGGCGGAGGCCGCGTTGCCCGCGTGCGTGCTCAGGCCCTGGGTGTCCTCCAGGGTGCGCAGCAGGTCGTAGTGGTTGTAGGTGACCGCGGAACTGGAACCGGCGGCGACCGGCTGCCCGTAGAACACCGTCGGAATCCGGTTCCCGCTCAGCCGGTTGTCCTCGTCGAAGGTGACGACGAGCAGGCTGTTGTGGGTCTTGGCCCAGGTCGCGTAGGCGCCCAGGTTGTTCTTCAGCCAGGTGTCACCGCTGGACACCGAGCAGTCGTGCATGTCGCTGCACAGGTTCGGCACGACGTACGACAGCTGGGGCAGCGTCGTGTAGTCCTTCGGGAACTGGGCGAAGGTCCTCGCGGTCGACGTCGGCACATTGCTGAAGCCGAACCAGGGGTTGTGCTTGCGCGCGTAGTTGCCGCTGCTGCACGTCGTCGAGCCCTGGCTCGGCAGGGTCTCGTTGTAGCTGGCCCAGCTGCGGCCGGCGGCGATCGTCTCGGACGCCAGGTTGGGCGCCGACGAGAAGCCCGGGGTGTAGCAGCTGTCGTCGGTGATGCCCTGCGTGGAGCCGGAGAACATCGCGAAGTAGTTCGGCTGGCTGGGGTGGGTCTCGGCGTACGACTGGGTCAGGTTGGCGCCTCCCGACTTCAGCGAGTTGATGTACGGCGCGCTGGAGGACCCGATGACCTGGCTGTACGCGTGGTTCTCGAAGACCACGACGACCACGTGGTCCGGGCTGGGGACGGCGCCCGCGGCGTGCGCGGAGCCCGCGCCGAGCCCGGTCCACAGCCCGACCGCGGCAGCGGCGAAGGCCGCCGAGGCCGCCACGACGGTGCGGGCACGGCGGTGCAGGGAACTGCCGGACACTTCAACCTCCGGATGAGGGGGGACGGCTGGCGGTGCGGACAGAGCATGCACACGCCAAAATTCCCGCGCCTCACGCAACCGAACCGCAAGGATGAAGATCAGGTGAACTGCTCGGGACCGGAGGCCGCGTACGGCGGGAAGGGGACGTGCCGGGTGGTGTCCGCCCGCAGCGGCCGGCGCACACGCCGGCGCCGCACCAGAAGCAGCCCGCCGGCCCGAGGACGGACACCACCCGGCGCGGCACCGCCCCACCCGCGCGAACGGACCGCACCCGAAGCCAAGCCGCCACCCGCCCGCGGCCGAAGCCACCCCACCCCACCCGCACCCGAAGCAAGCCACCCCACCCCACCCCACCCGCAGCCGAAGCAAGCCACCCCACCCCCCCCCGCACCCGAAGCAAGCCACCACCCTCCCGTGGGCGAAGCCAAGCCAGCCCACCCGCGCGCGGCCAAAGCCAGCCCACCCGCGCGCGGCCAAAGCCACCCCACCCGCCCGCGGCCGAAGCCACCCCACCCCACCCGCACCCGAAGCAAGCCACCCCACCCCACCCGCAGCCGCGCCCGAAGCAAGCCACCACCCTCCCGTGGGCGAAGCCAAGCCAGCCCACCCGCGCGCGGCCGAAGCCAAGCCACCCCACCCGCAGCCGAAGTAAGCCACCCCACCCCACCCGCGCCCGAAGCAAGCCACCACCCTCCCGTACCCGAAGCAAGCCACCACCCTCCCGTGGGCGAGGCCAGACACGCCCCCTCCGGTTAGGCTCTGGCCAGGACACCGAGCACCCGAAGGGGAGGCCACGGACATGACGCCGGGGCGCAGGAGCAGCACCTTCACCCGTCTGCTGCGACACGGCTTCACCGACCCCGCCGCCGCCGAGCGCCTCCTGGAGGGCCCCGAGCTGGCCCCCGTCCGCAACGACCCGGTCCTCCTGGAGGCCCTGGGCGCCACCGCCGACCCCGACCTCGCCCTGCACGGCCTGGCCCGCATGGTCGAGGCCCAGGACGGCCCCACGGCCCACCGTGAACTGCTGGACACCCTCATCGCGGCCAAACCGCTGCGCGACCGCCTGCTGGGCGTCCTGGGCGCCTCCGCCGCCCTCGCCGACCACCTGGCCCGCCACCCCAGCGACTGGCAGGCCCTGGTCATGTACGAGCCGCACGACCTCCACCCGGGCGTCGCGGAGTTCGCGCGCGGCCTGGCGGAGGCCGCCGACCCGGTGGCCCTGCGCGTGGCCTACCGCCGCTGCCTGCTCTCGATCGCCGCCCGGGACGTCTGCGGCACCACGGACGTGGCGCAGACCGCCGCCGAACTCGCGGACCTGGCCACCGCCACCCTCCGCGCCGCCCTCGCCCTGGCCGAACGCGCCGCGCCCGAGGACGCCGCCGCCTGCCGCCTCGCGGTGATCGCGATGGGCAAGTGCGGCGGCCACGAGCTGAACTACGTCTCCGACGTGGACGTGATCTTCGTGGCGGAGCCGGCCGGGGACACCCCCGAGGCCAAGGCCCTCGGAGCAGCGACGAGACTCGCCTCCCACCTCATGCGGATCTGCTCCGAGACGACCGTCGAGGGCTCCATCTGGCCGGTCGACGCCAACCTCCGCCCCGAGGGCCGCAACGGCCCCCTCGTCCGCACCCTCAGCAGCCACCTCGCCTACTACCAACGCTGGGCGAAGACCTGGGAGTTCCAGGCCCTCCTCAAGGCCCGCCCGGTGGCCGGCGACACGGAACTCGGCCGGGCGTACCTCGACGCGCTGGAACCCCTCGTCTGGAAGGCGGCGGACCGCGAGAACTTCGTGGCGGACGTCCAGAAGATGCGCCGGCGGGTGGTCGAGAACATCCCCGCCGCCGAGATCGACCGCGAGCTCAAGCTCGGCCCCGGCGGCCTGCGCGACGTCGAATTCGCCGTACAGCTCCTCCAGTTGGTGCACGGCCGCACCGATCCGTCCCTGCGCAGCGGCACCACCCTCGACGCCCTCCAGGCGCTCGCCGCCGGCGGCTACGTGGGCCGCGAGGACGCCGCCCGCCTGGACGAGGCGTACCGCTTCCTGCGCTCCATGGAGCACCGCATCCAGCTGTACCGCCTGCGCCGCACCCACCTCGTCCCCGTGGCCGAGGCCGACCGGCGCCGCCTGGGCCGCTCCCTGGGCCTGCGCACCGACCCGGCGGCCGAGCTGAACCGCGAGTGGCGGCGGCACACCGGCGTGGTGCGCCGGCTGCACGAGAAGCTCTTCTACCGCCCGCTGCTCGACGCGGTCGCCCAACTGGCGCCGGGCGAGGCCCGCCTGAGCGCCGAGGCGGCCCGAGCCCGCCTGGTGGCGCTCGGCTACGCGGACCCGGCGGCGGCCCTGCGCCACCTGGAGGCGCTGGCGTCCGGCGTGACGCGCAAGGCGGCGATCCAGCGCACCCTGCTCCCGGTCCTGCTCGGCTGGTTCGCCGACTCCGCCGACCCGGACGCCGGCCTGCTGAACTTCCGCAAGGTCTCCGACGCGCTCGGCAAGACCCCCTGGTACCTGCGCCTGCTGCGCGACGAGGGCGCGGCGGCGGAGAACCTGGCCCGCGTGCTGTCGGCGGGCCGCCTCGCCCCGGACCTGCTGATGCGCGCCCCGGAGGCGGTCGCCCTGCTCGGCGACGGCACCGGCGCGGGCCCGTCGGCACTCGGCGGCGGCCTGGCCCCCCGCGACCGCGCCCAGCTGGAGCAGGAGATCCTGGCGGCCGTGGGCCGCGCGCAGAACGCCGTGCAGGGCGTCACGGCGGCCCGCGGCGTGCGCCGCCGCGAGCTGTTCCGCACCGCCGCCGCCGACATCGTCGGCTCCTACGGCACCGAGACCAGCCCCGCCGAGGCCGACCAGGGCGCCCTGGTGGACCGGGTCGGCGCGGCCGTCTCCGACCTCACCGCCGCCACCCTGGCCGGCACCCTGCGCGCGGTCGTCCGGGAGGGCTGGGGTGACACCCTGCCCACCCGGTTCGCGATCATCGGAATGGGCCGCTTCGGCGGACACGAACTGGGCTACGGCTCCGACGCCGACGTGCTGTTCGTGCACGAGCCCCAGGACGGCGTGGACGAGCAGGAGGCGTCCGCCGCCGCCCACAAGGTCGTCGCCGAGATGCGCCGGCTGCTCCAGCTGCCCAGCGCCGACCCGCCGCTGCTCATCGACGCCGACCTGCGCCCGGAGGGCAAGTCGGGCCCGCTGGTGCGCACCCTGAAGTCGTACGAGGCGTACTACCGCCGCTGGTCCCTGGTCTGGGAGTCGCAGGCGCTGCTGCGGGCCGAGCCGTTCGCCGGCGACGAGGACCTGGGGCGGCGCTTCACGGAGCTGATCGACCCGCTGCGCTACCCCCGGCAGGGGCTGGCGGAGGACGCCGTCCGCGAGATCCGCCGGCTGAAGGCGCGGATGGAGTCCGAGCGGCTGCCGCGCGGCGCCGACCCCAAGCTGCACACCAAGCTCGGCCCCGGCGGCCTGTCCGACGTCGAGTGGACCGTCCAGCTGCTCCAGCTGCGCCACGCCCACCGCGAGCCGGCCCTGCGCACCACCCGCACCCGCCAGGCCCTGGCCGCCGCCCGCGAGGCCGGGCTGCTGTCCGCCGAGGACACGGAGACCCTGGACGAGGCATGGGTGCTGGCCACCCGGGTGCGCAACGCGGTCATGCTGGTCCGCGGCCGGGCCGGGGACACGTTCCCCACCGAGCCGCGCGAACTGGCCGCCGTCGGCCGCTACCTGGGTTACGGCTCCGGGCACGTCGGGGACATGCTGGACGCGTACCGCCGCACCGCCCGCCGGGCGCGCACGGTCGTGGAGGAACTGTTCTACGACGACAGGGCCTGAGCCGTACGACGACAAATTCCGAGCTTCAGACGACAAAGCCCGGGCCCTACGACGTCCGGGCCTGCCTCACCACGTCAGGGCCTGCCCTACGACGTCAGCGCCTGCCTCCCCACGTCAGGGCCTGCCCTACGACGTCAGGGCCCGGGCCGGCCCCGGCCCCCGCCCCGGCACCACCCGGGGCAGCGCGTACGGCAGGCTGCCGTACCAGACCCGGGCCACCGCGAACCCGAAGCCCAGGCAGAGCATGCCGCCCACCGCGTCCAGCCAGAAGTGGTTGGCCGTGGCAACGATCACCACGAGGGTGGTCGCCGGATACAGCAGCCCCAGCACCCGCGCCCACGGCACCGACGCCAGCGCGAAGACGGTCAGCCCGCACCACAGCGACCAGCCGATGTGCATCGACGGCATCGCCGCGTACTGGTTGGACATGTGCTTGAGGTCGCCGGAGGCCATCGAACCCCAGGTGTGGTGCACCATCACGGTGTCCACGAAGTGCCCGCCGCGCATCAGCCGGGGCGGCGCGAGGGGGAACAGGTAGTAGCCGACCAGGGCCACACCCGTGGTCGCGAAGAGGACGAGGCGGGTCGCCGCGTACCGCCCGGGATGCCATCGGTACAGCCACACCAGCACCCCGAGCGTGATGACGAAGTGCAGCGTGGCGTAGTAGTAGTTCATCCCGATGATGAGCCAATTCACCGAGTTCACGGCGTGGTTGACCGACTGCTCGACGGCGATGCCCAGATCGTGCTCGACGCGCCAGATCCAGTCCGCGTTGCGCAGGGCCTTGCCCCGCTGCTCCGGTACGGCGTTGCGGATCAGTGAGTACGTCCAGTAACTCACCGCGATCAGAAGGATCTCGAACCACAGCCGGGGCCGCCGCGGGCGCCGCAGCCGGCCCAGCGGACCCTGTCTGTCCTCGCCCGTGCGCTCCTGCGGAACGGCCACCTCCTCGCGACCTTCCGGCTCCGTCACGGTCGAGTCAGTCATAGGAACAGAGTCTGCCAGAAAAGGCCTTCTCGCCCGATCATCCCAAGGTCGGGTCCGGGGCGCACCTTCTACGACGTACGGAGGAGATGCGGTGCGGACGCGGTGGACCCGCGCACCACCAGCTCCGGCATGAACACGAATTCACTGTGCGGCGCCGGTGTCCCGCCGATCTCCTCCAGCAGCGTGCGCACCGCGGCCTGCCCCATCGCCGGGACCGGCTTGCGGACCGTGGTCAGCGGCGGATCGGTGAAGGCGATCAGCGGGGAGTCGTCGAACCCGACCACGGACACGTCCCGGGGCACCTGGAGCCCGCGCTGCCTGGCCGCCCGTATCGCGCCGAGCGCCATCATGTCGCTGGCGCAGACCACCGCCGTGCAGTCCCGCTCGATCAGTGCCGTCGCCGCCGCCTGGCCGCCCTCCAGCGTGTACAGCGAGTGCTGGACCAGCTCGGTCTCGACGGTCCGCGCGGCCAGCCCCAGCTGGTCCTGCACCGCCCGGACGAAACCGTCGATCTTGCGCTGCACGGGCACGAACCGCTTCGGCCCGAGGGCCAGCCCGATCCGGGTGTGCCCCAGCGACACCAGATGCGTCACCGCGAGCGTCATCGCGGCCCGGTCGTCGGGGGAGATGAACGGCGCCTGCACCTTCGGCGAGAACCCGTCCACCAGAACGAACGGCACGCCCTGCGCGCGCAGCCGCTCATAGCGCTGCATGTCCGCCGTGGTGTCCGCGTGCAGTCCGGAGACATAGATGATCCCGGCGACCCCGCGGTCCACCAGCATCTCGGTCAGCTCGTCCTCGGTCGACCCGCCCGGGGTCTGGGTGGCGAGCACCGGGGTATAGCCCTGGCGGGTCAGCGCCTGGCCGATGACCTGGGCCAGGGCCGGGAATATCGGGTTCTCCAGCTCCGGCGTGATCAGCCCGACCAGGCCCTCGCTGCGCTGCCGCAGCCGGACCGGGCGCTCGTAGCCCAGCACGTCCAGTGCGGCGAGCACGGACTGGCGGGTGGTGGCGGCGACGCCCGGCTTCCCGTTGAGGACCCTGCTGACGGTCGCTTCGCTCACCCCCGCCTGCGCAGCGATGTCAGCAAGCCGTGTGGTCACGCCACTGGACTGTACCGGTCGTATGCGCCCTTGCACACCGGCCGGACGCCGGGCGCGGGCGGCCGGGCGGCCTGCCGCGGGTTGCTGCGTCATCGCGCTCCCTCGGATTCATGATGGCAAGAGCTTGCAGAGTCTTGCACAAGTGTCGTCCCTGCCGCTCAGTGCCTGCACTACGGGGTTTCGTCACGGTCGCCGGGCGGTCACGGCCGGGTAACCATCGTGTCCTCTTGCACTTTTTTTCTGCAAGGTCTTTCGCGGCGCTTACATCGCTGTTACGTTCCCAGTCGCCCGGCCGCGGCAACGGCGCAGTCGGCAAGTCGCAGGGACGGCGGACGGGACCGCCCCTCTGTACCACTCGGGCTTAACCCTCAAGGAGAACTCATGCGGCGTGGCATAGCGGCCTCCGCGCTGGTGGCGTCCCTCGCCCTGACGGCGACGGCGTGCGGCGGGAGCGACAGCGACAGCGGGAAGTCGGACGGCCCGGTCACCATCACCTGGTGGGACACCTCCAACGCCACCAATGAGGCGCCGACGTACAAGGCCCTTGTCCAGCAGTTCGAAGCGGCGAACAAGGACATCAAGGTCAAGTACGTCAACGTCCCCTTCGACCAGGCGCAGAACAAGTTCGACACCGCGGCCGGCGCCACCGGCGCCCCGGACGTGCTGCGCTCCGAGGTCGGCTGGACCCCCGCCTTCGCCAAGAAGGGCTTCTTCCTGCCGCTCGACGGCACCGAGGCCCTCGCCGACCAGGCCGAGTTCGAGCCGAAGCTGATCAAGCAGGCCCAGTACGAGGGCAAGACCTACGGCGTCCCGCTGGTCACCGACACCCTCGCCCTGGTCTACAACAAGGCCCTGTTCAAGAAGGCCGGCATCACCGAGGCCCCCACCACCTGGGCCGAGCTGAAGAGCGCCGCCGCCAAGGTCAAGGACAAGGCCGGGGTGGACGGCTACTGGGGCTCCGCCAAGGCGTACTACGCCCAGCCCTTCCTCTACGGCGAGGGCGCCGACACCGTCGACGTCGCCGCCAAGAAGATCACCGTCGACTCGGCCGCCGCCAAGAAGGGCTACGCCACCTGGCTGAGCCTGTTCTCCGGCAAGGGCCTGCACAAGGCCGACATCACCGCCGACTCCTACGCCCACGCGCAGGACGCGTTCGTCAACGGCAAGGTCGCCGCGATCCTCCAGGGCCCCTGGGAGATCACGAACTTCTACAAGGGCTCGGCCTTCAAGGACAAGTCCAACCTCGGCATCGCCGCCGTTCCGGCCGGCGCCTCCGGCAAGGCGGGCGCCCCGACCGGCGGCCACAACCTCTCGGTCTACGCCGGCTCCGACAAGGCCCACCAGGCAGCGGCCCTGAAGTTCGTGAACTTCATGACCTCGGCGAAGGCCCAGGAGACCGTCGCGCTGAAGAACTCCACCCTGCCCACCCGCTCCGACGCCTACACCGCGCGGGTCAAGGCCGACCCGGGCATCGCCGGCTACCAGGGCGTCCTGTCCGCCGCCCAGCCGCGCCCGGCGCTGCCCGAGTACAGCTCGCTGTGGACGCCGCTCGACACCGAGCTGCCCAAGATCGCCGGCGGCAGCGAGTCGCTGGACAAGGGCCTGGGCAACGCCGAGCTGGCCATCGGCAAGCTGGTGCCCGACTTCAGCAAGTGAGCCCGTGTGGCCGTCGGATCCTCCCGGTACGAAAGGGGGGAAGGATCCGACGGCCACCGCCCTGTGCCCGGCCCCCACTCCTTGAACCATGAAGGTGTCGAACCATGACAGTCGCCATCGACCGCGCGACCGGCAAGCGCCGCGGTGACCGCGCGCCTCGGCCCGGGCTGGGGCAGCGCATCAGACACGGCCTCCAGAAGTACTGGTACGCCTACGCGATGATCGCCCCGGTGGTCGTCGTGCTGGGCGCCCTCGTGGGCTACCCGCTCGTACGCGGCTTCTACCTCACCCTCACCGACGCCAACAGCCTCAACTCGGCGCGCACGATCGGCGTCAACCACATCGACGCCACCTACAAGTTCATCGGCCTCGACAACTACCAGGACATCCTGTTCGGCCCGACGGCCTACGACCGGTTCTGGTCGCACTTCCTGTGGACCGTCTTCTGGACGGTCGCCTGTGTGGCCCTGCACTACGGCCTCGGCCTCGGCCTCGCGCTCATGCTCGACCAGAAGCTGCGCGGCCGCACCGTCTACCGGCTGCTGCTCGTCCTGCCCTGGGCCGTGCCGACCTTCGTGACCGTCTTCTCCTGGCGGATCATGCTCGCCGACTCCGGTGTGATCAACCAGCTGCTCGGCTCGCTCCGTCTGCCCCAGCCGCAGTGGCTCGACGACCCCTTCTGGCAGCGCTTCGCCGCGATCATGGTCAACACCTGGTGCGGTGTGCCGTTCATGATGCTCTCGCTGCTCGGCGGCCTGCAGTCCATCGACTCCACCCTCTACGAGGCCGCCGAGATGGACGGCGCGAGTGCCTGGCAGCGCTTCCGGCACGTGACCCTGCCCGGCCTGCGCTCGGTCAGCTCCACCGTGATCCTGCTCGGCATCATCTGGACGTTCAACCAGTTCGTCATCATCTTCCTGCTGTTCGGCAAGAACTCGGCCCCGGACGCCCAGATCCTCGTCACCTGGGCCTACCAGCTGGGCTTCGGCCAGCAGCCGCGCGACTTCGCCCAGTCCGCCGCGTACGGCGTGCTGCTGCTGTCGATCCTGACCGTCTTCACCTCCTTCTACTTCCGCTGGCTGAAGCGCAATGACCAGCTCGCCGTCTGACGCCGCAGGAGCCCGAGCCATGAGCACCCAGACCCTGGACAAGACCGACACCGCGCCGGCCCCCGCCCCCGCGTCCGGACGCCGCGTCCGCCGGCGCGGCGAGCGCGGCCCGCTGGGCGCGGCCCTGCTGCACGGCGGCCTCGTCGTGGCGAGCCTGATCGCCCTGGCCCCGGTGGCCTGGCTGTTCTACCTCTCCCTCGGCCCGGACAAGCAGGACTACCTGCACCCGGGTGAGATCGCGGGCAAGCTGACCTTCTCCAACTACAGCTACGTGCTGGAGCACACCGCGTTCTTCGACTGGTTCGAGTCGACGATGATCGTGGCCCTCGGCACCACGCTCATCGGCGTCTTCGTCGCCGCCACCACCGGCTACGCGGTCTCCCGGATGCGCTTCCCCGGCTACAAGCAGCTGATGTGGGTCCTGCTGCTCACCCAGGCCTTCCCGATCGCCATCCTGATCGTGCCGATGTACGAGATCTTCAGCGAACTCGGCCTCATCGACAGCTACTGGGCGCTGATCATCATCAACTGCTCGACCGCGGTGCCGTACAGCGCCTGGCTGCTCAAGGGGTACTTCGACACCATCCCCTTCGAGATCGACGAGGCCGGCCGGGTGGACGGGCTCTCGCCCTTCGGCACCTTCTTCCGGCTCATCCTGCCGCTGGCCCGACCGGGCCTGGCCGTGGCCGCGTTCTACAACTTCATCACCGCCGTCGGCGAGGTCGCCTTCGCGACCACGTTCATGCTGGACGACTCCAAGTACACCTTCGCCGTCGGCCTGCAGAGCTTCGTCAGCGAGCACGACGCGCAGTGGAACTACATGGCCGCCACCGCCGTGCTGATCGCGATACCCGTGACCTTCTTCTTCTACCTCGTGCAGAAGAACCTCGTCACCGGCCTCACCGCCGGCGGCACCAAGGGCTGACGCCCGGCGCAGCAAGGCTCCCGCGCGCCTGACCCGCGCGGGCGGCCGGGCCGCGGTGACGAACCGACCCCGCTGTCACCGCGGCCCGCCCGGTAACCGCCGCCGCGCCGCCCGCCCCGGCCCCGCCTCCGCCCCGGACTCCGCCCGGCCCGCCCGCCGGACCCACGCCCGACCCCATGCCCCGTCTCGTATCAAGGACGCCATGAGCCAGCAGCACTCCGCCGCACCGGCCCGCCACTTCGCCGCCGCCACCGTCGCCGACCGCCGCGACTGGTGGCGGGACGCGGTCATCTACCAGGTCTATCCGCGCAGCTTCGCCGACAGCAACGGCGACGGCATGGGCGATCTGGAGGGCGTACGCTCCCGCCTGCCCTATCTGCGCGACCTCGGCGTCGACGCCGTGTGGCTGAGCCCCTTCTACGCCTCCCCGCAGGCCGACGCCGGCTACGACGTGGCCGACTACCGGGCCGTCGACCCCATGTTCGGCTCCCTGCTGGACGCCGACGCGCTCATCCGCGACGCCCACGCGCACGGCCTGCGCGTCATCGTCGACCTCGTCCCGAACCACTCCTCCGACCAGCACGAGTGGTTCAAGCGCGCCCTCGCCGAGGGGCCGGGCTCCCCGCTCCGCGAGCGCTACCACTTCCGCCCCGGCAAGGGGAAGGACGGCGAACTCCCGCCCAACGACTGGGAGTCCATCTTCGGCGGCCCGGCATGGACCCGGATCACCGAACCGGACGGCACGCCCGGCGCGTGGTACCTCCACCTCTTCGCCCCGGAGCAGCCGGACTTCAACTGGAAGCACCCGGCCGTCGGCGACGAGTTCCGCTCCATCCTCCGCTTCTGGCTGGACATGGGCGTGGACGGCTTCCGTATCGACGTCGCCCACGGCCTGGTCAAGGCGGACGGCCTGCCCGACCTCGGCGACCACGACCAGCTCAAACTGCTGGGCAACGATGTCATGCCGTTCTTCGACCAGGACGGCGTGCACGCCATCTACCGGCAGTGGCGCACGATCCTCGACGAGTACGCGGGGGAGCGGATCTTCGTCGCGGAGGCCTGGACCCCGACGGTCGAGCGCACCGCCCGCTACGTCCGCCCCGATGAACTCCACCAGGCCTTCAACTTCCAGTACCTGAGCACCGGCTGGGACGCGGAGGAGCTCCGTACGGTCATCGACCGCACCCTGGAGGCCATGCGCCCCGTCGGCGCCCCCGCCACCTGGGTGCTGTCCAACCACGACGTCACCCGGCACGCCACCCGGTTCGCCAACCCGCCCGGCCTCGGCACCCAGATCCGCACGGCCGGGGACCGGGACCTGGGCCTGCGCCGCGCCCGCGCCGCCACCCTCCTGATGCTCGCCCTGCCCGGCTCGGCGTACATCTACCAGGGCGAGGAGCTGGGCCTGCCGGACGTCGTGGACCTGCCCGACGAGGTGCGCCAGGACCCCGCCTACTTCCGGGGCGCCGGCCAGGACGGCTTCCGCGACGGCTGCCGGGTGCCGATCCCGTGGACCCGCGCGGGCGCGTCGTACGGCTTCGGCAGCGGCGGCAGCTGGCTGCCGCAGCCGGGGAGCTGGGCCGGGCTGAGCGTCGAGGCGCAGACGGGCGTACCGGACTCGACGCTGGAGCTGTACCGCTCGGCGCTCGGCCTGCGCCGCTCGCAGCCCGGCCTGGGGGCGGGCGACGCGGTGGAGTGGCTGCGCGCGCCGGAGGGCGTCCTGGCCTTCCGCCGGGGCGAGTTCGTGTGCGTCACCAACACCACGGGCGAGTCCGTGACGACCCCGGCCTACGGCCGCGCGCTGCTCGCCAGCGGCGAGGTGGCCGAGACCGGCGGCGAGGCGAAGGTGCCGGCCGACACCACGGTGTGGTGGTCCACGGCGGTCTGACGCCCCGTCTGAAAGTTCTTGCATCAACTTCACAACGGCCCGCTGTCTTTCGGACAGCGGGCCTTTAACATCTGCGTCACCGCAAGTTTGCTGAAACATTTCAGCAAGCGCCTTCAAAGACGAAGGACCCCCACATGGCACGCAGAGCCCTCCCCGCGGCGGCAGCCCTCGCCGCCACCCTTCTGATTGGCATGAACCCGACGACCGCACAGGCGTCCCCGCCCGGCACCAAGGACGTCACCGCCGTCCTCTTCGAGTGGAACTACGCCTCGGTGGCCAAGGAGTGCACCAGCACCCTCGGCCCCGCCGGCTACGGATACGTCCAGGTCTCCCCGCCCGCCGAGCACATACAGGGCGCGCAGTGGTGGACCTCGTACCAGCCGGTGTCGTACAAGATCGCGGGCCGCCTCGGCGACCGCACGGCGTTCCGGAACATGGTGAGCACCTGCCACGCGGCCGGAGTGAAGGTCGTCGTCGACACCGTCGTCAACCACATGTCGGCGGGCGCCGGGACCGGCACCGGCGGCTCTTCGTACACGAAGTACGACTACCCCGGCCTCTACTCCTCCTACGACTTCGACGACTGCACGTCCCGGATCAGCAACTACCAGGACCGCTGGAACGTCCAGCACTGCGAACTCGTCGGCCTGGCCGACCTGGACACCGGCGAGGAGTACGTCCGCAAGACGATCGCCGGGTACCTGAACGACCTGCTCACCCTCGGCGTGGACGGCTTCCGCATCGACGCGGCCAAGCACATCCCCGCCGCCGACCTCGCCGACATCAAGAGCCGGCTGGCCAACCCCGCCGCCTACTGGAAGCAGGAGGTCATCTACGGGGCGGGCGAGGCCGTCCAGCCCGCCGAGTACACCGGCAACGGGGACGTCCAGGAGTTCCGCTACGCCTACGACCTCAAGCGCGTCTTCACCAGCGAGAAGCTCGCGTACCTCGCCAACTACGGCGAGGGCTGGGGCTATCTGAACAGCTCGGTCGCCGGCGTCTTCGTGGACAACCACGACACCGAGCGCAACGGCAGCACGCTGAACTACAAGAACGGCGCCGACTACACCCTGGCCAACGTCTTCATGCTCGCCTGGCCCTACGGCGCCCCCGACATCAACTCCGGCTACGAGTGGTCGGACGCCGACGCCGGGCCGCCCGACGGCGGCGCGGTGAGCGCCTGCTGGCAGAACGGCTGGAAGTGCCAGCACGCCTGGCCCGAGATCAAGTCGATGGTCGCCTTCCGCAACGCGACCCGCGGCCAGGCGGTCACCAACTGGTGGGACGACGGCAACAACGCGATCGCGTTCGGCCGGGGCGGCAGGGGCTATGTGGCGATCAACCACGAGACCGGCAGCCTGACCAGGACCTACCAGACCTCGCTGGCCGCCGGCACGTACTGCGACGTGCAGCACAACACCACGGTGAGCGTGAACTCCGCCGGACAGTTCACCGCCACCCTCGGCTCGAACACCGCCCTGGCGCTCTACGCCGGCAAGTCGAGCTGCTGAGACCCCTCCTGAGGGAGCGTGAAACCTCTTCCGGGAGGTTTCACGCTCCTTGCTGAAAGAATTGTCGCGACCAAGGAGTCATCCCCTGTGATACCTGGATGGCCGGCGCCACGCACGCGCCGTACGCCGCAGCGCGGAAGGGCGGCGGCCGTCACGGCCCTCGCCCTCGCCGCCGCCCTGCTCCAGCCGCTGAGCGCGGCCCGGGCCGCCACACCGCCCGCACCCCCCTCCGACGCGCGGCTCGCCGCCGTACCCGCCCGGCACGACGACACCCGCGAGCAGTTCTACTTCGTCATGCCGGACCGCTTCGCCAACGGGGACACCGCGAACGACCGCGGCGGACTCACCGGCTCCCGGCTCAGCACCGGCTACGACCCCACCGACAAGGGCTTCTACCAGGGCGGCGACCTCAAGGGCCTCACCCGGAAGCTGGACTACGTCAAGGGCCTCGGCACCACCGCGATCTGGCTGGCCCCGATCTTCAAGAACCGCCCGGTGCAGGGCACGGGCGCCAACGCCTCGGCCGGCTACCACGGCTACTGGATCACCGACTTCACCCAGGTCGACCCGCACTTCGGCACCAACGAGGACCTCAAGGCCCTCATCTCCGCGGCGCACGCCAAGGGCATGAAGGTCTTCTTCGACGTCATCACCAACCACACCGCCGACGTCGTGGACTACAAGGAGAAGTCCTACGACTACCTGTCCAAGGGCGCCTTCCCGTACCTGACCGAGGACGGCCGGCCCTTCGACGACGCCGACTACGCCGACGGCGGCAGGACGTTCCCGGCCGTCGACGCCGGCTCCTTCCCGCGCACGCCCGAGGCCGCGAGCCGCGCCAAGGTCCCGGCCTGGCTCAACGACCCGACGATGTACCACAACCGCGGCGACTCCACCTACGCCGGCGAGTCCACGACCTACGGCGACTTCTCCGGCCTCGACGACCTGTGGACCGAGCGTCCCGAGGTCGTACGGGGCATGGAGAAGATCTACCAGCGGTGGGTGAAGGACTTCGCGGTCGACGGCTTCCGGATCGACACCGTCAAGCACGTGGACATGGAGTTCTGGAGCCAGTGGGCGACCGCGCTGGACAGGTACGCGGCCGAGCGCGGGCGGAAGGACTTCTTCATGTTCGGCGAGGTCTACTCCGCCGACCCCTCGGTCACCTCCCCGTACGTCACCCGGGGCCGGCTCGACGCCACCCTCGACTTCCCCTTCCAGGACGCGGCCCGCGCCTACGCCTCCCAGGGCGGCAGCGCCCAGCGCCTCGCGCGCGTCTTCGGTGACGACTACAAGTACACGACCGACAAGGCCAACGCGTACGAGCAGGTTACCTTCCTCGGCAACCACGACATGGGCCGCATCGGCTCCTTCCTCGTGCAGGACGACCCGAAGGCCACCGACGCCGAGATCCTGAAGAAGGACAAGCTCGCCAACGAGCTGATGTTCCTCAGCCGCGGCAACCCGGTCGTCTACTACGGCGACGAGCAGGGCTTCACCGGCTCCGGCGGGGACAAGGACGCCCGCCAGACCATGTTCGCCTCCAAGGTCGCCGACTACCTGGACGACGACGAGATCGGCACCGACCGCACCCACGCGAGCGCCGCCTACGACCGGGGCGCCCCGCTGTACCGGGACATCGCCGCCCTCTCCCGGCTCCGCAAGGCCAACCCGGCCCTGACCGACGGGGTGCAGACCGAGCGGTACGCGGCCGACGGCGCCGGGATCTACGCCTTCACCCGCACGGACCCGGAGACGGGCGCCGAGTACGTCGTCGCCTTCAACAACGCCGGCGGCGAGAAGTCGGCGACCTTCGCCACCGGCTCGGCCGGCAGGTCGTACCGGGGCGTCTACGGGACCTCCGAGACGGTGCGGTCCGATGCCGGCCGCCGGGTCACCGTCACGGTCCCGGCCGGCTCCGCCGTGGTCCTCAAGGCCGCCGGCCCCCTCGCCGAGCCGGCCGGCAAACCCGTGATCACCCTGAAGGCGCCGGCCGCCGGAGCCACCGGCACCGTGGACATCACCGCCGACGTCGACGGCGGACAGCTGAACCGGGTCGTCTTCGCCGCCCAGGCGGGCAGCGGGAAGTGGCGGGTGCTCGGCTCCGCCGACCACGCCCCGTACAAGGTCACCCAGACCATCGGCAAGGCCGTACCGCCCGGGACCGCCCTGCGCTACAAGGCGGTCGTGATCGACTCCGCCGGGCGCACCGCGCACGCCCTGGCGGACAGCACCGCCGGCACCCCGCCCGCGCCCGAGGTCCCCACGGCCTCCTCCCGGGACTACGCGGTCGTCCACTACCAGCGCGCCGACGGCGACTACGCCGACTGGGGCCTGTACGCCTGGGGCGACCTGGCCGACGGCGAGTCGACCACCTGGCCGGACAGCCACCCCTTCACCGGCCGCGACGCGTACGGCGCCTTCGCCTACGTCAAACTCAAGCCCGGCGCCTCGAACGTCGGCTTCCTGGTCATCGACAAGGACGGCAACAAGGACGTCTCCGCCGACCGGAGCATCGACGTCACCAGGACGGGTGAGGTCTGGATCGAGCAGGGCAAGCCGGACGTACTGACCGAGCGGCCCGCCTACCCCGCCCAGGACACGTCCAAGGCGGTCGTCCACTACCACCGCGCCGACGGGAACTACGACGGCTGGGGCCTGCACGTCTGGACGGGTGCCGCGCACCCCACCGACTGGTCGAACCCGCTGGAGCCGGTGAAGACTGACGCCTATGGCGCGGTCTTCGAGGTGCCCCTCACCGAGGGTGCCACCAGCCTCAGCTACATCGTCCACAAGGGCGACGAGAAGGACCTCCCCACCGACCGGTCCCTGGACCTCAGGGCCGACGGCCACGAGGTGTGGCTGTTGAACGGCCAGGAGGAGCACCTGCTGCCGCAGCGCGCCGGCAGCGCCGCCGCCCTCGACCTGACCACCTCCAAGGCGGTCTGGATCGACCGGGACACGGTCGCCTGGAACGGCGTCGACAACGCCGCCTCCACCCAGCTGCTCTCCTCCCGGGACGGCTCGATCACCGTCGCGAACGCCACCCTGACCAGCGACGACGAACGCTGGATCCGGCTGACGAAGACCACGCTCAGCGACGCCCAGAAGGCGAAATTCCCGCATCTGAAGGACTACACCGCCTGGTCCGTCGACCCGCGTGACCAAGGCCGGGTGCGGTCGGCGCTCACGGGGCAGCTCGTCGCCTCGCAGCGGGCCGCGAACGGGGCCGTGCTCGCCGCGACCGGCGTGCAGACCGCCGGCGTGCTGGACGACCTGTACCCGGGCGCGGCCGAGTCCCGGCTGGGACCGACGTTCCGCGACGGGAAGCCGACCCTCGCCGTGTGGGCGCCGACGGCGCGGAGCGTCGCGCTGGAGCTGGACGGTTCCCTCAAGGCCATGCACCGCGACGCCACCACCGGCGTCTGGTCCGTCACCGGCCCGGCCTCCTGGAAGAACAAGCCCTACCGGTACGTCGTGAAGGTCTGGGCCCCCAGCGTCCGCAAGGTCGTGACGAACAAGGTCACCGACCCCTACTCGGTCGCCCTCACCGCGGACTCCGCGCGCAGCCTCGTCGTCGACCTGGACGACAAGTCCCTCGCGCCCGGCGGCTGGACGGGCCTGCGCAAGCCCAAGGCCGTCCCCCTGAAGGACGCCCGGATCCAGGAGCTGCACATCCGGGACTTCTCGGTCGCCGACCGCACCTCGAAGCACCCCGGCGGCTATCTGGCCTTCACCGACAAGGACAGCGACGGCTCGAAGCACCTGCGGCGGCTGGCCGCGTCCGGCACCTCGTACGTGCACCTGCTGCCCGCCTTCGACATCGCCACGATCCCCGAGCGGAAGGCCGACCAGGCGAGCCCCGGCTGCGATCTGGCCGCCTACCCGGCCGACTCCGACCAGCAGCAGGAGTGCGTGGCGAAGACCGCCGCGAAGGACGCCTACAACTGGGGCTACGACCCGTACCACTACACGGTCCCCGAGGGCTCGTACGCCACCGACCCGGACGGCACGGCCCGCACGGTCCAGTTCCGCGAGATGGTCCAGGCGCTCAACCAGGACGGCCTGCGGGTCGTCATGGACGTCGTCTACAACCACACCGCGGCGAGCGGCCAGGCGGACACCTCCGTGCTGGACCGGATCGTGCCCGGCTACTACCAGCGGCTGCTCGCCGACGGCTCGGTCGCGAACAGCACCTGCTGCGCGAACACCGCGCCGGAGAACGCGATGATGGGCAAGCTGGTCGTGGACTCGATCGTCACCTGGGCCAGGGAGTACAAGGTCGACGGATTCCGCTTCGACCTCATGGGCCACCACCCGAAGGCCAACATCCTGGCGGTCAGGAAGGCCCTCGACGCGCTGACACCGCAGAAGGACGGCGTCGACGGCAAGAAGATCATCCTGTACGGCGAGGGCTGGAACTTCGGCGAGGTCGCCGACGACGCCCGGTTCGTGCAGGCCACGCAGCAGAACATGGCAGGCACCGGCATCGCCACCTTCTCCGACCGGGCCCGTGACGCGGTGCGCGGCGGCGGCCCCTTCGACGAGGACCCCGGCGTCCAGGGCTTCGCCTCGGGCCTGTACACCGACCCCAACTCCTCCGAGGCCAACGGCACCCCGGCCGAGCAGAAGGCCCGCCTCCTGCACTACCAGGACCTGATCAAGGTCGGCCTGACCGGCAACCTGAAGTCGTTCACCTTCACCGGCACCGACGGCAAGGAGGTCAAGGGCGCGGAGGTCGACTACAACGGCTCGCCCGCCGGCTACGCGGACGCGCCGGGCGACGCCCTCGCCTACGTGGACGCGCACGACAACGAGTCCCTGTTCGACGCGCTGACCTACAAGCTGCCCACCGGGACGAGCGCCGCGGACCGGGCCCGCATGCAGGTCCTCGCGATGGCCACGGCCGCCCTCTCGCAGGGCCCGGCCCTCTCCCAGGCGGGCACCGACCTGCTGCGCTCCAAGTCCCTCGACCGCAACTCCTTCGACAGCGGCGACTGGTTCAACGCCATCCACTGGGACTGCGCCGACGGCAACGGCTTCGGACGGGGGCTGCCGATGGCGGCCGACAACCGGTCCAAGTGGGAGTACGCCAAGCCGCTGCTGGGCTCGGTCAGGGTCGGCTGCCCGCAGATCACCGGGGCCTCGGCCGCCTACCAGGACCTGCTGCGGATCAGGACGACCGAGAAGGGCTTCTCGCTCGGCACGGCCGCACAGGTCCAGGACCGGCTGTCCTTCCCGCTGTCCGGCACGGACGAGACGCCCGGCGTGATCACCATGCGCCTCGGTGGCCTGGTCGTGGTCTTCAACGCCACCCCGCAGCGGCAGGAACAGCGGATCGGCGCCCTCGCCGGGACGCCGTACCGGCTGCACCCGGTGCAGGCGGCGGGCGCGGACGAGGTGGTGAAGACGTCCTCCTACGCGACCGGCTCCGGAACGTTCACCGTGCCGTCACGGACGGTGGCGGTGTTCACGCGGGCCGCGAAGTAGAGTCGGGCCGTTGCCGTAGAACAGGAGTGCCCATGCCGCAGATCACCGTCGACTGCTACCACCCGTCGGACGACGCCTTCGACCAGGACGGCTTCGCACGGGCGCTGCACGAGGCGACCGTGGAGATCGCCGCGGCGAAGCCCGAGGCCTGCAAGACGCTGTTCCGGTACATCGACGCCTGCCAGTTCGGGTACGAGGACCCGGAGGACGACGAGCACGCCATCGTGCACGTGACCATCGGCCTCCTCGCCGGACGCGCCGAGGAGACCAAGGCGAGACTCACGGAGGCCGTGCTGGAGCTGCTCGGGACGTATGTGGCACCGGAGGACGGCGTGACCCTGCACGCCTCCGCCGAGGTCCGCGACCTCGACCCGTCGTACCGGAAGTTCGAGAGGGTCTAGGAAGCCAGGGAGATCAGCCGGCCGGCGAGCTCCGCGAAGGGGCCGTCGGCCGGCTCGTCCTTGACCATCGTGCGCAGCAGGTCGGCCATGTCCGCGTCGTAGGCGGCGCTGACGGCGGCCAGCGCGGCGAAGTCGTGCACGAGCTGGAGCTCCAGCTCCTCGCGGGGGATGCGCCGGCCGTCCAGCCAGATCAGCGCCGTCGACTCGGCGAGCGAGATCCAGGAGCGGACGACCAGTTCGAGGCGCGCGGACGCCTCGCCGACGCCCAGATGCGACAGGATCTGCTCGTACGCGGCCTGCCGTACGGAGTCGATGAGCGCGTTCGTCGTGGAGGAGCCGACGGCCGGGCCGCCGCGCATCAGGGCCGAGAAGCCGGGGCCGTGATCGTCCACGAAGTCGAAGTAGCGGCGCATCACGCGCAGCAGCCTGGCCCCCAGGGAGCCCTCGTGCGCCTCGGCGAAGCGGCCCGCCAGATCCTCCGAGGCACGCTTCAGCGCGGCCTCGTACAGACTGAGTTTGCCGGGGAAGTAGTGGTAGACGAGCGGGCGTGAGATGCCCGCGGCGACGGCTATCTCGTCGATGGAGACCTCGTCGGGCGAGCGTCGGCTGAACAGATCGAGGGCCACACCGATCAGCTGCTGCCGACGCTCCTCCACACCCATCCTGCGGCGAACCCCGGTACTCATGCGAACACCTTACCGATCGGATTCGGCCGCACGTGTTCACATGTCGAGCACCAGGCGATCGCTTCGCGCCCGGGAGACGCAGATCAGCATCGAATCGTGCCGCTCCTCGTCGGTCAGCAGCTCGTCCCGGTGCTCGATCTCCCCTTCCAGGACCCGCTGTTGGCAGGTGCCGCAGAAGCCCTGCTCACAGGAGTAGAGGGTGTCCGGCAGCTCCCGGCGCACGGCGGCCAGGACCGTCGACCCGGCCGGAACCGTCAGGGTCCGGCCGCTGCGCCGCAGTTCCAGCTCGAACTCGGTGTCCCCGCCGGCGGTGGTGCGTGGCGCGAACCGCTCCAGGTGCAGGGCGGTGCCCTCGGGCAGCGCCTCCTCCACCGCGGCCATCAGCCCCTCGGGACCGCAGCAGTACACGGCCGTGCCCCCGGGTGTCCCGGCGAAAAGGGCCGCGAGGTCGGGCCGGCCGTCCGTGTCCTCGGCGACGACCGTCATCCGGTCCCCGGCGAGTTCGCGCAGCTCCTCCAGGAACGGCATCGACGCCCGCGTCCGCCCGGCGTACAGCAGCCGCCACTCGGCGCCGTCCGGCAGCGCCCGCAGCATCGGCAGGACGGGGGTGATGCCGATGCCGCCCGCGACGAAGACGTACGACTCCGCGCCGACCAGCGGGAAGCGGTTCCGGGGGCCGCGCACCTCCAGCTCCATGCCCTCGGTGAGCTGCTCGTGCACCTCGCGGGAGCCGCCCCGGCCGTCCGCCGCGAGCCGCGTGGCGACCGTGTACGAGGAGCCGTCCCCGGGGTCCCCGCACAGGGAGTACTGCCGCACGCGTCCCGACGGCAGCACCAGGTCGAGGTGCGCGCCCGGCTCCCAGTGCGGCAGACCGGTCCCTTCCAGCCGGAGCCGTACGACCCCGTCGGCGATCTCCTCGTGGGCGGTGAGCAGCAGCCGCAGGGCGCGGGAGCGCGGCCGGCCGGAGACCGGCGGGTCGAGGGCGGGCAGCGGCCACAGCGGGGAGTCCTGGACGCGGCGGCGCAGGGCCCGCCGGGTGAGCAGGGCGGCGCCCGCGACGAGCGCGACGGTCAGCGGCCTCGGCATCACGCGGCCCCCCGCTGCTCGGCGGCGAGCGCCGCGGGGGAGGCGGCCAGATAGGCCACGGCCTGGGCGGTGGAGCACTCGTGGGAGGGGTGGTAGGCCCGGCTGAGATAGCGCGGGATGGACTTCAGCATGTCCCCGGTGGCGGGCAGGGTGCCCTGCCGGCCGCGCACGTAGAAGTCCTTGAGGGACGTCTTGCGCTCGACGAGGGTCGGGTCGTTCTCCATGAAGAAGCGGATCCCGCGCTGCCACAGGAACACCAGCGCAGAGAACGCCGTCGCCCAGGTGCGGACCCGGCGCCGGTAGCCGCCGTCGACGTGCTGGAACAGGTCGAAGGCCACGGAGCGGTGCTCGACCTCCTCGGCGCCGTGCCAGCGCAGCAGGTCCAGCATGGTCGGGTCGGCGCCGCGCCGGTCCAGCTCGGCGGCGTTGAGCACCCAGTCGCCGAGGAAGGCCGTGTAGTGCTCGATCGCCGCGATCAGCGCGACCCGCTCCAGCAGCCACCAGCGGCGGGCCCGGCCCGGCGGCAGCGTGCGGTCGCCGAGCAGCTTCTCGAAGAACCAGTCGACCTGGGCCGTGTACGGCGTCGGGTCGAGGCCCTGCTCGCGCAGGTGCGGCAGCACCTCGTCGTGGGCCTGGGAGTGCATGGCCTCCTGCCCGATGAACCCGACGACGTCCGCCCGCAGCCGCTCGTCCCGGACCAGCGGCAGCACCTGCTTGTACACGTGCACGAACCACCGCTCACCCGCGGGCAGCAGCAGGTGCAGGACATTGATGGTGTGCGTGCAGAACGGGTCGCCGGGCACCCAGTGCAGCGGTGTGTCCTCCCACGAGAAGGACACGTTGCGGGCCTTGAGCGCGATGCGCTCGGACTCCACCGGCCGAGGCTGCGTGTTAGACATGGCGTCAATGTACTGATGGGTAGGGCGTCTGGAAACCCCTCCGGCGTACCTTGTTTACACCGTTGTCAACAGCGGCTAGTGGAGCCCGCTGATCTTCCGCCCGTCCGCCAGGGTGCCCTGCAGACCGGCCCGTACGCCCTGCTCGGCCTTGACCGCCAGCAGCGGCCCCTGCCCGGAGGCGGTCACCCCGCCGGTCGCCCGGATCGACGCGGTCCCCTCGCTGCCCGCCGCCAGCAGATACCAGTGCCCGGCCGCCGACTTCCACAGCACCCCGGCCAGCACCTGAGGATCACGCGGCCCGCAGGCGAGCGTGTCCGTGCCCTTGGCGACGACCGCCCCGGCCGTCCCGCCCGGCGTGCGGAACTGGGCCAGTGCGGCCGTCCCGTCGCCGCGCCAGGTCTCCGCCCGGGTGCACACCCAGGCACCCGACCCGCTGCCGTCGGGCAGCGGCTGCTCGGCGTAGGACCAGGCGTTGACGCTCCGCACGCCCGCCGAGCGCTCGACCGCCAGGGAGCAGGCGAACGGCGCCCAGCCGCGCAGCACCTGCGCGCCGGACGCCGCCGTGCTGCCGCCGGGCCGGCCCGCCGTGAGCCGGGCCGGGACCAGCTCGCCGAGATCGGTGGCGAGCCGGGTGCCGGAGGCGTCGGTCAGCTCCAGCACGGTCCACGAGGAGCAGGCGCCGGGCTGCGCGGCGGGGCTCGCCAGCGGCGCGGTGACCCCGTCGGCGAGGGGCAGCGGCGTCGCCGCCGCGTCCGGCTTCCTGAGGTCCCGCTGGGCCGCCTTCGTCACCCAGGGGGCCATCAGATAGCGGACGTTGCCGTCGGAACGCCCCAGCACCAGCGCGCTCGCCGCGTCCTGCGTCGCGCCGTCGACCCGGGCGAGGTCGAGGGCCGCGCCCCGGGTGCCGTCCCTCGGCTCGGCATAGCGGACGACGCGCAGACCGTCGTACAGGAGCACCACGCGGGCGGTGTCGACCTCGCCCGCGTACAGCAGCTGGGGCGGGCCGGCGGGGCCGCCGGTCTGGGTGCCCGGGGTCGCCGAGACCCGGACCGCGGACCCCGGGCGGGCCCAGACGGCGAGGGCGCGGCGCAGCAGCGCCGTGTCGCCGGTGAGCGCACCGCGCGCCGGCCACGCCGAGAAGCCGGTGCGGGCCGAGGTGCGCCAGGCGGCGGGGGAGAGCCGGGTCAGCCGGCCGGGGTCGAGCGCGGCCTCGGCGGCCGGGTTCCCGGCGTACGGGGGCGCGGCGGCGCCGTCGGGGCCCCAGCCGCCGCCCGGCAGGGCGACCAGCGCGCCGCACACCGCGAGCGCCGCCGCGGCGGCGAGGACGGCCTTGGTGTGCTGGCGGCGCCGCATCAGATCGGTGGGCCGGGCCTGCAGCGAGCACGGGTCGAACTCGGCGCGGGAGAGCAGCCCCGGCTCGGCGGGCACGCTGTCCGCAGCGGCCAGCGCGCCGCCCGGGTCGGCCACCCCGGCGGCCTCCAGCAGCTCGTGGACGTCCCGGTCGTCCAGCTCTTCGAGGCAGCGCAGGACATAGGCGGCGCGTGCCGGGCCCGACAGGGCGGACAGCCGCTGGTCGAGGGCGAGTTCGTCGGCGCCGCCGGAGCGCGGGAACAGCCGCAGGCCCCACACCTGGGGGAGCGCCGGCGGGAGCTGGGAGAGGCGGGGCAGTCCCTTGCGGGGGCGGGCCGCCTCCAGGGCCCTGTGCAGCACCCGCTCGCGCAGACACGCGTACCCGGGGTCGCTCTCCCGGTCCGCGGCGCGCGTCGGGAGCACGGGCGGACGCCCGCGCCCGCGGGGCAGGGCGCGCTGGACGAGCGAGTGCGCGGTCAGCACCCGCCGGCTGCGGCCGAGGCCCGGTGGCAGCACGAGATAGGCGAGCCGGACCAGCCGGGGGTAGTGCTCGACGAGCGCGGCCTCGGCCTGCTCGACGTCGACCGGGCCGGTGCCTGCGGTGGAGGAGGCTGCGTGGCGCTGGGCTACATCCTGTGACTGCACGTCCGGGAGAACGAGCGAGTCCGGGCTTGGTCACCGCGCGGGACGTTGAGCGGACCGGGCGCGGGAGCCGTATCCGAAGGGGCTGGGGCATGCTTGGCCCACCAGGACCGGAGGAACAGATGAGGTTGACAAGGCTGCTGCTCGGCTCCGCCGCCGTACTGACGCTGGCGGGCTGCGGCTCGGGCGGGGAGAGCGACGCGGTGCCGCCGACCGCGACCGGCAGCCTGGAACGGCTGGCCGCCGAGGTGAAGTGCGCGCCGAACATGCAGACCGACGCCGACGAGATCCGCCAGGCCCTCTGCCGCAACGGCGACGGCAAGTTCATCCTCGCCACCTTCGCCACCGACCGCGGCCAGCGCGAGTGGATCAACGACGCGAAGGACTACGGCGGCCACTACCTGGTCGGCCGCAAGTGGGTCGCCGTCGGCGACGACGGCGTGGTCAAGGCGCTGCGCGGCACGCTCGGCGGCGATCTGGAGGACGGCGCCGACCATCACGCGCACAGCGGCTGAGGCGCTCGCCCGCGCGGCTGACGGGCGCGGCGGGCGGGGCGTACGGCGAAGGCCGGTGACGGGAGGGGGTCCCGTCACCGGCCTTCTGTCATGCGGCCGACGCGTCGGTCACGAGCAGTTCTGCCCGCGGTTGACGCAGTTGGCGATCTTGTTGGCCAGACCGTTCTTCGTGACGCTGATGAAGTCGTCGTGGTCCGTGGCCGCCTTGTGCAGCTGCTCCGGGAAGCCGTCCACCGCGTAGGCGTTCTTCACCTGGCCGTTCTGCACGCTCGGCGGGGTGATGTTGTACACCAGGCGCATCGTCAGCTGCGGAATCGCCTTGAAGCCGTTCTGGCAGTTGCCGCCCGCGTCGGCGAACGCGACGTGCGTGCGGTGGTTGGCGCTGTCGATGTTCTGGCCGTCCCAGCAGCTCTGGAAGGCGAACGTGCGCACCACCTTGCTGCCCTGCGGGCAGATCGGGTACTGCGTGGTCAGCTGGACCTTGTTCTCGAAGCCCGTGCAGCTCCAGTGCGCGTTGGCGTTGGCCAGACCGTTGGTGGTGGTCTTGGCGTCACCGGTGATGATCCGCAGGAACTGCGGCATCGCGGCGACCTTGCTCCGCGGGCTGCCCACGTACTTGATCTGGGCCTGCGCCGGGACCAGGATCTTGCCGACGTTGCCTTCCTTGCCGCCGCCGTCCGCGTTCTGGTCGAAGTCCTGCGAACCGTCCTGGACGCGGACCACCGGCCAGTAGTACGACGACAGGTCGCTGCGGTTCTGGCAGCTGGTGCCGGCCTGCAGGAACGTCTGGTTGCTGGAGAACGCGTTGACCTTCTGGTTGCCGACGTAGTCGTGCAGGTGGTGCGCGCCGTTGGCCACGCCGGGCGCCACGATGACGTTGTCGGTGTTGTGGTTCTTGTTGGCGTTCACACCGCAGCGCGTGGTGAACGTGCCGGTCGACGCGTTGCGGCCGGCGCGCGGCTTGCCCGGGACGTTCGGCCGGACCTTGGTGATGTCGACGAAGTCGGCCGCCACCGGGCCGTTCCCGGCCTGCCCGCCGATGTTCTGCTGCTGCTGGCCGTTGTTGCCCTGCTGCTGCCCGCCCTGCTGCTGGCCGCCGTTGTTCTGCTGCCCGCCCTGCTGCTGGCCGCCCTGCTGCTGGCCGCCTTGCTGTTGCCCGCCGTCGGTGCCCTGCTGCTGCCCGCCGGCGTTCGTCTGGTTGGCGGACTGCGCGGTACAGGTGGCGAGCGTGTCCAGGTCGGTGGGCGCGGCACCGCCGACCCGGGTGATCTCCAGCCTGATCCGGTCCAGGATCACCTTCCGCCGTTCGTTGAGCGGCTGCAGGATGGAGTTCTGCACGAAGCTCGCGTCCCTGGCCTGCGCGTCCCGCGTGGTCGCCAGCCGCTGGTAGGCGTCGGTGATCTGGCGGTCCAGGTTGGCCAGTTCGCCGGCGACGTCGGTACGGGCCCGGGTCGGCACGTTCGTCAGCTTCTGGCCGACGTCCGGGCAGGAGAGGGTCGCGACCTGTGCCGTCGCGGCCTTCGTCTGGTTGCCTCCCCACGTCTGGTTGTTCGACTCGTGCGCCGAGGCGTAGAAGTTCGCCCAGATCAGCCCGCCCCCACCGAGCGCTAGGGCCGCCGATGCGGCTATGGCCTTGGTGGCCAGCGGCGTACGGCGTTTTCGTGTGTTGCGTCCCATGGAACTCCTCTGACTTCCTTGCGGGGCAGCATCGAGGCGCCCGACAGGAGTGAAGCGGCGCCCATCCATACGGACGCCGCCTCGGAGGTGTTCAGCGGTCTCGGGAATTCATCGGCGGAACAGGGGGCCACAAGGCCCTCAACAGCCGCCTGAGCAGAGCGTGTTCGCAGAGATCAGCGATCGCGGTCGAGATGGGCGAGCACCGCCAGGACGCGCCGGTTGTCATCGTCCGACACCTCAAGGCCCAGTTTGGCGAAGATGTTGGAGGTGTGCTTGGCAATCGCCCGTTCCGTCACCACGAGCTGCGCCGCGATGCCCCCGTTGGACCGGCCCTGCGCCATCAGCTCCAGCACCTCCCGCTCGCGCGGGGTGAGCTGGTCGAGCGGCCGGCCGCCGGGCGACCGCCGGGACAGCAGCTGCTGGATCACCTGCGGGTCCATCGCCGTACCGCCCGCCGCAACCCGGCGGACCGCTTCCACGAACTGCTCCGCGTCGAACACCCGGTCCTTCAGCAGATAGCCGATGCCGCCGTCGCCGTCGGCCAGCAGCTCGCGCGCGTACAGCTGCTCCACATGCTGGGAGAGGACCAGCACCGGCAGCCCGGGCCGGGCCCGCCGGGCGGCGAGCGCGCACTGCAGGCCCTCGTCGGTGTGCGTCGGCGGCAGGCGCACGTCGACCACCGCGACGTCCGGCGACAGTTCGGCCAGCGCCCGGCTCAGCTCGGGTCCCGACTCCACGGCCGCCGCGATCTCGAAGCCGTGGGCCTCCAGCATCCGCACCAGGCCGTCGCGCAGCAGGAAGAGGTCTTCGGCTAGGACAACGCGCACGGGATCTCCATGGTCACCATGGTGGGACCGCCGGCGGGGCTGCTGACGGCCAGGACACCGTCGAATGTACCGAGCCGGCGCTCGATCCCGGCGAGCCCCGAGCCCGCCCCGATCACCGCGCCGCCCCCGCCGTTGTCGGTGACGGTGATCCGCAGCCGCTCGTCGCTGTGGTGCAGATCCACCCAGATCCGGTCGGCGCCGGAGTGCTTGACGGCGTTGGCGAGCACCTCGCTCACCGCGAAATAGGCGGCCGACTCGACGGGCGCGGCGGCGCGTCCCGGCAGCTCCACCGCCACCTCCGTGACCGGGGGCAGCCGCAGGGCCAGCGCCCGTACGGCGTCGCCGAGCCCGCGTTCGGCGAGAACCGGGGGGTGGATGCCGCGCACCAGGTCGCGCAGTTCGTCCAGG
The DNA here is from genome assembly GCF_043079545.1 of Streptomyces sp. NPDC015171. Taxonomy (NCBI): domain Bacteria; kingdom Bacillati; phylum Actinomycetota; class Actinomycetes; order Kitasatosporales; family Streptomycetaceae; genus Streptomyces; species Streptomyces sp. NPDC015171. Next base: position 561,153 of record NZ_JBIBUO010000004.1, read on the forward strand.
GCCTCGGCGGAGTTCCGGCGGGCCTGCGCGATCAGCTTCTTCGCCTGCGCCGGGTCCCGTTCGACCAGCATCTCGATGGTGCCGAGATCCATGCCCATGGCGACCAGCCGGGCCTGGGCGCCGTCGTGCAGGTCCCGTTCGATGCGGCGCAGCTCGGCGGCGGAGGTGTCCACGGCGTCGCGCCGGGTCTCGGTCAGTACCCTTACCCGCTCGGCCAGTTCGGCGTCGCCGCCGAGCACGGCCCCGACGAGCTGGAAGTGCGTGGTGAGCAGGCGGGGGGCGAAGCGCCAGCCGCCGGCGAGGACCGCGGCGCCGAGCACGGCCGCGCCGAGGGCGCTGACCTGCCCGGTCACCGGCACGAAGGCGTACCAGTAGACGTCGTCGGGCCCGTGCACATAGGCCCGCCACAGCCCGGCCGCCAGCAGGAACCCCTCCAGCGGGAAGAACACCACCACCGCCGGCAGGACCGCGGTGACGAAGCCCGCGGTCATGTCCACCGGCAGCCAGACCATGTCCCGCCGCACCTGCGGGTCCCGGAGCAGGGCGACCGTACGCGTCCAGGGGTTGGCGCCCTCGGGCGGCGGCTGGTAGGCCGCCGGGATCCGGATCCCGCACCACTCGGCCGCGAGCTTCCTGCGGGCGTCCGCAAGGGCCCGTACGCCGGTCAGCACCGCCGGGGTGGTGACGAGGCCGATGCCGACCGGGACGAGCACGACGGAGAGGAGGGTCAGTACGAGAAACGCGATGCTCAGGGGCAGCACCACGAGGGCCAGCACCAGGCCCTGCACGGCGGCCAGCAGGGCCTCCCTGGCCTGGACGCGGAAGCCGTCTCGCTTCGTGTCGGTGTTCATGCCGCAAGTCTGGCCGACGCACCGCGCCCGGGTCAGTCGTCCGAAGCCCCCTCCTTGGGGGTGGTGCCGGCTACACCCCCGGCCCTGGCCAGCACCTCCGCCTCCACCTCGGGGGCCAGGCCCTTGCCGGTGCGGTCCGGCCGCCGGGGCGCGGTGCCGCCGGTCCGCGTCAGCCACCGCCAGGTGTCCGCGACGGTCTCCGCGACCGGCCGGCACACCAGCCCCGTCGCCAGCGCCCGCGACACGTCCCCGTGGTGCACGGCGTCGTCCAGCTCGCCGCCCGGCGGCACCCACACCGGCAGCTCGGTCCACGGCTCGATCCCGGCGTCCAGGATCACGTCCGGGTCGGTCCAGCGCAGCTCGGCGTCCGAGCCGGTGGCCCGCAGGCACGCCTGGAGCAGCTCGCCCATGGTGGCGTGGCCGGGCGGGCCCACCAGGTTGTACGGCCCGCTCAGGCCGCGCCGCACCGCGCCCAGCAGCCAGTCGGCGAGGTCGCGCACATCGACGTACTGCAGGGGCAGTTCGCGCGGTCCGGGGGCCAGGACCGGGCCGCCGCGGGCGATCCGGGTCAGCCACCAGGGCAGCCGGCCGACGTTCTCGTACGGGCCGAGGATCAGCCCGGCCCGCACCAGCAGCGAGTCCGCCGCTCCGAAGGCGTCCAGGACGGCGAGTTCGCCGCCGCGCTTGTCCCGCGCGTAGTCCGTCGCCCCGGCGTCGGGGGCGCCCTCGACCAGGGCGGCGTCCTCCGCGCCGCCGCGCGGCCAGGGCCAGGCGTACACCGACCGGCTGGAGATGTACGCGTACCGCCCGGCCCGGCCGCGCAGCAGCAGGGCCGCCTCGTGCACGGCACGCGGGGCGGCCGACCAGGTGTCCACCACGGCGTCCCAGTCGCCGCCGTCCGCCGCGAGCGCGGCCAGACCGCCGGGTGCGGTGCGGTCGCCGTGCAGCGACCGCACCCCGGCCGGGGCCCGGTGCCGTCCGCGATGGAAGACGGTCACCTCCCAGCCGCGCCCGAGTGCCGCCTCCACGACGGCCCGCCCCACGAACTCCGTACCGCCCAGCACGAGAAGTCTCATGCCGGTGATCGTGCCCGCTCAGGGGACCGTGCGGCCACGGGGTCTGCCGAGGGCAGAACGGTCAGCGGCCGGTCGGCGGGGTGTACTTGTAGCCGACCCGGCGCACCGTCTGGATCGCCTGGCGGTGCTGGGCGCCCAGCTTGCGGCGCAGCCGGGCGATGTGCACGTCGACGGTGCGGCCGTCGCCCACATGGCCGTAGCCCCACACCGTGGTGACCAGCTGGTCGCGGGTGTGCACCCGGTGCGGGTGCGCCACCAGATGGGCGAGCAGCTCGAACTCCAGGTAGGTGAGGTCGAGTTCGACGCCGTCGACGCTGGCGGTGCGCTGTACGGGGTCGATCCGCACCAGCGGCTCGGTGCCGGGGTGCGCGGCGGGCTCCGGCTCGTCCGGTACCGCGACGGGCAGGAACGGGGGCCTCTGGTCGGCCGGGACCAGCACCAGGTAGCCGATCATCGGCGGCTGGCCCGGCAGGTTGGGCAGGGTGTGCTGCGGGGCGGGCAGCCAGGTGGCGCCCGGCGGCAGGAAGTCCGCGACGTCCACGACCTCGTCGCGGTCGACGGCGCGCAGCCGGTGCCGGTTGGGGGCGGTGAGGGTGGACGTGGAGGAGGTGGAGCCAAGAGGACGAGAGGTCGCCATGAGAGGTCAGCTCTTTCGCGCGAGGAGTTCGTCGGGCGGGACGACGGCCACGATTCGTGGTCGGGCACGTCGAGGACGTACGTCGTTTCGCGCTGGCCGAAGGCCGGGGTACGGCTTTAGAGGGCCCGCGCGTTCTTCGCGCGGCGACACACACGGTCGAAGTCGTGGTGCTGACGGGAAGGCCAGAACGGCTCGAGGTCGTGGCGACCCGTCGCGATGATCTTCTGGTAGCCGGCCATGAGCCCATTGAAGCAGAGGCGTGCGGCGGGCAGGAGAGTCCTCTCACTGCTCGGACGCCTCCTTGGCGTGAAATTGACGTGGCGCGCACCCCGAATCCCGGCTTTAGGCCCTGGTCAGTGGCTTATGGCGGCCCAGTCATGTCCGGATTGCCGTCTCACTCCTCGGACAGCGGAGGGGGCGCGGGACGCGCGAAGGGCGCCCGCCGTGATGGCGGGCGCCCTTCGGGTGCGGATCGGGATCAGACCTGGCCGGCCTTCTCCAGCGCGGAGCAGCAGGTGTCCACCAGGAGGCGGGTCACCACGTACGGGTCGACGTTGGCGTTCGGGCGGCGGTCCTCGATGTAGCCCTTGCCGTCCTTCTCGACCTGCCACGGGATGCGGACCGAGGCGCCGCGGTCGGAGACGCCGTAGGTGAACTTGTCCCAGGGGGCGGTCTCGTGCAGACCCGTCAGGCGCTCGTCGATGCCGGCGCCGTAGTTCTTGACGTGGTCGAGCGGCTTGGAGCCCTCGCCGAGGGACTCGCACGCGGTGATGATCGCGTCGTAGCCCTCGCGCATCGCCTTGGTGGAGAAGTTGGTGTGCGCGCCCGCGCCGTTCCAGTCGCCCTTGACCGGCTTGGGCTCCAGGGTCGCGGTGACGCCGAAGTCCTCGGCGGTGCGGTACAGCAGCCAGCGGGCCACCCACAGCTGGTCGGAGACCTCCAGCGGGGCGAGCGGGCCGACCTGGAACTCCCACTGGCCCGGCATGACCTCGGCGTTGATGCCGGAGAGGCCGAGGCCGGCCTTCAGGCAGTTGTCGAGGTGGGCCTCGACGATCTCGCGGCCGAAGATCTCGTCGGCGCCGACGCCGCAGTAGTAGCCGCCCTGCGGGGCGGGGAAGCCGTTCTCGGGGAAGCCGAGCGGGCGGGAGCCGTCGAAGAAGGTGTACTCCTGCTCGATGCCGAAGATCGACTCCTGCGCGGCGAACCGCTCGGCGACCTCGGCCAGCGCGGCACGCGTGTTGGAGCGGTGCGGGGTCATGTCGGTGTCGAGGACCTCGCACAGCACCAGGATGTCGTCGCCGCCGCGGATCGGGTCCGGGCAGGTGAAGACCGGCTTGAGCACGCGGTCCGAGGCGTGGCCCTCGGCCTGGTTGGTGGAGGAGCCGTCGAAGCCCCAGATCGGCAGCGCGTCGAGACCGGCCGGGGCACCCGTGATGATCTTCGTCTTCGAACGGAGCTTGGCCGTCGGCGCGGTGCCGTCGATCCAGATGTACTCAGCCTTGAAGGTCACGGGGCAACATCCTTCGGGGGTGTGTCGGGCGCACCGGTACGGGCGCCGCGGCGCTGCGGCACCAGGGCGCCGCTCGAACTGCCGGGCAGCCTGCCAACAGGCCGTTTCCCGGTCATTGCTCGTATGTGAACCCCGTGTTACCTGGCGGTTCTGTGTCCCGTCTCACGTTGTGACGCGTCGGGGTGCAGGGTATGCGGCCCCGGCCCGCGCCCGTCCGCCTCCCCGCAGCGGAGCCGCCGGCCGCCGCCTGATCCCGCGGGAGCCGGCGGCGAGACCGCCCGGTTGCGTACGACGCCCTCCGCGAACGGCCGCGCCCGGTGCGCCGCGGGCTCCGGCGCTCCGGGCGCTCCGGGTGCTCCGGGCGATCCGGGCGATCGGGGTGAGCCGGGCGATCCGCAAGGCCGCGAGGCGGCGGGTCCTGCCGCTCGTGCAGCGAATGGGGGCGGGAGGGCGCTGACCTGGGTTTCGCAAGGGAATGTGCGTTGACCTGGGAAAACTCCTCTCGGTAGTTCTCACAGATCAACGCCGTTTCCCAGGCTCGTGTGCCCCGGATGTGCCCCCGGCGGTGATCGGCTGGCTAGGCGGGCACGGTGCCGCGGTGTGGCTCGCGACGATATAGTTCACGGCCCCAGTAGCCGTTCGAGCGCTGGGGCGACGCTATGCACCCCGGGGCAAGCGGCCTGACGCCGACAGCACAGGCTACAGCGGAGGGGCCCTGCGGTTCGTAGGTAGGTGGAGAGCAAGTTGAGGAGACCAGACCGTGCATCATCTGTACCAAGTGACCATGGACGCGTCATAATGGCGCGATGGGGCTTTCGTTACCTGACCCGAAGGGTCACCAGCGGGACGTCGTCTTCCTGAACGAACGCGGTCACTGCGTCGTTCTGGGCACGGCGGGCAGCGGCAAGACGACGATGGCGGTCCATCGGGCTCATTATCTCGCCACGGCCCCGGGTATCGGAGGCCGCACGCTGTTGGTCACCTTTAACAAGGCTCTCGTTACCTATCTCAGGGGTATGAGCACCGCGTCTCCGAACCTGCAGATCGAGACCTACCACACCTTCGCGCGCGGCTATCTCGCGCATCGCACTAAGGCGCCGGTGCGCATATGCAAGTCCAAGAAGCAAATGGTTGAGCGGGCGCTGGGGGAGGCTCGTGAGCGCCACCCCTCCCGGGCCGTTATTCACCGCCCGCTCGATTTCTTCTTAGATGAGCTGCATTGGATGGTCGGGCACGGCATAGTCGACCAGCAGACGTATGTGGAAGGCCGCGCCCGTCGGGTTGGCCGGGGCAGGCCCCTTCAGCAGCTCGACCGCGAAGTCGTCTTCGAAATCTGCCAACGGTACGTGCAGTTGCGTACCGAAGCCGGGTACGAGTACGACTTCGACAACATGGCGTCAACCGTCCTGGCCGCCCTGAAGGTTGATCCCACCAACCGGCTTTACCGGCATGTCGTCGTCGATGAGGGCCAGGATTTTACACCTGAGATGATTCGAAGCCTGGCGGCGGCCATTCCCGGCGACGGATCACTGACTTTCTTCGGAGATTACGCGCAGCAGATCTACGGAAGCCGGATGTCCTGGCGCTCCCTGGGCCTTCATGTGTCAAATGTCGTGGAGTTCGCCCACAACTATCGCAACAGCCGTCAGGTCGCCCAACTCGCCCAGTCCCTGTCGGATATGCCGCATTTCAAGGACGACGTCGATCTGGTCCAGCCGACCGGTGCGGCGGCCGACGGCCCGAAACCCACCATCCTGGAGGCTGCAGGCAAGGAAGAACAGCTCGTTCAGGCGGCGAGCAACGCCCTGGCGCTGGGCGCGGACCGTCAGGTCGCCATTCTTATGCGCACCCGAGACCACGAGGACAAACTCAGGTCGCTCCTCGACGGAGGTCGTGTCCCGGTTCACCGCCTGCACCGTGAGCTTGCGCGGTGGACGGACGAGCCGGGGGTGTTTTACGGGACTTACTCTGCGGCGAAGGGCTTCGAATTCGACTCGGTGATCCTCCCATTCTGTGATGCGGACGAGCTGCCGAAAGCAAGTGAGGTGGAGGCGCATGGCCTCGACGAGGCCAAGGCACGCGAGGCCCGGCAGTTGTACGTGGCCATCACCCGGGCTCGTACAGACCTCATCATGCTGCACTCAAGCAAGTTGACCGATCTGCTGCCGCAGGAGATGTCTGACTTGTACGTGCGGGTGAGCTTGTGAGTGACGTCCTTGAGCAGGCCCGGGCCCGCGGTATCACCCGTCTGTGTCATCTCACCAAGTCGGCCAACCTGTCCCACATCCTCGACACCCGGCAGATACGTCCCGTGGCCACCCTGCAGACGGCTGCCGACGCCTTCCGGCCTGCCGATACTCAGCGTCTGGACGGCGCACTGGAGTTCACCTTCCTGAGCGTGGAGTATCCGAACACCTGGTACCTGGCTCAGGCAGCGAGCAGGGACCGCCATTTTCAGGACTGGGTGGTTCTCACGCTGGACGTCGACCTGCTCGCCACTTCCGGCGCCCGGTTCTGTCCCTACAACTCCGCACGAGACAGGAGCGCCGGCGCCCGGCTGGGTGCCGACGGCTTCAACGCCATGTTCGCGCCCACGGTGACCGGCAAGGTGACTTTGCGGCGAGAACATGGGCACCCGTCCTGGTGGCCCACGGACGACCAGGCGGAGATACAGATACCCGGAACCATCCCACTGTCCGCCGTACACTCTGTCATCGTCCGGGACGAGAAGCAGGCGGAGCTGGAGTACTTCAGACATGCCCAGTTCGGCATGGCGGTTTTGCTGCCACCTCTGGTTGTCGCTCCTGTGCTCTTCGACAAGTACGCCCTGAGCCGCTCGGTGCGCTCCGGCAATCGGCCACCGGAGAGCCCGTACATCCCCCGAACAACTCTGGCAGAGTGAACACGTGAACGCTGAGCTTCACCCATGGATCGACAGAGCCTGCGGCATGCTCCTAGGAGCAGCCGTCGGGGACGCCATGGGCTGGCCCTACGAGCGGCGGGACCGGACACGCTCACTTCCGCCACTCAGTCAGGTCTCGGGTCGATTCTTCGCCTGGCAGCGGATGGCCAGCAGCCGATTCCGCCCGATCCTCGAGGACATCGGACCAGGCGAGTACAGCGACGACACCCAGATGCTCATCGCCGTGGCCCGTGCTCGCCTCACAGCGGGAGACGACTGGCTCACCTGGCTGCAACGAGTTGAGTGGCCTTTCCTCCTCGACTACGAACGTGGCGCCGGGGCCAGCGTCAAACGCGCCTGCCGTGCCTGGGAGAAGCATGAATCGGCCTGGGGTAAGAGGGCCGATGACCAGGAGAAGTACTTTAGCGCCGGGGCCAACGGCGCGGCCATGCGCATTGCGCCGCACGTCATCGTTCACCACGAAGGTTCCTTTGGCGACCTAGCAGCCGACGTAATCCGCGACGCGGTGACGACACACGGACACCCGCGTGCTCTCCTGGGCGCCCTGGTGCATGCGTACGCTCTATGGATCAGTTTGCGACAACCCGCACCGCTGGCCTACGGCTGGCTCATCGAGGCCGCGCTGGACGGTCTGAAAGACTGGCGGGAACCGGTGTGGCAGAGCCTGGACCGACACTGGCTCGATGCCGCAGCCAAGGCGTTGCCCGGCGGCTATGAGCGGGCCTGGGACGACACCGTGCAGGAGGTGGAGGATCTTCTCACCAGCGCACGGTCCTCACTGGACAGTGGCGCGCTAAGTGCTCCCTCCGCCTTTCTGGAGGAACATGGCCTCACCCGGACGAAGACGCGTGGTTCGGGAACCCTGTGCGCGGTGGCCGCCATCTACCTCGCGGCCCGGTCCGCCGCCGGCCCTGAGCGTGGCATCGGTATCCCAGCGCGCCAGGAAGGCGCGGACACGGACACCTTGGCATCCATGACCGCCAGTCTGCTCGGCGCAGGTCTGGGCCAGGAATGGCTCGGCTCATTCGGCCGGACCGTTCAGGATAGTGCCCTGATCATCAGGCTGGCCGAGAACCTGCTCTGTCCCGTCTCCACGACACTCGTCCTGCCCTCCCGCGACGAGGCTGACCAAGCTCGCTCGCGGTTCCTAGAGGAGCTCGACAGGGCCGACACCCGAGCCAGTCTCCTGCTCCCAGACCGCCGCCAGGCCCGCATCGTCGCCCGAGGCCCCATGACGTCCGGCAACTGGACGGCGCAACGCACCCATCTGGCCACCGCGGACGGCCAGAACCTCTTCCTCATCCGCAAGGTCCAGCGGGCGGAAGTGGAAAGCGTCCACGAAGTTCCTCGCAGTGAGGCAGCACCGACCGCCGGGCAACGAGCGAGCCGCCTTCCGACCGAGGCCCGGCTCCAGGGCGCCTACCTGCCCGTCACGGACATCAGCCGCGTGACCGAAGCGCTCACGGCTCTGGGGTTGAGTGCACCCCGCCGCGGCAGCGACTGGGTCTCCTACGAGAATCTCGTCATTAGACAAGCGCATACCAGGGAACGGGCCACGGGCGTTCCGCGTGTCCAACTTCGTGTAGCCATCGCCGACGTGCAAGTGGCCTGGGAGCGTCTGCGCGGAATGGCGTTCGATGGAGCAGTCCAACGGGACGGAGGCGCCTTCTGGGTGCAAATCGATCCGTATCTGATCGTTGCCGTCAACAATGCCGAGCCGCCTGTCGGGTGATTTGCGGCGAACTCAAGAGCCCGTGCCCCCGTGGAACCAACGGACGGAGATAGCTGCCAACGCTCTGACACACGGACTTTCTACCAAGCCGCAGTCTCGCGAACTCAAGCCCCATCACTACGAGTTCGCCGATAGTTCGGACGGTCTGGTGAGATCAGAGATGATGCTGGCCCCGGCGCGCAGGCGGGCGATGCAGCCGCAGAACACTGAGAGGAAAAAAGTCGGACGGTGTTGACATGCACCGGATGCGGCTCCGCATTCTCCTCCCACCGGCTCAGCTCGTGAGGTGCGGTTAGCTTGTGGAACGTGCTTCGGACCCGGCTATGTGCAGCGCGTCACGTGGGCTGAAGGAATCGCTAGTTCGCGCCCGATCGCGCAATCCACCGTGCGACACCCTCGAAGGCGTTCAGTGCTCGTACGTCGTAGGGGCCGAAGAAGTCTTGGCAGTCATGGCCGAGTCGGTCGTAGAGGGCTGCTGCTCCTCGTGCGTCACCTGACTGGCCTGTGAGTTCAGCGTGTTCTTCCCGTGCCTCAATCACCGATTGGTCGCTCGGTCCGAACCGGAGCTCCAGATCGAAGATGCGGTGGTCCAGTCCTCGGATGCGTCCAGAGAGACCGGCATTGCTTCCGTGAGACTCGGGCAAGTCGGCTTGTCCGACGACATCGTCCAAGTCCAATGTGTCCAGTACGATTTGGGTTTTGCTCACCGCCTGTGCAACCGCTTGGGCGCTCTTCGGTCGCTGCGCTGGATCCTTGGCCAGGAGCCTCTGGACGATGGAGTCGAGCTGAGCGGGAACGCCAGGGCGGTGGGCACTCGGGGGTGCTGGCGTATCGTCCTGATGCATTCTGCCCACAGTCATGGGGTCGTCCTGTGGGCTGCCAAACGGTGGGCGCCCTGTCAGCATCTCGTAGAGGACACAGCCTACGGAGTACAGGTCGCTGCGCTGGCTACCTTGCTCGTCGTTCCATCGCTCCGGTGCCTTGTACAGCGGGGTACCCGCACTTGTGTGGGACTGAGTGACGTCGGCGAGAAAAGCCAGCCCAAAGTCCACGATCTTCACGTCACCTTTGTGCGTGATCATGATGTTGCCAGGCTTGATGTCGCGGTGGATCACCTCAGCAGCGTGCGCGGCGCCTAGGCCCTCGCAGATCTGGCGCGTCCATCGCACGGTTCGCTCAAGCGTGAGAGTCGGCCCTGTCTTCAGATGCTCGGCGAGGGACCTACCCTCTACGTACTCCATGACGATGTAGAACTCGCCGTCGTGTTCGCCGGTGTCGTAGATGTGTGCGACGTTGGGGTGGTTGACCCGCGCCATGGCCAAGCCTTCACGTTCGAACATTCTCACTGTCCACTCGGTGAACTCTGTGAGGGCTCCCTGCTGGGTAAGACGTCGTCGTGCGAGGAACTTCAGGGCCACGGTGCGGCCCAGCTTCGTGTCCTCGGCTGTCCACACATCGCCCATGGCGCCGCTGTCGCGGCGTTCCCTCGGCTTGAAACGGCCGCCGATCAGCTTGGAGGTGTCCACCCGTTTCCTTTTCTGCTTTCTCGTCGGATCACGTCACCCAGTGGTCAGTTCTCGTTGCGGTGCCCTCCCCATAGGGTGAGAGCTGTCAGTTGTTTCATTGCCTCGTGCCATTCCTCGAAGAAGTCCTCGCGCTGGTCGAGCGCCTTCGCCAGCGTAGCGACGGACTCGTTCCGTAATCGGTCTCCCTGTTCGTTCACATGCTTCTTGCGTAGTGGAACGCTCCAAATCTCCCATATCACCCACGAGGCCATGCCGAGGGTGAGTAGGAGGAAGAGCCCCTGCCATGCCCCGTCGACGAACGGCACTACGAGTGACCCACTGAAGCCCCCTATCCCCAAGGCGCAGCAGACGCGTGGCCATCTGCGTACCACAGCGTCTGACTGGGCCTGGGTCTGTTGCTTGATGTGCGAGGTGAGGTCATTGACGAGCGGGCCTGGCTCCACCAGAAGTTGCGGATCCGTCGGAACGGTGGAGGACCAGCCCGCGACGCTCAGGGTGATGTGATGTGGAAGGTGATGCCGGGAGTCTGTGACGACTCGGTTGGCGGCGTGCTCCAAGCTCGGCCAGATGGCGCGAAGGGCCATGCGGCGAGCCGGCGGCCCGAGTTGTGCTTCGTCCGGCTCGAAGACGGCTTGGTCGAGCAGTTCCATGAAGGTCACTGGTTGCGTGTCGGGGCCGAATGACGACTCATGTGCCCGCGTGGCTGCCTCAAGGTCTCCTCCGTGTTCGATGACACGCTCAAGCCGCCGCATCATCTCGCGTATGTCTGCTTCGTCGGGTTCGAGCTGGTTGATCAGGCGCTCCAGGGCACTTTCGACGTGGTTGCCTTCGCTGACGGGCCAGTCCACTCCGTCGGGACCGTCTGGGAACATGCGTCGGAGATAGGCCAGGGTTCTGTCGGGCACGGTCGCGAGTTCCCAGCCGTGGCGGAGTGTGTCCCACTGGTCTCCGCAGGTCTTGCGCAGTGCCGTGTACTGGTTCTTGGTCATGCGCCGGCGCAGGCTCTGCAGCCGAGCCTCCCACTGCTCACCACCGTGCATGTCAGCTGTTGCGTAGGTGTCGCTCGAAATGCGAATGCTGCTCCGGTTCCATCGCGCCATGGCCTGCTGGGTGTAGCTGAGCGCCTTGTCCCCCAGTTCCTTGCTCGCGATGGCGTCTAGGACGACGAAGAAGTCCTGTCCGAGTTCCCCAGGGTCGAGCGACTGCAGGTAGAGGTCCATCCATGCGGCCGCTTCAGTCTCGTCTCCGAGGCGGGAACAGGTCAGCGAGAAGAAGAGGTTGGCTTTGGCGGCGTCCAGCATGCATGCATGTGCGCGGGCGCGCTCGCCCCGCTCGTCCTCGTTGCGGAACTTGGCCGCGACCGCCATCGTGGCCGGAGCCAGCCAATATGTCGGTTCGAGGAGCATCCGCTCTTCGGTGCAGGCTCGCACGGTAGCCGTGTTGACCACATTTCTGTAGACAGCCTGTGCGGTAAGGGTGTGGACCAACCCGCGGGCTAGAGCGCGGGTGTGCTTGCGTTGTGCGAAGTCCGCGTGCCACTCGGTTGTCAGGCGGGACAGTTCGGCCTGGGCTTTGGCCACCTCTCGATCGCGGCCATACTGTTCGATGAAGGTGTCGAGGACTTGGCGTGTGTCGGTGATCGCGCTCTCTAGACCTGCGACCTCCTGGCGCACTTCGGTGACCTCGCCGCTGAGCCTGACGACGTCCGCTCGCACGTCGTGCAGTTTGTCCTCGTGGCGGGCTTGTCCTTTCCCTATGCCCTCCACCCGTTCGCTGAGTTGATGCAGTGCTGAGTCCGTCTCAAGCCGGTCTTCCATGACGTCCCCCGAGGTCATCGCGGCGTACGGTGTGTGCCTGCTCATTATCGAGTCCGAGAGCATGATCTGGGCTCAACTGGCTTGATCCGCTGCATGGTTGCGCTGCACCGGTCGGTGTCAGCGGGGGATGGCAGTATGAGCGGGCACGTGGCCAGTACACCGGATGGGGGCGTCCCTTGCGTGAGATCGTCTATTTGTCGGAAAGTAAACTGCGGCAGTTCGTGCCTGAGCCGCGACGTGTCCCGCGCACGGGCGCACTTCGTGTGACCACGCCGCTCGGCGGTATCGACATGGACGCGCCGGTCGCGGACGGGGAGCAAGGCCAGCTGCGGCACCTGCGTGAGGTGCACAAGCATCTGGAGCTTGTTGCGGGTTGGTACACCGAGCCCGACTTGCGCCCCGGCCAGTGGATGCAGTTCGAGGTCTCGCTTCGGTGCGTGACACTCAGCGGTGCCCATCAGGATCTCGTGCTGTTCGTGGACTCGGTGCGTGGAGAAGGCACAGGCGATACAGAAAGAAGCTGTCGTTTGCTGATGCATGGGTCGGTCCGGCATCTGAGAGGCTGGACTCCGGTGTCGGTGGATGGTCCTGTGCTGGAGGTGGTTAACCCCGGGTCCAGTCTGGGGTCCTCTTTCGTCACCCGGGCCGGGCAGGTCGTCGAGGCACTCGCTAGGCACCGCGACCCGCTGCCCGTGGATCAGACTCCAACTCGCACAGCCGTGAACCTGCACGGCCGCGGAGTGCAGGAGCTGTTGCGCGCCCTGGATGGTGAGGACATCAGCATTGACACGTCCGCGTTGATGACCGGATACGCGCGTGTAACCGGGCTTCTTCCGAGCACCGGGACTGATTCTCGATGCGTGGTAGCGAGCCCGCTCTTCGTGGAGTACGCGACGGTGCTTTCTGAGTAGAGTCTTGTGTGACTGAGACCGTTAGCCTCTGCTGGACGGTGCCCACTCAGACTGGCGGTCACACCATCCGGTCTTACCTGAAGGCGAGCTCCCGGAAGCCGTTGCGGATGTCGGTCAGCGGTGCGCGGTCGCGGGTGTAGTAGAGCTTGTTGGTCAGGAGAACCGCCCAGCGGTCTTTGGTGGGGGAGATCCACATGCCTGTGCCGGTGAAGCCGTAGTGGACCCAGACGTCCTCCTCGGTGGTGGTGCCGGGAGCGGGATGCCAGAACAGGCCACGAGCCGGCTGCAGCTCACCGGTCTCGATGGTCAGGGAGCGGGCGATCCACTCGCTGCCGAAGCCAGCCCGGCGCTGAGACGTTGCAGGGGCGAGCATGTACCGGAGGAAGGCTGCGAGGTCGTCAAGGACGGTGAAGGCGCCGGCGATGCCGCAGACGCCGCCCAGGAGGCGCGCTGAGAAGTCGTGGGCGACTCCCTTGAGGTGGGTGTCGGTGTCCTGGTCGAGTTCGGTGGGTGCGCAGCGGTCGGCGAGGTCGGCGGGGAGGGGGCCGAAGCGGGTGCCGGTCATGCCCAGCGGGTGCCAGGTGCGGGCGGTAGCCAGTTGGTCCAAGGGGTGGCCGGAGAGGTGTTCGGCGAGGTAGCCGAGGATGAGAGCGGCTCGGTCGGTGTACTCGACGGCTTCGCCGGGTGCCCGGTGGAGTGCCTCGTACAGTACTCCGCGGCGGATATCGTCCGGGTTGGTGCCGTAGAGGTTCTTCAGCTGGGCTCGCAGTGGGACGCCGGCGGTGTGCGTCAGCAGCTGCCGGGCGGTGACGGCTCCGAGTGGGTGCCTGGCGACCTCCTGCCAGAAGCTGCCGAGCGGCTGGTCGAGGTCGACGGTGCCGTCCTCCCACAGGGCGCCGATGGAGGACCAGACGGCCAGGATCTTGGTGAGGCTGGCCGCGTCGAAGACAGTGTCGGTGCGCATCGGCACGTCCGGCTCGTCGGGGTCGAGGACGCCGGTGGTGCCCTGGGCGAGGGTGCCGGTGGCGTCGCCGACGGCCCACACGGCGCCGGGAAACACCTTGTCGCGGACTCCCTCGTCGAGCAGGGCTTCGATGCGGTCGCGGTCGTACATCATGGTCTCCCTCTTCGCCGGGATATCCCGTCGGTCAGCGTAGTTACGTTCGCGGGGCGGTTCGGGTAGTGACCGTGGCGGGTCGTCCGGCGGTCACTTCAGGTGAGCTGTCGGCCGAGGTCGGTCAGGGACCGGGCGGTCGCCGAGAGGGGATGGCGGGCCGCGCTGGCGTAGCCCGCCCGTCGCAGGGCGGTCAGCAGTCCGGGTGTCTTTCTCAGCCGGTCGAGGTCGCGCGCGAGTGCGGCGGAGTTGGTGAAGTCGGTGGCCATGCCGGAAGCGGCGAGCGCTTCGCTGAGGCCGGGTACGGGCTGGTAGAGGACGGGGAGTCCGCACGCTTGGGCTTCCAGTGCGACCAGTCCCATGGCTTCCAGGGTGGTGGACGGCATGACCAATACGTCGTGTTCGGTGAAGGCCTTCCACAGCTGCGGGCGGCGGAGCCAGCTGAGGTAGCGGACTCGAACGCCTGCTCGTTGCAGCAGCGGGGCCAGGGCGTGGAACTGGGCTCTGGGCGCCGCAACGCTCAGTTCAACGCCGGGCACCGGAGCCAGGCTCTTGATCAGGGCCTCCACGCCCTTTTCTGGGTCACGCGGCCTGCATACAGGAGCCGCAGGTGGCTGGTGGAGGTGCGCACAGGTCGAGCCGGCGGGTTCGTGAGCAGGTGGTCGGGGATGCCCCAGGGGATGCGAGTGATCTTGCGTCGTTCGATCTGCGGGGCGAGCTTGAGGAGGCGGTCGGCCATCGCGTTGGTCGGGACCACGATGGCGTCGGCGGCCCTGGCTGTTTCGCGCAGCACTCGGAGCTGGTCTCGATGGGTCTCGGCGAAGAGCAGGTCCGTGCCGTGGACGAGAGCGATCCGGGGATGCGCGGGCAGAGCGCGGATGAGGGCTGGGGTTGCGCCGAACGCGAGGTGCTGCAAGTGGAGGACATCGATCTGTGTGGGATCGACCGCAGCTGTGAGCGCTCTGCGAAGCGTGGCGACGTAGCGGCTGAAGGCCGTTCCTTCCAAGCATTTGCCTGCAACGGGTAGCAGGTTGAGCCCGACGGGCGGTCGGGGACCGTGGCCAGGTGGCGCGAGCATGAAGGCGCGGGCCGGGATGAGGGGCTGCTGGCCGGTGTAGAGGTCGAGGAATAGCTCGACGCTGCCGCCGGGACTTCCGGCGGGAAGGTCCAGGAAGGTGGCGGCCATCGGGCCGGCGGCCGAGCGAGCGTTCACCGCACGCCTCCCCCGATCTCCTCGTAGAGGCGCGAGATGTCGATGCTTTCCGTGGACGCGTACTTGGCGGGCTGCTGCTGGTAGCTGGCCGGGGCGCCGAAGGTGGTGAGGAAGACGAGCTTGCCGAAGGTCATGCCCGGATACACGCGCACCGGTCGGGCGGCGCGGATCTCCAGCGTCCAGCGGATCGCATGGCCCTGGTGTCCGAGCGGAGCCGAGACGTGAACCCAGATGCCTAGGGACCCGGTGGTGCGGTCGCCGTTCAGCAGCTGCGCGTACGTCTCCGAACCGGTCCGCTCCAGCGTGATGCCGAGGTAGAGCAGGTCAGGGTGCAGAACCAGGCCGGCGTCGGGGATGTGCTGCTCGGTGAAGGGGGTGGGGGTTGCGGCGTCGAGGTCGCCGTCGCAGACGCGGATCGTGTCGCCGAGCCGCCAGTCGTAGGCGTTGGGGGAGACGCGGCTGGGCTCGTACGGGTCGATGGTGATCTCGCCGGCCTGGACGGCGGCGGCGATGGCGGGACCGGTGAGGATCACGATGCCACCACCTGGAGCCGGGCGAGGTCTCGCCAGTAGGCGGAGGGCTGCGGTCCTGTGGCGGCCTGGTACTTGCCGCGGTAGTGGTCGATGGCGCCGGTGGAGACGAAGAACATGATCTGCCCGATCTTCATGCCGGCGTACACGCGCAGCGGCCGGATCGGGGTGAGCATGAGCGTCCACTGGCCGTGGAACCCGATGTCGCCGATGGGGGCGGTGATCTCGACGAACAGGCCGAGGCGGCCGACGGAGGAGCGGCCGAACAGCAGCGGCACGAAGGCGTCGGAGCCGACCTCTTCGAGGGTGTGGCCGAGGTAGAGCTCGCCTGGCTGGAGGACGTGCCCGTCCGGGCCGATGGTGGTTTCGCGGGTGGGATTGGGCCGGTGGGCGTCCAAGACGGGGCCTGGGTAGGTGATCAGGGGGGGCCCAGGCGCACGTTGTAGCTGTTGGGGTTGACCTGGTCGGCGGCGAACGGGGTGATGCGGAGGCGGCCGTCGTGAGCGGCAGCGGTGATCTCCGGGCCGGTGAGGATCATTACCTAGCTCCTTCGGCGGTGTCGGGAGCGGTGAGGACGTGTTGGACGGCCTGGTCCAGACGCAGGCCGGCCTCGTGCGTGCGCTCGCCGAGGTAGGTGTCGGCGAGGTAGTCGGTGGTCAGCACGGTGGTGACGGCGTCCGGCAAGGGATCGGGTGCGGTGACGAGCGGGCCGGTCTGGGGGGTCAGAGCTGAAATCAGGCCGGGGAGGTCCCCACGTGCCGGATCCGGCACGTGGGCGTGCACCAGTTGGTTACCGAACGGCTCGATGGAGAGCAGGTCGCCCTGGGTGAGGTTGCCGCCGAGGGGTACGGCGCGTAGCGCCGTCTCGTTGAGGACGACCGCGTCTGCGCCGAACCCCGTACGCAGCCGGGCGGTGAGGTCCAGGAGCAGGCTGTGCCGATCGAGGGCCTGGTGGCGGTAGGCCGGGCTGATCGGGCCGAGGACGTCGGCCAGCTGCTGCTTGACGTCTTCGATGCGGGAGCGCAGATCCGCATGCTCCGTCGGAACGACGCTCGGGGCCCGATCGGGGAAGGATGCGGTTCCCGCATCCCATCCCCTACCCACGGGCATGGCGATCGCATAGCCGCCAGCGAGCTCCCGGCCCTTGACGACCACGGCGCCGTCGACTCGGACCGGCCCGTACTGATCGCTATGGCAGTGCCCTGCGAAGACCACGTCGAGGAAGGGACAGGCCGCCGCGAGTTCCCGGTCCTCTTCGAAGCCGGAGTGGCTGAGCAGGACCCAGCTGTCCACCCCGTGGTGGTGGGCGAGAACCACCTCACGCAGGGCCTGGAGGGGGTCGGTGACGCAGTGGCCGGCTCGCTGGGCGGCCGGGATCGAGTGGAAGGCTTGCCGACCGATCACAGCGGTTACGCCGACGCGCCGTCCATCGATGTCGGCGATGTACAGGCGGCGGAACAGAGCGTCGCCGGTGTTGGCATCGACGGCGTTGGCGCAGACAGTGCGCCGGTGAAGGTCGGGTTCGAAGTGGTGGGGCCAGCCGTGGTTGCCAGGGGCCAGCACGTCGTACAGCCCGAGCAGGATCTCCCGCTCGATCGTGCCGCGAGCGAGGCGGTAATACCCGCTGCCTTCGAAGAAGTCGCCGCAGTCCACGATGAGCGAAGTCGGGCGCAGGGCGTGGAGGTGGGTCAGAAGCGGTGCCGCGTTGTCGAAGGCGGAGTGGACGTCCGTCGTGGCAACGATTTGGCGCAAGTTCCGGCCGTTGGTGGTCATGGGGTGACCTCGCAGATGTCGGCACCCAGGGCGCGCAGCTTGCCGGACAAGTCGGCGTGGCCGCGGCGCAACTGGTCGAGGCCGCCGATGGTGGTGACGCCTCGGGCGGTGAGGCCGGCGACCATGAGGGCGGACCCGGTGCGGATGTCGGTGGCTTCAACGCCCGCGCCCGTGAGTAGTTGGGGCCCGGTCAGTCGGCATTCTGTAGGGGAGATCTCTTCGATCTCGGCGCCCAGGCGGATCAGCTGTGGCAGCAGGTTGCCGTGGCGGCCGGGATTGATGGCGTCGGCGAACAGATGCGTGCCGGGCAGTCCGAGGGCGAGTGCCATGAGCGGTGGTTCGAAGTCGGCGTCCAGGCCGGCCGGGCTCAGGGAGGCGATGGCCCGCAGGGGACGGCCAGTGGGGGCTGTCTCTTGGGCGCGGACAGTAAGGCCATTCGGCTCCGCGTCTGCGGGGATGCCGAGCTGATGAAGGGCAGCCACGAACGGGCCTACGTCCTTGCCCTGCACGCCGTCGATACGGGCAGTACCGCGCGTCGCGGCGATGGCGCAGGCCAGTGTGGCTGCCTCGATCTTGTCTCCGGGCACCGCCCAGGCAACGGGAGCAGTCGGCGACGAGGAGGGTGGTGAGAGAGTGAGTAGATGCTCGCCGGCCCGCGTCTCCCAGCCCACCGAACTCAGGGCGTCGAGCACGCTCAGGACTTCGGGCGAGAGACTGGGCTGACCCAGCCGTAAAGGCCGGCCGGTTGTGAGGGCGCGCAATGTCGCGGCCACGGTCGCACCGCGAGAGCGGAAGGGCAGTGCGATGGAGACGGTGCCGGTGTGAGCGGCGAGTGCCTCGATGCCGTAACCGGAGCTGTCCTGTCGGCTCCGGTCGCCGAACGCCTCGTACACCTTGAAGTGCAGCTCCATCCCGCGCGCACCGATCCGGCAGCCGCCCGGCCAGGGCAGCCGCGCCTGGCCGTAACGCGCGAGCAGGACGGGGACGAGGTAGTACGAGGCTCGGATCTGGGCTGCCTGCGCCAGATCGGGCAATCCTCGAGATGCCTCCGTCGGAAGGATCACATACGTGGTCGGTTCTCCGGCGGGCTGCGCGACATGCCACCCTCCCTGTTGCAGCAGAGTGAGCATGATCTGGACGTCCGTGCTATCCGGGACGTTGCTCAGCCGAACCGGGCGGCTGAGGGCAGCCGTGGTGGCCAGGAGCGGCAGAGCGGCGTTCTTGGAGCCGTCGACGCTCACGGTGCCAGCGAGTGGCGGCCCGGGGCGTACGGCGATCACCTCGGCGGCCACGCTGGGGGCGTGGGTGGTCGTCATCATCAACTCCTCTGGAGGGGAAGGAAGCAGGCGACTTCCTGGCTGGGTCTGCTGGGTAGGTCGATCTCGGCCCAGCAGCGCTTGCCGTTCTCGGTCGGTTCGGCGTGGTACCGGTCGGCGAGAGCGGCGACGAGGAACAGGCCCCGGCCGCCCTCGCTGTCCGCGTCGGGCAGAGCCGGCTGGGGCAGGACCGGACTCGTGTCGCAGACCTCGATCCGCAGGACGGCCTCGCCGAGACAGACCGCGAGCGAGACGGATCCGGCACCGGAGTACTGGACCGCGTTGGTGACGAGCTCGCTGACCAGCAGTTCGGCCGTGTGCACCACCTCGGTGCCCAGCCCCGCGTCCCAGCCAGCTATCGCGTCCACGGCCTGGTGCCGGGCCTCGCTTGCTGCGGCGGGTGTCGCGGGTAGGGAGAGAGCGAGCTGGTGCGCTTCCATGAGCGGCCTCCCGGTGTAGGTAGGGCCACACCAAGCAACCAGTCCGTCGCCGTGAGTGGGGAGCCCTGACGCGGGCGCTGCATGACTTATGCAGGAGCTGCATCACGGCCAACTACGGCTGATCTATGCTCGATTGAGCAGGCAGGATCAGCGACGGCGGAGGGAGCCGTGGCAGATGGCCGATGCGCATGGCGAAGCGAGACGGATCGGAGAACGGATCCGTCGGGCGAGGGTGTTACAGCGGCGTTCACAGCACGACGTGGCCGCAGCGCTCGGGTATCACCAGTCCAAGGTGAGCCGTCTGGAGAGCGGTCGCGGCACGGAGGACATCCGCGTACTACGCGCCATCGCTCAGGAACTGAACGTCTCGCCTCATGAGTTGGGCCTCGCCCCATCAGGGGACGTCTCCGCCGCCGATCAAGAAGCTGACGACATGCACCGCCGCACCTTCCTCGCCGCGAGCATCGCAGCGCTCGCGGCCCCGGCCGGCTCTTCGGCCTCGCACACCGCCCTCGTCCAGGCCCTCCTGCCCGGTCCCGGCCCTGCGGGCACCGGTGGCCCCCAGGACACCGCCGTCCTGTATGAACGCGTCGGATCAGCACTCAGGCTTTTCCACATCTGCCACTACACAGAGCTGGAGCGCACCCTCCCGAGCCTGATCGCCGACCTGCGACTGGCGGCCGGTGATGCGACGGACAGGGATGCCGTGTCCCGGCTTCTGGCCACGGCATACCAAACGGCGACGAGCCTGCTGCTCAAGCAGCACGACCAGGGCAACGCATGGCTCGCCGTCGGCCGGGCGATGGCAGAAGCCGAACGCTCAGGCGACCCGGTCGTCCTCGCCTCCAGCGTCCGTGTCCAGGCCCACGTCCTGGTCCGCGAGAAGCACGCGACCGAGGCCGTCACCCTGGTCCGGCACACCGCGGATCAGCTGACAGGCTCTTACGACCGGCGTTCACCGAAGTACCTCGCCGCCGTCGGACTGCTGCTCCTGCGCGGTGTGACCGCGGCCAGCAGTCGTGGTGACCGTGCGGCCACGAAGGAATTCCTCACCGAGGCGAAAGAAGTTTCGCGGTACGTCACTCTCGACCGGCCCGACGCCTGGGCCACCTTCAGCCCGACCAACGTCGCCCTGCACGAGCTGAGCGCTCTGGTGGCCTTCGGCGACGCCGGCCTCGCCCTCCAGGCGGCCCGGCCCCTCATGCGCCGGCACATCCCGGTCCCCGAACGCCGGGCCGCACTATGGGTCGAAGCGGCCCGCGCCTACAGCCAGCAGGGCCGCCTTGCCGACGGCTACCAGGCCCTGAGGATCGCCGAGACCTGCGCTGCCCAGGACATCCGCCGCCCCGACGTCCGCAACCTGGTCGCCGACATGGCCGCCCGCGACCGCCGACGTACCCTGCCGGAACTGCACCACTTCAGCCGCCAACTGGGAGTCCCCGCGTGACCGAACCGACCGCCCCGGACAAGAAGCCCTTCCTGTACGTCGTTGTGTGCGCGGCAGGCGTGGCCCGCGACGTCGGCAAGCTGATCACAGCCGCCCAGGAGGCGAACTGGGATGTCGGCGTTATCGCTACACCGCAGGGATTTGGCTTTATCGACGCTACGGCGATCGAGGCACAGACCGGTTACCCGATCCGCTCCGCCTGGCGTTCACCGGGAGACCCGCGCCCCCTGCCCCCGGCGGACGCGATCGCCGTGGCCCCCGCCACCTTCAACACGATCAACAAGTGGGCCGCCGGTATCTCCGACACCCTCGCCCTGGGCATCCTGTGCGAGGCGTACGGCATGGGCATCCCGACCGTGGCACTGCCCTACCTGAACTCCGCCCAGGCCGCCCACCCCGCCTACCAGCAGAGTCTGGACCGGCTGAGGGGGATGGGGGTCCTGATCGGTTCCTGCGAACCGCACCGGCCGAGGGCCGGCGGCGCGGCGGACCGCTTCCGCTGGCAGGAGGCGCTGGAGTTGCTGGAGCCTCTGGCCAACACGGTACGGTGACGCTCTTCCCTCGGTGTGGGAAACCTGAGGGTGGACGCGGCAGGTACCTCCGCGCCCGCTGACGGCATCACCGGTGTCGAGCAGGTGCCGCCAGGCCAGGCTGTGACGGGCTGGATGGAGTCTGGCCAGGCTGCAACGCTGGTGCGGGCTTGGGCAGCCCGTGCTCGGGCGCTGGGAGCCTGCCGGGCGGCGAGGCGTTGGACGCGCCAGGTGAGGGTCCTGGCGGTGGAGCGGGCGTCGTCGAGGGTGCGCTGGCGTGCGGCGTGCTGGAGGAGTTGCTCGAGGTCGCGGCCGGCGTTCTCGGCTTCGGTGAGGACTGCGGCCAGTGCGGGCCAGGCAGGGTCGTCGAGGACCTGTTGGGCGTGGTCGGGAAGGATCACGAGGATCCGCTGGGCGTGCCGTTCCATGGCGCGTGCCGGTGGTTGGCGCTGAGCCAGGGCGGCCAGCGGCCCGGCAGCAGCCTGTCGGTAGGCGGTCTGGAGATGGGCCAGGGTCTGGTGGGCGGCGGCGACCTGCTGGTCGTGCCGGCGGGCTTGGTGCCAGCGGGCTGTGGCGATGACGATGAGGACGGCGATGTCGAGGAACATCGCCAGCCCGGAGCCGTCGCCGGTGACCGGCGCGGTGCGCAGGGCTCGGACGGCACCCCGCAGGGCGCGGGCCTGGTCCTGCTGGGCGCGGATGCGGGAGCGGGTGGCGCGCTCGAAGGCGATGGCGGCCTGCTGCAGATGTGTCCGTAGGTGGCTGGGGGCGAGCAGCGGCAGGACGTCGATGGCTTCGCCGAGGGCAGCGATGTGGGCCTGGGCGGCTGCGTGCGGTTGTCTGCGTCAGTCGCCAAGACTTCCCTTTTGCGGCCACACTGCTGAACCGCTGGCTGAGCAGCCACGACCCGCATCGGCTGGATGACAAGGGGCTCTACCTCTACGGCCGCTCCCTCGTGCTCCTCGGCGACCTCCAACGTGACCAAGGCGCGATCCTCGGCCCGCTCTCCGCCCGCCACTCGTACATGACGGCCCGCGGCATGTTCACCGAACTCGACATCCCGCGTCGAGCAGCACAGATCGATCTCTCCCTTGCCGTCGTCCAGGAGATGTCAGGCCAGCTCGAAGTCTCCGCCCGCCAGTACGAACTCCTGGCCTCAGATGAGCGTTTGAGCTTGCGCGATCGAGCCCGGGCGCGGCTCTGGGTGGGTACGGCGCTGAGTAAGGAGGGCAACAACGAATACGCCACCAACGTGATGACGGCCGCCACCCATGCCTTCGAGGACCTGGGCGAACCGGAGGACTGGTCGGTCGCGCACCAGAAGCTGGCCCTGGCCCACCGCGGTGCCGGCGACCTGAAGCAGGCCCTGCACTACATCGGCATCGCGCGCACGACCGGCACGGTCGACTCCCCGATGCAACGGGTGCGGTTCGACACCGCGTACGGGCACATCCTTCTGTCGGATGCGGCGACCCGGAATGATGGGCTGTCCGTCCTCGATCAGGCGGCACACGTGGCCCGGCAGTACGGGCTGAGCCACCAGCTGCGCAGCATCGAGGGCATCCGCAAGGACCAACAGGGATGAGCCAGGGAGTGCCAGTGCCGGAGCATGAGCAGCGCCAGATCACCGACGAGCAGTTCCACGACGCGACGCTGATCTGGAACTACCACCAGATGGGCCACGAGCAGCGGCCCTGCTCGGCGGCGATCGGCCTGGGCAGCCACGACCTCGGGGTGGCCACCGCGGCCGCCGATCTGTACCGCGCCGGTCTCTTCTCAGTCGTGGTGTTCAGCGGCGGCAACAGCCCCACCACCCGGGCCCGTTTCCCGCGCGGCGAGGCGGTGCACTACCGCGAGCATGCGCTGAGCCTGGGTGTGCCGGACGAAGCGATCCTGGTCGAGCCGAAGGCAGCCAACACTGGTCAGAACATCACGTTCTCCCGTGAGCTGCTGGCCGAGGCCGACATCGCGGTGGAGTCGCTGCTGCTGATCTCCAAGCCGTACATGGAGCGCCGCTCGTACGCGACGTGCCGCAAGCTGTGGTCCGAGGCGGAGGTTGTCTGCGCCTCCGAGCCACTGGAGTTGGACGACTACATCAAGTCCATCGGCGACGAGAAGCTCGTCGTCGACATGCTCGTCGGCGACCTGCAACGTGTGATCGAGTACCCGAAGCTCGGCTTCGCCGTCGAGCAGGACGTACCGGGGGATGTGTATGACGCTTACGAGCGCCTTATGCGCGACGGATTCGACAGCCGCCTCATCGGCACCTGACCCGTCCCATGCCGGTTCGCCGGGCGGAGTGTGCGCGATCCACCAACCGAACCTGTTCCCGCGGCTGTCCACGGTGGCGAAGCTGTACGCCGCCGACCGGTGGATCGTCCTCGACGACGTCCAGTTCGCCCGG
Organism: Streptomyces sp. NPDC015171; assembly: GCF_043079545.1. Classification (NCBI taxonomy): domain Bacteria; kingdom Bacillati; phylum Actinomycetota; class Actinomycetes; order Kitasatosporales; family Streptomycetaceae; genus Streptomyces; species Streptomyces sp. NPDC015171. Next base: position 584,903 of record NZ_JBIBUO010000004.1, read on the forward strand.
CGCGACTACCAGAACCGGGCTCGTCTGGCGGCCCTGGACGAGCCCGCTCGGCAGCAGTGGCTCACGCTCCCGACCCGCCTTCCTCACGGGCGCCCGACACCGATCGACCAGGCACGGCTCGCCGAACCCGGCCGATCCCGTCGCACCGTCAGCCTGTTGACACGCCAGTACTACGGCCGCAGCCGCTACTGGCTCGCGGTGCGCGACGTCCTGGACGCGGTTCTCGATCAGTTCGAGGACACCGACCGTGTATCCGATGTCGCCAAGGCGTCGACGGTCGCCCTGCTCACCGCGTTGGGCTGGAGCGGCGAGGTACTGCGCTCCAGTGCGATTCCGACGCGGGTGGGCCGGTCAGAGAGACTCGCCGACCTCGCCGCGGCCACCAGCAGCACCCACTACCTCTGCGGCACGGGCGGCTGGCGCTACCTCGACACTCAGGCGTTCGATGGCCACGGCATCCAGGTGCTGTCCTTCCACACCCCTGTGGACACGGGCGACCCACTCTGGCGGTGGGCCCGCCACATCAGCAGCCTCTGGGCGCTGAGCCGGATCGGGCCGGAAGCCCTGGCTGCCATGCTGGCGGCCCAACGAGACCAAACCCCGCCCGCACGCCATGAAACCCCAGGTCAGGGCCACACCAAGCAGTACGGCTGATGCCCCGCCTGATGCACCCGATGGCTAGAGTCCTGCCGCTCGTGGCCGCGAGCGGCAGGACCCATGACCTCGCCGGGATGACGGACGGGCCGCCACCTCACGGATGTTCTGTCGGCTCTCGCGGCCTCACCCCACCTTCTCGATCACCGCGCGCCGGATGAGGAACTTGCCCGGTTCCCGGACCTGCTCGAAGGCGGCGTTGTTGAGCAGCACGCAGCTGCCGGAGACGGACGTCACCTTCACCGTGGTGGACTTCTTGTTGTCCAGGTTGGTGACCTTCAGGGTCGTCCCCGCCGGGAACTGGTTGCTGGACGCGGCCGGGGCGCCGCCCTCGCCGGAGAGCGTCACGGTGGAGCCGTTGCACACCTGCTGGCCGGAGGCCGCCGCGGCACCGTCACCGGCCCCGGCGGCACCGCCCGGCGCGGGCTGCGCACTCTGCTGCCCACCGGCCTGCTGCCCACCGGCCTGCTGACCGCCGGCCTGCTGGCCGCCCTGCTGTGCGTCGCCACCCTGCTGTGCGTCGCCGCCCTGCGCCGCCTGAGAGTCCTGAGCCGACTCCCCGACGGTGCAACCGGACGCCTTCTGCTGCACCTTGATCTGGTCGATGACCGCCTCGCGGTTGGCGATCCGGGCCGCCGACTGCGCGTCCGGCTTTGCCTTCTGGTCCGCGATGAACTTCTCGTTGTTGCCGAGGGCGGTGGCCAGCCCCTGGCAGACGGTCGAGTCCCCGGCCGAGAGCGTCTTGGCGTCCTGCGGGCTCTGCGCGGCGTTCGAGGTGGACGCCAGCGCGAAGGCCCCGCCGCCCGCCACCGCCGCGGCACTGACGAGCAGCGCGATCTTCTTCTTCGTGCCGAGAGTTCTCCTGCGCGACATGCGCGCCTCCTGAAGAGGTAGGGGAGCGTACGCCGCTATGTACGAGGCACCGGACGGGGCTGCTCAACGGCCGCGGGAGCCGCTTAAGTAACCTCCGTCACAGCGTAGTTGAGGGAATATCAGTTCTTGTTGTGGGCGATGGCCTCCCGTACGGCCTCCTCGCTGCGGGCCACCAGCGTCGTCCCGTCGTCCGCCGTGATGATCGGGCGCTGGAGGAGTTTGGGGTGCTCGGCGAGCGCGTCGATCCACCGGTCCCGCGCACCCGCGTCCCGTGGCCAGTCCTTGAGTCCCAGCTCCTTGGCGACCGCCTCCTGGGTGCGGGTGATGTCCCACGGTTCGAGGTTCAGGCGGCCGAGCACGGCCCTGATCTCGTCCGCGCTCGGCACGTCCTCCAGATAGCGCCGGACGGTGTACTCGGCCCCTTCGGCATCGAGCAGGCCGATCGCGCTGCGGCACTTGGAACAGGCCGGATTGATCCAGATCTCCATGCCGGACACGGTAGGCGAAAAACGTCCTGCACCCCCGTCACTGGAGCCCCGAAAGCCCTCGTGGCCAGGGGCTTTTGTCAGTGGTGGGTCGTAGAATAGAAGCAGTGTTCGAGGGTGGGCGCCGGCCGTTCGGTGTCCGCCCTGACCGCGACAGGAGGATGCCTGTGCCCGCTGCCGCTCTCAAGCCGAAGTCCTTGCCGACCCAGTCCACCGCCCGGCGTTCCGTGCTGTTCGACTCGCCCTACGAGCCCGTGGTGAAGCCGCCGCTGCCGGCCGGGCGGCCCCGCGAGTGGTACGTCTCGCACAACCGGCGCCTGAAGGCCATGCGCCTCGCCATAGCGCTGCTCGACTCCGGCCTCTACCTGCCGGACCAGGCCCGGAACGAGACGATCCGCGGCACCGCCGAGCGGATCGGGATGCGTCCCCCGTCCGACACCACGTGCCACATGGTGCGGGCGCTGATGCGCTACTCGCGCTGAGCGGGGTGCCGGGTGCCGGGTGTCCCGCGACGTGCGGGGCACCCGGCGGCGTCAGGCCGTCAACTCCCGCTCCAGCGGGGTCCGGAAGCGCGGGGTGACGCGGGTCGTCCCCAGCCGCTCGCGCAGCCGTGCCGCCTCCGCCGCGACCCAGTCCGCGGACTCCCGGCGGACGCCCTCGTCGGGGATCCGCCAGACGACCGAGCCGTCCGCGCGCTGGGCCCAGCCGCCCACCACCCGGCCGTTCCACCACACCGTCGGGCCCACGTTGCCGCTGCGGTCGAAGAGCTGCGCACGCAGCGCCGGCTCCAGATACCAGTCGCGCCCCTGCCAGGCCATGGCCGTCGGGTCAAGGGCGGGCAGCAGGGCGGCCCAGGGCTCCTCGGGGGCCGCCACCGGGTCCGTGTCGCCGTCGGCGACGTACCCCGTGCCCTCGTCCAGCAGGACCTCCCGGGCGCCGGCCGCGGACAGCGCGCGGCGCAGCTCCGCCGCCCGCCAGCCCGTCCACCACCTCAGGTCGGCCTCGGTCGCCGGGCCGCACGCCAGCAGCCAGCGGCCGAGCAGGCGGGACTGGGCCTCGGCCGTGTCCAGCTCGGGGTGGGCCGGTGCCGGGGCCCAGCGGAACTGACTGGACGTCCAGGAGCCGAGCGGCCGGCCCCGGACCACCTTGCCCTCCACGCCGAGCACGCGCAGCAGCCGGGTCGAGACCGTGTGGATGCCCTCGTAGCTCTTGCCCGGCGCGTACACGAACCGCTCGCGCAGGCGGGGTTCGTCCGCCGCGAGCTCCGCCGCCGTCGCCTGGCCGCGCCGGGCCAGCGCGGCGAGCGTGGACTCCTCGACCTCCGCGAGCCAGTCCGCGTCCGGGGCGCCCGCGATCGCCATCTCCCGCAGCAGCGTGGCGCGTTCGCGGGCGGCCACCGCGAGGCCCGTGGAGGCGTGCACGACGGCTGTCAGATCGGCGGGGAACACGAACACCGTGTGCCGCATGCCGTGCATCCGCACCAGCGTGCCGTCCTCGTACAGCGCCCGCTCGGTCTCCCGCACCGCCCGCGCCGGGTCGCGCAGCCGGGCGGCCACCGCCAGGTGCACCGTCGCCGGATCCGTGCCGTGCAGGGCGACCAGGGAGGCCGCGACCTCCTCGGGCGTCGCCGCCCGCGCCGCCCCGGCGAGGCGGTGCCGCAGCGCCAGCCGGGCCCGGCGCTCCGCCGCGTCGATGTGTCGCAGCCCCACTGTCATGCCGGCCTCCCGATGTTCACTCCGTGGTGCCGTCATGGTCGCCGACGCCACTGACAACCGTTCCGCGTGCCACCGTTCCGCGTGCCTCCGGCCCGCGCGCCGGGGGCCGCCCGTCCAGCAGGGCGGCCACGAACTCCCGCCGGTCCTCGGCGTGGTCGCGGAACCACAGGCCCAGCCAGTGCTCGGCCTCCGGCAGGTCGAGGCGCGTGTACCGGGCGCGGGCCGACAGCGCCTCCTGCACGGCCGCCGTCACCTCCGGCGGGATGATCGTCTCCCTGCCCGGCACCGCCAGCACCGCCCGGCCCGCGTACGAGCGGAGCACGTCGAGGGCGGGGGAGTGCCGCCAGCTGTCCGGCGTGCGGATCAGCTCGGAGAAGCGGCCCTCGCCGGTGCCGAACGGCACCTCCCATGCCTCGGGCGTGTAGACGGCGGGCGCGCACAGCCCCACCGCCGCCACCCGGCGCCCGTAGTGCCGTACCAGGTCGGCGACCGTCTGGCCGCTCATGCTGAAGCCGACCAGGATCAGCGGGTCGGGGGCCGGGGCGTGCGCGTCGAGCACCGCCACCGCCTGCTCGTACCGCCCGCGCAGGCTCAGCTCCGCGAGTGCGCCCGTGCTGTCGCCGTGCCCGGAGAAGTCGAACGCCAGGGCGCGGCAGCCCTGGGCGGCGAAGTCGGCGAGGAACGGCAGGAGCCGCTCCTTGCTGCCGTTGCCGGCGCCGTGCAGCAGTACCGCCGTGGCCCGGCCGGCCGGGCCCGCGCTCACTCCGCTGAGCCGTTCGCCGCCGTAGGTGTGACTGAAACCGGTGAATCCGTCCATGCGGGCCATTCACTCATGGCCGCCCGCGCAGCCGAAAACAGGATGCACCGACTGTCACACCCTCCCTACGCTGAGCGAGCGAACCGGAGCGGACCCACTCCGCTCCCGCACCCCCGTCCACCCCGCACGCACCCAACGGAGGTCCGTCATGCGTGGCATCCTCGCGACCGGGACCGCCGTCCTGGTGATCCTCGGCATCGGAGACCACCTCTGGTGGCTCGCCGCCGTCGCGCTGCTGTATCTGTACGCGACGCACGGGCGCGGCTCACCCGGTACGACGACCCCGCCCGCCGGCCCGGCGCCCGACAGCTACCGGGCGTACCGGGACCGCCGGGACCGGCAGGCCAGGTGGGAGCGCCGCTACCGCCGTGAGCGCCCCTTCGAGACCCGCGGGCAGCAGCGCGAGAAGACGCGGTGAACGGGCGGCAGGGGACGGAGGGGCGGGCGGGGCGGACCGTCGGCGCCGGCGAGGCGCCGACGGCTCAGTCGGTCAGTCCCGGTACGTCCCAGAGGGGGAACCAGCGTGACTTGTCCGGCTCGATGGTGAGGTCGTCCTTCAGCAGGGCGGCCACCTGGAGCTCCAGCGCGTTGTCGCGTCTGTGCTGATCGGCGCGGGGGCACAGCGGATAGAAGGTGCCGCGCTTGTACAGGTAGACGAGCGCCAGCCGCCGGCCGCCGTCGTCCGTGAAGGCGGCAAGGGAGCACAGCAGTTGCGGGCCGAACCCGTTGACCTCCAGCGAACTGTTCACCGCGTGCAGGTCGTTGACGAGCTGCGGCAGCTGGTCGGGGGTGCGCCGGGACACCAGCCAGGAGTAGCCGTAACCGTCCCGGCGCAGCTGGACCGGCGGGCCGGTGCGGTCGGTGTCCGCGTCCAGCAGCGCCTGCACCTCCCGGTGCGTCTGCTCGAAGGCCGCGCCCTCCACCGTGGCGAAGCACACCGCGCCGTCGCCGGTCGGCGTGAAACCGGCCGCCGCCTCCAGCGTCACCGCCGCCGACGGCAGCGCGAACAACTGGTCGAGATCGGGTGCGACCGGCTTCGTACGCCCCAGCAGGATGTCCAGCAGCCCCACCGTCAGCCCGCCTTCCCCGGGGTGGCGGCCTCGCCCAGCTCGGCCGAGATCCGGCCCAGCTGCTCCAGCCGCTGCTCCAGGCTCGGGTGCGTGGAGAAGAACCGCTCGATGCCGGGCTCCTTGCCGGTGGCCGGGGTGAAGTAGAACGCGTTGAACGCCTGGGCCGTGCGCAGGTCCTTGGTCGGGATCCGGGCGATGTCCCCGGAGACCTTGGTGAGCGCGGACGCCAGCGCCGAGGGCCGGCCGGTCAGGTGCGCCGCGGCGCGGTCGGCGGCCAGCTCCCGGTACCGGGACAGCGCCCGGATCAGCAGGAAGCTGATCGCGTACACGGCCGCGGAGACGCCCAGCACGGCGGCGAAGACGGCCGCGGTGTTCTGGTCCCGGCGGCCCCCGCCGAAGAGCTGGGAGTAGAACGCGAACCGTACGACGAGGCCCGCGACCACCCCGAGGAAGGACGCCACCGTGATCACGGCGACGTCCTTGTGCGCCACGTGCGACAGCTCGTGCGCGAGCACGCCCTCCAGCTCGTCGGGCTCCAGCCGCCGCAGCAGCCCGGTCGTCACGCAGACGACGGCGTGATCGGGATTGCGCCCGGTGGCGAACGCGTTCGGCATGTCCATGCTGGACACGGCGACCACCGGCTTCGGCATGTCCGCGATCGCGCACAGCCGGTCCACCACGGCGTGCAGCTCGGGATACTGCTCCCGCTCCACGACCCGGCCGTGCATGGCGAACATCGCGATCCGGTCGGAGAACCAGAACTGCGCCACGAACATCGCGCCCACCAGCACCACGACCAGCAGCCACGACTTCAGCAGCACGATCAGGGCGGCGACGAACCCCACGTACAACAACCCGAGCAGAAACAGCGTGATCGTCATGCGGACGGTCAGCCGCCGGTCGCTCCGGAAGCGGCTCTGCATCTTGCATCACCCCGCAGTCAGGCACTCGTCCCGCTGTCCAGTGTGCACCTGCCGTCCGCCATGAAGCGGTCCGGAACGGCCCTAGGAGGGGCAAAGGCTCCCGGCGCGGTCCGGTCAGTACGGCGAGCGCAGCTGCGCGTACCCCAGCAGTACGATCACCGCGGCCACGCAGCCGAGCACCACGGCCGTCGACACCCACGACGAGCGGCGCGGTGCCGGGTCCGGGTCGGCGCGGAAGGGGGCCGGCTCCGGCGGGTTCTCCTTCCAGCGGGCGGCGAGCATCCGGGCCCGGGCGGAGGGCTCCTTGTGTTCGGCGGAGTTCGCCCACCGGTGATCGAACTCGTGCTCCCAGTCGTCCTGTTCCGGCATCCCCATCCCCGTTGCAACCTCTCTCGTCCGACACGGTCCCGACTCGGTCCGGAGTGATGATCTCCCGACAATAGGAAGCCTGGGAAGCGCGAAAGGTTGCACCGGGGCCGGGGCCGGTCAGCCCGAGTGGCGGAAACGGGTGCGGTACTCCGTGGGGGTCGTGTTGAGCTTGCGGCGGAACGCCCGGATGAGGGTGTCGGTGGTGCCGAAGCCGCAGCCGGACGCGACCCGCTCCAGGGTGTCGTCCGTGGTCTCCAGCCGGTTCCGGGCCGCCTCCACGCGGGCGGCCTCGATATAGGCGGCCGGGGTCGAGCCGAGTTCCGTCTTGAAGATCCGGGTGATCTGGCGCTCGCTGACATGGGCGTGCCGGGCCAGATCGGCGATGGTCAGCGGCCCCGCGAGGTGCTCGGTGACGAAGTGGCGCAGCTCGGCCGTGCGCCGGGTGGTGGAGAGGGGCTCGATGGGCACGCTGAACTGGCTCTGCCCGCTCGGCCGCTTCAGGTACATGACCAGCTGGCGGGCGACCCGCAGGGCCACGGCCTCCCCGAAGTCCTCGGCGACCAGGGCGAGGGACAGGTCGAGGCAGGCGGTGATCCCGGCACCGGTCCACACCCCGCCGTCGCGGATGAAGATCGGGTCGGCGTCCACCTCGACCGAGGGATGGTCGGCGGCCAGCTGCTGTGCGGTCGACCAGTGGGTGGTGGCCCGCCGGCCGTCCAGCAGACCGGCGGCGGCGAGCAGGTGGGCGCCGACGCAGACCGAGGCGAGCCGCCGGGTCCGCCCGGCGAGCGTCCGCACCCAGTCGACGACGGCGGGATCGGCGAGGGCGTGCACCCGGCGCTCCTCGTCGACCTCGACCGAGCCGGGCACCAGCAGGGTGTCGATGGCCCGCCGGGACGCCTCGGCGAAGGTGAGGTCCGGCAGGACCCGGACCCCGGCGGAGGTGGTCACGGGCTCCATGGTCGCGGCGGCCAGCACCACCTCGTACCCGGTCTCGCCGTCGGTCTCCCGCCGGAGCAGCGCGAACACCTCCGGCGGCCCGGTGACGTCCAGCAGATCGACGCCGTCGAACAGCATGATGACGATGAACCGCCGGAAGCCGCTCACCTGATCCCCCTTCGCCCCGCACCGCCCCGCCGCTCGCCGACGACCCCGCGCATGTCCGGATCTGCGAGTCACCCGATGTTACTGCCATAACGGCGGCGGATGCGCGCCCCGCGGATGCGGCGGCCACGGCCGAGGCCCCGCCTCTCCCGGGGGAGCGGCGGGGCCTCGGCGGCGCTTCGGGGCGTCTGTCACACGTCGAAGTACAGCTCGAACTCGTGCGGGTGCGGGCGGAGCTGGAGCGGGGCGATCTCGTTGGCGCGCTTGTAGTCGATCCACGTCTCGATCAGGTCGGGCGTGAAGACGTCGCCCTGGAGGAGGAACTCGTGGTCGGCCTCCAGGCGGTCGAGGACGGCGCCGAGCGAGGTCGGGACCTGGGCGACGTTCGCGTGCTCCTCGGGAGCCAGCTCGTACAGGTCCTTGTCGATCGGCTCGGCCGGCTCGATCTTGTTCTTGATGCCGTCCAGGCCCGCGAGGAGCAGCGCGGAGAAGGCCAGGTACGGGTTGCCGGAGGAGTCCGGGGCGCGGAACTCGACGCGCTTGGCCTTCGGGTTGGAGCCGGTGATCGGGATACGCATCGCGGCGGAGCGGTTGCGCTGCGAGTACACCAGGTTGATCGGCGCCTCGAAGCCCGGCACCAGACGGTGGTACGAGTTCACCGTCGGGTTGGTGAAGGCCAGCAGCGACGGGGCGTGCTTGAGGATGCCGCCGATGTAGTAGCGGGCGGTGTCCGACAGGCCCGCGTAGCCGGCCTCGTCGTAGAACAGCGGGTCGCCGTTGGACCACAGCGACTGGTGCACGTGCATGCCCGAGCCGTTGTCGCCGAAGATCGGCTTCGGCATGAAGGTCGCGGTCTTGCCGTTGCGCCAGGCGACGTTCTTCACGATGTACTTGAAGAGCTGGAGGTCGTCGGCGGCGGCGAGCAGCGTGTTGAACTTGTAGTTGATCTCCGCCTGGCCGGCGGTGCCCACCTCGTGGTGCTGGCGCTCGACCTTCAGACCCTGCTTGTCCAGCTCCAGGGAGATCTCGGCGCGCAGGTCGGCGAAGTGGTCGACCGGCGGGACCGGGAAGTAGCCGCCCTTGTAGCGGACCTTGTACCCGCGGTTGTCCTCGACGGCGCCGGTGTTCCAGGCGCCCGCCTCGGAGTCGATGTGGTAGAAGGACTCGTTCGCCGAGGTCGCGAAGCGGACGCTGTCGAAGACGTAGAACTCGGCCTCGGGGCCGAAGTACGCGGTGTCGGCGATGCCGGTCGACGCCAGGTACGCCTCCGCCTTCTTCGCCACGTTGCGCGGGTCACGGGAGTACTGCTCGCCCGTGATCGGGTCGTGGATGAAGAAGTTGATGTTGAGGGTCTTGTCCCGGCGGAACGGGTCGATGCGCGCGGTGGACAGGTCGGGGCGCAGGGCCATGTCCGACTCGTGGATGGCCTGGAAGCCGCGGATCGACGACCCGTCGAAGGCCTGCTCGTCGTCGGGGTCGAACGCCTCGGCGGGCAACGTGAAGTGCTGCATGACGCCCGGCAGGTCGCAGAAGCGGACGTCGACGAACTTGACGTCCTCGTCCGCGATGTACTTCTTGGCCTCGTCGGCGTTCTGGAACATCCAGCTCCTCCTACTCCCGACCGTCCGCGCCGGGGCGCCGGGGTGGTAGATCGTTCGTGCTGCCAGTGCGGTGGCACACGCTGGTCTCGACCCTAGGGACGGGTGATTTCTCGGGCGTGACCCGTTTGTTTCGCAGAAGTTAACCGGCCACCTGTCCACCGTAGCCCCGACACACCCCTGCGCGTAGTGCCCGAAACCGGGCGCAGTACCGTGGTCGGGTGGACAACAGGCAGGCAATCGGATCGTGGCTCTCCGGGCCGCGCGCGGCCATGGAAGAGGCCGGCGCCGACTTCGGATACCGGGGCGAGCAGCTCGGTCTCCCCGAGGACGGGCCGAACTCGATCGCCCGGCCCGGGCGCCGGCTCGGCGCTCTCGCCGTGGACTGGGCGCTGTGCGTCCTGATCGCATACGGCCTTATCACACACGGCAACGGCCCCGCCACCAGCAACTGGACGCTGGGCGTCTTCTTCGCCCTGAGCGCCCTGACCGTCGGCACGGTCGGCTTCACCCCCGGCAAGCGGATCTTCGGCATCCGGGTGGTGGCGCTGGAGACCGGCACGGTCAGCCCGGGGCGCGCGCTGCTGCGCACGGTCCTGCTGTGCCTCGCGATCCCGGCCCTGGTCTGGGACCGCGACGGCCGCGGCCTGCACGACCGGCTCGCCAAGACGGTCGAAGTCCGGATCTGAGTCCGGGGCACCCCCGGCAGCCGGAGGCCACCCGCACCGCCCGGTGCGGGTGGCCTCCGCCGTGCGCGGGCCGGCCTCAGCGCCGGCGCAGCACCGCCGCCACGACCCGGCGCAGCTCCGCCTCCGGATCCGGCACGGCACCGGACGCGCGCCAGGCCACGAACCCGTCCGGCCGCACCAGCACCGCCCCGTCGGCCGTCGTGCCGTGCGCCCCGGCCCAGCCGCCGGCGGGACCGTCCCCGTCGTACGTCAGGTCGGCGTCCGCCCCGGCGCCGATCCGGTACGCCTCCAGCCGTACGCCGTCCGTGCCGGCGACGCGCCGGGCGGCGTCGTGCCAGGCCGCGCCGGCCGCCGATCCGGCGTCGCAGAGCAGCACCAGCGACCGCTCGTAGAGATCGATCGTGGAGAGCCGCCCGCCCGCGCGGCGCAGCCACAGGTGCGGGGCCCGGCTGCCCGGGTCCCCGGTCAGCCGCACCCCGTCGGGTACGACCGGCTGGGCCTGGTCGGCGCCCAGGACGGCGCCCTCCAGGTACCGGTAGGCCAGCACGACGGGGAGGATCCCGCTGCGCGGGCCGCCGCCGACGCCGGGGGTGGGGGCGAAGCCGGGGTGGCTGTGCTCCACGGAGCGGGCCGAGGCCCGGGCGCTGGTGGCCATCGCGACGGGCCTGCGCTCGGTGTCGTAGGTCTCCAGCAGGTCGGGTCCGGCCCAGCCGTCGAGGACGGCGGAGAGCTTCCAGGCCAGGTTGTGGGCGTCCTGGATGCCGGTGTTGGAGCCGAAGGCGCCGGTCGGGGACATCTCGTGGGCGGAGTCGCCGGCGAGCAGGACCCGGCCGGCCGAGTACCGCTCGGCGACGCGCTCGGCGGCCCGCCAGGAGGCCTTGCCGGTGACCTCGACATCGAGGTCGGGGACGCCGACGGCCAGCCGGATGTGCCGCTGGAGCCGCTCCTCGGTGAACTCCTCCAGCCGCTCGCCGTTTTCCGGGTGCCAGGGCGCGTGGAAGACCCAGTGCTCCTTGTTGTCGATGGGCAGCAGGGCGCCGTCGGCCTCGGGGTTGGTCAGGTAGCAGCAGATGAAGAGCCGGTCGCCGACCGTCTCGGCGAGCAGCTTGGACCGGAAGGTGATGCTCACGTTGGCGAAGAGGTCGCCGGGTCCGTTCTGCTCGATCGCGAGCCGGCGCCGGACGGGGCTGCGCGGGCCGTCGGCCGCCACCAGGTAGTCCGCGCGCACCGTGTACAGCTCGTCGCTGTCACGATTGCGGACGAACGCCGTCACTCCTTCGGGGTCCTGTTCGAAGGCTTCCATCTCATGGAAGTACCGCAGGTCGCCGCCGAGCGCCCGGGCCCCCTTCAGCAGCACCGGCTCCAGATCGTTCTGGCTGCACAGGCACCACCCCGTAGGGCTGAACCTCGCGAGCCCGCCACCCGGATCGATCTCCCTAAACAGCCATTCGCCGGCGTCACCGACGAGCGTCGGGGTCTGCAGAATGCCGTGGTTGTCCGCGAGGAGCGAGGCCGCCGCCTTGATGTCCGGCTCGATGCCCGCCACCCGGAACAACTCCATCGTGCGCAGGTTGTTGCCTCGGCCACGTGGGTGGATCGAGGTTCCGGAGTGCCGTTCGACGAGCATGTGCGGCACGCCGAGACGGCCCAGGAACAGGGAGAGGGACAGGCCCACCAGAGAGCCGCCCACGATGAGGACGGGTACCTGGTGATCGGCTTTCTGCGGCATCGAGGCTCCAGGGGCAGGGTCGGGATGTGAGGCGCGTTGGTGTTTCTGTGCCCTGTGGGAGCCCTTTCGCGTGCGCAATCACCCACGTGGTTCACGCGAGTCGCGCGCAGTGCGGGAAGAGGCACAGGATCAAGAAGCGCTGACGTCGCGTCATCGGCGGCCGGCGTTCGCCCCTGCCCCCGAGAAGGAGAAGCGCAGCATGACCACCATGTCGGAAAAGCTTTCGGACCAGCTGACGCGTCAGGTGTCGAAGCGGGTCTCGCAGTCCGTCTTCGACGGCTCCCGTCTGCGGGTCGTCCTCCTGGTGGACGTCTACGACGGCGCCCAGCAGCAGTTCCTTGAGGCCTACGAGCAACTGTGCAACCAGGTGGCGCAGGTGCCCGGCCACGTCAGCGACCAGCTGTGCCAGTCGATCGAGAATCCCTCCCAATGGCTCATCACGAGTGAGTGGGAGAGTGCTCCGCCGTTCCTCACCTGGGTGAACAGCGAGGAGCACGTGAGCATGGTGGAGCCGCTGCACAGCTGCGTCCGGGACACCCGGTCGCTGCGCTTCCACATCGTCCGGGAGACGGGCGGCGAGCTGTCGGCGGACTCCGCTCCCCGGCGCCGGCTGCAGACCTCCCCGCGGATCGGCGACGGTGTGATCCGGCACGCGCTGACCTTCACCGTCAAGCCGGGCAGCGAGGAGCGGGTCGCGAAGATCCTCGCGGACTACGCCTCGCCCCAGGCACGGGTCGACGACGCCACCCGGCTCTGCCGTACCTCCCTGTTCATGCACGGCAACCGGGTCGTGCGGGCCATCGAGGTGCGCGGCGACCTGCTCGCGGCGCTGCGCCACGTCGCCCGGCAGCCCGAGGTGCGGGCCGTCGAGGAGGCCATCAACCCTTACCTGGAGCAGGAGCGGGACCTCAACGACCAGGAGTCAGCGCGGGTGTTCTTCACCCGGGCGGCGCTGCCGGCCGTGCATCACGTCACCGCGGACGAGCTGGCCGAGGGCGAACGGCGGGCGCTGTACTACCCGGCCCGGCCGGACTGCGGAATGCGGCTGGCCGAGCAGCTCGCCCAGCAGGACCAGGCGGCGGCGGACGACCCGGAGAGCCCGGTGCTGCGCAGCACGATCTTCCAGCGTGACGACGTCGTCGTACGGCTGATCGACGTACGCGCCGGCCTCGCGGCGCACGCCGTCCAGGCCGAGCGGCACGCCGCCCTGAGCGACCTGCTGGACGGCGAGCCCGTCGGCATGGACCTCGTCACCGACCGCCGCTCGCCGGACGCCTGACCCGGCAGGCACAGCACACCAACGGAGGAACGCCGTGATCCAAAACCTTCCGAAGATCGTGGACCTCAGCGAGGTCGAGCCCAACACCCGGCGCGGCGGTGATCTGCGCGCCATGCTCACCCCGGCGACGGTCGGCTCCACCAGCGGCTTCATGGGCGTGGCCATCGTGCAGCCCGGCGACCGCATCGGTGAGCACTACCACCCGTACTCCGAGGAGTTCGTCTACGTCCTGTGCGGCCAGCTGGAGGTGGACCTGGACGGCGAGCCGCACCCGCTGCGGCCCGAGCAGGGGCTGATGATCCCCATGAACATGCGCCACCGCTTCCGCAACGTCGGCAAGGTGGAGGCGCGGATCGTCTTCCACCTGGGGCCGCTGGCCCCGCGGCCGGCCCTCGGTCACGTCGACACGGAGGAGACGGGCTGCGCGGCCGTCGCCGCGGAGCCGACCGAGCGGGAACAGGTCCGCTCATGAGCCGGCGCGTGGCGGTCACCGGCATAGGCATCGTGGCTCCGGGCGGGATCGGTGTACCGGCGTTCTGGGACCTGCTCGCCGAAGGCCGTACCGCGACGCGGGGCATCACGTTCTTCGACCCGGCCGGGCTCCGGTCCCGGATCGCCGCCGAGTGCGACTTCGACCCCGCCGCGCACGGCCTGGACGCCGAACAGGTGCAGTCGGCGGACCGGTACATACAGTTCGCCCTGGTCGCCGGTGAGGAGGCGGTCCGGGACTCCGGGCTCGACCTCGTCCGGGAGGACCCCTGGCGGGTCGGTGTCTCCCTGGGCACCGCGGTCGGCGGCACCACCCGTCTGGAGCACGACTACGTCCTGGTCAGCCATCGAGGCCAGCGCTGGGACGTCGACCACACCGAGGCGGAGCCCCAGCTGCACCGGGCGTTCTCGCCGAGCACCGTGGCCTCAGCGGTGGCGGAACGTTTCGGCGCACAGGGTCCGGTCCAGACCGTCTCCACCGGCTGCACCTCGGGTCTCGACGCCGTCGGATACGCCTTCCACACCGTCCAGGAAGGCCGTGCCGACATATGCATCGCGGGGGCGTCGGACTCCCCGATCTCCCCGATCACCATGGCCTGCTTCGACGCGATCAAGGCCACGTCCCCGAACAACGACGACCCCGCGCACGCCTCCCGGCCCTTCGACAACAACCGTGACGGCTTCGTCATGGGCGAGGGCGGCGCGGTGCTCGTCCTGGAGGAACTGGAACACGCCCGGGCCCGCGGTGCCCACGTGTACTGCGAGTTCGGCGGCTACGCCACCTTCGGCAACGCCTACCACATGACCGGTCTGACCAAGGAGGGCCTGGAGATGGCGCGGGCCGTCGAGACCGCCCTCGACCAGGCGCGGCTCGACCCCACGGCGATCGACTACGTCAACGCGCACGGCTCCGGCACCCGGCAGAACGACCGCCACGAGACGGCGGCCGTGAAGCGGGCGCTCGGCCACCACGCCTACGACACCCCGATGAGCTCCATCAAGTCCATGGTGGGGCACTCCCTCGGGGCGATCGGGGCCATCGAACTGGTCGCCTGCGTACTGGCCCTCGCCAAGCAGGTCGTACCGCCGACCGCGAACTACGAGATCCCCGACCCCGAGTGCGACCTGGACTACGTCCCGCGCGTCGCCCGTGAACGGAAGCTGGCCAGCGTGCTGTCCGTGGGCAGCGGGTTCGGCGGCTTCCAGTCCGCGGTGATCCTGACCCGGCCGAGGGAGTGAGGACACGATGAGCGAACCGAAGGACCGGCAGGCGGCCATCACCGGCATCGGGGTGGTGGCACCCAACGGCACCAGCACCGACACCTTCTGGAAGGCCACCCAGGAGGGCCTCAGCGTCCTCGACCGGGTCACCCGCGAGGGCTGTGAGCACCTTCCCCTCAAGGTGGCCGGTGAGGTCCGTGCCTTCGACCCGGCGGCCACGATCGAGGAGCGCTTCCTCGTCCAGACCGACCGGTTCACGCACTACGCCATGGCCGCGGCCGACTTCGCGCTGGCCGACGCCCGGCTCGGGCCGGGCAGCATCCCCGACGCGCCGTACTCCATCGGCGTGGTCACCGCCGCCGGGTCCGGCGGCGGCGAGTTCGGCCAGCGCGAACTGCAGCAACTGTGGGGCAAGGGCAGCCGGTTCGTCGGGCCGTACCAGTCCATCGCCTGGTTCTACGCCGCGAGCACCGGCCAGGTCTCCATCCGCCGCGGCTTCAAGGGGCCGTGCTCGGTCGTCGCCTCCGACGAGGCCGGCGGTCTCGACGCCCTCGCCCACGCGGCGCGGGCGGTGCGGCGCGGCACCGATGTGATGGTGGCCGGCTCCACCGAGGCGCCGCTCGCGCCGTACTCGATGGTCTGCCAGCTCGGCTACAAGGAACTGAGCGGCGAGGCCGATCCGTCCCGGGCCTACCGCCCGTTCACGGACGGGGCCTGCGGGTTCGTGCCGGCCGAGGGCGGCGCGATGCTCGTGGTGGAGGCGGCGGACACCGCCCGGGAACGCGGCGCCGAGATCCGGGCCGTCGTGGCGGGCCACGGAGCCACCTTCACCGGCGCCTCCCGCTGGCCGGACTCCCGCGCGGGCCTCGCCCAGGCCGTCCGGCAGGCACTGAAGGAGGCCGACTGCGCCCCCGAGGAGGTCGACGTCGTCTTCGCCGACGCCCTCGGGGTGCCGGAGGCGGACCGCGCCGAGGCCCTGGCGATCGCCGACGCCCTCGGCGCGCACGGCACCCGGGTGCCGGTCACCGCGCCGAAGACCGGCATCGGCCGGGGGTACTGCGCGGCCCCCGTCCTGGACACCGCGGCGGCCGTGCTGGCGATGGAGCACGGCCTGATCCCGCCGACGCCGAACGTCTTCGACGTCTGCCACGACCTCGACCTCGTGACGGGCCGTGCCCGCGTCGCCGAACTGCGCACGGCGCTGGTCCTCAGCCGCGGACTCATGGGATCGAACTCGGCGCTGGTGCTGCGACGCGGCACCGCGCAGTGAGAAAGAAGGAGGAAAGCACATGCCGCAGATCACCGTGGAAGAACTCGCCGCGCTGATGAAGAAGGCCGCCGGGGTCACCGTCAGCCCGCAGCAGCTGAAGGAGAAGCCGGAGACCGGATTCGACGTCCTCGGCGTCGACTCGCTGGGCCTGCTCGGCATCGTCGGCGAACTGGAGAACACGCACGGCACCCCGATGCCGGTCGACGCGGAGCGCTGCAAGACGCCGCAGCAGTTCCTCAACCTCGTCAACACCACTCTGATGGCAGGAGCCTGATATGGCAGGGCACACCCAGAACGAGATCACCATCGCGGCCCCGCTGGACCTGGTCTGGGACATGACCAACGACCTGGAGCGCTGGCCGCAGCTGTTCAGCGAGTACGCGGCGGTGGACGTCCTCAAGCGGGAGGGCGCCCGGACGACGTTCCGGCTGACCATGCACCCGGACGAGAACGGCACCGTCTGGAGCTGGGTCTCCGAGCGCGAGCCCGACCGCGACTCCCGCACCGTCCAGGCGCACCGGGTGGAGACCGGGCCCTTCGCCTACATGAACATCCACTGGCAGTACGAGGAGGTCCCCGCCGGCACCCGGATGGTCTGGACCCAGGACTTCGAGATGAAGCCGGACGCCCCGGTCGACGACGACTGGATGACCGACAACATCAACAACAACTCCAAGGTCCAGATGGCCCTCATCCGGGACAAGATCGAGAAGGCGGCAGCCGGCCACCGGCCCGCCCCCGCCCTGGCCGACTGAGCCGGACGACAGGAGACGACCGTGCACCAGGCCCTGATCGTCGCCCGGATGGTCCCGGGCTCCGCTCCCGGCATCGCCGAGGTGTTCGCGGAGTCCGACCGGGGAGAGCTGCCCCACCTCGTCGGCGTCCGCCGGCGCAGCCTCTTCCAGTTCGGCGACGTGTACATGCACCTCATCGAGTCCGACCGCGAGCCCGGACCGGCCATCGCCAAGGTCACCTCGCACCCTGACTTCAGGGACGTCAGCGAGCGGCTGCAGGCGTACGTCAGCGCGTACGACCCGGAGACCTGGCGGTCCCCGAAGGACGCCATGGCCCAGCGCTTCTACGTGTGGGAGCGCGACAGCGGCGTCTGACCTCCGTCCGGACCACCGGTGCCGGGCCCGCGTGCGACGCGGGCCCGGCACCGGTGTGCCTGGGGGCATCGGTCAGGCGGGGACGATGCAGTCGAACGCGTGCAGGAACGGGTTGACCGGCCGGATGTCGTTGACCTTCAGGCCCGCCGCCCGGAGCCGGCCCGTCATGCTGTCGGTGGTGTGCTTGGCACCGCCGACGTTCAGGAGCAGCAGCAGGTCCATGGCCGTGCTGAACCGCATCGAGGGGGTGTCGTCGACGAGGTTCTCGATGACGACGACCCGGGTGCCGGGGCCGCCCGCCTCGACCACGTTGCGCAGCAGCCGGGCGGTGGACTCGTCGTCCCATTCCAGGATGTTCTTGATGATGTAGCAGTCGGCCTCGACCGGCACCGACTCGCGGATGTCGCCGGGCACGATGCGCGCCCGGTCCGCGAGGTCGCCGCCCTCACGCAGCCGCGGCAGGGCCTTCTCCACCACCCGGGGCAGGTCCAGCAGCGAGCCCCGCATGGCCGGGTACTTGTCCAGCAGGCACGCGACCACATGCCCCTGGCCGCCGCCGAGGTCCGCGACCGACCTGCTGCCGGACAGGTCCAGCAGGGCCGCCACCTCCCGCGCCGACTGCTCGCTGGAGCGGGTCATGGCGCGGTTGAAGACGTCCGCCGACTCGGGGGCGTCCTCGTTGAGGTAGGTGAAGAAGTCCTTGCCGTAGAGGTCCGCCACGACGTTCCGGCCGGAGCGCACCGCCTCGTCCAGCAGGGGCCAGGCGTCCCAGGTCCAGGGCTCGGTGCACCACATGGCGATGGCCCGCAGGCTGTTCGGGTCGTCCTCGCGCAGCAGCCGGGACATCTCCGTGTGGGCGAAGGACCCGTCCGGGCGCTCGGCGAAGACGCCGTAGCAGGACAGGGCGCGCAGCAGCCGGCGCAGCGGCCCCGGCTCGGTGTGCACCGCGGCGGCCAGGCCCTCCGCGGTCATGGGGGCGTCGCCGAGCGCGTCGGCCACACCGAGCCGGGCGGCGGCGCGGACGGCGGCGGCACAGGCCGCCCCGAACACCAGCTCGCGCAGCCGCATCGACGGCGGAGGGGTGGGGAGTGCCCCCGGCTCGGACGGAGCCGAGAGTTCGCGGGATGGTGCGGTCATGTGCCGCCTTCCTTCCTTGGGTGGGACGGGTACGGCAGCGTCAGCACATGCCCGCGGGCTTGGAGGCCCGGCAGGAGTTGCCCGTGAAGGCGTTGCCGCTCTTGGTGGCTTCCTGGTTGACGAGGTCCGCCGGGGAGTTCCCCGCCAGGACGTTGTCGGTGATCTTGTTCTTCTCGCTCGTGGCGCCCACGAAGCTCTTGAACAGGACGATGCCGCCGGACAGCGGGGACCTGCCCGAGTGGTCGAGCACCGTGTTCCCGGTCACCGTGGCCTTCTCGGTGCCGGTCAGCACGATGCCGGTGCCCTGCAGATAGGGCAGCCGGGCGGTCTTCGCGCAGTACTTGTTGTTGCGCTCGACACGGTTCTCGCTGACGGTCAGAGCGCCCGCCCGCGGCTTGTTCTCGTCGCCGACGACGAACATGCCCGCGCAGTTGGCGGCGGCGTAGTTGTCCGTGACGGTGAGGTTGCGCAGCCGGCGGACGGTGAGGCCGATCCGGTTGTCCTCGAAGCGGTTGTCCTCGACCAGCGTGCCCTTGCTGTCCAGGGCGCCCTGTTCGGCCTGCACGGTGTTGGCGAGGAAGAGGCCCGCGTCCCCGTTGCTCCGGGCGACGTTGTCCCGGAACACCGCGCGGGTGGAGTGCTCCTGGCCGATGCCCCACTGGCCGTTGTGGTCGGCGAGGACGTGCTCCACGGTCAGCCGGTCGGTCCCCATGGACCACACGCCGGTCTTGGCGAAGCCGGTCACCCGCAGGCCGGCGATGGTGACATCGCGCAGGGCCTTGTTCCTGGCCCCGATCACACAGATGCCGTTGCCGGCCGAGAGACAGGTGGGGGTGGCCTTCCTGCCGAGCTTGCCCGGCGCGGACTTGGTCTTCGCGGGGGGCTGGAGGACGGTCAGGCCGCCCATCCCGCGCAGGGTCAGCCCGGCGGTCCTGACGGTGACGGTCTCGTGATAGACGCCGGCCAGCACGACCACGGTGTCGCCGGTCCTGGCGGCGTTCACCGCCTTCTGGATCGACTCACCCGGGCGCACCACGAGGGTCTGGTGGGCGGCCGACGCGGGGGTCGTGCCGAGGAACGCACCGACGAGGGTCGTGGTGCACGCGAGGTACGCAATGTGTCGTTTTGTCACATGCCGAGGCTAGGAGTGCATACGCCGATCAGGGCTCGATGCTCCATTCGGCGGCGTGTCAGCCGGAGGCCGTGCTCCGAGGGGCCCGGGCGGCCCCGGAACGACGACCGCCGTACCGCGCGGGACGCGGTACGGCGGGATGACGACGGGGGTGGGACCTGCGGTCAGCGACCGCGCGGGCCGCCCTTGGGGAGCTTCATCCCCTTGGGCATGGGCCCCTTGGGCAGCGGCATGTTGCTCATCAGGTCGCCCAGGGCGCGCAACCGGTCGTTGGTCGCGGTGACCTGGGGGCCGGTCAGCACGCGGGGGAGCTTCAGCATGGTCGTGCGCAGCTTCTTCAGCTCGACCTGGCCGTCGCCCGTGCCCACGATCACGTCGTGCACCGGCACGTCCGCGACGATGCGGTTCATCTTCTTCTTCTCGGCGGCCAGCAGGGTCTTCACCCGGTTCGGGTTGCCCTCGGCGATCAGCACGATGCCGGCCTTGCCGACGGCCCGGTGCACCACGTCCTGGTTGCGGTTCATCGCGACCGCCGGAGTCGTCGTCCAGCCACGGCCGATGTTGTCCAGCACGGCCGCCGCGGCGCCGGGCTGGCCCTCCATCTGGCCGAAGGCGGCCCGCTCGGCCCGGCGGCCGAACACGATCGCCGTCGCCAGCAGACCGATCAGCAGGCCGAAGATGCCCAGGTAGACCGGGTGGCCGATCAGAAAGCCGATCGCGAGGAAGACACCGAGAGTGCCGAGGCCGACGGCCGCGAGTACAAGACCGATCACCTTGTCGGCCTTGCGGGTCATCTTGTACGTAAGGGCGATCTGCTTCAGTCGCCCGGCATTCGCGGCATCCGCCGCGGTTTCCTTCCTCGCCATGCCACGAAGTCTACGTGCCCCCGGGAGCGCGGACGACGGCAGTGCCCGGCGGACAGGTGCCGGGAGGCGCGAGGGGGCCTCAGGGACGGGTGGCGGCCTGCTCCAGGACCCGCTCGGCCTCGACCCGGTCCTTGGCACGGCGGCGGTCCTCCAGGACGGAGGCCCAGGCGTTGCGGCGGGCGGTGCGCTGACCGCCGCTCATGAGCAGGGACTCCACGGCCCGCAGGGCCGTGGTGAAGGACGGGATGGCGGTGGCGTGTACGGGCGCGGCCTGCATGATCGAGGTCCCCCCTCGGAGCGATGGCGATACGGGGCGTGATACCAGAGTCACTGTTTGGTGTTACCAGGGCGTGTCCGACCGGTCAAACGCCAATGAAACCTTGATGCGGTGGGCGGAAACGCTGACGCGACCCTGACGACGCCCTCATCAGCGAGGACGGTCAGGGCCGCGTCGAGTCGGCCATTACTGGCCAGTAGGTTCTTGTGCGTGAATTCACACGCTCGGCTCAGACCGCCTGGGCGGCGATGTACGCGCCACGCTTCTCGACGGCCATCTGGTACAGCCGCCCGGCGCGGTACGAGGAGCGCACCAGCGGGCCGGACATCACACCGGAGAAGCCGATCTGCTCGGCCTCCTCCTTCAGCTCCACGAACTCGTGCGGCTTCACCCAGCGTTCCACCGGATGGTGGCGCACGGACGGGCGCAGGTACTGGGTGATGGTGACCAGCTCGCAGCCGGCGTCGTGCAGCTGCCGCAGTGCCTCGCTGACCTCCTCGCGGGTCTCGCCCATGCCGAGGATCAGGTTCGACTTGGTGACCAGGCCGACGTCGCGGGCCTCGGTGATGACCTTCAGGGAGCGCTCGTAGCGGAAGCCGGGGCGGATCCGCTTGAAGATCCGGGGCACGGTCTCGACGTTGTGCGCGAAGACCTCGGGGCGGGACTCGAAGACCTCGGCGAGCTGCTCGGGCACCGCGTTGAAGTCGGGGGCCAGCAGCTCGACCTTGGTCCGGCCGCCCTCCCGCTCCGCCGTCTGCCGGTGGATCTGGCGCACGGTCTCCGCGTACAGCCACGCGCCGCCGTCGGCCAGGTCGTCCCGCGCGACACCGGTGATGGTGGCGTAGTTCAGGTCCATGGTGACCACGGACTCGCCCACGCGGCGCGGCTCGTCGCGGTCGAGCGCCTCGGGCTTGCCGGTGTCGATCTGGCAGAAGTCGCAGCGCCGGGTGCACTGGTCGCCGCCGATGAGGAAGGTCGCCTCGCGGTCCTCCCAGCACTCGTAGATGTTGGGGCAGCCGGCTTCCTGGCACACCGTGTGCAGCCCCTCGCTCTTCACGAGGTTCTGCATCTTCGAGTATTCGGGGCCCATTTTCGCGCGGGTCTTGATCCACTCGGGCTTGCGCTCGATGGGGGTCTGGCTGTTACGGACCTCCAGGCGCAGCATCTTGCGTCCGTCGGGTGCGACTGCGGACACGAACGGCTCCCTGTGACTTCGATTCTTCGGCGTACACCAGGGTACGCCCGTACTGTTTGCGCCCTGCCGCCAGACCCAACCCGGCTGTCGCAGGGCGCATTCCCGCCGGACGGATCAGGCGGACGCCGTGTCGATGACGCGGGGCCTCAGGTCGGCGTCGCCGAGCACGTCCCGCAGATGCTTCTCGGCGACCGGCAGCACCTCGTCGATGGTGACCTCGCGGCCGAGTTCGTACGAGAGGGAGGTGACGCCCGCGTCCCGGATGCCGCACGGGATGATCTTGTCGAAGCTGGAGGTGTCCGGGTTCACGTTCAGGGCGAAGCCGTGCATGGTCACGCCCTTGGCCACGCGGATGCCCATGGAGCAGATCTTGCGGTCCTCGTGGCGGCGGCCCGCCTGCGAGGGCGCGTACTCCGGACCGACGAGGCGGTGGTCGAACTCGGCGTCCTCGGGGTCCGGGGCGCTCCCGGCGCCCGGGCCGAAGTCGAGCGTGAGCCCGCCGGGCGCGGGGCGCTGTTCGATCGGGTCGCCGAGCACCCAGACCCCGGCCCGGCCCTCGACCCGGGAGGTCTCGACGCCGAACTCGGCGCACACCCGGATCATCGCGTCCTCCAGGCGGCGCAGGTGCGCGACCACGTCCACCGGCCGGGGCAGCTTCTGGATCGGGTAGCCCACCAGCTGGCCGGGGCCGTGCCAGGTGATCTTCCCGCCGCGGTCCACGTCGATGACGGGCGTGCCGTCCAGCGGGCGCTCGCTGTCCTCGGTGCGCCGGCCGGCGGTGTACACCGGGGGGTGTTCCAGGAGGAGCACGCTGTCGGGGACCTCGTCGGCGAACCGGGCCGCGTGCACCCGGCGCTGCTCGTCCCAGGCCTCCTGGTACTCGACGGCATCCGTACCGAAGCCCATGCGGACGAACCGCAACTCACTCACGGCAAGCGCCTCCCTCGGCGGTCGGTGTGTCAGGCGCGTAGCGCGCCCACGCCACTGTACGTCCGACCGGGTCACGTCAGCCCTGAGGGCGTTCCTCACACGATCGGATGAATGCCTGGCGAAGACTGCGATCGCCTGCTCACTCTCCGCTACATTCGCGCCGTTCGTGAGGCCATAAGGGCTGCTCAAAGGCAATCCAGGCACTTCAGAGGCCTGGAAGGCAGGAGACCGCACCGCAGATGACGGACCGACCCGCGCAGCGCACCCCCAACCGCCAGCTCGCCGCGCTCATCGCAGAAGCAGGGTTCTCCAACGCGGGTCTGGCTCGTCGCGTCGACCAGCTCGGTCTCGAACACGGGCTGGACCTCAGATACGACAAGACATCGGTCACCCGCTGGCTGCGCGGACAGCAGCCGCGCGGGACGACCCCGGCCCTCATCGCCGAGGTGTTCACCCGCCGGCTCGGGCGCCG
Organism: Streptomyces sp. NPDC015171; assembly: GCF_043079545.1. Classification (NCBI taxonomy): domain Bacteria; kingdom Bacillati; phylum Actinomycetota; class Actinomycetes; order Kitasatosporales; family Streptomycetaceae; genus Streptomyces; species Streptomyces sp. NPDC015171. Next base: position 608,306 of record NZ_JBIBUO010000004.1, read on the forward strand.
GCTCACCGCGCAGGACCTCGGCCTCGACGCCTGCGCCCCGGTGTACGCAGGACTGGAGTTCGCGGCCACCCCCGAGGAGGCCGTCGACATCGTCAGCGGGCTGTGGCGCAAGGACTCCGGCAGCCACGCCGAGCTGCGCAAGATCGCCTTCACCCCGGCGGGCCTCGTCGTGCCCAGCCGGGACTGGCTGATCGGCATGGCCGACGACAGGGTGGCCCGCCAGCCGGCGCCCCGGGTGCCGCCGCAGGGCCGGCCCGGTGCGGCCAAGCCCCATCCGCCGCAGGGCCTCGCGCTGCCGCCAAGGGTGCGCGGGCAGGCCGAGCGCGGGCCCGGCCACAAGGTCAGCGGCGGTGACATCGCCGCGCTGCACTCGGTCGGCGAGCTGTTCCGCACGCTCGACGACCGGTTCGGCGGCGGCCACGCCCGCCAGGCGCTGGTGCGCTACCTGGAGCACGAGTGCGAGCCGATGCTCCGCGGCAGCTACGACGAGCAGACCGGCCGCCGGCTGTTCGGCGCCGCCGCCGACCTGACCCGGCTGGCGGGCTGGACGTCGTACGACATCGCGGCGCACGGGCTGGCCCAGCGGTACTTCGTGCAGGCCCTGCGGCTCGCCCAGGCCGCCGGCGACCGGCCCTACGGCTCCTACGTCCTGGTCACCATGAGCCGCCAGGCCGTCTATCTGGGCCACGGCCGGGAGGCCGTACAGCTGGCGCGGGTCGCCCAGCAGGGGGTCGGCTCCGGCGGTCCGCCGGTCGTCCAGGCGCTGCTGCACGTGTCCGAGGCGCGGGCGCACGGCGTCCTCGGCGAAGTGCGGGCGTGCACCGCCGCGCTGGTGCGTGCCGAGCGTGCGCTGGACGCCGCCCGGCCCGGGGACGAGGTGCCGTACTGGGCGGCGTTCTTCGACGAGGCCCAGCTCGCCGACGAGTTCGGGCACTGCCACCGGGATCTGCAGCAGTTCCGGGCCGCCGTCCAGCACGCCGAGCGCGCCCTCCAGCTCCGGGCGCCCTCCTACGCCCGCAGCCGGCTGTTCTGCCGGATCGTCCTCGCCACCGCCCGGCTCGGCCTCGGCGAACTCGACCAGGCGTGCGCGCTGGCCGCCGAGGCGGCGGGCCAGGCGGCGGAGATGCGCAGCGCCCGCGCGATCGAGTACGTACGCGACTTCGAGCGCCGCCTGGAGCCGTACCGGGACGCGGCACCGGTCCGGGGCTACCGGGAAAAGATCGCGGCCCTGGGCTGACGGCCCCCGCGGCGCCCGCCCGCCACGGCGCGGTCCGGCGGCACCGGGCCGGACGGCCGCCACCCGCCGTCGCGGGTGCGCTGCCGTCCGCTCGGTGCCGCGCCGCTCCCCGTGCCCCTCCGGGCGCGCTCAGGCCGCTCGCGGCAGCGTCGGGGCCGGGTCGGCGGTGTGGAGCGATCCCGCCGCGCCCAGGTCGGAGAGGATCGCCGCCGCCGCCCGGTGGGCCGAGTGCAGGGCGCCCTGGACCGTGCTGGTGTCCCGGTGGTCGCCGCAGACGTACAGACCCGCCAGCAGACGTACCGGCCGGCGCAGATCGTGCGGCGGGCGCATCGCCGGGACCGCCTCCGGGGTGTGGTGCACGGCCAGCGTCTCCCAGCGCCGCGTCGAGGTGCCGTAGAGGCGGGAGAGGTGGATGCGCACGGCGGTGTCCACACCCTCCGGCGGGGCGCCCAGCACCGTCGAGGAGATCAGCACGCGGCCGGCCGGCGCCCGGCTCGGGTCCACGTTGCTGAGCACCGCCGTGTGCGCGACCGGGCCGCCGCGGTCGGCGTCCAGCAGCAGCGAGGTGCCGGTGGCGAAGGCCGCCGACGGTTCGTCGGTGGTGTGGTGCACCACGGTCACCGGATGGAAGTCCGGCACCCTGAGCCCCGGCAGCAGCTCCGCCGCGGCGCGCGCGTCGGTGGCCAGCAGCACCGCCCGGCAGCGGATCTCCCCGTGCTCGGCGGTGGTCACCGAGGTCGTGGACACGGAGGTGACCCGCACCCCGGTGTGCACGGTGGCCGCCGGCAGCGCCCGCGCCAGCAGCTCGGGCAGCACGTCCGCGCCGCCCTCCGGCACGCACAGCCGGCCGCCGGCGAAGGCGCGCAGCGCCAGGTCCGCGCACCTGCTGGACGTGGTCAGCTCCGGGTCGCAGAGCAGCGCGGCGAGCAGCGGACGCAGAAAGCCCTCGATGGTGCGGGCGGACATCCCGCGCAGGGCGAGCGCCTGGCCGGCCGGCAGCTCGGGCCGGGCCAGGAGGCGTTCGACGGGGGTGGCGGCGATCCGGCCGAGCGCGGCACCCAGCCGGGCCTGGTCCATCGCGCCGCCCACCGGTGTCCCGGTCCGGCCGGGAGCGACCGCCGGGCCCCGGGGGGCGCTGGCGAGGGCGCGCACCGCATGGAGTGCGCCCCGTGCGCCCCGTGCGCTCCCGCCGGCCGGCGGCATCCCCGCGCGCTGGGTGCGCCCGTCGCGGTGCAGCAGGACGCCCGGCGCGAAGCGCCGCACGGTCAGGGTGTCCAGGCCCGGGGTCGGCCGGAGTTCGGGGTAGGACGTGGACAGCAGCTGTCCGATGCGGTCGAGGCGGAAGCCGTCGATCTTCTCCGTCGACATGCGACCGCCGACGTACGGCGCGGCTTCCAGGACCGCGGTGGTGATTCCTGCGCTGGTCAGCCGATGAGCCGCCGAGAGGCCGGCGATGCCGGCTCCCACGATGACGACGTCCACCTGGTACGCGGGCTCAAGCACGAGGCCCCTCCTGTGGTTGCGCGGCCGGTGGAGACGTCATGCCCCCAACTGGCCCCAGGGATACCCGAGTTCGGGTCGAGGGTAGGGCCGTAATCGGTCAGGAACAGTCGCGCATCAACAGGGCACGGTCGCATAGAGGTCGCATGCGGTCACTTTCGTTCGCCGGTGTGGTCGGCCGGCTCAGCCCGCCGCGCGGATCGCCTCATCGATGCCCGGGAACGCGAACCGGAATCCCGACTCCAGCAACCGCCTCGGCACCACCCGCTGGCTGCCCAGCACATCCCCGGCCATCTCCCCGAGCGCCGTGCGCAGCACCGGAGCCGGCACCGGGAACACCGTCGGCCGGTGCAGCACCCGCCCCATCGCCGCCGTGATGTCACGGTTCGTCAGCGGCTCGGGAGCCGTCAGATTGAACGGCCCGGACAGGGTGTCGCCGTCGATGAGATGCCGGATCGCGGCCACCTCGTCGTGCAGCGCGATGTACGGCCAGTACTGCCGCCCGTCGCCCAGACGCCCCCCGAGCCCCGCCCGGAACAGCGGGAACAGCCGCCCCCAGGCCCCGCCGTCCCGGCTCACCACCAGACCCGTGCGCACGAACACGGTACGCACCCCCGCCTCCGCGACGGGCGCCGCGGCCTCCTCCCACTCCACGCACAGCCCGGACAGGAAGCCGTCGCCGGGCGGTGCGTCCTCGTCCACCACCCGGTCGCCGGTCTCGCCGTAGAAGCCCACCGCGCTGCCGTTCACGAACACCCGCGGCGGCTCCGGCAGCGCGGCCGCCGCCTCGGCGAGCGCCGCCGTGCCCAGCACCCGGCTGTCCCGGAGCAGCCGCTTGTACTCCGGGGTCCAGCGCCGGTCGCCGATCCCGGCCCCCGCCAGGTTCACCACCGCCGCGCACCCCACGAGCCCGGCCGCGTCGACGTACTGCCGCTCGGGGTCCCAGCACACCTCGTCCGGGCCCCGGGAGGCCCGGCGCACCAGCCGGACCACCTCGTGCCCGTCCGCCGTCAGGGACCGCACCAGGGCGCTGCCGATGAGACCGGACGCGCCGGCCACCGCGATACGTGATCGTTCCATGCCTCCAGCATGACCGCACCGCCCCGCGGAATCCCGGTGGGACGCCCGGACCGGGCGTCGTAGGGTGATCGCCATGCCGGATCTGTCCATACGCCCCGCCCGCCCCGAGGACGACGGGGAACTCGCCCTCCTCGACCGCGCCACCTGGTCCACCCTGCACGCGGTGATGCCCCCGCCCGAGCCGCCCTATCCGCCGTTCTTCGACGAGCGCCACGGCCCGGACCAGTACCTGGTCGCCGAATCCGGCGCCACCGTCCTCGGCTACATCCGGCTCGTCCACCCGACCCCGCTCGCCTCGAACGCGCACGTGCTGTCCATCCAGGGCTTCGCCGTCGCCGAGGAGGCCCGCGGGCGGGGCGTGGGGCGGGCGCTGGTGCGGGCCGCCGTCGACCGGGCGCGCGACCGCGGCGCGCGGCGCCTCACCCTGCGCGTGCTCGGGCACAACGCCCCGGCCCGGGCGCTCTACGCGTCCGAGGGGTTCGCCGTCGAGGGCGTGCTGCCGGGGGAGTTCCACATCGACGGCGCGTACGTCGACGACGTGTGCATGGGCCGCGCCCTGTGAGCCCTACGAGCTGACCAGCTCGCCCGTGTCCACCGCCGCCGTCGCAGCGGCCGCGCGCCGGGCGTCGCCCGCCACCTCGGCCGCCGTCAGCACGTACCCCGTCTCGGCGTCCGAGGTGGAGCGGGCGAAGACCACCCCGAACACCCGGCCGTCCGTGGTCAGCAGCGGTCCGCCGGAGTTGCCCGGCCGGACCGTGGAGCGGATCGAGTAGATCTCCCGGGTGACCGTGCCGTCGTTGTAGATGTTCTGGCCGGCCGCCCGCACCCGGTTCCCGACCGTCGCCGCCTGCAGGTTCAGGGCGCCGTCCTGCGGATAGCCGGCCACCACCGCCGAGTCCCCGCGCTCCGCACCGGTGTCGAACCGCAGCACCGGGGCGCGCAGCCGCGGCACGTACAGCACCGCCACGTCCCGGTCCGGGTCGAACAGCACCACCCGGGCGTCGTACGACCGGCCGACCCCGCCGACCCGCACGCTCGGGTCGTCGATGCCGGCCACCACGTGCGCGTTGGTCATCACGTGCCCCGGCGCGTACACGAACCCGCTGCCCTCGCGGCCCTCCGTGCCCGCAGCGCCCTCGATCTTCACCGTGCTCAGCCGGGCGGCGTTCGTCGCGGCCGGTGTGACGCTGTCCCCGGTCGGCCGGGCCACCCGGGCCGTCGACTCGTTCTCGAACGGGTTGAACACCTGCGGGAAACCCGCCTCGGTCAGCGCCGACGTGGCCCGCGAGAACCAGGCGGGCGTGGTCCGCGGCATCGCGTCCTGCACCGCGCCCAGCAGCGTCGAGTTCCGGATCGCCGTGGTCAGCGACTGGGACGGGGCCGCGCTCAGCACGCTCGCCGCCACCCAGGCCACGACCAGCACCGCGACCGCGTTGGCCGCCGCGCCCCCTATCCCGTCCGCCACCCGCAGCGGCCCCCGGTCCAGCTCCCCGCGCAGCCGCAGCGCCAGCCGGCCCGCCAGCTCGTGCCCCACCACCGCGGGCACCAGCACCGTCAGCACCGCGAGCACCGTCGCCGCCGCCGAGCCCCGGTCCGCCTGGCCGGTCACCCACGGCAGTACCCACACGCCGATGACCGCGCCGCCCACGAACCCCGCGAGCGAGACACAGCCGGCCACCAGGCCGCGCCGGTATCCGGACGCCGCGTAGACGACGATCACCAGCACAAGCACCAGGTCGAGCAGGTCCACGGAGCCGCCTTTCTCTCGGACCCCTCAGTACGGACGGGACCGGTCCGCTGATCAGCAACGCGCGCCGGACGGCCGCCGGGCGGCGGAACCGACCACGTACGTGTGTACCCCCAGAAACGACCCGGACCGGGATGATGGTTCCACCAGGTGGCACAGCGCACATCGCGGGCACGGCAGAGCACCCCGACAGTGGGATCATGCGTGTCGTCCGAAGAGCCCCGAGCGCCTGGAGACGGCGGATCGCGGGGACGTTCCGTGCCGCCTGGACACCCGGCGTCGTGCTGGTGCTCGGCTGCCTGCCCGGGCTGCTGGCCGTCGTCGGTCTCGGCCTGTGCGTCCACGGCGTCGAGCAGGCCGCCTCCCGCCCCTCGCGCCCCGCCGCCGTGGCGGCCCGGGCGCCCGCCGCCCACCAGGTCGCCCGGCCGCGCATCGTGCCGCGCTCCGCCTGGCTCGACCGCACCACCGGGCGCACCCAGCCGCCCCCGCGCTACGACGACAAGGTGGTCGCCGTCTTCGTGCACCACACCGACTCGCCCAACGGCTACAAGTGCGCCGACGCACCCGAGATCATCCGCCATCTGTACGAGGGCCAGACCGGCGCGCGCCAGTGGGACGACATCGGCTACAACTTCCTCGTCGACCGCTGCGGCACCATCTACGAGGGCCGCGCCGGCGGCGTGGAACGAGCCGTCGTCGGCGCCCACACCCAGGGCTTCAACCACCGCACCGCCGGCATCGCCGCCCTCGGCACCTTCACCGACGGCGTCCCCGTGCCCCGGGCCATGACCGACTCGATCGCCGCGCTGGCCGCCTGGAAGCTCGGCCTGGCCGACGTCGACCCGCGCAGCCGCACCCGGCTGGTCTCCAGCAGCGGCCTCAGCCGCTACCGGGCGGGCGCCGCGGCCACCCTGCCCGCCCTCGCCGGCCACCAGGACGGCTACCGCACCAACTGCCCCGGCGCGTCCCTCGCCGCCCGCCTCCCGGCCATCCGGCAACAGGCCGCCCTGCTGCAGGGCCGCACCCGCACAGCGAGGCCGTAGCCGCCCCGCCGCCCGCTCCCCGCCGGCATGGACGACCTCGGCCGAGCGGCGGCGGGGACCAGGACCGGCAGGCGTGCCCGGAGCCGTCACGGCGGCCGTACCGGGCCCGCGCCGGAGCGCGCCGGGCCCCGCCGCGCCCATGCCGCGCCGCGCGCCGCGGCGGCCGTCGTCCTCGGCCCGGCGGCGGTCACCGCGCCCGCCCTCGGCGCGGCCGCCGCCCCGCCGCACCACGCCGTCGGCGCGGGCCCGGCGCACAGCGGTCCGGCCGACGGCGCCCGCGGGCGCACGGCGGCACAGCACGCCGGCCCCCACGTCACCCCTTGAACCGGTCCCACAGCCGAGGGAACCGCTCGGCGAGCACCCGGTCGTTCTCCAGGTCCAGCGGACTGCCCGCCGGCTCGGCGGGCGGCGGGGCGATGCCGAGGTCGGGCGCGACGGTGCCGGTCAGCTGCTCGTACGCCTCGTCCGCCGCGTACCCCAGCTCCTCGCCGTCGCCGTCGATCTCCTCGTCGAACTCGCCCAGCAGCTCGGCGAGCCCGTCCGGATCCAGCAGGGCGCCCTCGAAGACCTCCCGGCCCTGGCCGATCAGCCAGCACCGGAAGAAGTCGAACGCGTCGTCGCTGCACCCGTCGAGCAGCAGCCAGGCGGCGCCCCACAGATCCCAGCGGTAGGCGCGGTTGTACCGGGCCTCGAAGTGCCGGGCGAAGTCCAGGACCAGCTCGGGGTCCAGCTGGAGCAGCCGGTCCACGAGCGCGTCGGCCTGCTCCTCGGGGTCACCCTCTGCGGCCGCGCGGCTGGCGTCGATCAGCTCCCAGAACTCCGTCTCGTCCATCACGGCACCAGCATCGGGCCTCGGCCGGTGGGCCGCACGCGGAGTGGGCGGATCGTCATCCGCCGTCCGCACGGCCGTACCGGGCGGCGGCCCGGGCCGCGTCCGCCGCGAACCGCGCGCGCAGGCCCGCCGGCGCCAGCACCTCCGCCTCCGGGCCGAGCGCGGTCAGCTGGGTGTGCGCGACCTCCTCCGACTCCACGGGCAGCGTCACCGTCACCCAGCCCTCGGCATCCGGCACGCCCGAGCCGGCCAGCGCCTCCCGCGCCCCTGCCGGATCCACGGCGTGCGGCAGCCGGCGCACCCCGTCGGGGGAGAGCCGCACGACCACCTCGGCGCGCAGGATCGACCGGGCGAACCGCTCCGCGTGCGCCGCCCAGAACCCGGGCAGATCGAACTCCGGGTCACGCGCGAACCGCTCGTCCAGGACATCGACGGCGGTGAACCGGTCGACCCGGTACGTCCGGAAGGCGCTCGCCCCGGCCGCCCGGGCGCACAGGTACCAGACCCCCGCCTTCAGCACGAGCCCGTACGGCTCCAGCTCCCGCTCGACCGTGCTCTCCCCGCGCCGGTAGACGGCGCCGATCCGCCGGTCCGCCCAGACCGCCCCGGCGAGCGCGGGCAGCGGCGCCGGTGTCTCCGGCTCCCGGAACCACGCGGGCGCGTCCAGATGGAACCGCCCCGCCGCGCTGTCCGGGGCGTCCCGCAGCGAGGGCAGCAGCGCCGCCGACACCTTCAGCCGGGCCGCCGACGCGGCGTCCTGGAGACCCATCTCGCGCAGCGCCCCCGGCACCCCGCTCAGGAACAGTGCCTCGGCCTCGTTCCTCGCCAGCCCGGTGAGACGCGTCCGGTACCCGCCGACCAGCCGGTACCCGCCGATCCGTCCCCGGTCGGCGTAGACCGGCACGCCCGCCTCCGACAGCGCCTGCGCGTCCCGGGTCACCGTCCGCTCCGACACCTCCAGCTCCCGGGCCAGCTCGGCCGCGGTCATCGAGGGCCGGGACTGCAGGAGGAGGACCATCTTGATCAGACGTGCGGCACGCATCCCCTCATGATGCAGGGGGGCACCGACAACGAAATGAAGGGGCACGGCTGACGCCGTACCCCTTCACCGGGCCGCACCGGGCCTGGGCCGGCCTACAGCCCGTACTTCTCCCGGGCCTCCTTGACCGCCGTGGCCTTCACCTCGCCGCGCCGGGCGAGCTGGGCCAGGGCCGCGACGACGATCGACTGGGCGTCGACGCCGAAGTGGCGGCGGGCGGCCTCACGGGTGTCCGACAGGCCGAAGCCGTCGGCGCCCAGCGAGGACCAGTCCTGCTCGACCCACTGCGCGATCTGGTCCGGGACCTGGCGCATGTAGTCGGACACGGCCAGCACCGGGCCCTCGGCGCCCTGCAGCGCCTGGCGGACGTACGGCACCCGCTCCTCGCCGCGCAGCAGCGCCGCGTCGGCCTCCATCGCGTCCCGGCGCAGCTCCGACCAGGAGGTCGCGGACCACACGTCGGCGGCCACGCCCCACTCGTCGGCGAGCACCCGCTGCGCCTGCAGCGCCCAGTGGATCGCCGTACCGGAGCCGAGCAGCTGGATGCGCGGGGCGTTGGCCGGGACGGACACGTCCGCCGACTCGGCCGTGTTGAAGCGGTACAGGCCCTTGACGATGCCCTCGTCGATGCCGAGGCCGGCCGGCTTGGCCGGCTGCGGCAGCGGCTCGTTGTAGACCGTCAGGTAGTAGAAGACGTTCTGGTCCTCGCCCTCGTGGGCCTCGCCGTACATCCGGCGCAGACCCTCGCGGACGATGACCGCGACCTCGTACGCGAACGCCGGGTCGTAGGTCAGCGCGGCCGGGTTGGTCGCGGCGATGACCGGGGAGTGCCCGTCGGCGTGCTGGAGGCCCTCGCCCGTCAGCGTCGTACGGCCCGCCGTCGCGCCGACCAGGAAGCCGCGGCCGAGCTGGTCGCCGAGCTGCCACATCTGGTCGGCCGTGCGCTGCCAGCCGAACATCGAGTAGAAGATGTAGAACGGGATCATCGCCTCGCCGTGCGTCGCGTACGCGGTGGACGCGGCGATGAAGTCGGCCATCGATCCGGCCTCGGTGATCCCCTCGTTGAGGATCTGGCCGTTCTTGGCCTCCTTGTAGTACATCAGCTGGTCGCGGTCGACCGGCTCGTACGTCTGGCCCTTGGGCGAGTAGATGCCCAGCGACGGGAAGAGGCTCTCCATGCCGAAGGTGCGCGCCTCGTCCGGGACGATCGGCACCCAGCGCTTGCCCGTCTCCTTGTCGCGGACCAGGTCCTTGACCAGACGGACGAAGGCCATGGTGGTGGCGACGTTCTGGGAGCCGGAGCCCTTGTCGAAGGAGGCGAACGCCTTCTCGGCCGGGGCCGGCAGCGGGGCCAGGGCGTGCGTGCGGCGGGCCGGGGCCGGGCCGCCGAGGGCCGCACGGCGCTCCTGGAGGTAGCGGACCTCGGGGGAGTCGGCACCCGGGTGGCCGTAGGGCACCTGGCCGTCGGCGAAGTCGCTGTCCTTGATGGGCAGGCCGAGCAGGTCCCGCATCGTCTTGAACTCGTCCACCGTCAGCTTCTTCATCTGGTGGTTGGCGTTCTTCGACGCGAAGCCCTCGCCCAGGGTGTGGCCCTTGACCGTCTGGGCCAGGATCACCGTCGGCGCACCCTTGTGCTCGACGGCGGCCTTGTACGCGGCGTAGACCTTGCGGGCCTCGTGGCCGCCGCGCGAGAGGTGGAAGCACTCCAGGATCTTGTCGTCGCTCAGCAGCTTCGCCATCTCGGCGAGCGCCGGGTCGGCGCCGAAGAAGTCCTGGCGGATGTAGGCGGCGTCGCGGGTCTGGTACGTCTGGATCTGCGCGTCCGGTACCTGGCGCAGCCGGCGTACCAGCGCGCCCGTGGTGTCGAGCGCGAACAGCTCGTCCCAGGCGGAGCCCCACAGCGTCTTCACGACGTTCCAGCCGGCGCCGCGGAACTGGGCCTCCAGCTCCTGCACGATCTTGAAGTTGGCGCGGACCGGGCCGTCCAGGCGCTGCAGGTTGCAGTTGATGACGAAGGTGAGGTTGTCCAGCTCCTCACGGGCGGCCAGTGCGAGGGCCGCCGTCGACTCCGGCTCGTCCATCTCGCCGTCGCCGAGGAAGGCCCAGACGTGGGACGCCGAGACGTCCTTGATGCCGCGGTTGGTCAGGTAGCGGTTGAAGCGCGCCTGGTAGATCGCGGAGAGCGGGCCGAGACCCATGGAGACCGTCGGGAACTCCCACAGCCAGGGCAGCCGGCGCGGGTGCGGGTACGACGGCAGGCCGTTGCCGCCGGCCTCCTGGCGGAAGTTGTCGAGGTGCGCCTCGTTCAGGCGGCCGTCGAGGAAGGCGCGGGCGTAGATGCCCGGGGAGGCGTGGCCCTGGATGTACAGCTGGTCGCCGGAGCCGGCGGCCTCCTGGGACTCCTTGCCCTTGAAGAAGTGGTTGAAGCCCGTCTCGTACAGCCAGGCGGCGGAGGCGAAGGTGGCGATGTGGCCGCCGACGCCGTACTTCGAGCCGCGGGTCACCATCGCCGCCGCGTTCCAGCGGTTCCACGCCGTGATCCGGGCCTCCATCTCCGGGTCACCGGGGATGCCCGGCTCCGCGGAGGTGGGGATGGTGTTGACGTAGTCGGTCTCGAGGAGCTTCGGCAGCGCGATGCCGCCCGCCTCGGCGCGCTCCAGCGTGCGCCGCATCAGGTACGCGGCGCGGTGCGGCCCGGCCTCCCTGGCCACGGCGTCCAGGGAGGCCTGCCATTCGGCGGTCTCCTCCGGGTCGCGGTCCGGGAGCTGGTCGAGCGCGCTCGGCTGGATGGCGTGGGGGTCGGTCATGTCGCCGCCTTCCTCAGTCGAAGGGGGTTCCCTCATCGGTAAGGGTTCGGGGGTGCCCTTGGTCTTTGGCAGGACAGGGCAGCGGACTTCGGTGGAAGTCCGTCGGTGACTGTAACTCCCTGATCGATGATCGATCAAAGGGTTGAGGGCGAAAACCTCTTGATCTGGAGAAAGTCGGCACGGGGTGCCTTCGATCATGGCACCGGGTGACGGCTTTTGACCGTGTTTCCGCAGGTGAGCGCCGGGATGCTCGGGTGCGTCAGGGGCGCGGGGCGCAGCCCAGGACGTGCGCCTTCACCAGTTCCGCGATCCGCGGGTCACGGCGCTTGAACGCCTGCACCAGCTCCTCGTGCTCCTCCGCGTACGACTGCTGGACCGTGCCGAGCCAGCGGATCGACAGCGCTGTGAAGACCTCGATGCCGAGCCCTTCCCAGGTGTGCAGCAGCACCGAGTTGCGGGCCGCGCGGACCAGCTCGCGGTGGAAGCCGACCGTGTGCCGCACCTGGGCGGTGCCGTCCGTGTTCCGGTCGGCCTCGTACAGCGCCATGACGTGCGGTTCCAGCGCCGAGCAGTCCTCCGCGAGGCGCTCCGCCGCCAGCTCGGCCGCGATGGCCTCGAGGCCGGCCCGCACGGGGTAGCTCTCCTCCAGGTCGGCCGCGGTCAGATTGCGGACGCGCACGCCCTTGTTCGGGGCCGACTCGATCAGCCGCAGCGACTCCAGCTCGCGCAGGGCCTCCCGCACCGGGGTCTGGCTGACCTCCAGCTCGGTGGCGATCCGGCGCTCGACGATGCGCTCGCCCGGCTGCCAGCGCCCGCTGACGATCCCCTCCACGATGTGCTCGCGGATCTGCTCGCGCAGCGAGTGGACGACGGGCGCGGTCATGAGGGCTCCTTAGGGAGGGGCCGGACTGCGGCCCCTGGGGGCTTGACGTTTAGACAATACGGCCGGCCAGCGGTGGCGGCAGGGCGCATGGGGGTGCTTTTGCGCAGGTGAGACGAGCCTTACACGCCCAGTGTGCCGACAAACACGAACACCCCGCCCGGAAAACTCCGGACGGGGTGCCGTACTGCCCGATCAGGGACGTCAGAGGCCGAGCTCGACCTCGAACTCGCCCGCCTCCAGGATCGCCTTGACGGCCGTCAGGTAACGGGCCGCGTCGGCGCCGTCCACCAGACGGTGGTCGTAGGAGAGGGTCAGGTAGGTCATGTCGCGGACGCCGATGACCGTGCCCTCCTCGGTCTCGATGACGGCCGGACGCTTGACCGTGGCACCGATGCCGAGGATCGCGACCTGGCCCGGCGGCACGATGATCGTGTCGAACAGCGCGCCGCGCGAACCGGTGTTGGAGATCGTGAAGGTCGCGCCGGACAGCTCGTCCGGGGTGATCTTGTTGGCGCGGACCTTGCCCGCCAGTTCCGCCGTGGCCTTGGCGATGCCCGCGATGTTGAGGTCGCCGGCGTGCTTGATGACCGGGGTCATCAGGCCCTTCTCGGAGTCCACCGCGATACCGACGTTCTCGGTGTCGAAGTAGCTGATGGTCCCCTCGGCCTCGTTGATCTTGGCGTTGATGACCGGGTGGGCCTTCAGCGCCTGCGCGGCGGCCTTGACGAAGAACGGCATCGGGGAGAGCTTGACGCCCTCGCGGGCCGCGAAGGAGTCCTTCGCCTTGGCGCGCAGCTTCATCAGGCGGGTGACGTCGACCTCGACGACCGACGACAGCTGGGCCTGCTCGTGCAGCGCCTTGACCATGTTGTCGCCGATGACCTTGCGGATGCGGGGCATCTTGACGGTCTGGCCGCGCAGCGGGGAGGCCTCCAGCGCGGGGGCCTTCTTCGCGGCGGCGGCAGCGGGGGCGGCGGCCGGGGCCGGAGCCGCGGCGGCGGTCTTCGCGGCCTCGGCGGCGGCGACGACGTCCTGCTTGCGGATGCGGCCGCCGACGCCGGTGCCCTTGACGGCGGACAGGTCGACGCCGTTCTCGGCGGCGAGCTTGCGCACCAGCGGGGTGACGTAGGCGCCCTCGTCGGTCGCCTGGGTGGCGGTCGGGGAGGTCGGCGCGGTGGCCGGGGTGACCGGAGCCGGAGCCGGAGCGGGCGCCGGAGCCGGAGCCGTGGGCTGGGCCGGGGCCGGGGCCGGAGCGGCAGCGGCGGGCGCGGCCGGAGCGGGCTCCGGGGCCGGGGCCTGGGCGGCCGGAGCGGGCTCCGGGGCCGGAGCCGGAGCCGGAGCCGGAGCGGCCGGGGCGGCGGCGGGCGCCGGGGCGGCGGCCGGGGCGGCACCCGCGGCACCGACGACGGCGAGCTTGGCGCCGACCTCGGCGGTCTCGTCCTCGCCGACCACGATCTCCAGCAGCACGCCCGAGACGGGCGAGGGGATCTCGGTGTCGACCTTGTCCGTGGAGACCTCGAGCAGCGGCTCGTCGGCCTCGACGGAGTCGCCGACCGACTTCAGCCAGCGGGTGACGGTGCCCTCGGTGACGGACTCACCGAGCGCGGGCAGGACCACGTCCGTGCCCTCGGCGGCACCGGCCGGAGCCTCGCCGGCGGGGGCCTCGGCGGCCGGAGCGGGGGCCTCGGCGGCGGGGGCCTCGGCGGCCGGCGCCGGGGCGGGCTCGGCGGCCGGAGCCGGAGCCTCTTCGGCGGCGGGGGCCGGGGCGGCAGCGGGGGCACCCGTGCCGTCGTCGATCAGGGCCAGCTCGGCGCCGACCTCGACGGTCTCGTCCTCGGCGACCTTGATGGAGGCCAGCACGCCGGAAACGGGCGAGGGGATCTCGGTGTCGACCTTGTCGGTCGAGACCTCGAGCAGCGGCTCGTCGGCCTCGACGCGCTCGCCCTCGGCCTTCAGCCAGCGGGTGACAGTGCCCTCGGTGACGCTCTCACCGAGCGCCGGAAGGGTTACGGAAACCGCCATGGTTTCGGTTGCTCCTAACGAATTGCGGAAAGTCTGTGTCGTCGCGCCCGTTGACCGAAGGCTCAGTCGTGGGAGTGCAGCGGCTTGCCGGCCAGGGCAAGGTGGGCCTCGCCGAGCGCCTCGTTCTGCGTCGGGTGGGCGTGGATGAGCTGGGCGACCTCGGCCGGCAGCGCCTCCCAGTTGTAGATCAGCTGGGCCTCGCCGACCTGCTCGCCCATGCGGTCGCCGACCATGTGGACGCCGACCACGGCACCGTCCTTGACCTGGACGAGCTTGATCTCGCCCGCGGTCTTGAGGATCTTGCTCTTTCCGTTGCCCGCCAGGTTGTACTTCAGAGCGACGACCTTGTCCGCGCCGTAGATCTCCTTGGCCTTGGCCTCGGTGATACCGACGGAGGCGACCTCCGGGTGGCAGTACGTCACCCGCGGGACGCCGTCGTAGTCGACCGGAACGACCTTCAGGCCGGCCAGACGCTCCGCCACCAGGATGCCCTCGGCGAAGCCGACGTGCGCGAGCTGGAGCGTCGGGACCAGGTCACCGACGGCGGAGATGGTCGGGACGTTGGTCCGCATGTACTCGTCGACGAGGACGTAACCGCGGTCCATGGCGACCCCGGCCTCCTCGTAGCCCAGGCCCTGGGAGACCGGGCCGCGGCCGACGGCGACGAGAAGGACCTCGGCCTCGAACTCCTTGCCGTCCGCCAGGGTGACCTTCACACCGTCCTGGGTGTACTCGGCCTTCTGGAAGAAGGTGCCCAGGTTGAACTTGATGCCGCGCTTGCGGAACGCGCGCTCAAGAAGCTTCGAAGAGTTCTCGTCCTCGACCGGGACGAGGTGCTTCAGGCCCTCGATGACGGTGACGTCGGAGCCGAAGGACTTCCACGCCGAGGCGAACTCGACACCGATGACGCCGCCGCCCAGGATGATCGCGGACTTCGGCACGCGGTCCAGGACGAGGGCGTGGTCGGAGGAGATGATGCGGTTGCCGTCGATCTCCAGGCCCGGCAGCGACTTCGGCACGGAGCCGGTCGCCAGCAGCACATGGCGGCCCTGGACGCGCTGGCCGTTCACGTCCACCGAGGTGGGGGAGGAGAGCCGGCCCTCACCCTCGATGTACGTCACCTTCCGGGAGGCGATGAGGCCCTGCAGGCCCTTGTACAGGCCCGAGATCACGTCGTCCTTGTACTTCTGGACGGCCGGGACGTCGATGCCCTCGAACGTGGCCTTGACGCCGAACTGCTCGCTCTCGCGGGCCTGGTCGGCGATCTCGCCCGCGTGCAGCAGGGCCTTGGTGGGGATGCACCCCTTGTGCAGGCAGGTGCCGCCGACCTTGTCCTTCTCGATCAGGGCGACGTCCAGGCCCAGCTGCGCCCCGCGCAGGGCCGCGGCGTAACCACCGCTACCACCGCCGAGGATCACTAGGTCGAAAACGGTGCTGGCGTCGTTCGCCACGTCACGTCCTCCATGCATGTGCGCCGTAGGCCGGTCGACGATGACCGGCGGGCGGCTGGTGTCCGGCCGCTTGATGCTTCGGCCCTTCGGTGGGGGCCCTGTCCTGCCGGGCTCCATCTTTGCACTTGTTCGAGGCGGACGAGACGCCGGGATGGAGTGTGAGACACCCCACGTACAGGCGGCCCGGCGGGGCGCGGGGGGCCGTGCGACCGGCCCCCGCGCCCCGCGGGCCGCCCTACGGCGGCCGAAACCGAGCTGTCGGGCGAACGTCAGCCCAGGTCACCCTCGGCGGTCAGCTCGGCGAGACGCACCAGCGTGCGGACGGCCGAACCGGTACCGCCCTTCGGCGTGTAACCGAACGGGCCGCTCTCGTTGAACGCCGGGCCGGCGATGTCCAGGTGCGCCCAGGTGATCCCCTCGCCCACGAACTCGCGCAGGAAGAGGCCGGCGACCAGCCCGCCGCCCCACCGCTCGCCCATGTTCGCGATGTCGGCCACGGGCGACTCCATGCCCTTGCGCAGGTGCTCGGGCAGCGGCATCGGCCAGGCCGGCTCGCCGACCTCCTCCGCCGCCTCGTGCACCGCGGAGCGGAACGCGTCGTCGTTGGCCATGACGCCGAAGGTCCGGCTGCCGAGCGCCAGCATCATCGCGCCGGTCAGCGTGGCCACGTCCACGATCGCGTCCGGGTTCTCCTGCGAGGCCGCCCACAGCGCGTCGGCGAGGACCAGCCGGCCCTCGGCGTCGGTGTTGAGCACCTCGACCGTCTTGCCGCTGTACATGCGCAGCACGTCGCCCGGGCGCACGGCGGAGCCGGACGGCATGTTCTCGGCCAGCGCGAGCCAGCCGGTGACGTTCACCTCCAGGCCGAGGCGGGCGGCGGAGACGACCGCGGCGAAGACGGCGGCGGCACCGCTCATGTCGCACTTCATCGTCTCGTTGTGACCGGCGGGCTTGAGCGAGATGCCGCCCGAGTCGTACGTGATGCCCTTGCCGACGAAGGCCAGGTGCTTGTCCGCCTTCGGGTGCGTGTACGACAGCTTCACCAGGCGCGGGGTGGCCGCCGAGCCGCCGCCGACGCCGAGGATGCCGCCGTAGCCGCCCTTGGTCAGGGCCTTGTCGTCGAGCACCTGCACCTTGATGCCGTGCTCCTTGGCCGCGGTCTGCGCGAGGCCGGCGAAGATGGCGGGGGTGAGGTCGTTCGGCGGCATGTTGATCAGGTCGCGGGCGCGGTTCAGCTCCTCGGAGACCGCCGTCGCGCGGGCGAGGGCGCCCTTGTGGGCGGCGTCGCGCGGCTTGCCGCCGAGCAGCGCGGCCTCGCCCAGCGGCGCCTTGCCGTTCTTGGCCTTGGCGTTCTTCGCGTTCTTGGCGTCCTGGGCGCCGCCCTTGTAGACGTCGAAGGAGTAGGCGCCGAGCAGCACGCCCTCGCCGATGGCGCCGATCGCGCCGGGGCCGTCGACGGGCAGCGCGAACGCGGCCTTCTTGGAGCCGGCGAGCGCGCGGGCGGCCACGCCGGCGGCCTTGCGCAGCACCTCGGCGTCGTAGCCGTCCTCGGCGTTCTTGTCGTCGGGCTGTGCGCCGAGGCCCACCGCCACCACGAGCGGGGCCTTGAAGCCGGCCGGCGCGGGCAGCTTCGTCAGCTCGCCCTCGGCACCCGAGGCGCCGAGGGTCTCCAGGACGCCGGCCAGCTTGCCGTCGTACGCCTTGTCCACGGCCTCGGCGCCCGGTGCGACGACGGGCCCCTGGGCGCCCTTGGCGACACCGATCACGATCGCGTCGGCCCGGAGGCCGGGCGCCGCGGCGGTGCTGAGAGTCAGAGCAGTCACGGTGGTGAGATCTCGCTTCCGATGTGAAGTTCCTGTGGCCGATGTGGGGTGGGTCGACCGGGCCCGAGAGCCGACCCTAGGTCCAGGCCTGGGGACAGACGGCAACCGGGGCCTTCACCCTGTCGGCGAACACCCGGGACGAGACTACGCGCGTGGGTGCGTTCGCTCATTCCTTCGGGTGTTCACCTGCGCGTGGCGTCATGGCCACTTCTCCCTCCTCGGAGCACGTGAGCTGAGCCACACTCATCGGGTTCCGGTGAGGTGTCGACCCGTCGGTTCGCATGATTTCCACTGATTCTCCGCGAAATCTCCGCTGTTGATCCTCTGGGGGAGGAACCAGTCATGGCTCACCGCGCACACCGCTGGAGAGCGGCCGGCATCGCCGTCACCGCCGCCGGGATGGTCACCCTGGGGCTCGCCGCGCCGGGCGCCTCGGCGGCGACCGATCCGCGCGTCGACCTCAGGGTGCTGGTCGTCGACGACCACATAGGCCCCGTAGGCGCCATCACCGCCCGGCTGAAGAGCGAGGGCATCCCGTACACCGAGGTCGAC
Source organism: Streptomyces sp. NPDC015171 (assembly GCF_043079545.1). Taxonomy (NCBI): domain Bacteria; kingdom Bacillati; phylum Actinomycetota; class Actinomycetes; order Kitasatosporales; family Streptomycetaceae; genus Streptomyces; species Streptomyces sp. NPDC015171. The sequence goes on from NZ_JBIBUO010000004.1 coordinate 626,322, forward strand.
CTGGACGACTCGGGCCGGCCCACCGTCGACAGCGCCTTCCTGAGCGACACCGTGGGCGGCCGGCCCCGGGCGAAGTTCCAGGGCGTCGTCCTGCCGAACGAGGCCCCGTTCGGCGCGGGCTCGGCCGAGCAGACGGCACTGGAGGCGTACGAGAGGACGTACGGCATCCCGCAGCTCGACGCCTACACCTGGGCCCATCCCGAGGTCGGGCTCGACTACACCGACGCCAACGGCTACGCCGGACCGCTCGACGGGCGTACGGCGAACGTCACGGCGGCCGGCCGGTCCGGCCCCTTCGGCTATCTCCGCGGCGCCTTCTCCTTCGAGGACAACTCGGCCTCGGCCGACGAGAGTTACGGCTTCGTCGCGCAGCCGCGCACCGGCTTCACCAGCTATGTCGACACACCCGTGCCCGGCGGCACCGGCAGCGGCAGCCTGCTCGGCGAGTACGCCCACGACGGCCGCCGCGAGCTGGTGGTGACCTTCGCCTACAACCAGTACCAGCAGCAGTTCCGGGTGCTGGCCCGGGGCATGGTGGAGTGGCTGACCCAGGGCGTGCACCTCGGGCAGGACCGCAACTACTTCGCCGTCCACGTCGACGACGTCTTCGCCCCGGACGCCCGCTGGGACGCCGAACGCGACTGCACGCCCGGCGACATCGACTGCGCGGGCGGCGGCGAGGACACGGAGACGCCGATCCGGATGACGCCGGCCGACGCGCAGTACGCGGCCCAGTGGGAGCAGAGCCACGGCTTCACCCTGGACATGGTGTACAACGCGGGCGCCGGGGAGGAGTGGAAGAGCGAGAACGGCGGCAAGGACCCGCTGGCCGACCAGCTCCTCAGGGACAAGGCCAAGTACCGCTGGGTGAACCACACCTACACCCACCTCTTCCTCGGCTGCGTCCAGGACACCACGACCGTGCCCTGGAGCTGCACGAAGAACGCCGACGGCTCGGTGAAGTGGGTCAGCCGCCCCGACATCTCCGGCGAGATCTCGGACAACTACGACTGGGGCCTGCTGCACGGGCTCTCCCTCGACCGCGGCGAGCTGGTCACCGGCGAGCACTCCGGCCTGAAGACCCTGCCGCAGCAGCCGCAGGACAACCCCAACCTGGGACCGGCCCTCGCCGCCAACGGCGTGAAGTGGACCGCCTCGGACAACTCCCGTGAGTCCGCGCAGCGGGCGGTGGGCAGCAGCACCCTCACCGTGCCGCGCTACCCGATGAACGTGTACTACAACACCGGCACCAAGGCCGAGATGGCCGACGAGTACAACTGGATCTACACGTCACGGGCGGACGGCGGCAGCGGGATCTGCGAGGACAACCCCGTCTCGACCTGCCTGGACCGGCCGCTGGACACCGCCACCGGGTTCATGGACCACATCGTGCCCGCCGAGGCCCGCACCGACCTCGGGCACGTGCTGGGCAACGACCCGCGTCCGCACTACGCCCACCAGTCCAACCTGGCCGAGGACCGCAACCTGTACCCGGTCCTCGACCGCGTACTCGCCGACTACCAGGGGCTGTTCGCCGCCGACACCCCGATCGTCAACCTGCGCCAGAGCGCCATCGGCGCCGAGCTGCAGAACCGGACCAGGTGGCAGTCCGCGCTCGACGCCGGGAAGGTCACCGCGTACCGGATCGGCAGCACCGTGACGGTCACGGCCCCGTCCGGCACCCAGATCCCGGTGACGGCACCGGAGGGGACGCGGCAGCAACTGGTCCTCGGCAGCACCGTGTTCGGCACGGCCTACGCCGGCGAGCGCTCGGCCTGGGCGGCGCCCGGCCTGCTCCAGTCCTCGCTCGCGCTGAAGCTGCCGTAGGGGACCGGCACCCCGGAGGGGGCGGCGGCGAGCCGCGACGGGCCACGGCACGCACCGCGGCCGGGCCCGGCCGCGGTTCCCCGCGGCGCGTCGGCGGCACCGGGCGGAACCGTCCGTACCGGCCGCCGCGCCACCGTGCCCGCCGAAGGCGGCTGCCCGCCGGCCCCGGCGGGCAGCGGACGGCCGCCGGGCCGCCCGCGCGGGGCCTAGCGGCCCAGGGACAGCACCACGAGCGCGGCCGTCGCCGCGGTCTCCGCGAGGGCGCCGAACACATCCCCGGTCACCCCGCCGAACCGGCGGACACAGCGCCGCAGCAGCAGTTCGGCGGCGCCGGCGGCGGCGGCCACCGCGAGGGCGGTGCGCACACCGTCGTACCCGCCGAGGGCGGCACCCGCCGCCCCGGCCAGTACGACCACCACGCCCGCCGCCCCCAGCGCCGCCGCCCCCGGCACCACCCCGGCCACCGCGGCCCCCAGCCCCTCGGGGCGGGCCGCCGGCACCCCGGCGCGGGCGGCCAGGGTGAGCGCGAGCCGGGCCGCGACCGCCGAGGCCACGGCCGCCACGGCACCGCGCGCCCAGGAATCGCCGTAGAGCTGCGCCAGCACGGCCGCCTGGGCCAGCAGCGCCAGGACCAGGGTGACCACCCCGAACGGCCCGATGTCCGACTGCTTCATGATCCTGAGCGCGTCCTCGGCGGGCTTGCCGCTGCCCAGCCCGTCGGCCGTGTCGGCGAGCCCGTCCAGGTGCAGCCCGCGGGTGAGCGCGGCCGGTACGGCGACCGAGGCGACGGCGGCGAGCGGCGGGCCGGCGCCGAGGAGGAGCAGCGCGAGGCCGAGCCCGGCCGCGCAGCCGCCGACGACCAGACCGGCCGCCGGGGCCCACAGCATGCCGCCGCGCGCGGCCCCACGGTCCCAGCGGTGCACCCGGACGGGCAGCACGGTGAGCGTGCCGAAGGCGAAGCGGAGACCGTCGAACGGGGAGGACGTACGCACCGGCGCAGGTTACCCGGCGGTCCCCGGGCCCCCTGAGGCACCCGGGGATAAAGTGCGCACATGGGGCACTGGTGGGTGCGGAACATCGTCGAGCCGGGAAAGCTCCCGCTGCTGCTCGCCCTCGCCGCCTTCGTGCTGACCTTCGTCGTCACCCGGGTCATCACCCGTCTGATCCGGGCCGGCCGGGGGCCCTTCGGCAATGTGAAGGCGGGCGGGCTGCACATCCACCACGTGGTGCCCGGTGTCGTCCTCACCGTCGTCGGCGGCTTCGGCGCGGTGGCCAGCGACCGGCACGGCGTCGGCGCCGCCGTCTCGGCGGTGCTCTTCGGCATGGGCGCGGGCCTCGTCCTGGACGAGTTCGCGCTGATCCTGCACCTGGACGACGTCTACTGGACCGAGGACGGCCGCAAGAGCGTCGAGGTGGTCGCGCTCACCGCCGCCCTGGTCGGCCTGCTGCTCGCCGGATTCGCCCCGTTCGGCGTCAACGACCTGACCCAGCAGGAGCTGGCCGACCGCGGTACGGCCCTCACCAGCATCGCCGCCAACTTCGTCTTCTCCCTCATCGCCCTGAGCAAGGGCAAGGCCCGTATCGCGGTGTTCGGCGTGATCGTGCCGCTGGTCGGCCTCGTCGGCGCGCTGCGGCTCGCCCGCCCCGGCTCCGCGTGGGCCCGCCGGTTCTACGGCAGCCGGCCCCGCGCCCGCGCCAGGGCCGCCCTGCGCGCCTACCGGCACGACCGGCGCTGGGCCCGGCCGCGCCGCGCCGTTCAGGACTGGATCGGCGGCAAGCCCGACCCCCGCCCGGCCCATCTGCCCGACCACCGCTGACGGGGGGTGCCGCCCGGCCGGCTCCCGTGGCGGTGCCGCGACGCCGCCAGCAGGCACAGCAGCCCCACGGCCATCAGCGCGGCCAGGTGCTCCTTGCCGGCCAGGTTCTCCTTCACCAGCACCTCGACGACCATCGACGCCGTCACCGCGCCGGCCGTCGCATAGGCGCCGTAGCGCCAGCTCACGAACACCGCGAGGCCGACGACCGCCGCCGACGGGCCGGTGTCCACCACCTGCGCGTCGGTCCACGGCAGTCCGAAGGGGGCGTGCTGGCCGAGGGTGATGCCGAGGCGCGCGTACAGCGTCCCGGCGAGGGTGGCGACGTAGGCGATGGTCAGCGTCCGCCACCAGCCGAGGCACAGCTCGGCGATCCCGAACACCAGCAGGATCTGCGCCAGCGCGCCCCACACCGGCAGGTCGAGCGCGGGCACGAACAGGGAGAGGGGGGTGCGCAGCAGGGCCAGCCACAGCGGGTCCTCGGCCCGTACGGAGCCCAGGTTCTGCACCAGCTGATAGCCCCACGGCTGGTTCTGCACGTACTGCAGGAACGCCGTCAGGCCCACCGCCGAGCCCGTCATGGGGACCGCCGTCGGGCCCCGCCTGCGCAGCGGCTCGCGCACGGCGGCGCACAGCGGCCCCCATTCGGCACCGGCCCAGCGGGCGAGCGTCCTCATCAAACGGTCCTCATCGGTGCGTGTCCAGGTGCCTGCGGTGCAGCCACTTCGGCAGTCCCGGCGCCTCGAGGAAGCCCTCCGCGCGGGCCGAGGCGAGGCCGATGCGCGGCAGGTCCGCGCTCTTCTCGAAGAGCAGGAACCGCGGCTCCCAGATGGGCCGGTACTTGGCGTTGGCGCGGTACAGCGACTCGATCTGCCACCAGCGGGAGAAGAAGCTGAGCAGCGACCGCCACAGCCTCAGCACCGGTCCGGCACCGAGGCGTGCGCCACGTTCGAAGACCGACCTGAACATCGCGAAGTTGAGTGAGACCTGCGTGATCCCGATCTCGCCGGCCCGTCGCAGCAGTTCGATGACCATGAACTCCATCAGCCCGTTGTCGGAGTCCCGGTCGCGCCGCATGAGGTCGAGGGACAGCCCGTGCGGGCCCCACGGCACGAAGGAGAGCAGTGCCCGCAGCCGCCCCTCGGCGTCCGTGCACTCCAGCATCACGCACCGGCCGTCCTCGGGGTCGGCGAGCCTGCCGAGGGCCATGCTGAAGCCGCGCTCGGTCGCGCCGTCCCGCCAGTCGTCGGCACGCTCGACGAGCCGCGCCAGCTCCGCCGCCGGGATGTCCTCGTGCCTGCGGATGCGCACCTCGTACCCGGCCCGCTTCACCCGGTTGTGGGCCTGCCGGACGGTGCGCATCGCCCGCCCCTCCAGCGTGAACTCGGCGACCTCCACGATCGCCTCGTCCCCCAGTTCCAGCGCGTCGAGGCCGTGCCGGGCGTAGACCGTCCCGGCCTCCTCGCTCGCGCCCATCACCGCCGGGATCCAGCCGTGCGCGCGGGCCTCCGCCAGCCAGGGCCCGATCGCCCCGGGCCACGCCTCCGGGTCGCCCAGCGGATCCCCGGACGCGAGGCTCACCCCGCCGACGACGCGGTAGGCGACCGCGGCCTTCCCGGTGGGGGACCACACCACGCTCTTCTCCCGGCGCAGCGCGAAGTAGCCGAGCGAGTCGCGCTCGCCGTGCCGCTCCAGCAGCACCCGCAGCCGCTTCTCGTCGTCCTCGGTGAGCGGGTCGACGGCCCGGCGGGAGCGGAAGGCGGCGTAGAACACGGCGAGGACGAGGGCCGTACTGACCACGTTGACCGCCACATTGGCCCAGTTGGGCGGGGCGATCCCCGGGAAGCGGGACTCATCGGCCGCCACGGACACCAGCCGCAGGGCGCCGTAGTGCCAGCGTTCGAGGAACGTCGAGCGGGCCGCGTCCGGCGCCTGGTTGGTCGCCGTCACCAGCAGCCCGGCCAGCAGGCTGGCGGCGAGCCCGCCGCCGACGGCGACCGTGGCGGCGAGCCGGGGGTTGGACCGGTCGCCCTTGGCGTAGAACTCCCGGCGGCCGACGACCAGGGCCGCCACGAAGGCGGCCGTCAGCCCCAGGGAGATCCAGTTCTGCGCGTAGCGCCGGATCTCCGGGAACGCCATGGCGAACGCGAACAGGGCGAGGAAGAGCCCGCTCACCACCAGGTTGAGGATCCACGCCGCCCGCTTCCGGCGCCGCATGGTGATCGCCAGGAAGGCGGTGAACAGGCCCGAGGCGAAGCCGGCCGTCAGCAGGTACGGCGTGAAGAAGTCGTCCTGATTGTGCCGGCGCACGTCCTGGCCGAGCGAGACCCACACCGCGCTGAGGAAGTTGATGAACGCGACGGTCCGCAGGTACCAGACGGCACAGGCGGCGGCCCTCCGGGAAGCTCCGGTGGCCCGCCGCGCCCCCTCGTCCTCAGCTCGTTTCTCCACGGCAATTCGGGCATCTCCCATGGGGCAGGATCATATGGGGCGCCGCTCCGGCGAACCCCATCGCCTCGGCCACGGATCGCTGGACACGGGACGCCGGGCGCCGCACCGGCCCGGTACGTGCCGACGGGCACCGCCCCGACAGACACCCCGGCGCTCGCCCGGACCGCTGCCCGCCTGGACCAAGGCTCGCTCGCCCGCACCGCTGCCCGCCCGGGGCGATGCCTGGCGCGACGGCTGCTCGCCGAGGCCGGCGCCTTGGCCCGGCCGAGCCGGCACCGGCTTCCCGGCCGGCCAGGGTGGTGCCGGGCCAGGGTGGTGTCGGGCCGGGATGGTGCCGGGCCAAGACGGGCCAGGTCAGGACGGTGCTTGGCTCTCCGCCGGGTCGCCGTGAGGCGCTGGGCCGGGACGGCACTCGGCGCACGCCGCTGGACGGGACCACACCCGCCGCGGGGCGCCGGCCGAGCCGGCGCCCGTTTTTCGGGCCGGAGGGCGCCCGGCGGCATGGCATCTACCCGTGCGGCGTCTGGCCGTGCGGCGTCTGGCCGTGCGGCGTCTGCCTTGCGGCGTCTGCCGTGCGGCGGCGGCCGTCCGTGACGGCGGTGCCCGGCCGGGCCTGTGCGGGGTGCTCGGGGCGAGATCGCGCAGGTCGGCACCGGACCGCGGGGTGGCACCCGGGCCGGGGCGACACCCGGGCCGGGTCGGCACCGGCCGTGACGGTGGCGCCACCCGCGATGGCGGTGTCACCCGCGATGGCGGCGTCCTCCGCGCTGATGGCGCCGTCCGCGACGATGGCGCCCTCCGCACCCAGGCCCCACGGGGTGGCGCCCCGTGACGTGGTCAAGCTGCCGGAGTCGGTTACGCCGGCTCCGCCTCCGTGTCGTCCGCGGCGCCCTCCCCGGCGGGCTCTTCCGGCTCGTGTTCGGGGAGCTCGGCGGCGAGGGCGGCCGCGGCCGTGACCAGGGGCAGGGCCAGCAGCGCGCCCACGCCCTCGCCGACCTTCACGCCCTGCTCCAGCAGTGGTTCGAGGGCCATCCGGTCCAGCGCCTTCGCCTGCCCGGGCTCCCCGCTGTCGTGCCCGGCCAGCCACCAGTCCGGCGCCCGGAACGCGACCCGCTGGGCGACCAGCGCGCACGCGGCGGCCACGACCCCGTCGAGGATCACCGGAACCTTCCGTACCGCGCACTGCAGCAGGAACCCGGTCATCGCCGCAAGGTCCGCCCCGCCCACGGCCGCCAGCAGGTGCAGCTGGTCCCCGAGCACCGGCCGGGCCCGCCGCAGCGCGTCCCGGATCGCCGCGCACTTGCGCATCCAGGCCAGGTCGTCGATCGCGAGCCCGCCCCGCCCGGTCACCACGGACGCGTCGGTGCCGCACAGCGCGGCGATCAGCACCGCCGCCGCCGTGGTCCCGCCGACGCTGACATCACCGAGCACCACCAGGTCGGTCCCCGAGTCGGCCTCCTCGTCGGCGATCGCGACACCCGCCCGCAGCGCCGTCTCGGCCTCCTCCGGGGTGAGCGCGTCCTCGATGTCGATACGGCCGCTGCCCCGCCGCACCCGGTGCCGCGACACGTCCTTCGGGAAGGCGTCCGGCGCGCAGTCCAGAGCCATGTCCACGACCCGGACCGGCACCTGGAGCCGGCGCGCGAGCACGGCCACCGCACTGCCGCCCTCCAGCACCGCCCGCACCAGCTGCTGCGCGCCGCCCGCCGGCCGCGCCGAGACGCCCAGGGAGGCGATGCCGTGGTCGCCGGCGAACAGCACGACGCGCGGCCGTTCGACCGGCCGCACCGGCACCTCGCCCCGCGCGGCGGCCAGCCATTCGCCCAGCTCATCGAGGCGGCCCAGCGCCCCGGGCGGCACGATCTGACGCTCCCGCCGGGCTTCGGCGTCACGGCGCACGCCCCCGTCCGGGCGCTCGATCAGATCGGTGAAGTCGTCCAGATTAAGGCTGCTCATTCGCCGAACAGTACCGCCCGTGTACGAACACTCCCGCGCCACATGGCCACCACACCCCGCCATGGTCTTTGCACCTCTGACCGGTATCCCATACGTTCCGGTTTGCCGCGGAATGTCGCACAGGGAGCCGCCCATGCCGACCTCGCCCCTCACCCCGCAGTTCACCGCCCCCCACGACCCCTTCCTCGAACCGCGCCGCGAGGACTGCCCCTGGTGCGGTTCCCGGAGCCTGCGCACCCGGCTGCGGGCGCCGGACCCGCTGCGCCACCGAGCGGGCACGTTCGCCGTCGACCGGTGCCGCGACTGCGCGCACATCTTCCAGAACCCCCGGCTCACCGCGGAGGGACTCGCCTTCTTCCACCGGGACTTCTACGAGCGGCAGCTGGACCGGTTCGCCGCCAGCGTCCTGCCCGACCAGGCCGTGCGCAGACGGCACCGCGCCACCGCCTGGCGGCTCTCGGCGCTGCGCGAACCGGAGAGCTGGCTCGACGTCGGCACGGGCCACGCCCGCTTTCCCGAGGCGGCGAAGGAGTTCTTCCCCTACACCAGTTTCGACGGTCTCGACCCGACGGCACGGGTGGAGCAGGCGTTCCTCGAGGGCCGCGTGGAGGAGGCGCACCGCGGCTATCTGACGACCCCCGGCATGGCGGCCCGGCTGCGCGCCCGCTACGACGTGGTCACCATGTTCGACCACCTGGCGCACACCCCCGACCCGCGCGCCGAACTCCGCGCCGCGCTGACCGTCCTGCGCCCGGGCGGCCACCTGGTCGTCGAAGTCCCCGACCCGCGCTGCGCGTTCGCCGCCCTGCTCGGCAAGCGGTGGCTCCCGTACGGCCAGCCGCGCCATCTGCACCTGGTGCCGCTCGCCAACCTCCGCACGGAGCTCGAGGCCCTCGGCTGCACCGTCCTCGTGACGGACCGTACGACCCCGCACATCCCCTACGACCTGTCGGCGGCCGTCGCCCTGACGCTGGCCCACGCCCACCCGGCCGCCCAGCTGGCGGCGGCCCCCGCACAGGCCCTTGCCACGGCCCTGGACCGCCTCCTGGCCCCCCTGCTGCGCCGCTCCCCGTTCTCCAACGCCTACCGGGTCGTGGTGCGCAAGGGCGGCCCGCCCGGATAGCCCCGGGCGGGCCGCCCCCTCGGCCCCTCAGCCCCGCAGCACCAGCGCCTGGCCCGCCACGATCAGCAGGACCTGTTCGCACTCGTCGGCGAACGCCGCGTTCAGGCGGCCCAGTTCGTCGCGGTACCGGCGGCCGGAGGCGGTCGCCGGGACGATGCCCGAGCCGACCTCGTTGGACACCGCCACCACGGTCCGGCGCGTGGCGCGGACCGCCGACGTCAGCTCCCGCACCCGCTCCCGCAGCGCCTTCTCGCCGCCGCCCGCCCACTCCGCGTCGTCCCACGCCCCGACGGAGTCCATCACGTCCGTCAGCCACAGCGACAGACAGTCGATCAGCAGCGGCGGGCCGTCCCCGGCCAGCAGCGGCAGCAGGTCGGTCGTCTCCGTCGTACGCCACGAACCGGGCCGGCGCTCCCGGTGCACGGCCACCCGGGCCGCCCACTCGGTGTCCCCGCCGCGGGTGCCGCCCGTCGCCACGTACAGCACGTCAGGGAAGGCCTCCAGGCGCCGCTCCGCCTCCACCGACTTGCCCGAGCGGGCCCCGCCGAGCACCAGCGTCCGGCGCGGCACGTCCGGCACGTCCTCGTACGCGCCGACCACCAGCGTCGTCCCGTCCGGCACCGCCCGCGCCCCCGCCGCCGCGAGCCGGCGCCGCAACTCCGGGCCGGGCGGCACGTCGTGGTCCAGGTGGACGGCGAGGACGTCCGTGGTGGGGCCGACCGAGCCGACCGCGCGCAGCCGGGCCAGCGCGTCGGGGCGGCCCACGACGTCCGCGAGGAGCATGTCGTACGACTGCGCCGTCGCCTCCTCAAGACCGGCCGGCGCCCCGCCCGGCGGCAGATACAGCAGCCGCTGCCCGTCAGGACCGGTCACCGCGTACCCGGTGCCGCCCGCGTCCATCGCCACGGCCCGCACCCGATGCCCCGTCAGCAGCGCCAACTCCCGCCCGTCCGGCACCCGGCCGGGCTGCGGAAGCCCGGCCGGCACCTCCACGGCCGGGCCGTCGTGCGGATGCGACAGCAGCACCTGCCGGACCCCGCCCAGCGAGTGCCCGGCACGCGCCGCGGCGAACGCCGCGCCCGGCGTCAGATCGAGCAGCAGCGTCCCGTCCACGAGCACCGCGGTCGCCGCCCGCGCGTCGGGGCCGAGCGCGGTCGCGCAGACGGCACAAGGACAGTCGGGGCGGGGCAGCCCCGCGGGAGCACCGGTACCGAGCAGAGTCACTTCCACGGGACCGATTTTCGCCTGTCCGGGCGGGTCTTGCGCTTCCGGCTAGGCTTCCGGGGCAGGAGTTGGATCAAAGGAGGCCCACATGACGGCATGGATGTGGCGGTTCGAGAAGACCGACGGGACGGAGGTCCAGCCGGCGGTGCAGCCCGAGGAGTTCACCACCCAGGGAGACGCCGAGTCCTGGATCGGCGAGAACTGGAAGGCCCTGCAGGAGGGCGGGGCCGATCAGGTACGCCTGTTCGAGGAGACCACCGAGATCTACGGGCCGATGAGCCTGCACGCCGACGCGTGACCCGAGCGGAGGCGCAGTGAGGAGGGCCGCCCTCCTCACTGCTCACCGCCTGCCGCCGCTCACTGCTCGCCCAGCGTCACCTCGACCGTCTTCTCGACGCCGTCCCGCTCGTAGGTCACCTTCGTGCGCTGGCCCGGCTTCTGAGCCGCCAGCGCCTCGGAGAGCGAGGTGATGGTGGTGATGGGCTCTTCGCCCAGTCTGGTGACGATGTCATTGGGGCGCAGGCCGGCGGCGTCGGCCGCACCGCCGGCCCGTACGCTCACCACCGCCACCCCGATCGGCTGATAGCGGCTGTCCACGACCGTCCGCGCCGTGATGTCGAGCGCCGCCCGCCCGGAGTCGACGACCTTGCCGTCCTTGATGATCTGGTCGGCGATCGTCCGCACCATCGACACCGGGATCGCGAACCCGATGCCGGGCGCCGCGCTGCCCCCGAGGCTCGGGTCGGCGGCGGCGAGCGTCGGGATGCCGATCACCTGCCCGTCGAGGCCGACCAGCGCGCCGCCGCTGTTGCCGGGGTTGATCGCGGCCGACGTCTGCACCATGTTCGCGATCGTCGCGCCCGTACCGCCGCCCGTGCTGCCCTCGCTGACGGTCCGTCCGGTCGCCGAGACGATGCCCTGCGTCACGCTGGACGACAGCCCCAGCGGCGACCCCATGGCCAGCACGATCTGGCCGACCTCCACCTTCTCCGAACTCCCGAACACCGCCGGCTTCAGCCCGGCCGGCACCTTGTCGAGGCGGATCACGGCGAGGTCCTGCTCGGGATAGGAGAAGACCAGGCTGGCGGTGAGCGGCTGCTCGCTGCTGGCCGTGGTCACCAGGAAGGTCTTCTCCGAGCCGACCACGTGCGCGTTGGTGACGATGTGCCCCTTGTCGTCGTACACCACGCCGGAGCCCAGGTCGTGGCTCGCCTGGATCTGCACGACCGACGGCAGGACCTCCTTGATGACCCGCTGGTACTGGCTCTGCAGGTCGCTTGCTGCGGTCGGCTGCGCCGTCCGGGCGGTCACCGGGGTGAGCCCGGCCTCGGCGACGGGGACGGTGCAGCCGGAGGCGAGGGCCGCGCAGCACACCAGCACGGCGGCGGAAGCGGCCGTCCGGCGGGCACGGGTACGGAAAACATCCATACGCCGAGTCTCACGGCACCGCGATCGTGCGGCCCTCGCTGTTCCCCCGAACAGCTCAGCCGCGTACTCCGCACAGATGCAGCAGCGCCGCCACCCCGCGGTAGGGATCCGTGCGCCCGGCGCGCTCCTCCACCGCGAGCAGCGTCTCCAGGTCGGCCGGGACCGCCGCGTCGTCCGCCGCCGTGTCCGTGAAGACCCGGACGCCGTACCAGGCGTGCAGCGGGGCGGCGATGCCGTCGAGCGTGGCCGCGAGGGAGGACAGCCGGTCGGCCCGGACGTCCAGGCCGAGCCGGTTGCGATAGGCGGTGGTGTCGAAGGCGGACAGGGCCGACGACCAGTCGCCGCCCAGGCCCGGCCGCATGGCGAGCGCGTCGCCGTTGCGGACGAGCAGGGAGAGCAGACCGCCCGGCGCCAGCATCCGGGCCAGGCCCGCCACCAGCGGATCGGGCTCCTCGACGTACATCAGGACGCCGTGGCACAGCACGACGTCGAAGCTGCCCGGCAGGAAGTGCACACCGGTGTCCCGCCCGTCGCCCTGCACCAGGCGGACCCGCTCCCGGATGCCCTCGGGCTCGCGGGCCACGGCCTCGCGGGCAGCGGTGATCATCGTGGTGTCCTGCTCGACCCCGGTCACCTGGTGGCCGAGCCGGGCCAGCCGCAGCGCCTGCGTGCCCTGGCCCATGCCCACGTCGAGCACCCGCAGCCGCTGTCCGACCGGGAACCGCCCGGCTATCTGCTCGTCCAGCTGCCGGGCCACCAGTTCCTGGCGTACGACATCCCGCAGGCCGCCCAGCTTGGTCAGCCAGGCATCGGCCGCGCCCCCGGTGAAAGCGTCAGCGCTCAGGGCCGCTCTCCGCGCTTGACCTGCGGCTTCGGCAGGCGAAGCCGGCGCATCTGCAGGGACCGCATCAGCGCGTAGGCGACGGCGCCGCGGGTGTTCTCGTCCGGGAAGCGCTCCTTGAGCCGCTTCTTCAGACGGAAGCCGCTGAACGCCGCGTCCAGCACGATGAGCACGATCACGATCAGCCACAGCAGCAGCGCGATGCTCTGGATCGCGGGCACCCGCACCACGCTGAGCACCAGGATGACCACGGCGAGCGGCAGGAAGAACTCCGCCACGTTGAACCGCGAGTCCGTCCAGTTGCGGGCGAAGCGGCGGACCGGGCCCCTGTCACGGGCCGGCAGATAGCGCTCGTCGCCGCCGGCCAGCGCCTGGCGCTGGCGCTCCAGGGCCTGCCGCCGGTCCTCGCGCTGGCGCTTCGCGGCCTCCTTGCGGGTCGTCGGCGTGTTGGCGACGCTGCGGCGCTGGGACTGGGCCTCACTGCGCTTGGGCGTGGGCCTGCCCTTGGGGGCCTGCGGGTCACGGGTCTGCTTGGAGTCGGTCACCTGCGCCTTGTCGGCGGGGGCCTTCTCTTCCTTGGCACGGCTACGGAACACAAAACCCAAGGGTACGGGCTGCACCGGCATGGACCCCAGTCCGGTGGGGAACGATCCGGCAACGCCGGACGTCTTCAGAGGGGACAGACAGGGGACAGAGGGGACACACGGGCGGCTTCCGGGGGCGTTCCGGGGGAGCCTTCGGTGGGATCACCTACTCCTTACGCCGGAGCGGTACGGACCGCAGTCGTCCTCGGGGATGAGCGCATCACCCCGCGAACAGTGCGGTAATGGAGGCAGGGCCCGTACTGTGGGTCCTGTCGCAGGATCTGTGAGCTGGAGTCCGTCAGAAGGGGGCGCGCGAAGCCCATGAGCGGTGTCATGAAGCGTATGGGGATGATCTTCCGCGCGAAGGCGAACAAGGCCCTTGACCGGGCCGAGGACCCGCGCGAGACCCTCGATTACTCCTACCAGAAGCAGCTGGAGCTGCTCCAGAAGGTGCGGCGCGGTGTCGCCGACGTGGCGACCAGCCGCAAGCGCCTCGAACTCCAGCTCAACCAGCTGCAGCAGCAGTCCTCCAAGCTGGAGGACCAGGGCCGCAAGGCGCTCGCGCTCGGCCGCGAGGACCTCGCCCGTGAGGCGCTGTCCCGCCGTGCCGCCCTCCAGCAGCAGGTCACCGACCTGGAGACGCAGCACGCGACCCTCCAGGGCGAGGAGGAGAAGCTCACCCTCGCGGCCCAGCGCCTCCAGGCCAAGGTGGACGCCTTCCGTACGAAGAAGGAGACCATCAAGGCCACCTACACCGCCGCCCAGGCCCAGACCCGCATCGGCGAGGCCTTCTCCGGCATCTCCGAGGAGATGGGCGACGTCGGCCTGGCCATCCAGCGCGCCGAGGACAAGACCGCCCAGCTCCAGGCCCGGGCCGGCGCCATCGACGAACTGCTCGCCTCCGGCGCCCTCGACGACCAGTCCGGCATGCACAAGGACGACCTGCAGGCCGAGCTGGACCGGCTCTCCGGTGGTACGGATGTAGAGCTGGAACTGCAGCGCATGAAGGCCGAGCTGGCCGGGGGCTCCCCGCAGCAGGCCATCGAGGGCGGCGCCGGTCAGGGGCAGGCCCAGCAGCAACCGCAGGACACCCCGCGCTTCGACAAGCAGTAGTCCGGGGCCGGGGCCGAGCCAGGAGGCCGACGTGATCGTACGGATCATGGGGGAGGGCCAGGCGAGGCTGGACGACAGCCACCTCGCCGAGCTGAACACGCTGGACGACGAGCTGCTCGCCGAGATGGAGAGCGGTGACGACGCGGGCTTCCGCCGTACGCTCACCGCTCTCCTGGAAGCCGTCCGCCGGCTCGGCAGCCCGCTGCCGGACGAGGCGCTGGAACCCTCGGATCTGATCCTGCCGTCGTCCGACGCGACGCTGGAGGAGGTCCGGGAGCTGCTCGGCGACGACGGGCTGATCCCGGGCTGACCCGGGCGGGCCCCCGGGTCAGCCCAGGGTGAACCAGGTGGTGCGGGACTTCTGCCACTCCGGGTGGGAGAGGTCCTTCGCCTCGGTGCCGTCGCCGTAGAGGTCGGCGGCGCCGTCGTCGGTGATCAGCTGCACCCGGGCGCCGGCCGCGGTCAGGTCGGGCACCGACACCACGGACTCCCAGCCGCCCGCGTCCGCCGTCGGCAGGTCGAGCACCTTCGCCGGCTGGTGCCCGGCGACCCCGTCCCAGGAGTACAGGGCGTACGGGGCGCTGTTGTCCTCGGCCGCCCAGGACCCGGCGACGATCAGGTACTGGCCCTGGTCGTTGCGGCGCAGATCCCGGACGGAGAGCCCGCCGAGGTCCAGCTCGATCGGCGTGCCGAAGGCCGCCTTGCCGCCGCGCGCCACCTGGTCGATGTCGGTGACCGGCACGATCAGCGCCTTGCCGCCGTTCTGCGGCGGCACCAGCGGCGCGCGGAAGCCGACGTAGGCGGTCGTGGCCGAACCGGGGGCGAGGGCGAGCCCCTCGACGTTGAAGCCGTCGATCTGCTTGGGGACCTGCCCGTCGGCCGTGGCACGGGCGAAGCCGTACCGGCCGCCGTTCGCCTCGTCCCAGGCCACCAGGTCGTCGCGGAGCCGGTGCCCGGCGGTGCCGAAGGCCAGCTGGGTGGCGGCGCCCGACCCGGTGACGGTCGTGGTGAACACGGTGTTGCGGTCCGCCTTGTACTCGCCGTCCTTGTTGTTGCCCAGCGAGCCCGTCCAGTAGATCGTGTTCCCGGCGCGGGCCGCGCCCTCGATGTCGACCTCCTTGCCGGCGCCGAGCGCTTCGTCCAGGTCCCAGCCGCGCACCGGGGCGCCGGAGGCCGAACCGTCGTAGAGGCGCAGGGTGTTGTCCTCGTCGTTGGCGACGAGGAGGTACCCGCCGCCGACGTCGACGGCCGCCGAGGCGTCCGAGGCGCCGGTCAGATAGCGGGCGTCGGCGCTGTGCTGGACCGCCGGGGAGGCCGCGTAGTGCAGGGTCGTGGTGGCCGTCTTGCCGCCCAGCCCGGTCACCTTCAGGGTGAGGTCGGCGTAGCCCTGGGCGTGCGCGGTGACGGCGACGGTGCGGCTGGTGCCGGTGCCGGTGACGTGTACGTCGGCGGTGCCGGCCACGCCGCTCCTGCTGCTCCTGGTCGCGGTGACGGCCAGTGCGGAGGCGTCCGCGCCGCTCTGGGCGACGGTGACGGTGACCGCGGGGTCACCGGTGCTGCCGACGGCGCCGGACAGGTAGGCGGCCGACAGCTTGATCGTGGGGGTGCCGGGGCCGGCGGCCTGGGCGGAGCCGGCGAGGCCGGTGGCCGACACCAGCGCGAGGGCGACGGCGGACCAGAGCGAGGGGCTGGGGCGCAACGGGGTGCCTTTCGTCGGCGGGGGTGTGAATGCCGTCGGAAGGCTGGGCAGGCCCGGCCAACTGCGCGTGACCGTGGACTGTCAGAAGATCGACCGTGTGCCCAACACCTCGGGGAGGCGCCCGGGGCTCCCGCGCTCCCGGAGTCTTGCCGCCGTCCCGTGCCGGAACCGTACTGTTCCTCTGTGAGCACCCTCGAACGTGCCCGGTGCGGACTCAAGGCCCACCCGCTGGCGCTGGACGCGGCCCTCGCGACGGGCGTGCTGGTCTGCATGGTCGCCGGCTCCCTCGTCGTGCCCCGCGACCAGCACGGCGTCACCTGGAGCCTGCGCACCCCCGACGTCCTCAGCCTCGTCCTCATGCTGGCCGGCGCGGCGGCCCTGGTCTTCCGCCGCCGCACCCCCCGCACCGTCCTCGCCGTCACCGGCACGGTCTCCCTGGTCGAGTGCGTCACCGGCGACCCGCGCGCCCCGGTCACGATGTCCGCCGTGGTCGCGCTGTACACCGTCGCCGCGACCACCGACCGCGCCACCACCTGGCGGCTCGGCCTGCTCACCATGACCGTGCTCACGGCCGCCGCCATGCTCGCGGGGCCGCTGCCCTGGTACGCCCAGGAGAACCTGGGCGTCCTTGCCTGGACCGGTATCGGCGCCACCGCGGGCGACGCCGTACGCAGCCGCCGGGCGGTCGTCCAGGCCATCCGGGACCGGGCGGAGCGCGCCGAACGCACCCGCGAGGAGGAGGCCCGCCGCCGGGTCGCCGAGGAGCGGCTGCGCATCGCCCGGGACCTGCACGATGTCGTCGCCCATCACATCGCCCTGGTCAACGTGCAGGCCGGAGTCGCGGCGCACGTCATGGACAAGCGGCCCGACCAGGCCAAGGAGGCCCTCGCGCACGTCCGCGAGGCCAGTCGCAGCGCTCTCGACGAACTCCGGGCCACGGTCGGCCTGCTCCGCCAGAGCGGCGACCCCGAGGCGCCCACCGAGCCCGCCCCGGGCCTGAGCCGGCTGGAGGAGCTGGCCGACACCTTCCGCAGCGCGGGCCTGCCGGTGGCCGTGGCCCGCGCCGACGAGGGCACCGAACTGCCCGCCGCCGTCGACCTGGCCGCCTACCGGATCGTCCAGGAGGCCCTGACCAATGTGCGCAAGCACGCGGGTGCCGCGGCCAGCGCCGAGGTGAGCGTCGTCCGGGTGGGGCGCAGCGTGGAGGTCACCGTGGTCGACGACGGCGCGGGCGGGGCCGCCGCCCAGGGGGACGGCCCGGACGCCGGCGGCGGGCACGGGCTGCTCGGCATGCGCGAGCGGGTCACCGCCGTCGGCGGCACCCTGACCACCGGACCCCGCTACGGCGGCGGCTTCCGTGTGCATGCGATCCTGCCGGTCAAGACGCCGACGGCCCAGGGGGAACCCGTATGACGATCCGTGTCCTGCTCGCGGACGACCAGGCGCTGCTGCGCAGCGCGTTCCGGGTGCTGGTCGACTCCGAGCCCGACATGGAGGTGGTGGGGGAGGCATCCGACGGCGCGGAGGCGTTCTCGCTGGCCCGGGAGCACGTCCCCGACGTCGTCCTCATGGACATCCGGATGCCCGGCACCGACGGCCTCGCCGCCACCCGGCAGATCAGCGCCGACCCGGCGCTGGAGCGGGTCCGCGTGGTCATCCTGACCACCTTCGAGGTCGACGACTACGTCATCCAGGCCCTGCGCGCCGGCGCCTCCGGCTTCCTCGGCAAGGGCAGCGAGCCCGAGGAACTGCTCAACGCCATCCGGGTCGCGGCCGGCGGCGAGGCGCTGCTGTCCCCGGTCGCGACCAAGGGCCTGATCGCCCGCTTCCTCGCCCAGGGCGACGGCGGCGACGCCCCCGACCCCGCACGCTCCGAGCGGCTCGGCACGCTCACCGGCCGGGAGCGGGAGGTCCTCGTCCAGGTGGCGGGCGGCCACTCCAACGACGAGATCGCCGAGCGTCTCGCGGTCAGCCCGCTGACGGTGAAGACGCACGTCAACCGGGCCATGGCCAAGCTGGGCGCACGGGACAGGGCGCAGCTCGTGGTGATCGCGTACGAGTCGGGACTGGTCCGTCCGAGGATGGACTGATCTCCACCCGGGCGTACTGCGCGGGGAGTAGGAGCCGGATAAGGAACGGGACCTGGGGCCTACGGACCGGGCGTCCGGCATGGCTCAGGGTGGTGAGGTGGGCGCTCACCAGTGCGTCCCGTCGCCGCCGCTTCCGTCGCGGAACTCTTCCGTGCCCAGAAGCGGAAGCACTTCTGCCGCTCACAGAAGAGAGACCCTGATCCATGTCCTGGCTGTCCCGATTCAGCCTCGCGCAACGGGCCCTCGTGGGGCTCGTGTCGCTCATCGCGCTCGCCTTCGGGCTGATCGCGATACCCCAGATCAAGCAGCAGCTGCTGCCCACCATCGAACTGCCCATGGTGTCGGTGATCGCGCCGTACCAGGGCGCCTCGCCCGATGTGGTCGAGAAGCAGGTCATCGAGCCGATCGAGGACAACCTCCAGGCCGTGGACGGCGTCACCGGCGTCACCTCCACCGCCAGTGAGGGCAACGCCGTGATCATGGCGTCCTTCGACTACGGCAACGACACCCAGCAGATCGTCGCCGACGTCCAGCAGGCCGTGAACCGGGCCGGCAACCAGCTCCCGGACGATGTCGACCCGCAGGTCGTCTCCGGTTCCACGGACGACATCCCGACCGTCGTCCTCGCCGTCACCTCCCAGAAGGACCAGCAGGCCCTCGCCGACCAGCTCGACACGACGGTCGTGCCGGCCCTGAAGGACATCGACGGCGTCGGCCGCGTCCAGGTCATGGGCGTGCGTGACCTCCAGGTCGCCGTCACCCCCGACGACGCGAAGCTGGCGCGGGCCGGCCTCACCGCCGCCGCCCTCGGCCAGGCCCTGCAGGCCGGCGGCGCGACCGTCCCGGCCGGCTCCTTCGACGAGGACGGCGCCAACCGCACCGTCCAGGTCGGCGGCGGCTTCACCTCGCTGAAGCAGATCAAGGACCTGATGGTCACCGGCGAGGCCGGGAAGAAGCCCGTGCGCCTCGGCGACGTCGCCACCGTCGAGCAGCGCCCGGCCCCGGCCGACTCCATCACCCGCACCGACGGCAGGCCCAGCCTCGCCGTCAACGTCACCATGGACCACGACGGCAGCGCGGTCTCCATCTCGGACGCGGTCAAGGACAAGCTGCCCGGTCTGCGCAAGGACCTCGGCTCCGGTGCCCGGCTCACGGTCGTCAGCGACCAGGGACCGGCCGTGTCCAAGTCCATCAAGGGCCTGACCACGGAGGGCGCGCTCGGCCTGGTCTTCGCGGTCCTGGTGATCCTGGTCTTCCTGGCCTCGATCCGCTCCACGCTGGTCACGGCCGTCTCCATCCCGCTGTCGGTCGTCCTCGCCCTGCTCGTGCTGTGGACGCGCGGCCTGTCGCTGAACATGCTCACGCTGGGCGCGCTGACCATCGCCATCGGCCGGGTCGTCGACGACTCGATCGTGGTCCTGGAGAACATCAAGCGGCACCTCGGCTACGGCGAGGAGCGCAAGGAGGCGATCCTCACCGGGGTGCGCGAGGTGGCCGGCGCCGTCACCTCCTCCACCCTCACCACGGTCGCCGTGTTCCTGCCGATCGGCCTGGTCGGCGGCATGGTGGGCGCCCTGTTCGGCTCGTTCAGCATCACGGTGACGGCGGCCCTGCTGGCCTCCCTCCTCGTCTCGCTGACGGTCGTACCGGTCCTGTCGTTCTGGTTCCTGCGCGCACCGAAGGGCACCCCGGAGGACGCGGCGGAGGCCCGCCGCAGGGCCGAGGAGAAGGAGGCGAACAGCCGCCTGCAGCGCGCGTACGTGCCCGTCCTGCGGTTCGCCACCCGGCGCCGGTTCACCAGCGTGCTGATCGCGATCGTCGTCCTGGTGGTCACGTTCGGCATGTCCGGCCTGCTGAAGACGAACTTCTTCGACCAGGGCGAGCAGGAAGTCCTCACCGTCAAGCAGGAGTTGAAGCCCGGCACCAGCCTGGCGGCCACCGACGCGCAGGCCAAGCGGGTCGAGAAGCTCCTCGCCTCCACCAAGGGCGTCAAGGACTACCAGGTCACCGTCGGCTCCTCCGGCTTCATGGCGGCGTTCGGCGGCGGCACCGACACCAACCAGGCCAGCTACCAGGTGATGCTGACGGACGCGGCGTCCTACGACGACGTCCAGCAGCACCTCGAGGACGGCCTGAAGAAGCTGAAGGGCGCCGGTACCACCACCGTGTCGGCCGGCGACGGCTTCGGCAGCCAGGACCTGAGCGTGGTGGTCAAGGCGTCCGACGGGCAGGTGCTGCGGACGGCGGCGGAGCAGGTCCGCTCCACGGTGGCCGGCCTCGACCACGTCACGGACGTCACCAGCGACCTCTCGCAGAGCGTGCCGCGGATCTCGGTCAAGGCGAACGCCGAGGCGGCTGCCGCCGGGTTCGACGACCAGAAGCTGGGCGCCGCGGTGGCCCAGGCCGTGCGCGGGACGACGGCGGGCAAGGCGATCCTCGACGACACCGAGCGGGATGTCGTCGTGCGCTCGGCGAAGCCGGCGACCACGCTGGCCCAGCTGAAGAACCTGCGCCTCGGCCCGGTGAAGCTCGGCGACATCGCCACGGTGAAGCTGGTGGACGGCCCGGTGTCGATGACCCGGATCGACGGCCGGCGCGCCGCGACGATCACCGCCAAGCCGACGGGTGACAACACCGGCGCGGTCAGCTCCAAGCTGCAGTCGAAGATCAAGGCCCTGAAGCTCCCGGCGGGCGCCACGGCCGAGATCGGCGGTGTCAGCTCCGACCAGGACGACGCGTTCAAGAACCTGGGCCTGGCCATGCTGGCGGCGATCGCGATCGTCTTCATGCTGCTGGTCGCGACCTTCCGCTCGCTGGCCCAGCCGCTGATCCTGCTGGTCTCCGTCCCGTTCGCGGCGACGGGCGCGATCGGCCTGCTGGTCGCCACCGGTACGCCGATGGGCGTGCCCGCCATGATCGGCATGCTGATGCTGATTGGCATCGTGGTGACCAACGCGATCGTGCTGATCGACCTGATCAACCAGTACCGGGCACAGGGCCACGGTGTGGTGGAGGCCGTGATCGAGGGCGGCCGGCACCGGCTCCGCCCGATCCTGATGACGGCGCTCGCGACCATCTTCGCGCTGCTCCCGATGGCCCTGGGCGTCACCGGCGAGGGCGGCTTCATAGCCCAGCCGCTGGCCGTGGTCGTCATCGGCGGTCTGATCACCTCGACCCTGCTGACCCTGCTCCTCGTCCCGACGCTCTACGCGATGCTGGAGCTCCGCAAGGAGCGCCGGGCGAAGAAGCGGGCGGCGAAGCGGCAGCAGGAGCCGGAGCGGGCACCGGAGCCGGCCGGCGTGTGACGGCGGCAGCCTCCCTGTGACGGCGGCAGTCCTCGTGTGACGGCATGGCGAAGGGCCGGGTCCCCTGCGGGACCCGGCCCTTTCGCGCGCGCTACGGCAGCGCCAGCATCCGCTCCAGCGCCAGCTTGGCGAACGCCTCCGTCTCCTTGTCGACCTCGATCCGGTTGACCAGGTTGCCCTCGGCCAGCGACTCCAGGGTCCAGACCAGATGGGGCAGGTCGATGCGGTTCATGGTCGAGCAGAAGCAGACCGTCTTGTCGAGGAAGACGATCTCCTTGCCCTCGGGGGCGAAACGGTTCGCCAGGCGGCGGACCAGGTTCAGCTCGGTGCCGATGGCCCACTTCGAGCCGGCCGGGGCCGCCTCCAGGGCCTTGATGATGTACTCGGTCGAGCCGACGTAGTCCGCCGCGGCCACGACCTCGTGCTTGCACTCGGGGTGCACCAGGACGTTCACGCCGGGGATGCGCGCGCGGACGTCCTCGACCGAGTCCACGCTGAACCGGCCGTGCACGGAGCAGTGCCCGCGCCACAGGATCATCTTGGCGGCGCGCAGCTGCTCCGCCGTCAGCCCGCCGCCCGGCTTGTGCGGGTTGTAGACCACGCAGTCGTCCAGGGACATGCCCATGTCCCGGACGGCGGTGTTGCGGCCCAGGTGCTGGTCCGGCAGGAACAGCACCTTGTCGCCCTGCTCGAAGGCCCAGTCGAGGGCGCGCTTGGCGTTGGACGAGGTGCAGACGGTGCCGCCGTGCTTGCCGGTGAACGCCTTGATGTCCGCCGAGGAGTTCATGTACGAGACGGGCACCACCTGGTCGGCTATGCCCGCCTCGGTGAGCACGTCCCAGCACTCGGCGACCTGCTCGGCCGTGGCCATGTCGGCCATGGAGCAGCCGGCCGCGAGGTCGGGCAGGACGACCTTCTGGGCGTCGGAGGTCAGGATGTCCGCCGACTCGGCCATGAAGTGCACACCGCAGAAGACGATGTACTCGGCCTCCGGGCGCGCGGCCGCGTCCCGGGCCAGCTTGAAGGAGTCACCCGTGACGTCCGCGAACTGGATGACCTCGTCGCGCTGGTAGTGGTGGCCGAGCACGAAGACCTTGTCGCCGAGCTTCTCCTTGGCGGCGCGGGCGCGCTCCACCAGATCGGGGTCGGAGGGCGACGGCAGGTCACCGGGACACTCGACGCCCCGCTCGCTCTTCGGGTCGGCGTCACGGCCGAGCAGCAGCAGGGCGAGCGGAGTCGGCTGCACGTCGAGCTCCGGGGTCTGGGCGGTGGTCACGACACACACCCTTTCTACTTTTCGTCTAACTGACGCTATCTATCATAACCTCTTCACGTCACTTTGACGATGGCCATAACGTCCATGTGACGTGAATCCCGCCCGGGGGCTTTCCGGGGCGCTGTCCGCCTTCCGGGGCGTGTGCGAGCATGAAGCGACACGAAAAAACCGCGACAACGCGCACCCGGAGCGGAATGAATCCGCGCAAGTGCCGGTTGCAGTCTTCGGCAAGCAGTCTCCGTACAACCCGGGAGAGATGTAGATGTCCGTATCGGACGAGACCAGCACCGTCACCGACGGCATCATCCTGTCCGACGCCGCCGCGGCGAAGGTCAAGGCCCTGCTCGACCAGGAAGGCCGTGATGACCTGGCCCTGCGTGTCGCCGTCCAGCCCGGTGGCTGCTCCGGCCTGCGCTACCAGCTCTTCTTCGACGAGCGCTCCCTGGACGGCGACGTCGTCAAGGACTTCGGCGGTGTCAAGGTCGTCACCGACCGCATGAGCGCCCCGTACCTGGGCGGCGCCTCCATCGACTTCGTCGACACCATCGAGAAGCAGGGCTTCACGATCGACAACCCGAACGCGACCGGCTCCTGCGCCTGCGGCGACTCCTTCAGCTGAGCCGACGAGCGCCCGCCGGCACCTGCTGACGGACTGAGAAAGGCGGCGGCCCCCGCAGGGGGACCGCCGCCTTCGCGTGGTGCGCCCTAGGTTCTGTCGTCAAATGTCACGCCCACATCAGGAGTGAGGCGAGGGTGACGGCTGCTTCGTAAGACTCAGTGGTCTTGTCGTACCTGGTAGCGATCCCGCGCCACTGCTTCAAACGGTTGAAGCACCGTTCCACGACGTTGCGGTGTTTGTATGCCTCGCGGTCGAAGGCTGGCGGGCGGCCTCCCCGGCTGCCCCGCCGGGCTCGGTTGCGGATCTGGTCGGCCCGTTCGGGAATTGTGTGCGGGATGCCGCGGCGGCGGAGCCAGGTGCGGATCGCCTTCGAGCTGTAGCCCTTGTCGCCCAGGACGTGATCGGGCCGGACGCGGGGCCGTCCCGGCCCGATCCGGGGCACCCTGATCGCTTCCATCACGGCGGTGAACCGGGTGCAGTCGTTGGTGTTGCCGCCCGTCACCACGAAGGCGAGGGGACGGCCCCGGCCGTCGCAGGCGAGGTGAATCTTGCTGGTCAGACCGCCTCTGGACCGGCCGAGAGCTGGGTT
>NZ_JBIBUO010000005.1:0-70163 GCF_043079545.1 Streptomyces sp. NPDC015171
ACGCCCGGTTACATTCCGAACCCGGAAGCTAAGCCTCACAGCGCCGATGGTACTGCAGGGGGGACCCTGTGGGAGAGTAGGACGCCGCCGAACAATTTTTGAGAAAACCCCTGTACCGGTATCGGTACGGGGGTTTTCTGCGTTCCGGGTACATAATTCCTCGCGGGAAGTGCGGTGTGGATTCGACGTGCGGGCTACGGTGGCCGTATGACCGTGCTGACCAGGAACGACTATGTCGTTCGTGCCATACGTCCCGACGAGTGGGAGCGGGTGAAGCAGCTGCGTCTGGACGCGCTGCGGGATCCGGTCGCACACCTCGCCTTCCTGGAGGTGTACGAGGAGGCCGCTGCCCGGCCGGACACCTTCTGGCGGGACCGGGCCGTCGGCTCCGGTGAAGGGTCCACGACCGCCCTCCAGTTCATCGCCGAGGCGCCCGACGGTACCTGGGCCGGCTCGGTCACCACGCTCATCGAGGAAGCCGGGGCGCAGGACTGGGCCGGATTCCCGATCGACCGGCGGCAGGGGCACATGGTCGGCGTGTTCGTACGGCCAGAGCACCGGGGGAACGGGCTGGTCGAGGCGCTGTTCGAGGCCGGCGTGGCCTGGGCGTGGGAACGGGACGCCGAGCGGGTACGGCTGTTCGTCCACGCGGACAACGCGCGGGCGCTCGCGGCGTACCGGAAGATCGGCTTCGAGCCGAGCGGGCTGGCGGTGACCTTCACCAAGAACGAGGCCGAGAACGAGCTGGAGTTCGTCCTGGAGCGGCCGGCCTAGACCGGCGGGGCCGCCCCGGCGCCCTGGAGCGGGAGTTCCTGGTGCGGCCAGCGGGAGCGGGCCTGTTCGCGCGAGCGGAGCAGGGCGAGCGTGGGCAGGCCCTGACCGGTGCCGGTGGTGAGCAGGGACGGCAGCTCGGGGAACGGGGCCACGGCCGCGATGTCGTCCAGGACCAGGGTGAGTGGTGGGTCGAGCCGACCGGAGGATGACCGTTCGGCCATGTGCCGGCCGTGCTCGACCACGCTGGAGACGAGGGCCGTCAGGAGCGGCATCGCTGCCGGATTGCTCCTCGGGTCCTCGATGGATTCACCGACCACATACAGCGTGCCCCCTTCCTGGACGAAAGAATCCAGGGCCAGCGCATCAGTTCGGTTCGGGGTGCAGGCTTCCCGGATGTTCACCGTGAACAGCGCGGACAGCGCACGGCTGGTCAGTTCCTGCGCCATGTCCCGGCGTTCGGGATGCGCGGTGAGCGCGGCCTCCAGCTCGCCCGCGGCGCCGTGCGCCGCCTTCTGGTGGGTGCGCAGGGTGCGTACGGCGTCCTGGACCTGGGTGCCCTGGGCCCAGCGGTGGACATGGCGGATGGTGCGGTTCTCCAGGGCGGCGGCGTGGAGATAGCTGCGCAGCAGGGTGGTCGCCGTGTCCGCCATCGCCTGGTCGATCCTGGCGGTGGGCTGTACGGGAGCGAGCAGGGCCTTCGCCCGGTGCAGTGCCGTCTGCCGGTCCTCGCAGCCCGCGGTGGGGGACCAGTGCAGGCGGGCCGGGGTGTCGCAGCGGTGCGCCGGGTCGTAGAGGAGGGTGGGGCCGAGTTTGGCCCGGGTGTCCTTGGTCTCCGCCCACAGGGCCGGGTCGGAGGTGACGAGGAGGACGGGGCCTTCCGCGTCGCGTACCGCCTGGAGGGCCGTCGTACGCCGGGTGTCCCTGGGGGCGATCAGGACTCCTTCCCGGGCGCCGTCGACGGGGGGAGTGCTCAGGGGAGCCGGTGCGGGGGGCTCCGGGACATCCTGGGCTGGGTGCGGGAGTGAGCGCGGTTCCGGGGCGCTGCGCGGGGCCGGCACCTCGTACACCGGTTCCGCGGGCGCCGCCCGTGGTGCGGGGGCCGGCGCCGGTGGCTGCGGGGCGCCGGCCGCCTTGCGGCGTGCCTTGGCCGCCCGCCACCGGGCCACCGTGCCCATCACGAACATGGTGAGCACGAACAGGATCATCAGCTGGCCGATGAACAGGCCCCAGAACAGGCCCCAGCCGGAGAGCTGGGCGGCCGGGCTGTCCGGCCAGGCGCCGGCGATGTCGTGCGGCCGGCCGATGAGATGGCGCATGGCCAGCGGGGTGCGGGTGAAGGTGACACCGGCGGGCCAGCCGCCCTTGGTGAAGAGGGCCGCAAGTCCCGTCGCCGTCCACACCAGCACGGTCATGCCGAGGAGGAACGCGAGTACGCCGATCAGCAGGCCGTCGGGAATGCCGCCCTGGCCCTCCCGGCGGCCGTCACGGCGATCGTCCGGTCTCACCCTGCACTCCCCCTACGCCACCGTCGACTCGGAGTCGCCCAGGTGCTGTTCCACGAAGGCCGCGGCCCGCTGCTCGGCCTCCTCCTCGGCGGCGCGCAGGGCGTCGTCGGCCGTGCGCTCCGCGGAGGACTCGGTCATCGCGCGGTCGGTGAAGACCAGCGGGCGTTCCGTCTCCGTGATCAGGTGCTTGACCACCTGGACGTTGCCGTTGACGTCCCAGACGGCGATGCCGGGGGTGAGGGTCGGGATGATCTCGACCGCCCACCGGGGCAGGCCGAGCACCCGGCCCGTGGCCCGTGCCTCGTCGGCCTTCTGGGCGTAGATGGTCCTGGTGGAGGCCATCTTCAGAATGGCCGCCGCCTCCTTCGCCGCCGCGCCGTCGACCACGTCGGACAGGTGGTGCACGACCGCCACGAAGGACAGGCCGAGACGGCGGCCGAACTTCAGCAGCCGCTGGAACAGCTGGGCCACGAAGGGGCTGTTGATGATGTGCCAGGCCTCTTCCACCAGGAAGATGCGCTTCTTGCGGTCGGGGCGGATCCAGGTGTGTTCCAGCCACACGCCGACGATCGCCATGAGGATGGGCATGGCGATGGAGTTGCGGTCGATGTGGGACAGGTCGAAGACGATGAGGGGCGCGTCGAGGTCGATGCCGACCGTGGTCGGGCCGTCGAACATGCCGCGCAGGTCACCGTCGACGAGCCGGTCGAGCACCAGGGCGACGTCCAGGCCCCAGGCGCGTACGTCGTCTATGGCGACGTTCATCGCCTCCGCCGACTCCGGCTCGGGGTGCCGTAGCTGCTCCACGATGTCGGTGAGGACCGGCTGGCGGTCGACGATCGTCTCGTTGACGTACGCGTGGGCGACCTTCAGGGCGAAGCCGGAGCGTTCGTCGAGGCCGTGGCCCATCGCGACCTCGATGATGGTCCGGAGCAGGGCGAGCTGACCGGTCGTGGTGATCGCCGGGTCGAGGGGGTTGAGCCGGATCCCGTGGTCGAGGGCGGCCGTGGGGTCGAGCCGGATGGGGGTTATCCCCAGCTCCTGCGCGATCAGGTTCCACTCGCCGACGCCGTCCTCGCCCTGTGCGTCAAGGACGACGACCTGGCGGTCCTTGAAGCGCAGCTGGCGCAGGACGTACGTCTTCTCCAGCGCCGACTTGCCGTTGCCGGACTCGCCGAGGACCAGCCAGTGCGGGGCCGGCAGCTGCTGGCCGTACAGCTGGAAGGGGTCGTAGATGTAGCCCTTGCCGGAGTACACCTCGCGGCCGATGATGACGCCGGAGTCGCCGAGGCCGGGCGCGGCCGTGGGCAGGTAGACGGCCTGGGCCTGGCCCGTGGAGGTGCGCACCGGAAGCCGGGTCGTCTCCACCTTCCCGAAGAGGAAGGAGGTGAAGGCCTCGGTGAGGACGGACAGCGGATCCCGCATCGGTGAATCAGCCCCTACCTTCGGATGCCGGTGGCGAAGGGAAGTGTGTTCACGAAGGCGCGGTGGTGCTCTCGGTCGCACCACTCCAGCTTGAGGTACGACTTGCCGGCGGAGGCCCTTATCGTGCGCTTGTCGCGGGCGAGGGCTTCCGGGGAGCGGGAGGAGACGGTGATGTAGCCGACGAGGTTGACGCCGGCGGCGCCGCTGGCGAGGTCCTCGCCGCGCTGGTCGAGACGGGAGTGCGCGGCGATGTCGCGCGGGTCGACGGTGCGGTTCATCTTGGCGGCGCGGGACGCCTCGGCCTCGTCGTTGGTCTTCTCGGTCAGCATGCGCTCGATGGCGACCTCGGTGGGTTCGAGGTCCATGGTCACGGCGACCGTGCGGATGACGTCCGGGGTGTGGACGAGGAGCGGGGCGAGGAAGTTCACGCCGACCGGGGTCATGGGCCATTCCTTCACCCAGGCGGTGGCGTGGCACCAGGGCGCGCGGGTGCCGGACTCGCGGGTCTTGGCCTGGAGGTAGGTGGGCTCCATGGCGTCCAGCTCGGCCGGCCAGGCGTTGCGCTGGGTCATCGCCTGGATGTGGTCGATGGGGTGGTCGGGGTCGTACATGGAGTGCACGAGGGAGGCCAGCCTGCCCTGTCCCAGGGGCTGGCGTACCCGGATGTCGGCCTCCTGGAGACGCGAGCAGATGTCGGTCAGCTCGCGGGCCATGACGACGGCGAGTCCGGCGTCCCGGTCGACCTTGCCGCCGTGGGCGCGGACGGCGCGGGCCATGGCGTGTGCCTCGGCGGCCAGTTCGCGGTTGTAGTGCATGCAGGCGACGAGGTAGGCGCGGTGCTGCTCGCTGCTGGTGGACACCATGGACTGGAGCTGGTCGTACGACTTCCGCAGCCAGTTGGGGGCGCGTTCGTCGCCGCGCTGGTTGACGTCCTTGGCGTGGGCGTCCGGGTCGGCGGGGAGGGTGCGGGCGAGCATCTGCAGCCGGGTGACGAAGCCGTCGCCGTTGGCGACGTGCTTGAGCAGGGTGCCGAAGCGGTCGACCAGGGCTTCCTGGTCCTCGGAGTCGCGCAGGCCGACGCCGGGGCCCTCGATCTCGATGGCGGCCGTGACGGTCTTGCGGTCGGCGTGCAGGAGTACGGCGATCTCGTCGGGCCCGAAGGGGGCGGCGAGCCAGTTGATGCGTCCGATGCCCGGGGGCGGGCCGATCTCGATCTCGCGTCCGTCGAGCCGGGTCCCGGCCTCCATGACGGTCGAGCGGTAGGCGGTGCCGTTCTTGAGGGTCCGCTTGTACGAGCGGTTGATCTCGAACCACTTGTAGAAGGTGCGGCGCTTGTACGGCACGTAGACCGCGGCGAGCGCGAGCATCGGGAAGCCCGTGAGCAGCACGATCCGCAGGGACAGTACCGGGACGAGGAGGCCGCACATCATGCCGAGGAACGCGCCGGCGATGATCAGCGCGATCTCGCCGGATTCGCGGTTCCGGCCGACGATCGCGTTCGGCCGGGCGCGGCCGATGAGATACGTACGGCGGGGCGTGACCGGATGGGACAGGTGGGACTCGGTCGTCAACGCCCTTCACCTCCCGTGCGGTTGTTGCGGGCGTTGCTGGCGTGCGGGGTGTTGACCGGGCTGGACGCGCGGGGCGCGGGCGTGGCGGAGGGGACGGCTCCGCCGGTGCCGCCGGTGGGGGTGCGGCTGCTGTGGGCGGCGACGCCGCCGGAGACGGGGTTGGCCTGGCGGGGGGTGCCGGCGCCGCCCTGTGCGCCCGCGTTGCTGTCGGCGCGGGTGCTGTGGGTCTTGATGCCCTGGGCGACGAGGGTGGCGGGGGAGCTGATGACGGCCGCGGCCTTGCTCTCGGCGCCCTGCATGATGCGGTTGCTGCGGGAGCCGGCGATCTCGTCGCCGAAGCCGGGGACGAAGCGGTAGATCATCGCGCTGGCGAAGATGGCGAGCAGGATGATGGCGAGGCCGGAGACGACGGCGGAGAAGGCGTCGGGGCCGCTGTCGCCGGAGAGGGCGCCGGCGAGGCCGAGGACGATGACGATGACCGGTTTCACGAGGATGACGGCGATCATGATGCCGGCCCAGCGGCGGACGTGGCCCCACAGGTTCTTGTCCACGAGGCCCGCGTAGACGACGGTGCCGAGGAGGGCGCCGACGTAGAGCAGGGCGGCGCGGATGACCAGCTCCAGCCAGAGGACGCCGGCGGCGAGGATGCTGACCAGGGAGACGACGATCAGCATGATGGGGCCGCCGCCGATGTCGGAGCCCTTGTTCAGGGCGCCGGAGAAGGTGCCGAAGAAGGTGTCGGCCTGGTCGCCGGTGGCCTTCGCTAGGACGTCCGTGACGCCGTCCGCCGCCGATACGACGGTGTAGAGGATCAGCGGGGTGAAGGCGGAGGCCAGCACGGTGAGCCAGAGGAAGCCGACGGCTTCCGAGATGGCGGTGGTCAGGGGAACGCCGCGGACGGCCCGCTTGGCGACGGCGAGCAGCCAGAGCAGCAGCGTCAGGATCGTGGACGCGGCGAAGACGACGGCGTACTGCTTCAGGAAGGCCTGGTTGGTGAAGTCGACAGTGGCGGTCTCTTTTACGGCTTTGCTGAGTTTGTCGATGGTCCAGGAGGCGGCCTCGGCACAGCCCTTGGCCAGGGAGGACAAGGGGTCGAGGGTGTCGGTGAGGGGGGCTTTGGTGGAGCCGGACGAGCCCTTGGAGCCGCTGTCCTTCTCGCAGAATTCCTTGGCCGCGTCACGGATCAGGGCACAGGCATCACTGCTCTTCGTGGGCGACGGGGTGGGGGACGGTGACGGGGCGGCGAAGGCCCGGGTCGCGAGGAGCACGGTGACCGTCTGCGCCGTGGCGAGAACCGCCGCGATCGTGAGGCCTCGGTGGTTAGCGCGCATACGTGAACCCTCCGTACTCCTCGACGGCCTTCGTCATGTCGTCTGCGGTGGAGGCCGTCTGGTCGCGGCCTACGGGGACCGGTCCGTCCTTCTGCTGATAGTCGGTGATCTTCCAGTCACCGTCGGCCCACTTCAGCGTGTACGTCGTGGTGTACCAGCTCTCGGTCACCGGATTGCGGGAAGTTTCACCGGAGAGCCCGAACAGCGAGGTGTACCAGACCTCGACCGTGGTGCTGTCCGTTCCCGAGGAGGCGACTTTGGTGCCGACGGGGATGACCCGGGAGACGAACGACTGGCCTTTCGGGGCGCTGCCGTCCTTGGCCAAGCCGATGTTGGCGAGGAACTTCTCGTTGGCGTAGGCGCTGTCCATGGCCGACTGCTTGGCAGCTGCCACTTCCGGGGCGTAGACCGTGTTCAGGATCTGGTGCCGCCACGCGGTGTTGAACATCTCCGCCGATCCCAGCGCCACCGCGTAGTTCGCCGCCGCGCTCTGTGCCCCCTGCTCCGTGTGCGCGAAGCCGGACGGGATGTTTCCGGACTTCGTCTCCACCGGCTTGGTTCCGCTTGCGGCGGTTGACGTGGCCCTCGGCTTGTCGGCCTTGGTGGAGGCCTTGGTCTCGGAGCCGTTGCCCCCCCGGTTCGCGAAGGCGATCGCCGCGATGAGGAGGACCACCACGCCGACCACCGTGACCAGGCTTCTCGAGGAGGAGCGGCCGGGGCGGCGGGGGGCGCCGCCGTAGGGGTCGGTCTCCGGGAGGCGGGTCCGGGTGTGGCCCGTCTCCGGGTAGTCGCTGTAGCCCTGGTCGTCTCCGGGACTCATGCCGCGTACGCCCCCTCTACGTCGTAGACATACGACGGTAGCCGTGCTGGTTGCCGCGCGGGCGCGGTGTGGTGACTCGACATCAGGGAAACGCAACCTCAGCCGGTGGGCGCGACGGGTGGGTGGGGTTCGGGGGGCTGCCGGCAGCCGGGGTGTGGCCGGGAGGGCGGGGGTTACACCGCCATGCCGTACACGATGGTGAACAGCGTGCCGAGGGAGCCGATGATGAAGACGCCGGTGAGGCCGGCGATGATCAGGCCCTTGCCCTGTTCCGCGCTGAACGTGTCCCGCAGGGCGGTGGCGCCGATGCGCTGCTTCGCCGCGCCCCATACCGCGATACCGAGGCAGAGGAGGATGGCGACGGCCATGACCACCTCGATCATCACCTTGGCCTCGTTGCCCAGGCTGCCGAAGGGGCCCCAGTCCGGAGCGATCCCGCCGATGATGGTGTTGATGTCTCCCTTGTCGGCCGCAAAGAGCATGTAAGTCACCGCCCCTGGTGGGTAGTTCCGTGAGTGCCCCTGCGGTGTGCAGAGGTCAGGCCTCATTGTCGCCGACAACGTCGCCAACGTATGTCGACTTGACGTCATTGCCTGGCGGGTTTCGTACGCGCAGCCACTACGGTCACTCTGTGTATCACGGCAGGTCACGCCGGGCAACGAGATCCGACCGGAACCTGTCGTGTGGTTCTGTCGTTGACCTCTCTTACGACCTGGCAGGGTTTCTGACGGCCGGTCGGGTGAGGGGTCGTCTCGATGTTCTCACGGTACGACGGAGAGACGGGCCGCGGCTGGGTGCCGTGGCCCGTCTCTCCTTCTCCTGCCGCCGAGGGGTCCCACGCCCCTGTCGCCGGCAGCTCCCCGTGACCCGACGGGGTGGTCCGCGCGCGGTGGTCAGCCGGTGAAGGCGGCCGTGCCCGCGGGGGTGCCGAGGCCGGTCGGGCCGTCGTAGCCCGGCCCTGCCGTGCAGAGGTGACCTGTGGAGCAGCTGGCGTTGCTGCCGCTGGTGACGCGGTGGTGCAGGCGGGCAGGCCGTAGTGGCTGCGGTACTGCGCCAGGTCGGCCTCGGCGCCCGGGTCGTCGTAGGCGTCGACGATGGCGAGGGTCTCGCCGGTGCCGCGGGAGGCGGCGGCCGAGGTGAGGCCGTAGGCGGTGCGGAGGTCGGCGGGGCCGTAGCCGGTGGGGTCGGCGGCGGCCCTGGGGGTGAGGCGGGCGGTGGTGCCGGTCCGCCGCGCCCGGGCCTGCTCGAAGGCGGTGACGCCGCCGGTGACGCGGAAGGGGTGGCAGGCCAGTTCGCCCTGGTGCCGGGGGGTGGCGCACGGGGTGGGGGTCCAGGTCGCCCTGGCGGCGGCGGTGTTGGCGGGCGCGGTCTCGGCGGGGGTGGCGGCGCCGGCGTGGGCGGCGGTGCCGAGGCCGGCGAGGAGGAGGGCGGCGAGGAGGGTGGTGGCTGCGGCTGCTGAGCCGGTCCGGCGTCGTCTGGCCTGTATGCGTGGGGTGTTGGGGAGAGTCGTGCGCGAGGCGGAGCCTTCTGGGCGGGGTGGACCGCTGGCCTGCGGGTGCGGGGGTCCACCAGGGGTGGCCGGCTGGGGCGGCGGCCCGCGACGAGCCTCGCAGAGATCGGCGTGGGCGCGGCAGGAGTCCGGCGGCTGCGGCGGGGGTTGCGGCTCAGCGCGGGCGCAGGCCGTTCAGCAGCAGGCGGACGTGTTCGTCGAGGCCGGCCAGGGTCTCCTGGGCGTCCAGGGCGCAGCCGGCGATGAGGGCGGCCAGGCCGTGCAGGCTCGCGGCGGCGGCCGTGGTGATGCGCTCGGGGTCGCCCTGGACGATCTCGCCGCGCTCCTGGGCGTCCGCGATCACCCGGGTGAACAGATGGAGGGAGTGGTCGACGGCCGCCGCGAGCTGGGCGGAGCTGTCGGGGTCGTGCTTGCGCGCGAACATCAGCTCCAGGAGCTCGGGGTGCTCGACGGCGAAGCCCAGGTAGGCGCGCGCGAGGGATGTCACGCGCGCTTCCAGGGGCTGGTCCGGGAGGGCCGCGGCGGTGGCCAGGTCCCGGTTCATGCGCTCGTACCCGTCCTGCGCCAGGGCGTCCAGCAGGGCCTGCTTGTCCTTGAAGTGCCGGCCGGGGGCGGCATGGCTCACGCCGATGTCCCGGGCCAGCTCGCGCAGCGAGAGTGCGCCCACGCCCTTCTCGCGCAGGGTGCGCTCGGCGCTCTGGAGGAGGGCGGAGCGCAGGTCACCGTGGTGGTAGGGGCGGGTTCTGGGCATGCGCCTCATCGTATCGCGGTGTTGTCACTGTCAGCTTTGTAGCCCCCGTCACCATTGTTGTCGTTGACAGCATTGTTGTCGATGCCTACATTGAAGGCATGGCTGATACGAGCGGAGCGCGCGGCAAGCGCGCCACCTGGAACGCGACCCACCTCCCCGATCTGACCGGCCGCACGGCCGTGATCACCGGCGCCAACAGCGGCATCGGCTTCGCCGCCGCCCAGGCGCTGGCCGGCGCCGGCGCGCACGTGGTGCTCGCCGTGCGGGACCTCGCCCGCGGCGGTGCCGCGGCGGCGAGGGTGAGCGGCAGCACCGAGGTGCGCCGCCTCGACCTGGCGGATCTCGACTCGGTGCGCGAGTTCGCCGCCGGCTGGGACCGCCCGCTCGACCTGCTGGTCAACAACGCGGGCGTGATGATGCTGCCGGAGCAGCGCACCCGGCAGGGCTTCGAGATGCAGTTCGGCACCAACCACCTCGGGCACTTCGCGCTGACCAACCTGCTGCTGCCGTATGTGACCGGCCGCGTGGTGACCGTGTCGTCCGGCGCGCACCGCATGGGCGACAAGGTGATCCACTTCGAGGACGTGAACCTGCGCGGCACCTACAGCCCCACCCGCGCCTACGCCCAGTCCAAGCTGGCCAACCTGCTGTTCACCCTGGAGCTCCAGCGGCGGCTTGCCGAGGCCGGGTCCGGGGTGCGCGCCCTGGCGGCCCATCCGGGCTGGGCGGCCACCAACCTCCAGAGCCGTGCCTCGAACCCCCTGCTCAGGGCCGCCATGCTGGTCGGCAACCGGTTCCTCGCCCAGGACGACAAGGGCGGCGCCCTGCCCACCCTCTACGCGGCCACCCAGGACCTGCCCGGAGCCTCCTACGTCGGCCCCGACGGCCTGGGCGAGGGGCGCGGCGCCCCGACCCTGGTCGGCCGCAGCGCGGCGGCCAGCGACCCGGCGGCGGCGCGGCGGCTGTGGACGCTGTCCGAGGAGCTGACGGGCGTGCGGTGGCCCCTGGCGGCACCGGTACGGTGACCGGGACGTTCGCCTCCGGCGGCGCACGGACCCGGGAGGCGAGGAATGAGCGGCACCGGTCCCATGGGCTTTCGCCTGACCGGCCGCACCGCCCTGGTGACCGGATCCGTGCGCGGGCTCGGCCTGGAGATGGCGCGCGGCCTCGCGGCGGCCGGGGCCCGGGTCGTGCTGAACGGCCGCAACCCGGCCACGCTCCGGGCGAGCGCGGCGCGGCTGCGCGCCGAGGGCGGGTACGACATCGCGGAAGCCGCCTTCGACGTCACCGACCGGGAGGCGGCCGAGCGGGCGGTGGCGGCGCTGGACGGCATCGACATCCTCGTCAACAACGTCGGCCACCGCGACCGGCGTGACGGGCCGGAGCCGGCCCCTGACACCCATCTGACCTCGGCGTACGCCCTGAGCCAGCTGGTGGCGCGGGGACTGGCCGCGCGGGGCGTGCCGGGCCGCGTCATCAACGTCTCCTCGGAGGTGGGCCGCCTCGCCCGCACCGGGGACACCGGCTACGCCACCGCCAGGGCGGGCCTCGACGGACTGACCCGGGCCCTGGCGGCGGACCTCGGCCCGAGCGGAACGACCGTCAACTCCGTGGCACCGGGCACCTTCGCCACCGCCGGCGCCCACCCGGAGTGGGCCCACTGGCTGCGCACCCGCACCGCCCTCGGCCGCTGGGGGCGCCCGGACGAGATCGCGGGCATCGTCGTCTTCCTGGCGAGCGACGCGGCGTCCTTCATCACCGGGCAGACGATCGCCGTGGACGGGGGGATGACGACGACGTTCTGACCGCCGGGCCGGGACCTCCCGCGCCGCGGCCGGCGGGCCGGCCGGGAGTCGCAGGGAATGCCGCGGCCGGCGGCCCCGCCGGGATTCACAGGAAATTCTGAGCGAAGCCGGAGCGGGTTTCTCACTTCCGTGGGCAAGAGTGAGACCTGATGAAGCGCATCTCACGCGTCTCGGTCACCTCGCGTCCCGCGTTGCTCGGGGCCGCGGTGCTGCTCACGCTGACCTCGGCGTCCGTGGCCGCCGCCGATGACGGGCGCGGGCCCCTCGGGGTCACCGTGGACGCCGTCGCGAGCCGGCCGAGCGCGCGGGTCGGCGCGCTGTTCGACGCGGACCGGGCCGGCCGGCCGGACGGCGGCCACTTCTGCACCGCATCCGTGGTGCACAGCCCGCGCGGCGACCTGATCGTCACGGCGGCGCACTGCGTGGCCGGTGCCCGCGGCGATCTGGTGTTCGTGCCCGGCTACCGGGAGGGGCGGGCGCCGTACGGGGTGTGGAAGGTGACGCGGCGGTTCCTGCCGGGCGGGTGGGTCGAGGGCGAGGACGAGGACAGCGACCTCGCCTTCGCGGCCGTCGCCGACCGGGGAGGCGACCGGCTGGAGGACGCGGTGGGGGCCAACCGGTTCACGCCCGGGGTGGCGACCGGGGCCACCGCGGTGACCGTGACCGGATATCCCGACGCCCGCGAGAAGGCCATCACCTGCACCAACAGGCCGGCTCCGCAGAGCAGTACGCAGCAGCGCATCGACTGCCCCGGCTTCACCGGCGGCACCAGCGGCAGCCCCTGGGTCAACGGCGACCACCAGGTCGTCGGCGTCCTCGGCGGCCACGAGCACGGCGGAACCACGGCGGACACCTCGTACAGCGTGGTGCTGGGGGCCGAGGCCGCGGCGGTGTACGAGCGGGCGGTCGGCGCCCCCCGGAGCGCCTGAGGACGCGTCACTCCGGGCCGGTCACCTGTGAAATGGCGCCACTTCGCGCTCAAATGGCCTTGAACGGGGCCCGCATGGGGGAAAGTTGAACCGTGCGGAAGGTATGGGTGATCGGTGGTGCCGCGACAGCGCTCGGCACGGGGTTCGTCATGCTGCTCGTCGTCGGCGTGTACATCGTGGCCGGGAACCTGGTCAACGGGGTGACCTCGGGGAGTCGGGGACTGGCCAAGGGGGCCGTGCCGGCCGCCTACAAGGGGCTCGTGCAGCAGTGGGGGAACCTGTGTCCGGCGCTCAGTCCGGCACTGCTCGCCGCCCAGCT
This sequence comes from Streptomyces sp. NPDC015171, assembly GCF_043079545.1. Lineage (NCBI taxonomy): Bacteria > Bacillati > Actinomycetota > Actinomycetes > Kitasatosporales > Streptomycetaceae > Streptomyces > Streptomyces sp. NPDC015171. The sequence continues at coordinate 12,741 of NZ_JBIBUO010000005.1, forward strand.
GTACCAGGAGAGCGGCTGGAACCCGACCGTCGTCAGCCCGGCCGACGCCCGCGGCATCGCCCAGTTCATCCCCAGCACATGGGCGACGCACGGGATCGACGGCGACGGGGACGGCAAGCGGGACATCTGGGATCCCGACGACGCGATCCCGTCGGCCGCCTCGTACGACTGCGAGCTGGCGAAGTACGTGAAGGACGTCCCGGGCGACGTCTCCGACAACATGCTCGCCGCCTACAACGCGGGCGCCTACCGCGTCATCCGCTCCCGCGGGGTGCCGGGGATCAGCGAGACGCGGAACTACGTCCAGCGGATCCGCAGCCTGGAGAAGAGCTTCGCCGCCCCGGTCACCCGCATCGACCCCACCCGGCAGGCCGCCGGCGCCATCTCCTTCGCGCAGAGCAGGCTCGGCACGCCGTACCTGTGGGGCGGCAACGGCACCGCCGACCAGGGCGGCCGGTTCGACTGCTCGGGCCTGACCAAGGCGGCCTACGAGAAGGTCGGCATCACCCTGCCGCGCGTGGCCAACGACCAGTACAACGCCGGGCCGCACCCCTCGCGGGACCAACTGCTCCCCGGTGACCTCGTGTTCTTCTCCGACAACCTCACCGACTCGCGGGCCATCCGGCACGTCGGGATCTACGTCGGCGGCGGGTACATGATCGACGCCCCGCGCACCGGCGCCGTGATCCGCTTCGACCCGATCGACACCCCCGACTACTTCGGCGCGACCCGGGTAACCGAAGATGGCGCGAAAGCGCTCCCCACCACCGTGTGAACTGACCGTGAAGTCACCCCCTGAGCTGCGGAGACGAGTCTCTCTTCGATAACGTCTGCGTGATCATTCAGTGGAGAGTGGAACGTATTGATGGGGGCTGTGCGTTCCTGTTGACGTAGCCGAGCGGACGTCAGTACGGGCAGTACGGCAGTGCAGCGAAAGCGGATCTACGAACCACGGGGGGCAGGAGCGACGCACACCCGGTGCGTCCGGACGAACGACGAAGGGGCCGCAGCACCATGGCTGTACTCGCCGAATCCGGATCGAACCCCGACGTCGAACTGCTCTACGACATCAACGGCCTGGCCAAGGACGCCCCCGGCTGGTTCGACCGGGTCATGGAGTTCGTCGGGGAGTACGGCCTGCTCCTCGCCATGGTGCTGCTGGTCCTGTGGTGCTGGTGGTCCGTGCGGCGCCGGGGCGGCGAGGAGGCGGCGCCCTCGGTGGCCGCGCTGGTGTGGGCGCCGCTCGCGGCCGGCCTCGCGGTGCTGGTGAACGTGCCGATACGGGGTTTCGTGGAGCGCCCCCGCCCCTTCAACGACCACCAGGGCCTGGACGTCCTCGTCAGCGGCAAGACCGACTTCTCCTTCGTCAGCGACCACGCCACGATCACGATGGCGCTCGGCGTGGGGCTCTTCGTCGCCCACCGCCGCTTCGGCCTTGCCGGCATCGGCCTGGCCCTGCTGGAGGGCTTCTGCCGGGTCTACATGGGCGTGCACTACCCGACGGACGTCATCGGCGGCTTCGCCCTCGGTACGGCGGTCGTCCTGCTGCTGTCCCCGCCGGCCGCGGCGCTGCTCACGCCGCTGATGCGGGCCGTGGAGCGCTCGCCCCGGGCCGGCCGGCTCATCCGGCGCGGAGCGCCGGCCGGGAGCGGCCCGGACGCCCTGCTGCCCAGCGCCCGCAAGCCGATGGAAACCGAGGAGCGCGACCTGGCGGCGTAGCCCTACGCTCCCGCGCATGACCGAGTTCTACGCCACGGTGTGCCTGCCGCCCACCCCGCCCGAGCGGGTGCCGGACGCCCTCGCCGTGGCCATGGCCCCGTACGACATGAACGCCACGGACGACTGGAACCCGGTCGGCGAATGGGACGGGTGGATCGTCCAGGTCCACCCCGCGGCCCCGTACCTCGTCCGTCCCGCGTACGACGGCGACCCCAGGCTGCTCACGTCCGCCACAGTCCCGGCGCACAGGGCCGGCCTCGCGCCGCTCGGCCCGCTGGAGTGCCACGGCGGCCCGCGCGGCCTGCTCGACTTCGCCGCCATGCGGCAGCGGGCGGCACGGCAGCACGACGCGCCGCGCGCCGCCGTCGCCGGGCACGCCCTGCTCACGCTGGACGGCCGGTGGCGGGACGGCGGCGTCGACGGGTACCGGGAATGGGCCGACGAGCAGCTGGAGCACCTCGACCCGGAGGCCGTGGTGGTCGGCGTGCTCTGCCACCGCTGAGGGCTACAGCCCCTGCGCGTAGGTGAAGAAGCGCTGCGGGTCGTACTGCTTCTTCACCTTGGCCAGCCGGGTCGCGGCGTCCCCGTAGTAGGCCTTCTTCCAGTCCTTCAGGGTCGCGTCGGTGTAGTTCTGGTAGGCGGCGCCCGAGGCGTACGGCTTCATCGCGTCGTGGGCCGTGGTCAGCCAGGACTGCGCGGTGGTGCCGGAGGCCCCCGCGCCCCAGGAGGCGATGTACTGGGCCAGCATCCGCGAGCGGCGGTGGACGAACGCGGTCGCGGTCGGGGAGACCCGGTTGACCGCGCCGCCGAGCGCCGTGAACGCGATGCTGCCCCCGCCGCCCCGCACCGAGGAGATCTGCTTCAGCACGGTCTGGATGCCGGCGGCGGACAGCGAGCGGTCGAAGAAGTCGGAGCGGGCCGCGTACGTCTCGCGGCCCAGCTTGCCCTGCGGGGAGCGGCCCGGCGTGGAGCCCGGCAGATGGCACTGGGCGTCGGTGGCGAAGGAGGAGCAGTTGGCGTAGATCTCCATGGCCTCCTCGTAGCCGCGGCGGTGCAGGGAGACCGAGGCGGCGTTCGCGCCGGCCAGGTGGGCCAGGCGGTCCACGGCGTTCTGCAGCTCGCCGTAGGTGCCCAGGGAGAAGCAGGACACGGAGACGGCCGGGGTGCGGCCCGGGGAGCACGACAGGTGCAGGGAGGACCAGATCTCGTCGGGCTGGCTCGGGCCCCACTCCTGCCACGCCTTGAGCACCTTGGCGGCCTTGGACCAGGGCCACGTCATGTGGGCGGTCACGGCCTGCGGCGCGGCATGGGTCTTGAAGTGCAGTTCGGTGACGACGCCGAAGTTGCCGTTGCCGGCGCCGCGCAGCGCCCAGAAGAGATCGGAGTGGTGGCTCGCGTCGGCGGTGACCTGGGTGCCGTCCGCCGTGATCAGGGTGGCCTGGGTGAGGCTGTCGCAGGTCAGGCCGTAGGCGCGGGACACGACGCCGTGGCCGCCGCCGAGCACGAGCCCGGAGACGCCGACGGTGGGGCAGGAGCCCGCGGGTATGGTCACGCCCTTCGCGCCCAGCGCCCGGTAGACGTCGATCAGCTTGGAGCCGGCGCCGACGACCGCCTGGTCGCCGCTGACCCGGATCCGGTTCAGCCGGGACACGTCGAGGATCAGCCGGCTGTCGCCGGAGGAGTAGCCCGCGTAGGAGTGGCCGCCGTTGCGTATCGACACCTTGATGCCGTGCGCGCGGGCGTACGACAGGAGGGTGCGGATGTCGGCGGCGTGCGCCGCGTAGGCCACCGCGGCGGGCTTCAGGCCGTCGAAGCGGGTGTTGTACAGCTGGTGGGCGGTCCTCCAGGAGGCGTCGCCTGGCCGTACCAGGCTGCCGTCCAGGTCACGGGCGAGGGCCGCCCAGTTCGCCGCGGCGGTCGCGCTGGTGGTCTTCAGGGACGTAAGAGAGGATGAGCGCGACGGCGTACCGGGGTGCGCCGCCGCAGGGGCGGAAGATCCACCGCTCGCACCGCACCCGGTCAGTGCGGTCGTCGCCAGGGCGACCGCGCCGCCCGAGATGAACGTACGCCGTTCCATGTCCGTCGCCTTTCCTCGGCTGTCGTGGAACGAGACGACGTCCCGCGCGGCGGGGTTCCCCCGGACGGGTGAAGAACACCGAACGCGCGCCCGTGTCAGCCCTTCGTCGGAATCTCCATGTGCTCTCCCCGTAAGCATTCCGTGACCTAACCAGGCCGACGGCAGGGGTTCACCCTCCGTTTACTTCTGGCCATCGGTGCCTTCACCTGATCTGCCTAATTTCGGCCGTACACGGTGCGGGGCGCGGTCACGGATGCGCTCTCCGCACTCACTTACCTCGCGCGCCGCCGACAGCGGCGGCTCCTGGAAGGAACTTCCGAACGTGATGCTTCAGCGCAAGAACCGGCTGCGCGCCCTCTCTCTCGGTGCTGTCGCCGTCACCGGCGCCCTGGCTCTGACGGCGTGCGGCTCCGACGACAACGGCGACGGCGGCAAGGCCTCGGGCAACCCGTCCTCGTCCGCCGCCGCCGGCTCGGTCAAGTGCGACGACGCCAAGGGCCAGCTGCTCGCAGACGGCTCCTCCGCGCAGAAGAACGCGATCGACGCCTGGGTGAAGGCCTTCTCGCAGGCCTGTGGCGTTCAGATCAACTACAAGGGTGCCGGTTCCGGCGCCGGTGTGACCTCCTTCAACCAGGGCCAGATCGCCTTCGCCGGTTCGGACTCGCCGCTGAAGCCCGAAGAGGTCACCGCCTCCAAGCAGGTCTGCAAGGGCGGCCAGGGCATCGACCTCCCGATGGTCGGCGGCCCGATCGCCCTCGGTTACAACGTCCCGGGTGTCGACAACCTGGTCCTGGACGCCCCGACGCTCGCCAAGATCTTCGACAGCAAGATCAAGAACTGGAACGACGAGGCGATCAAGAAGCTGAACCCGGGCGCGAAGCTTCCCGACCTGAAGATCCAGGCCTTCCACCGCTCCGAGGACTCCGGCACCACGGACAACTTCACCAAGTACCTGATCGCCACCGCCCCGGACAACTGGAAGTACTCCGGCGGCAAGGCCTGGCAGGCGCAGGGCGGCCAGGCGGCCTCCGGCTCCGCCGGTGTGGCCCAGGGCGTCAAGCAGAACTCCGGCGCGATCGGCTACTTCGAGCTGTCCTACGCCAAGGACATGAACACGGTCGCCATCAACACCGGCGCCAAGACCCCGGTCAAGCCGTCCACCGAGTCCGCCACCGCGGACATCGCCGCGGCCAAGGTCGTCGGCACCGGCAAGGACCTGGCCCTCCAGCTCGACTACAAGACCAAGGCCGAGGGCGCGTACCCGATCACCCTGGTCACGTACGAGATCGTCTGCGACAAGGGCAACAAGGCCGACACCCTGCCCGCGACCAAGGCGTTCCTGAAGTACATCGCCAGCGAGGACGGCCAGAAGGTCCTGGGCGAGAACGACTACGCCCCGATCCCCGCCGAGATCATCGCGAAGGTCCGTACGACTGTCGACGGCCTGAGCTGACCTGATCCGAGAGTGCGGCCCGGTTCCTCACAGGGCCGGGCCGCACCGTCCGGTGCACCGCCGCCACGAGCCGCGGCCCCCAGCGGGCCCGTGGCTCCGCAGACCGGAGAATCCGATGGACATATCTACGACAACTGACGTCCCTCCCCCCACGCCACAGCCCACGGTCGCCCAGCAGAAGCGCGCGTCCCGTGGTGCCACCCGTCCCGGTGACCGCATCTTCCTGGGCCTGTCCCGGGGTTCCGGCATCCTGCTGCTGGTGATCATGGCCGCGATCGCGGTCTTCCTCACCTACCGCGCCTCGCTCGCGATCAGCAAGGACCACGGGAACTTCCTGACCACCTTCGAGTGGAACACCAACCTCACCCCGCCGGTCTTCGGCATCGCGGTGCTCGCCTTCGGCACGGTCGTCTCCTCGGTCATCGCCATGGCCATCGCGGTCCCGATCGCCATCGGGATCGCGCTGTTCCTCACGCACTACGCCCCGCGCAAGCTGAGCGGTCCGATCGCCTATGTGATCGACCTGCTCGCCGCCGTGCCGTCCATCGTGTACGGCCTCTGGGGCGCCCTGATCCTCGTCCCGCACATGCAGGGACTGTACGGCTGGCTGAACGACTACCTCGGCTGGACCGGCATCTTCTCCTGGGAGGGCGGCGCCCCCCGCGCGATGCTCACCGTCGGCATCCTGCTGGCGATCATGATCCTGCCGATCATCACCAACGTCAGCCGTGAGGTGTTCCGGCAGGTCCCGCGGATGCACGAGGAGGCCGCGCTGGCCCTCGGCGCCACCCGCTGGGAGGTCGTCCGCATGGCCGTCCTGCCGTTCGGCCGCTCCGGCGTGATCTCCGCCTCGATGCTCGGTCTCGGCCGTGCCCTCGGCGAGACGATGGCCGTGGCCACCGTGCTCTCCCCGAGCTACGACATCCAGGCCAGCCTGCTGAACCCGGGCGGCGGCACCTTCGCCCAGAACATCGCCAGCAAGTTCGGTGAGGCCACCGAGCAGGGCCGGGACGCGCTGATCGCGTCCGGTCTCGTCCTCTTCGTCATCACCCTGCTGGTCAACGGCGCGGCCCGCGCGATCATCGCCCGCCGCAAGGAGTACTCGGGGGCCAACGCATGAGCACCGCAGCCGTCAGCGACAAGCGCCCCAGCACGCTGCGCGCCGCCAGCCTCCCGAAGTGGACGGCGCCGGCGATCGCCGCGGGCGCGCTCGCCCTCGGGGTCGGGATCAGCTTCGCAGCCGATCTGCACAGCAAGATCCAGTGGGGCCTGATCGCCGCGCTCCTCTTCGTCCTCGGCACCTACGTCATCTCCGCCCGGGTCGAGGGCCGCCGGCAGGCCAAGGACCGGATCGCCACCTCGCTCGTCTGGGTCGCCTTCCTGCTCGCCGTCATCCCGCTGGTCTCCCTGGTGTGGACGACCATCTCGCGCGGCGTGAAGGTGCTCGACGTCTACTTCCTCACCCACTCGATGGGTGTCGTCGCCGACTCCGAGCCCGGCGGCGGCATCTACCACGCCATCATCGGCAGCCTGGAGCAGGTCAGCCTCGCCACCGCCATCGGCGCCCCGATCGGTGTGATGACCGCGATCTACCTGGTCGAGTACGGGCGGGGCCGCCTCGCCACGGCCGTCACCTTCTTCGTCGACGTCATGACGGGTATCCCGTCGATCGTCGCGGGCCTGTTCATCCTCAGCCTGATGCTCATCTTCGAGATGCAGCCGTTCGGCTTCGCCGGTTCGCTGGCTCTGGCCATCCTGATGATGCCGGTCGTCGTCCGCTCCACCGAGGAGATGCTGAAGCTCGTACCGAACGAGCTGCGCGAGGCCTCGCTGGCGCTCGGTGTGCCGAAGTGGCGGACCATCCTGAAGGTGGTCCTGCCGACCTCCATCGGCGGCATCACCACCGGCATCATGCTGGCCATCGCCCGGATCGCGGGCGAGACCGCGCCCGTGCTGCTGCTGGTGTTCGGCAACCCGTTCATCAACAACAACCCGTTCGAGGGCGCGCAGGCCTCGCTGCCGCTGTACATCTACCAGCAGTACGCGCAGAGCGCGGGCGCCAACGCGGCCTACGACCGGGCCTGGGCGGCGTCCCTCACGCTGATCGCCTTCGTGATGATCCTGAACCTGCTGGCCCGCGGCATCGCCCGCTGGAAGGCCCCGAAGACCGGTCGCTGAGCATCGAGCAGCGGCTAGCGCCGCGTGGCGGCCCCACATAGCGACCGAGCTTGAATTTTCTGGAAGTGAAGTAGACATGGCCAAGCGAATCGACGTAAGCGGACTCACCGCCTACTACGGCTCCCACAAGGCGATCGAAGACATCTCGATGACGGTCGAGCCGCGCTCGGTGACGGCGTTCATCGGCCCCTCCGGCTGCGGCAAGTCGACGTTCCTGCGCACGCTGAACCGTATGCACGAGGTCACCCCCGGTGGCCGCGTCGAGGGCAAGGTGCTCCTCGACGACGAGGACCTGTACGGGGCCGGGATCGACCCGGTGTCGGTCCGCCGCGAGGTGGGCATGGTCTTCCAGCGCCCGAACCCGTTCCCCACGATGTCGATCTTCGACAATGTGGCGGCCGGTCTGCGCCTGAACGGCAGCTACCGCAAGAGCGAGCTGAACGACGTCGTCGAGAAGTCGCTCAAGGGCGCGAACCTCTGGAACGAGGTCAAGGACCGCCTGAACAAGCCGGGCTCCGGCCTCTCGGGCGGCCAGCAGCAGCGTCTGTGCATCGCGCGGGCGATCGCGGTCGAGCCCAAGGTGCTGCTCATGGACGAGCCGTGCTCCGCCCTCGACCCGATCTCCACCCTCGCCATCGAGGACCTGATCGGTGAGCTGAAGGAGCGCTTCACGATCGTCATCGTGACGCACAACATGCAGCAGGCGGCGCGTGTCTCGGACCGTACGGCGTTCTTCAACCTGGCGGCGGTGGGCCAGCCCGGCCGTCTGATCGAGATCGACGACACCGAGCGGATCTTCTCCAACCCGTCCGTCCAGGCCACCGAGGACTACATCTCCGGCCGCTTCGGCTGAGCCGGAGCCTCTGAACCCCTCGCGGTGCTGCATGGCGGTGCCACCGCGAGGATGCAAAAGGGCCCGCCCCTGGCTCCCGGGGGCGGGCCCGCCGCGTTCGGTACGGGGCGTCGGCCGGGGCTTCGGGGCTTCGCCCCTGGCCCCGGGTCCTTTCGCCCACCCACCCACCCGACTCGGTCGGCCGAGAGGCGGGAGTCGAGTGCGCGAGGCCGGCGGGGGTGATCGCGGACCGGGCGGCTGGGGGTGGTGGGGTGTTCGTCGGGTGCCGTCCCAGCGCCGGTTAGGTCTCGGCGGGTGGGTGGGGCCCCGGTGGCGGGTGTGGTCCCGGCGCCGGTTAGGTCTCGGCGGGTGGGTGGGGGTCCCGGCGCCGGTCAGGTCCCGGCGGGTGGGTGAAGCCCCGGCGCGGGTGCGGTCCCGGCGCCGGTTAGGTCCCGGCGGGTGGGTGGGGCGCCGGTGGCGGGTGCCGTCTCGGCGTCGGTCAGGTTTCGGCGGGTGGGTGGGGGAGCGTTACAGCGCTACCAGTTTGACCACGCCGAAGGAGAGCGCGGCGACCAGCGCGGCGGCCGGCATGGTGATGAACCAGCCGAGGACGATGTTCTTGGCGACGCCCCAGCGGACGGCGTTCACCCGCTTCGTCGCGCCCACGCCCATGATCGCCGAGGTGATGACATGGGTCGTGGAGATGGGGGCCTTGAACAGGAACGCGGTGGTGAACATGATCGACGCGCCCGTCGTCTCGGCGGCGAAGCCCTGCGGCGGGTCGAGTTCGATGATCTTGCGGCCGAGCGTGCGCATGATCCGCCAGCCGCCGGCGTAGGTGCCGAGGGACAGCATCACGGCGCAGACGATCTTCACCCAGACCGGGATCGGGTCGCCGTACGTCTCATGGCCGGAAATCACCAGTGCCATCACCACGACGCCCATCGTCTTCTGGGCGTCCTGGAGACCGTGACCCAGCGCCATGCCGGCCGCCGAGACGGTCTGGGCTATACGGAAGCCGCGCTTGGCCTTGTGCGGGTTGGACCGGCGGAAGAGCCACATGATCGCCGTCATGACCAGGTAGCCGACGACCAGGCCCACGAGCGGCGACAGGAACATCGGGATGATGACCTTGTCGATCACTCCGTGCCAGATCACCGTCGTACCGCCCGCGAGCGCCGCGCCCACCAGGCCGCCGAACAGGGCGTGGGAGGACGAGGACGGCAGACCGAAGTACCAGGTGACGAGGTTCCAGACGATCGCGCCCACCAGGCCGGCGAAGAGGATGCCCATCCCCTTGGAGCCCTGGGGCGTCTCGATCAGGCCCTCGCTGACCGTCTTGGCGACCCCGGAGCCGAGGAAGGCACCCGCGAGGTTCATCACCGCGGCCATGGCGAGGGCCGCCCGCGGGGTCAGCGCCCGCGTCGACACCGACGTCGCGATCGCGTTCGCCGAGTCGTGGAAACCGTTCGTGTACGTGAAGAAGAGCGCGACCGCGACGGTCACGACCAGAGCGAAGGTGTCCATCGACGCCTCAGGACTCCTTGACGGCGATGGTCTCCACCGTGTTCGCCACGTGCTCGAACGCGTCCGCCGCCTCTTCCAGGACGTCCACGATCTGCTTGAGCTTCAGCACCTCGATCGCGTCGTACTTGCCGTTGAAGAGGTGGGCGAGCAGCTTGCGGTGGATCTGGTCGGCCTGGTTCTCCAGCCGGTTGACCTCGATCCAGTACTCGGTCAGGTTCTCCAGTGTGCGCAGGTGGGGCATGGCCTCGGCGGTCAGCTCGGCCGCCCGGGCCAGCACCTCGATCTGCTGTTCGACGCCCTTCGGCAGTTCCTCGACGTTGTAGAGGACGACCAGGTCGACGGCCTCCTCCATGAAGTCCATGATGTCGTCCAGGGAACCGGCGAGGGTGTAGATGTCCTCGCGGTCGAACGGCGTGATGAACGAGGAGTTCAGCTGGTGGAAGATCGCGTGCGTGGCGTCGTCACCTGCGTGTTCCGCGGCCCGCATACGCTCTGCGATCTCGGCCCGGGCAGACGCGTCCGCCCCGAGCAGTTCCATCAGGAGTTTCGAGCCCGTGACGATGTTGTCCGCGGACGCGGCAAACATGTCGTAGAAGCTCGTCTCCCTGGGGGTCAGACGAAAGCGCACGTGGGATCCTCGGGGTGCTTCGGTTTCGGTCAGGCTGATGCTAGGCGCATCATCCGGCCACGGCTAATGGGCCGTCCCCCAGTGTCGCCCATCAGGCACAGTGATCAGCACGGGGGCGTACCAAGGGCTCCCTACCCCGCAAAGTTCGTTACCATATACCCAGTAGGGGTATGTATCCCGTTCTGTGTCCGCAGCTCGTCCCGAGACGGAGGCCCGCGATGACGACGACCGAGGCCGGCGCCACGCACCACGGCTACCACAAGCAGAAGGACGAGCACCTCAAGCGGCTGCGCCGGATCGAGGGGCAGATCCGCGGCCTGCAGCGGATGGTGGACGAGGACACCTACTGCATCGACATACTCACCCAGGTCTCCGCCTCGACCAAGGCCCTGCAGTCCTTCGCGCTGCAACTGCTGGAGGAGCACCTGCGGCACTGCGTCGCGGACGCGGCCCTCAAGGGCGGCGACGAGATCGAGGCCAAGGTGGACGAGGCGACGAAGGCGATCGGCCGGCTGCTGCGCACCTGAGCCGCCGCGGCCGTCCCGGCCCGCGCTCAGGCCGGATCTCGCTCCTCCGCCACGCGCAGCACCTCGTCGATGCTCTCCATGCTGAGCCGTTCCTCGGCTGCCGAGGCCGCGATGATCAGGTCGCCGCACAGCTCGATCTCGGCGAGGGCCACGTGGTCCTGAACCGCCGTGCCGCCGACCGGAGCCACCCGCCTCACCTCTTCTCTGCCGTCACCCACTTCCTAGGGTAGGCAGTGGTCTACACACCGCGCATGGCACGGACGGGCTACTTACGGGAGGGCGTCCCGGACTAGTGCGCCGGCCGGATTCAGGCGCTGCCGCCGGTGTCGTCCTCGGCGATCCGGCCCGCGTAGATGTCCGTCGGGGCCGGCAGCCGGACGTCGGCCGGGACGCCGAAGTCGTACAGGAGCAGGGTGGAGGCGACCGCCACGCTGGCCCGCTGGCGGCCGTTGACGAAGCTGAAGCGCTGCCGGAGCTTGCGGATCCGGCCCTCGTCGTCCAGGTAGGCGTCGAACGGGACCGCGGCCGTGGCGAACCCCTTTGCCGCCGCGGCCAGGGACGCCTTGTTCTCGGCCGAGGCGTACCGGACCGCCCGGCCCAGGTCGGCGGTGCCCCGGTAGTGCCGCACCGGGATCCCGGCCACCTCGGTCCGCTCGACGAAGGTCGCCTCGCGCGTGCCGCGCAGCACCTCGGCGGCGGCGAAGGGATCGGTCGCCCCGCCGGTGACCAGATTGCCGTCGGACAGCGTCGCGGTCTCCACCCGCACCCACTTGTCGGCGGGCACGCCCGCACCCCGGTTCTTCATGTACAGGGCGCCCGGGGCGAGCAGCTCGGTGATGGGCCGGTGCTCGGAGGCGCCCGCGGGGTCCTCGGGCAGCAGCACGGTGAGCCGGCCGAGGCGGCGCCGGTAGTCGTAGACGCCCTTGCCGCGGATGGTGACCCGGGTGCCGCCGGTGGCCATCTCCATCGAGGTGCCCGCCTTGGAGCTGCCCGCGTCGCGCAGCGCGTCGGCGGCCCGGTGCAGTGCGGTGACCGGATCGGACGGTCCCTTGACGTCCTCGGCGGCGGCCCCGCTGCCGGTACAGCCCGTGGCGGCCGTCCCGAGACCGAGGAGGATGCCCACCGTGACGGCCGTCGCGCCGGTCCGTCTGTGCTGCCGCCGATCCATGGCCTGCCTACCCCCAGCCGGTGTCCGTCACGGGCCCACTGTCGTCCGGTTAACGACGGGTAGGGGGCGTCGTCACGCGTCGCCGGGGCGGGCGGAGGCGGTGGCGGCCGTTTTCCCGCGGATGGGTAACGTTGTCGGGGTGGCAGTCACCTCGGCGCAGCAGGACGGGCCGGATCACGCCCGGCCCGGGCAGGAACACCTCACGACGACGACCGAGCAGGGCCCTTTCTGTACGGCCCGGTGCAGCTGCGGCTGGCGCGGCCCCGCCCGCCGGGCCCGCAGCCAGGCCCGCACGGACGCGGAGGCGCACACGGCGGACCGGTGACGAAAGCGGCCGTACCCGCGCCCGGCCCCCGGCTCAGCGCTGCCGCTCCCCGCGCCCGGCCGGCCGGCCGAGCGCTTCCACCAGGTCCCGGTCGCGGGGCTGGGTGAGCCGGGAGCGGGCCGCGGCCGGGGAGAGCCACAGAATGCGGTCCACCTCGGCATTGGGCGTGAAGTGGCCGGAAATCGCCTCTCCCGCCCAGTAGCGCACCCGCTTGGGCCGCCCATTGGCCGAATAGTGCAGGGTCGGCAGCTCGCCGCCGGGATCGGCCGCGTACCCGGTCTCCTCCGCGACCTCGCGCAGGGCGCCGGCGAGCGGGTCCTCACCCCGTTTGAGCTTGCCCTTGGGGTGGGACCAGTCGTCGTACTTCGGCCGGTGGACCAGGCAGATCTCCAGGTCGCCGGAGAGCGGGGAGCGGCGCCACAGCACACAGCCGGCCGCCTGGACCACCGAGTCGTTCACACCGCCTCCTCGCGGGGGTTCAGGGCGCGTGGACGGTCCGCGTCTGCCAGGCCTGCTGGAACGCGAACCGGGACGCCTCGACCTCGTGCCGCTGATCGGCGTGGAGCACGCCGAGCGCGTACGCGGTCGCGGGCGTGATCCGGGGCGTACGGGCCGCCTGTGCCGCCGCCGCGGCTGCCTCCGAGGCGTCCCGGTGCCGGTTCAGCGCCTGGCCCGCCGCCAGCAGCCGGGTGTCCACGGGGGCGCCGCCGAACCGCCGGCCCGGCTCGCGCGCGCAGGCGCCGCCGCCGTACAGCACCTCGCGGGCGTAGCGGTGCAGGCGCAGCAGCAGCCGGACCTGGTGCCAGGGGCCGTCCTGGGGGTGCGGGGACGGATCCGGGGACAGGCCGTGGACCAGGGCCTCCGCGTTGTAGGGGTGGCCCGCGGTGATCAGGGGGAGTGCGGCGACGGCGTCCGCGAGGCGCTCCTCGGCCGCGGCGGCGAGGGGGCGCAGGCCGGTGGCGGCGGCGGTGGGCGTGAGCGGGACCTCGCTGGCGAGCACGGCGACCTTGTCCGCGACGGCGTGGAAGCGGGAGGAGCCGAGGGCCTGGAGCGCCGTGGAGTGGGCCCTCGTCCGGGCCAGGGTCAGCTGGCGCTCCAGCAGGGCGCCCGCTTTGGCCGCGCCCACCGTGAGGGTGCCGCGCTCCGGTGCGGACGCCGGGCCGGCCGGCCGGCCCTCCGGTGCCGCCTTCACGGAGAGGGACGCCGGTCCGGCGGCACGGCTGCCGGCGGCCCCGGTGCCGACGGCCTGGACGGGCAGTGCCGTCGCCCCCGACAGCCGGTGCAGCGCCGCGAGCAGGCGCTCCAGACGGGCCTCGTACGCGTGCTCCAGGCCCAGCGTGCCGGAGAGCCAGGCCAGTTCGGGGCGCATCTCCTCGGACCAGTCGGCGTCGAGGAGCGGGCGGAACGTGTGCAGGCTGCCGCTGATGCGGCGGGCCGAGCGGCGCAGGGCGCGTGCCGCGTCGACGCACTCCTCCGCGCCGCCGTCCCCCGCGCCCGGGTATCCGCGCGCGGCGGCGCCCCCGCCGTTGCCCCCGGTCTCCCGGTGCAGGCGCAGGGCGCGGAGGAACTCCGTGGCCTGGGCGCGCAGATACCCCGCGAGGGCGTCTCCGGTCACCGCCTCGGCCGTGGGGTCCGTCGGGTCAAGGTGTTGCTGTGCCACGCCGGCGCCTCCGGGCGTCTATGAGCATCTCCTGGACGTTGCGCAGGGGTTGACCGTCCGCGTCGGTCGCATGTCGCCTCCACTCGCCGTCCGGGCCGAGGTGCCAGGAGGAGGTGCCGTCGGACATGCCGGTGTCCAGCAGCCGGTTGAGGGCTGCGCGGTGGCCGGGGTCCACGACCCGGACCAGCGCCTCTATCCGGCGGTCGAGGTTGCGGTGCATCATGTCGGCGCTGCCGATCCACACCTCGGGCTCGCCGCCGTTGCCGAAGGCGAAGACCCGGGAGTGTTCGAGGAAGCGGCCGAGGATGGAGCGGACCCGTATGTTCTCCGACAGGCCCGCGACACCGGGGCGGACCGCGCAGATGCCGCGCACCCACACGTCCACCGGCACGCCCGCCTGGGACGCGCGGTAGAGGGCGTCGATGACGGCCTCGTCCACGATCGAGTTGACCTTGATGCGGATGAAGGCCGGCCGGCCCGCGCGGTGGTGCTGGACCTCCTTGTGGATCCGGGAGACCAGGCCGTCGCGCAGGGACTTGGGCGCCACCAGCAGGCGGCGGTAGGTCTCCCGGCGCGAGTAGCCGGACAGCCGGTTGAACAGGTCGGAGAGGTCCGCGCCGACCTGCGGGTCGGCGGTGAGCAGCCCGAGGTCCTCGTACAGCCGGGCCGTCTTCGGGTGGTAGTTGCCCGTGCCGACATGGCTGTAGCGGCGCAGGGTCTCGCCCTCCTGGCGGACCACGAGGGACAGCTTGCAGTGCGTCTTCAGGCCGACCAGGCCGTAGACGACATGGCAGCCCGCCTCCTCCAGCTTGCGCGCCCACTTGATGTTGGCGTGCTCGTCGAAGCGGGCCTTGATCTCGACCAGGACGAGCACCTGCTTGCCGGACTCGGCCGCGTCTATCAGCGCGTCCACGATGGGCGAGTCGCCGGAGGTGCGGTACAGGGTCTGCTTGATCGCGAGGACGTCCGGGTCGGACGCCGCCTGCTCCAGGAAGGCCTGCACGGAGGTGGAGAAGCTGTCGTACGGGTGGTGCAGGAGCACGTCCCGGGTGCGCAGGGCCGCGAAGATGTCGGGCGCGGACGCCGACTCGACCTCGGCGAGGTCGCGGTGGGTGCCGGCGATGAACTTCCGGTACTTCAGCTCCGGCCGGTCGAGGCCGTGTATGCGGAAGAGGCCGGTGAGGTCGAGCGGGCCGGGCAGCGGGTAGACCTCGGCCTCGGAGATCTTCAGCTCGCGCACCAGCAGGTCCAGCACCTCGCGGTCGATGGACTCCTCGACCTCCAGGCGCACCGGCGGCCCGAAGCGGCGCCGCATGAGTTCCTTCTCCAGGGCCTGGAGGAGGTTCTCGGTGTCGTCCTCCTCGACCTCCAGGTCCTCGTTGCGGGTGATCCGGAAGGCGTGGTGCTCCAGGATCTCCATGCCCGGGAAGAGTTCTTCCAGGTGGTTGGGGGCCGCGATGACGTCCTCGATGGGGACGTAGCGGCCCGGGGAGGCCTCCAGGAAGCGGGACAGCAGCGGCGGCACCTTCACGCGGGCGAAGTGCTTGTGGCCGCTGACCGGGTTGCGTACGACGACGGCCAGGTTCAGGGAGAGGCCGGAGATGTACGGGAAGGGGTGCGCGGGGTCGACGGCCAGCGGGGTGAGGACCGGGAAGATCTGGTGCCGGAAGAGCGTGAAGAGCCGGGCCTGCTCCTTCTCGGTCAGCTCGGACCAGCGGACCAGGTGGATGCCCTCCTCCGCGAGCGAGGGGGCGACGTCCTCGTGGTAGCAGGCGGCGTGCCGGGCCATCAGCTCACGGGAGCGGGCCCAGATCATCTCCAGCACCTCGCGGGGCTGGAGGCCGGAGGCGGAGCGGGTGGCGACGCCGGTGGCGATACGGCGCTTCAGGCCGGCCACCCGGACCATGAAGAACTCGTCCAGGTTGCTGGCGAAGATCGCGAGGAAGTTCGCGCGCTCCAGCAGGGGCGTGTTCGGGTCCTCGGCCAGTTCGAGGACCCGCTCGTTGAAGGCGAGCCAGCTGCGTTCCCGGTCGAGGAAGCGGCCCTGGGGCAGGGGGGTGCCGTCGCCAGGGGACTCCTCGTAGGCGTCGAGGTCCGCGTCGAGGTCGGGTTCCAGGTCGGAGACCGTCGCGGCCACGGTGTGCGGGCGGTGCGCGGCGAGGGAGCCCACGGGGGGCTGCTGCTTCGTGCTGTCGCTGTCGCCCGCGGAGCCTGCGCTGAGTGCGGTGGTGGCTGACGGGTGGGCCTCTGCCTGGGTGTCTTGCTGACTCATGAACCCATTCTTCCGCGCAACGGGCGACACAGGCGCGTCGGAACGTGCGGGTGGGAGCTTCACGGCCCCGTTCCCCGCTGCTCGCTCCTCGGGGGGCGGCGAAGGCTCTGGCACGGCGGGCTTCATTGGCCGAGCGTCGCAAGTCTGGCTGAATCAATGGTTACGGCGACATGACGTGCGGGATAGCGGGGGGCGGCTCGAAGGGGTTCCGGGCCGCGAGGACGCCGGTACGGCCACGTCCCGCCCCCCGTGGCGGGACGTGGCCGTACCGGCGGGGTCCGGCCTCAGGCGGCGCGGCGGCGCAGTACGGCGTACGCGGCGGTGGTGACGGCGGCGGCGAGGGCGAGGACCATGCCGGTCGCGGCCAGATGCAGGGGCCAGAATCCGGTCCGCGGGCCGCGCAGCGGCTGCCACAGGTCGCGCAGGCACATCCGCAGGACCAGGGCGGCGGCACCGGCCACGGCCAGCGCGGGCAGGGCCCGGCGCAGGGCGAGGCCGGCCAGCGCGCCGGCGGCCAGGGCGAACAGCACGAGCGCGGGCAGCAGCGGGCCGCGCGGCACGAAGACGCGGTCCCAGGTCCAGTTGGTGACCAGGACGTCCTGGTCGGCGGACCAGACCTGGCCGAAGACCAGGGCGAGCAGCGCGCTGCCGGCGAGCAGCGGCAGCGCGGCCGCGGTCAGCTTCGCGGTCAGCCAGCGGGCCGGGGTGACGGCCTGGGTCCACACCAGCCGGGCGGTGCCGGACTCCAGCTCGCGGCCGATCAGCGCGGCACCGGCCCAGGCGGCCACCGCGCAGGGGGCGTAGCAGAGGGCGTCGCCCAGGAAGTTCATGACGTTGCCGGTGTCGGTGAACGCGGTGTACGAGTAGGCGCACCACCTGGTGGCGCAGGCCCGGTCCCGGGGCGCCGCGGACTGGTGGACCCAGAGCAGCGCGCCGGCCACGAGCAGCACGAAGGCGGTCCAGGCGAGCAGGGCCGGGCGGTGCAGCCGCAGCAGGGTGCGGCGGGTGGCGGGGCGGCGGCCGGCGGGGCGGCCGGGGGCGAGGGCGCTGGTCATACGGCGGCCTTCCGGGTCGCGGTGGTCTTCGGGGCCCGGCCGGCCGGCCCGGTCAGCCGGCGCAGGGCCAGGAAGCAGCCGAGGGCGAGCAGCCCGGCGGCGGCCAGGAGCAGCGCGCCGGTGGTGAGCTGGAGGGGCCAGAAGTGGGCGTAGGGGTGGTAGCTGTTCCAGTGGCCCGTGAGGTCGGCGTACGCGGCCTCGCACTGGGCGGAGGAACCGCACGGGGGGACCGGCACATGGGCGCCGGAGCGGGTGACCATGCCCTGGTCGACGACGAGGCCCGAGCCCACGAAGCCCTGGTCCATGCCGGAGACGCGGGTGACCGGGGGCCACAGGTGCGGCAGCGCCAGCTCGGTCGCGCCGCGCAGACCGGCGGTGACCAGGGTGCCGGCGATCAGCGCGGGCAGGGTGCGGCGGAGCAGCAGGCCGGCGAGGGTGCCGGCGGCGAGCCCGGCGAGGGCCAGGGCGAGGAGGGCGGGGCCGCCGGCGTGGAAGGTCGTGCGGTCGTACCAGTCCTTGGCGGTGTCGATCCGGCCCCGGCCCGCGGTCCAGGCGGCGTGGTGCAGCCAGGCGAGCAGGGCGCACCCGGCGGCGACGGCGACCGCCGGCACGGCGAGGCGCAGCGCCAGCCAGCGCACCGGTGACAGTCCCTGTGTCCAGGCCAGCCCGGCCGTGCCGGACTCCAGCTCGCGGCCGGTGAGCGCGGCCCCCGCCCAGGCGGCCACCAGGAAGGGCAGTGCGTTCACGGCGAGGGTGCCGTAGGTGGAGAAGTCCTTGTAGCGGAGGATCGCGGCCTGGTCGTAGCCGCACCTGGCCGTGGAGCGGCAGGCGTCGTACTGGCGCCAGCCCTCGGCCGCCGCGTCGGCGAGCGGGCCGTGCAGGGCGAGCAGCAGGGCGGCCAGGGCGAGCACCAGGCAGGTCCACGCGTACAGCGCGGGCCGGTGCAGGCGCAGGATCCAGCGGGTCAGGCGCGGTGTCCCGGCGTCCCGCCGTACGGCTGCCGGCCCGGTCAGGGCGGTGGTCATGCGGCACGCTCCGCGGGCAGGCTCGGTGCGCCGGGGTTGCGCAGATGGGCGAGGACCAGCTCCTCCAGGGAGGGCGTGGCGGTGCGCCAGTCGCCCGTGACCGGGCCCGCGGGGCGGATCAGCGCGGTGAGCTGGCGGCCGGTGACCCGGGACTCGACCACGGTGTGCGTGTCCAGCCGGGTGGCCTCGGCGGCGCCGGTCACCCGCAGATGGGCGGCGAGCAGCTCGTCGATCTCCCCGGCCAGCCGGATCCGGCCGTCGCCGACCAGCAGCAGATGGTCGCAGGAGTCCTCCAGCTCGGCGACGACGTGCGAGGACATCACGATGGTGGTGCCGTACTGGGCGGCGTCGGCCATCAGCGTGCCCATCAGCTCGTGCCGGGCCAGCGGGTCGAGGTCGGCCATCGGCTCGTCCAGGAGCAGCAGCTCGGGCCGCTTGCCGAGGGCGAGGGCGAGCGCCACTCGGGTGCGCTGGCCGCCGGAGAGGGAGCGGACGCGGGCCCCGGGGTCCAGCGCGCCGCCCGCGACGACCCGCTCGGCGGTGGCCGCGTCCCAGTGCCCGGGGTTGAGGTCGGCGCCCATGCGCAGCGTCTCGGCGATGGTGAGCTGCGGGTACAGCGGCTTGTCCTGGGCGACGAAGCCGACCCGGGGGCGGGCCGCCGCCGGGGTGGTGCCGAGGACGCTCAGGCCGCCCTCGGTGGGGGTGGTGAGCCCGGCGGCCAGGGCCAGCAGGGTGGACTTGCCGGCGCCGTTGGGGCCGACGACCGCGCACACGCGTCCGGCGGGCAGCGTGAACGAGCAGTCACGCAGCGCCCACGCTCCCTGCGGCCCCCGGCCCCGTCCGGGCAGGGCGAGCCCCCACCGCCGGCCGAACCGTTTCCCCAGAGCCTCGGCCCTCAACGCCGGGTGGCTGCTCATGTCGGGTCTCCCTGGAAGTGCTTGTCGAGTACGGCAGTGAAGAGTGCGGCCACGTCGTCGCGGTCGAGTCCGGCGGCGCGGGCGCGGTCCGCCCACTCCTCCAGTTCGCCGCGGAGCGGGGAGTCGGCGGGGGCGGTGCCGAGGGAGCGCCGCACGAAGGTGCCGAGCCCGCGCCGCGCCTCCACCAGACCCTCGCGCTCCAGCTCGCGGTAGGCCTTCAGAACGGTGTTGGGATTGATGGCGGTGGCCTCCACCACCTCGCGCGCCGTGGGCAGCCGGTCCCCCGGTTCCAGCAGGCCGAGGCGGAGGGCCTGTTTGGTCTGCTGGACGATCTGCACATAGGTGGCCACGCCGCTGTGCCGGTCGATGCGGTACTCGACCATCGGTACAACCACCCTTTCACTAATTGAGTAGTGAAAGGGTGGTGTAAAAGAGGGGCGGCCGTCAACACGGCCGCCCCTCCTGTACGGGAATGTCAGGTTTCGGTGCGGTACATCAGGTCCGTCTCATGGACCGTGAAGCCCAGCCGCTCGTAGACCGTCACCGCCGCCTTGTTGTCCGCGTCGACGTAGAGCATCGCGGTGGGCAGCTGCTGGGCGGCCAGATGGCGCAGCCCGATCGTGGTGAGCGCCTTGCCGAGGCCGCCGCCCTGCTCGCCGGGCCGCACCCCGAGGACGTACACCTCGCCGATCCCCTCCTCGGCGTGCACCTTGGTCCAGTGGAAGCCGATCAGCTCGCCGCGCCGCTCGGCGAGGAAGAACCCGGCCGGGTCGAACCACGGCTGGGCCTTGCGGTCGTCGAGGTCCCGCTGGACCAGCGAGCCCTGCTCCGGGTGGTGGGCGAAGGCGGCGGCGTTCACCGCGAGCCAGGCCGCGTCGTCCTTGCCGGGCACGAAGGTGCGCACGGTCACGCCCTCGGCGAGGGCCGGCTCGGGCAGGTCGAGGCCGTCCAACGGCCGCCGCATCTGGCGCAGTTCGCGGAAGAGCGTGAGGCCGAGCACCTGGGCGAGATGCCGGGCGGCGGGGTGGCCGCCGTGCGCCCACACCCGCAGCCGCTTGCCGGAGGCGGCGAGCAGGGCCGCGCCGAGCGCCCGGCCGTGTCCGTGCCCGCGGTGCGCGGGATGCACGACCAGCTCGGCGGCCGGCGCCTCCACCGGGTCGGTGTCCTCCAGCTGGGCGTAGCCGACGAGTTCGCCGTCCGCGGCCAGCAGCAGATGCGAGACGCCCTCGCGGGCACCGCCGCGCAGCTGCAGCCGGCCCTGCTCGGACACCGGCTGCTGCCCGTCGATCCGGGCGGCCTCGCCGAGCAGGCTCAGCACGGCCTCGGCCCGGTCCGGAGTGAGCGCGGAGTAGGTCTCGATGGAACGGGCGGGGAGGCCCCGTACGGTGTCGTCGCTGCTCATGCGTACGAGGGTACGGCGCGGCCGGGGTGAAGTCCCGGTACCCCGGGCGCGAGCGGCGCTATCCGGCCCGGCGGGGGGACCGGCAAAGGAAAGGGCAAAGGGAAACCAGGATGTAACCCTGAACCCCCTGTCGTGCTACGCGCGTTGACCCTAGGCTGCGCCGAGCCACCACAGCCGACCCACAGGGGGGTTCCATGACCGTCGTGCCCCGGCGCACCAGACGCCGTACCTCTGTCCTTCTCGCGTCGGCGGCCGGCCTCGCCACGGTCGCCGCGCTCGCCACCGCCCTTCCGGCGGACGCCCACGAGAGCCACCGCCACCACCACCGTCCGGGCCGCTACCAGGACGTCCAGCTGCTGTCCTTCAACGATCTGCACGGCAACCTGGAGCCGCCGGCCGGCTCCTCGGGCCGGGTCAGCGAACTCCAGCCGGACGGCACGACGAAGACGATCGACGCGGGCGGCGCCGAGTACCTCGCGACCCACCTCCGCCAGGCCCGCAAGGGCCACCCGTACTCGATCACGGCGGCCGGCGGCGACATGGTCGGCGCCTCCCCGCTGCTGTCGGGCCTCTTCCACGACGAGCCCACCGTCGAGGCCCTCAACAAGCTGGACCTGGACGTCACCTCGGTCGGCAACCACGAGTTCGACGAGGGCGCCAAGGAGCTGGCCCGGCTGCAGAACGGCGGCTGCCACCCGACGGACGGCTGCTACACGGACAAGAAGTTCAAGGGCGCGGACTTCCCGTACCTGGCCGCCAACGTCCTGGACCAGAAGAGCGGCAAGCCGATCCTGAAGCCGTACTGGGTCTGGAAGAAGAAGGACGTCAAGATCGGCTTCATCGGGGTCACCCTCGAAGGCACCCCGGACATCGTCTCCGCCGACGGCGTCAAGGGGCTGTCCTTCAAGGACGAGGTCGAGACGATCGACAAGTACGCCAAGGTGCTCCAGCGCCAGGGCGTGCAGTCGATCGTGGCCCTCATCCACGAGGGCGGCTTCCCGGCCTCGGGCGCGTACAACTACGACTGCGACTCGGCGGGCGCGGGCAGCGGCATCTCGGGCCCGATCGTCGACATCGCGAAGAACGTGACGCCCGCCGTCGACGCCCTGGTCACCGGCCACACCCACAACGCGTACGTCTGCACCGTCCCCGACCCGGCGGGCCGCCCCCGCATGGTCACCTCCGCGGCCTCCTTCGGGCGCCTGTACACGGACACCACGCTGACCTACGACCGCCGCACCGGCGACATCGCGCGTACGGCCGTGAAGTCCGCGAACCACGTGGTCACCCGGGACGTCCCCAAGGCCGCGGACATGACGGACCTGATCTCCCGCTGGAACACCCTGGCCGCCCCGATCGGCAACCGCCCCATCGGCTACGTTGCCGCCGACGTCGACAACACCGGCACCGAGTCCCCGATGGGCGACCTGATCGCCGACGCGCAGCTCGCCCACGGCCGTGAACTGGACCCGAGGACCAGCCTCGCCCTGATGAACCCGGGCGGCGTCCGGGCCGGCCTGACCTATCCGGCCAAGGGCGCCGAGGGCGACGGCGTGGTCACCTACGCCGAGGGCTTCACCGTCCAGCCGTTCGCCAACACGGTGAACCTCCAGGACTTCACCGGTGCCCAGCTGGTCCAGGTGCTCAAGGAGCAGGTGAGCGGCGCCAACGCGGCGGCCCCGAAGATCCTGCAGCCGTCCGCCGGGCTCACCTACACGCTGGACCTCACCAAGTCCGGCGCGGACCGCGTGGTCACCGGCTCCATCCGGCTGAACGGCGCCGCGATCGACCCGGCGGCCACCTACCGGGTCGCCACCAACAGCTTCCTCGCGGGCGGCGGCGACGGCTTCCCGACGCTGGGCCAGGGCACGGGCGACCTGGTGGGCTCGGACGACCTCACCGCGCTGGCGAAGTACCTGACGGCGAACTCGTCCGCCGCCAACCCCCTCACCCCGCCGAAGGCCGACCGGATCACCGTCGTGCGGTAGGGCCCGGGTACCGTCCCTACGGTTCCGAAATGCCCCTGACATTTCCTGTCAGGGGCATTTTAGGTCTGCCTCCTGGAGGCGCGTCACGGTCGTACGAACTTCACGGAGGACGTCTTGTTGTCGAAGTGGTTGTTCGTCAGGTCCTTGTCCGAGCTGTCGGAGTGCGCCGCATAGCCCGAACTGCCGGAGCAGTTCTTCGCGTCGTAGAAGAGGACCCTGGCAGTGGAAGGGTTGCTCATGGAACTCGCCTTGTTGTTCAGGTCGGCTGATATGTTCCTGCATTCCCCCACGTGTGGTTCCTGGAGCACGTTTATGCCCCAGTGCTTCCCCCCGAAGTCGTCGTGCTCCCACACGCAGAAGAAGTAACACCGCGCTTCGGCCGCGCCGGCGTTCGGCGCCGAAGCCATGATGCCGGCCGCGCTCAGCGACAATGCGGTAAGAGTGCTGGCAGTGGCGGCGAGTAAGCGTTTCACCTGTGTGCCTCCTATGAGAACTTCGCGAGATCGCGATGACTCTATGCAGATCGAGGCGGTGGCACACGCGTATATTTGGACAGTCTTTTCGGCGGGAAAGTGCTATCGCCGACCGAACGGCGCAATAGCGCCAGTCGTCGCGCCTGCTGGTGCCATCGCGTTCTGAAGGCGTAATAACGCCGGCTGCCCGCCGCGTATGCAGCCCGAAAAGAATTACGGCATCTCCGGCGGCGGGGTCGGTGCCCCCGGCAGTCGTACCGTCGCCACCGTGCCGCCGCCCTCCGCGCGGGCCAGCACGACCTCGCCGCCCGCCTCCCGCACCGTACGGGCGACGATGGCCAGGCCCAGCCCTGAGCCGGGCAGCGCGCGGGCGTCGGGGGAGCGCCAGAACCGGTCGAAGACGTGCGGGAGTTCGTCCTCGGGGATGCCGGGGCCGTGGTCGCGGACGGTGAGCACGCCGTCGGCCAGGCCCACGTCGATCGTGCCGCCCTCGGGGCTGAACTTCACCGCGTTGTCGAGGACGTTGACGATCGCCCGCTCCAGCGCGGAGGGCTCCGCCCGGACGAACCAGGGCTTCAGTTCCGCGGTGATCGACAGCTCGGGCCCGCGCAGCCGGGCCCGGCCCAGGGCCGCCTCCACGGTGTCCTGGAGGTCGACCACCTGGACGCGCTCGCCGCGCTGCCCCTCCGAGCGGGACAGCTCCTGCAGATCGCCGATCAGGGCGCCCAGCTCGGTCATCTGCGCCTTCACCGAGGCCAGCAGCGCCTTGCGGTCCTCCGGCGGCAGCGGGCGGCCCGTCTCCTCGCTGCGGGTGAGCAGCTCGACATTGGTCCGCAACGACGTCAGGGGCGTCCGCAGCTCATGGCCGGCGTCCGCGATCAGCTGCTGCTGGAGCTCCCGGGAGCTGGCCAGCGAGGCGGTCATCGAGTTGAACGACCTGGAGAGCCGGGCGACCTCGTCCTCGCTGACGTCCTCCACCGGGATCCGGATGGTCAGATCCTCGGTCCTGGCCACGTGCTCCACGGCCTCGGTGAGCTTGTCGACCGGGCGCAGCCCGGCCCGCGCGACCGCGAGGCCCGCGGCACCGGCGCCGATGACCCCCACGCCGGAGACGAGGAGGAGGACCAGGGCCAGGTCATTGAGGGTGTTGTCGGTGTTCTTCAAGGGAACGGCGGTCATCAGGGCGGCACCGGGGTACGCCTGCGCTCCGTTGTCCGTGAGGACCACGAGCGGCACCGTGAGGATGCGGACGGCATTGCCCTCGGTGTCCGTTCCGTTGCGGAGGATGCCGCCCTGGCCGCGGTCCCGTCCGATCACCGCCCGGTCGGCCGCATCGGTCTTCAGCACGCCCGCGGAGGCCGCCGAGACACAGCTCGTGCCGTCGTCCCTGATCAACTGGGCATAGGCGGTGTCGTGGGCCCGCAGGCTGTCGTAGGTGGCCTGGGTCGGCCTCTTCGGGCAGGCGGTCAGCAGATCGGCCGCCTGCCCGTACGGCACCGCACGCGGCGACGAGTTCTGCAGATCCTTGTCGACCAGCTCGTACAGCTTCCGCTCCACGAGGAACCAGCAGGTCATGGAGACCGCGGCCACCGCGAACGCCACCGCCGCCGCGACCAGCATCGCGAGCCGCGCCCGGATCGGCAGCGCCCGGTAGCGGCGGGCCAGCCGGTTCACTCCGCGCCGCCCTGCCTGAGGACGTAGCCGACGCCGCGCACGGTGTGCACCAGGCGCGGCTCGCCGCCGGCCTCGGTCTTGCGGCGCAGGTACATCACATAGACGTCGAGCGAGTTGGAGGACGGCTCGAAGTCGAAGCCCCACACCGCCTTCAGGATCTGCTCACGGGTGAGCACCTGGCGCGGATGTGCCATGAACATCTCCAGCAGGGTGAACTCCGTGCGGGTCAGTTCGACCTGCCGCCCGCCGCGGGTGACCTCCCGGGTGGCGAGGTCCATCCGCAGGTCGCCGAAGGTGAGCGCCTCGTCCTGCTGGGCCTCGGCGGACACCGCCGCCGCGTACGAGCTGCGGCGCAGCAGGGCGCGGATGCGGGCGAAGAGTTCGTCCAGTTCGAAGGGTTTGACCAGGTAGTCGTCGGCGCCGGCGTCCAGACCGGTCACCCGGTCGCCGACCGTGTCGCGGGCGGTGAGCATCAGGATCGGGGTGGTGTCCCCCGCACCCCGGATCCGGCGGGCGGCCGTCAGGCCGTCCATGCGCGGCATCTGGATGTCCAGGACGACCAGGTCCGGCCGGTAGGCCGCGGCCTTCTCCAGGGCGTCCGCGCCGTCGACGGCGGCCTCGGTGTCGTACCCCTCGAAGGCGAGGCTGCGCTCCAGTGCCTCGCGTACGGCCGGCTCGTCGTCGACGATCAGGATGCGCTGGGGGTCACGGTCGCCTTCGGCGGGGCTCATCGCTCGCGATACCTCGGGGTGCGGTGGGGGCGGATGGTCACGGTGCCTCTCAGCGTGCCACGTCGGGCGGCCCGGGGGAGGGACACGCGGGCCGGTCAGGCCCGGACCGTGCTCAGCCGGTGCAGCGGCACCCGGCGGCGCCGCAGGTGCGGGCGGTCGGCGGAGGTGCGCAGGCCCATCATCTGGGGGACCGGGGTCACGGTCACCTCCGGGGCGCGCGGTGCCGGGACCGGCACGTGCAGCTGGGACACGATGGACAGGGCCAGGGTGATGCCGGCCGGACCGCGTTCGGTCATGTGGTGGGGAACGTGCTTGATCATGACCTGCTCCTTGCTGACGTGCGCCGAAGCCGGCTCGCGCCGCACTTCCGCGCGGGGGGTGTCAACTGCCCGAGCCCGCCCGAAGCTTGGCGAGGTCGGACTTGACGGTGTCGATCGGGATGGCGAAGCCGAGGCCGATGCTGCCCGCGTCCGAGGACGAGGACGCCTGCGAACCCGACGAGTACATAGCGGAGTTGATGCCGACGACATGGCCGCCGGCGTCGATCAGCGCCCCGCCGGAGTTGCCGGGGTTCAGCGACGCGTCGGTCTGGATGGCCTTGTACGTGGTCGTGGAGGAGCCCGTGTCGCCGTTGAACTCGCGGCCGCCGAACTCGAACGGCCACTGCCCGCGGCCCTGGCCCTGGTCCTGCCCCTGGCCCTCGTCGGTGGAGACGGTGACGTCCCGGTCGAGGGCGGAGACGATGCCGCTGGTCACGGTGCCGGTCAGGCCCTCGGGGGAGCCGATGGCGATGACCGAGTCGCCGACCTGGACGGAGCCGGAGTCGCCGAGCGCCGCGGGCTTCAGCCCGGAGGCGCCCCGCAGTTTGATCAGCGCGAGGTCCTTGGAGCTGTCGGTGCCGACGATGTCGGCGGTGTAGCTCTTGCCGTCGCTGGTGCGCACCTTGACCGAGCTGGCGCCGGAGACGACGTGGTTGTTGGTGACGATCTCGCCGTTCGAGGTGACGACCACACCGGAGCCGGTGGAGGAGCCGCCCGCGAGGGTCGCGTTGACCTCGACCACGCTCGGGCTGACCGCCGCGGCGATCGCGGCGACGTCGCCCTTCTTGCTGGACGGCACCACGGTGGTGCTGCTGCCGGCGCTGGCCACGGTGTCCTTGCCGGCCAGTTCCTGGAAGGCGTACGCCGTGCCGCCGCCGACCGCAGCCGCGACGATCGCGACCGCCGCGAGCAGGGCGACCGGGCCCCGGGGGCGCTTCTTCGGCTCGGGGGCCGGCGCCGCCGCCACCGTCGGGGGCTCCTGCGGCAGGGGCGGCCACTCGGGGTTCACGGGAGCGGAGTAGCTGTGCTGCTGGGCGTACGTGCCCTGCGGGGCGTACGTGCCCTGCGGGGCGTACGCGCCCTGGTGGGCGTCACCCTGCGGGGTGCCGTACTCGTACTCGCCGCTGCGGCGGATGCTCTCGGTCATGACAAGAAGACTCCCCCGTGACCATGAGAGCTTCCTGAGGGCTCCCTGAGAAGCCCGGCAGAACCTCGTTTGCCCGATATAAAGGCCCGCGGCGGGCCTGGCGGGAGCGGTCAGTCCACGCAGCCGCAGCTGGAGCGCACCACCAGCCGGGACGGGAACGTCTTCAGCCGCTCGCGCCGCGAGCCGGGGATCCGCAGCCCGTCGTCCAGCACCAGGTCGACCGCGGCCCGCGCCATCGCCGAGCGGTCCGAGGCGACCGTGGTCAGCGGCGGATCGGCGAGCGCGGCCTCCTTGATGTCGTCGAAGCCGGCCACCGCCAGCTGCCCGGGCACGTCGATGCGCAGCTCGCGCGCGGCCCGCAGCAGGCCGATCGCCTGGTCGTCGGTGGAGCAGAAGACCGCCGGCGGCCGGTGCGGCCCGGCCAGGACGTCCAACGCCACCCGATAGGCGTCGTAGCGGTTGTACGGCGCCTCGAACAGCCGGCCCTCGATGGACAGACCGGCCTCGGACATGGCCCGCTTCCAGCCCTCGACGTGGTCGGAGACCGGGTCGCCGACGGCCGGGGTCTGCGCCGTACCGCCCATACAGGCGACGTACGGGTAGCCGTGCTCCAGGAGATGGCGCACGGCGAGCTGGGCGCCGCCCAGGTCGTCCGTCACCACGGCCACGTCGTCGATGGCCTCCGGACGCTCGTGCAGCAGCACCACGCGGGCGTCCCAGGCGTCGATCTCGGCTGCGGCGAGGTCGTTCAGGGCGTGCGAGACGAGGATCAGGCCCGAGACGCGCATGCCGAGGAAGGCGCGCAGATAGTGGACCTCGCGTTCGCCGATGTAGTCCGTGTTCCCGACGAGGACCATCTTTCCGCGCTCGGAGGCGGCCTGCTCGACCGCGTGCGCCATCTCCCCGAAGAAGGGCTGGCGGGCGTCCGGGATGATCAGGCCTATGAGGTCGGTGCGCCGGGAGGCCATCGCCTGGGCGACCCGGTCGGGGCGGTACCCCAGTTCCTTGATCGCGGCGAGGACACGCTCGCGCGTGGCCGGGGCGACCGGCCGGGGTCCGTTGTTGATGACATAGCTGACGACGGCGGTGGAAGTCCCCGCCAGCCGTGCCACATCATCCCGAGTCACCTTGGCCACGCGCGGAGTCTACGCGGATTGACCCCCTCCGGGCAGGGCGTATCGCATGGCGGCCGGGCCCGGACCGGACCGGCCCGGGCGCCCCCGTGCGGCGGCTACGCCTCGGCGTGGACCTCGGTGCCGGCCGGCACGGCGGATGCGTCCGCATCTTCCGGCTTTGCCCGGGCCGCCTTGGCCTTGGCGTCCTCGCCGGACCGGTCGCCCTTCTCGGGCGTAACGAATCGATAACCGACGTTGCGCACGGTGCCGATCAGCGATTCGTGCTCCGGGCCGAGCTTGGCGCGCAGCCGCCGTACGTGCACGTCGACGGTCCGGGTGCCGCCGAAGTAGTCGTAGCCCCACACCTCCTGCAGCAGCTGGGCGCGGGTGAAGACCCGGCCCGGGTGCTGGGCGAGGTACTTCAGCAGCTCGAACTCCTTGAAGGTGAGGTCGAGGACGCGGCCCTTGAGCTTGGCCGAGTAGGTCGCCTCGTCCACGGAGAGGTCGCCGTTGCGGATCTCCATGGGGGAGTCGTCGTTGACGATCTGCTGCCGGCCCATGGCGAGCCGCAGCCGCGCCTCCACCTCCGCGGGGCCCGCGGTGTCGAGCAGCACGTCGTCGATGCCCCAGTCGGCGGTGACGGCGGCCAGGCCGCCCTCGGTGACGACGAGGACCAGCGGACAGCCGGGGCCCGTGGAGCGCAGCAGCTGGCACAGGCTGCGCACCTGGGGCAGATCACGTCGGCCGTCGACCAGGATGACGTCGGCGCCCGGGGTGTCGACCAGGGCGGGTCCTTCCGCCGGAGCCACCCGCACGTTGTGCAGGAGCAGGCCGAGGGCCGGAAGCACCTCCGTCGACGGCTGGAGGGCGTTGGTCAGGAGCAGCAGAGAACTCATACGTCTGTTTCCTCCTCGGTCCCTGCGAGGACGTGTGCGGTACGGCACTGCTCTGCGATCCCGAAGGCCCCGTACACCGGCGGTCACCTGTGGTTTCCCGCTTCGTATACAACGCTTCCGAAAGCACGAAAGGACCCGGGGGCTACGCTGCCCGAGTCCTCTGCCCAGCAGAATAGCCCACATGAGCAATCGCCGGGCAGGTCAAGAGGCGCATTCCACCGTTCGTCCGCATGGCGAGACATACAGACGTGCCCCTATCCGGACGTTCCTGCACACGGCCGACGGAATTCCGATCGATTCCGTATACGACCCGGGTGCGGCCGTATACGAAGCCGTTTCCGATGCGCCGGACGCCTCCTCTTCTCCCTCCCGTGACCTGGTGTTCGTGGTCGCCCACGGCTTCACCGGGGACGTGGACCGGCCACATGTGCGACGGGTGGCGGACGTGCTGCGCGGTTACGGCGCCGTCGTCACCTTCTCCTTCCGCGGCCACGGACGCTCCGGCGGCCGGTCCACGGTCGGCGACAAGGAGGTGCTGGACCTGGCCGCCGCCGTGGAGTGGGCGCGCGGCCTCGGGCACGCGCGCGTGGTGACCGTCGGCTTCTCCATGGGCGGCTCGGTGGTCCTGCGGCACGCGGCCCTGCGCCCCGGCACGGCCGACGCGGTGATCTCGGTGAGCGCGCCGGCCCGCTGGTACTACCGGGGCACGGCCCCCATGCGCCGGCTGCACTGGCTGGTCACCCGGCCCGCGGGCCGCCTGGTCGGCCGCTACGGCCTGCGCACGCGCATCCACCACCGGGACTGGGACCCGGTCCCGCTCTCCCCGGTGCAGGCGGTCCCGCGGATCGCCCCGACCCCCTTGCTGATCGTGCACGGCGACCGCGACGGCTACTTCCCGCTCGACCACCCCCGGATGCTCGCCGAGGCGGCCGGCGGGCACGGCGAACTCTGGGTCGAACCGGGCATGGGCCACGCGGAGCACGCGGCGCAGGACGCCCTGGTGGCCCGGATCGGGGACTGGGCGGTGTCGGCGGCGGGCTAGCCTGACCCCACACTGTCTTTGACTTTTCTTGCCGTCGATTGAGGATTCAGATGCCCAAGGTCACGGTGCGCTACTGGGCCGCCGCCAAGGCCGCGGCCCGGATCGCCGAGGAGCCGTACGAGGCGGAGACGCTGGCCGGCGCGCTGACCGCCGTGCGCGCGCGCCACCCCGGTGAGCTCACGCGCGTGCTGCAGCGATGCTCCTTCCTCGTGGACGGCGACCCCGTCGGGACCCGCGCGCATGAGACGGTACGGCTGGCCGAGGGCGGCACGGTCGAGGTGCTCCCGCCGTTCGCAGGAGGGTGAGCGATGACCAACCAGCCCTATCAGGGCGGCCCCTACGAGGGCTACGACCCCTACCAGCAGCAGTGGCCGGGGCACGAAGCGCCGTACGGGCAGCAGCCCGGCCAGGACCCGGAGCCCGCCCAGCAGTGGCAGGGCCAGACCTGGGAGACGCAGACGCACGCGCCGGTGCAGGCGGCGGAGACGGCGTACCTGCCGCGGCAGGAGGCCCAGCCCGCCCAGCCGCAGTACCCGCAGCAGGCGTACCCGCAGCAGGCATACACGCAGCAGCGCTACGAGCAGTCCTCCTATCAGGAGCCGCAGGGCCAGCAGGGCCAGTACCAGCAGCAGCCGCACCAGCCGCAGCCGCAGCAGCCGTACGCTGACCAGCAGTACTCCGGTCAGCAGTACGCGGAGCCCTACGCGCCCGCCGCGGCGCCGGAAGCCGGACCGGCGGCCCCCGGACCGCAGGTGGCGCCGGCCCCCGGACCCGCCGCCGAGTCGGTGACCGGGCCGGCCTACGGCCCCGCCACCCTCGCCGGCAACGCGCGCATCACCGACGCCCAGCGGGCCCGCCTCGAGGGCCGTTCCCCGGTCATAGAGCCCGGCATGCAGCCGGCGCTGCTCACCGCGCTGCTCGGCCTGCTGCTGGCCGCGGCGGCGCCCCTCGCCTCGTACGCCCTCGCCGTGCCGCTGGTGGCGCTCCAGGCCGTGACGGCCGCCGGCTGGTTCCGGCTGAACGGCATGTGGCCCGCCCGGCAGGGCATCGCGCTGGCCTTCGCGGGCGCGCTGACCGCCGACGTGGCGGTGCTGGCGGCGGGCCGGAGCCACGCCCTGGTGGCCATCCTCGGCTCGCTCGGCCTGTGGGTCCTGCTCTCCCTCGTCCTCCAGCTCCGCTCGCACGCCTCGCCGGACGAGCGGATGTACGGCCTGATGGCGACGGTCGCCTCGGCGGCGTTCGCGGTCCTGGCCACCGG
Source organism: Streptomyces sp. NPDC015171 (assembly GCF_043079545.1). NCBI lineage: Bacteria > Bacillati > Actinomycetota > Actinomycetes > Kitasatosporales > Streptomycetaceae > Streptomyces > Streptomyces sp. NPDC015171. Next base: position 44,150 of record NZ_JBIBUO010000005.1, read on the forward strand.
CTACCTGGCCGCCGACCCGCACGCGGTGTCCGTCGGCGCCGCGGCGGTCGCGGTGGCGGTCCTGGCCCGTGCCCTGCCCCTGCCGGGCCCGGCGTCGGTCGTGGTCGCGCTGCTGGCGGCGGCGGGCGCGGGGATCGCCGTGGGCGGCATGACCGGCTTCGGCGCGAAGGGCGCGCTGCTGGGCGGGGCCGCCGGGGCCTGCGCCCTGATCGGCCACCGGACGGCGAGCTACGACTACCCGTCCCGCTTCGTCCACTTCACGGCCGGCGTGGCGCTGCCCCTGTCGGCGGCGGCACCGGTCGTCTGGGTCCTGGGGCGCGCACTCGGCTAGCCGCCGGGGCGCGGGCGGCCGGTCCCGGGAGGGGCGGGCCGGCGCCGCGCAAGCAGACGGAAGGGCCGCATCCCCGCCGGTGTCCAACCCAGGGGATGCGGCCCTCCGCCGTCACCGAGCCCGTACGGGCCCGCTCAGACCGCGATGGCGACCTCGGACAGTCCGCCCTGCTGGGCGACGACCGTACGGTCCGCCGTGCCGCCCGGCACCAGGGCGCGAACGGTCCACGTGCCCTCGGCCGCGTAGAAGCGGAACTGCCCGGTCGCGGAGGTGGGCACCTCCGCGGTGAACTCGCCGGTCGAGTCCAGGAGGCGGACGTAGCCCGTCACCGGCTCGCCGTCGCGCGTCACCTGGCCCTGGATCGTGGTCTCACCGGGCTTGATCGTCGAGGCGTCCGGGCCGCCGGCCTTCGCTCCGCACATGCTGTCTCTCCAGAGGGGTCTGACCGGAACGCCGGTCGGGTGGGTTACTTGTTGGCGCCGAGCTCGATCGGCACGCCGACCAGGGAGCCGTACTCGGTCCAGGAGCCGTCGTAGTTCTTGACGTTCTGGACGCCGAGCAGCTCGTGCAGCACGAACCAGGTCAGGGCCGAGCGCTCACCGATGCGGCAGTAGGCGATCGTGTCCTTGGCGAGGTCGACGCTCTCCTCGGCGTACAGCTCCTTCAGCTCGTCGTCCGACTTGAAGGTGCCGTCGTCGTTGGCGTTCTTCGACCACGGGATGTTGCGGGCGCTCGGCACGTGGCCCGGGCGCTGCGACTGCTCCTGCGGCAGGTGGGCCGGGGCGAGCAGCTTGCCGGAGAACTCGTCGGGCGAGCGGACGTCGACCAGGTTCTGCGAGCCGATCGCGGCGACCACGTCGTCGCGGAAGGCACGGATCGAGGTGTCCTGCGCCTTGGCCTTGTAGTCGGTCGCGGCGCGCTCGGGCACGTCGGAGCCGTCGACCAGCTCGCGGGCGTCCAGCTCCCACTTCTTGCGGCCGCCGTCGAGCAGCTTGACGCTGTCGTGGCCGTACAGCTTGAAGTACCAGTAGGCGTACGACGCGAACCAGTTGTTGTTGCCGCCGTAGAGGATCACCAGCGTGTTGTTGGCGATGCCCTTCTTCGACAGGAGCTTCTCGAAGCCCTCCTGGTCGATGAAGTCGCGGCGGACCGGGTCCTGGAGGTCCTTGGTCCAGTCGATGCGGATCGCGTTCTTGATGTGGTTCTTCTCGTAGGCGGACGTGTCCTCGTCCACCTCGACGATCGCGATGGTCGGGTCGTCCAGGTGCTCCTGGAGCCAGTCGGCGTCGACCAGGACGTCGCTGCGGCTCATGCTCGTTCTCCTCCGGGGCAGGTGCGGCGGGGCGTGCGGGTAGCGAGGGGCGCGCGCTCGATGCACGGAGCGGCGCGGGGGTGCCCTGAGCGCAGGGCGGGGGTGAGACGCGGGAGCCCGGGGCTTCCGCTCAGAAGGGGCGACAGAGCATGGCGGCAACGCGGCACAGGTCCACTGCCCGCCGCTTCGTGAGATCCGCCTGACGCTTCATGGGCTCGATCGTAGGGACGTCCGGGCGGACATGTCACCGGGGTGTCATATGGCGAGACGCGATCGTCCGAATGGCGGGATGAAAAGGGCCCGGATGGCCGTCACGGGCCTTCCGGGCGCTCGGGGGCGTCGGGGGAGCTGCGCTGCGGACGGTGCCGTCTCGCCAGTCGGACAATCGGTGTCCAGACCGGCGGGCCCCGTCCCTGTCCCGCCTACCCCGCCAGCTTCACGTCCGAACCCCGCACGCTGATCTCCACGCCGTCCGGCGCGGCCTGCACCTTGTCCAGCTTGATGCCGCCGGGCAGCTGGTCGATGGCCTGCTGGAAGTCGGTGATCGTACGGACCCGGTCCTCGGCGACCGCGGCGGCGCCCAGCTTGGGCAGGGAGTCCGCGTGCACCTCGACCTTGTCGTTCACCACGCTCACCGAGCTGAGCACCGACACCGTCTGCTTGATCCCGAGGGAGGCGACGGTGCCCTCCACCTTGACCTTGATCTTGCCGTTGCCGCCGTCGGAGAGCCCGACGACCCGGGCGCTGACCCCGGGGGCGACCTCGGTCGGCTCGGACTTGGCGGTCTTCAGCAGCTCGGCGTAGGAGACGGTCGCGGTACCGGTCGCGGTGGCCGCGGTGGCCGAGCTGTAGTCGCCGGAGAACTCGACGCCCTTCATGTCGGCCTTGAGGTCGTCGATCCGGATGGTCTGGCCGGGCTTGCCGGTGGCCGCCTCGTAGTCGTCGATGCCGACCTCGACGTCGTCCAGGGAACCGCCGGCGACCTGGGTGAGGAAGGGGAAGCCCTTGATGTCCACGTCCGGGGTCGAGGCCAGGTTCTCGCTCGCCTTCAGCTTGTCCGCCGCCTCGCCCTCGGCGAAGTGCACGGCCACCCGGTCCACGATCACGAACAGCGCGCCCAGGATCACGACGACGATCAGGAGTATTCGCAGGGCTCGCATGTGGTGGTTCCCCCGGTCGGTGACGGTGTTCGGAGTCCGGTACGGATACGCCACGGTAACCCTGCCGGGTCCGGCCGCCGGGGAATTGTGGATCAGTTGTGACAGGGGCGCCGGACCTACCCTTGAACCATGTACGCCCGGCGTCGGCACATCTACTTCACCATGATGGGGACGTGTATCGGCCTCTTCGTCCTGGCCTGGGGAGTCGTGCGCATCTGGTCCGTGCCCGCGGCCGTGGGCATGTGCGTCGTGGCCATGGTCATCCCGCCGGTGGCCGCGATGATCGCCAACCGGCGCGGCCCGGACGACCGCTGGTGGGACGACCCGTCCGGCGACCCCCAGTCCGACGACTGGTGGGACGAGCTGGACGGCAAGAAGCGCCCGCCCCGCTAGACGGGGGCTTGCGGGGCCCGACGAAGACCGGCGTCGACGGCGGCTGGACCGCCGGACCGACGGTGCGGTCCGTCACGGGCCTGCGAGCACCGGGCTCGGTCAGTAGACGAGGGCCTGGGTGCCCTCGCCCAGGGCCTCCTGCACGAAGACCTGCGCGCCCGCGATCCGTACGCCCTCGATGACGTCCTTCTCCGTGATCTCCCGGCGGGCGGCGCACTGCGTGCACAGCGTGACGCGCCCCGCCGCGAGGACGGACTCGATCAGGTCCGGCAGCGGGGCGGCGTGCGGCAGCTCGAACTCGGCGGCCCGTCCCGGCAGCGCGAACCAGGACGACTCCCCGGTCAGCCACAGCGACACCTCGACCCCGCTGGCCACGGCCACCGCCGCCACCGTGAACGCCTGCGAGCACCGCTCGGGCGCATCGGCCCCCGCCGTCACCTTGATCACGAGCTTCTTCGCCATGCCCGAATCGTAGAGCGGATCAGGCGGGCGCCGGCCCCGCCGAGCCGGCCGGACGCCCGGGCGGCCCTCGTCAGGAGCGCCCGGCCCCGGCCGCGTAAGCTGGGCCCCGGCTCTGTCGTATTCCCCCAGGCCCTTCGGGCAGGGGGCCCCCGACCCTCGCTCAAGGAGCACCCGTGGAGATCTTCTTCGAAACCCTGCTGGTCCTGGTCTGCGTCGGCGTACTCGCCTTCGCCGGTCTGACCGTGAAGAAGCTGTACCAGGGCCAGCGCTGATCCCCATCCACGAAAGCTTGCGCTCATGATCGAGATCCCGTCCGACCTGCACAAGGACCTCGTCCCGCTCGCCTTCCTGCTCGGCAACTGGGCCGGCGCGGGCGTGCACGACTTCCCCGGCGCCGAGAAGTGCAACTTCGGCCAGGAGGTCAGCTTCAGCCACGACGGCCGGGACTTCCTGGAGTACCGCTCCAGCACCTGGGTGCTGGACAAGGACGGCAACAAGGTCCGCCCGCTGGAGTCGGAGTCCGGCTTCTGGCGGATCCACGCCGACCGCAAGGTCGAGGTCACGATGACCCGCGACGACGGCGTCATCGAGATCTGGTACGGCGAGATGGCCGACCAGAAGCCGCAGATCGACCTGGTGACGGACGCCGTCGCCCGCATCGCGAGCGCGCAGCCCTACAGCGGCGGCAAGCGGCTGTACGGGTACGTGAAGAGCGACCTGATGTGGGTGGGCGAGAAGCAGACCCCCGAGGTCTCGCTGCGCCCCTACATGTCGGCCCAGCTGAAGAAGGTCGTCTCCGCCGAGGACGTCGAGCGCTGGGCCAAGGCCCTGCCCGACGACATGCCGGACGACGGCATCGCCTTCTTCAAGTAGATCGCGCCCGGGGCGGACGCTGCCGCGAGCGCCCCGGCCGACCTAGACTTCCGGTGTGGTGAACACCGACTGGAAGAGCGACCTCAGGCAGCGCGGCTACCGGCTGACGCCGCAGCGCCAGCTTGTCCTCGAAGCCGTGGACACCCTTGAGCACGCGACCCCCGACGACATCCTCGTGGAAGTGCGGAAGACGGCGTCTGGGGTCAACATCTCCACCGTCTACCGGACGCTGGAGCTGCTGGAGGAGCTGGGCCTGGTCAGCCACGCCCACCTCGGGCACGGGGCGCCGACCTATCACCTCGCCGACCGCCACCACCATCTGCACCTGGTGTGCCGCGACTGCGAGAACGTGATCGAGGCCGATGTGGAGGTCGCGTCCGAGTTCACGGCGAAGCTGCGCGCGCAGTTCGGCTTCGACACCGACCTGAAGCACTTCGCGATCTTCGGCCGCTGCGAGGGCTGCTCGCTGAAGAGTTCAACTACCACGTCGTAGGCTGGCGGTATGAAGAGCCCCCTGCTGTCCCTGCCAGGCGCCGTCCCCGCCGAGGGCGTGGACGAAGGTGTCGCCGCCCACTACGGCGACCTGTTCCGCGAGCAGCGCGCCCTCGCCGACGGCACCGGATTCGTCGACCTCTCCCACCGCGGGGTCGTCGCCGTCTCCGGCGCGGACCGGCTGAGCTGGCTGCATCTGCTGCTCACCCAGCACGTCAGCGACCTGCCCGCGGGCCAGGCCGCCGAGGCCCTGATCCTCTCCGCGCACGGGCACATCGAGCACGCGCTGTACCTGGTGGACGACGGCACGACGGTCTGGGCGCATGTGGAGCCCGGCACCCAGGACGCGCTGATCGCGTACCTGGAGTCGATGAAGTTCTTCTACCGGGTGGAGGTCGCCGACCGGACCGGTGACACCGCCGTGGTGCATCTGCCCGCCGGCTCGATCGCCGAGGTGCCCGCCGGTGCCGTCGTCCGCGAGACGGCCCACGGGCGTGACGTCTTCCTGCCGCGCGAGGACCTGGAGTCCTTCGCGGACGCGCACGGGCCCGCCGCGGGCCTGCTCGCGTACGAGGCGCTGCGCGTCGAGCACCACCGGCCCCGGCTCGGCTTCGAGACCGACCACCGGACCATCCCGCACGAGCTGGGCTGGATCGGTACGGCCGTGCATCTGCAGAAGGGCTGCTACCGCGGCCAGGAGACGGTCGCCCGGGTCCAGAACCTGGGCAAGCCGCCGCGCCGGCTGGTCTTCCTGCACCTGGACGGCAGCGAGGTCCACCTGCCGGTGGCGGGCACCGAGATCCGGCTCGCGGACGACGGCCCGGAGGGGCGCAAGATCGGCTTCGTGACGACGTCGGCACGCCACCACGAGCTGGGCCCCGTAGCGCTGGCGCTGGTCAAGCGGAACGTGCCCCTGGACGCGCGGCTCGTGGCCGGGGAGACGGCCGCGGCCCAGGAGGTCGTGGTCGAGCCCTAGCGCCGCGCGGCGCTCGATCCGGACCTCGGCCGGCGCCTAGACCTCGATCAGTACGGTGAACGGGCCGTCGTTCGTCAAGGACACCCGCATCTGCGCGCCGAAGCGGCCCGTGGCCACCGTCGCGCCCAGGGCCCGCAGCCGGGCCACGACCTCGTCGACCAGCGGTTCGGCGACATCGCCCGGGGCCGCCGCGTTCCAGGTGGGGCGGCGGCCCTTGCGGGCATCGCCGTAGAGCGTGAACTGGCTGATCACCAGCAGCGGGGCATCGGTGTCGCTGCACGACCTCTCGTCGTGCAGCAGCCGGACCGTCCACAGTTTGCGGGCCAGCTGGGCCGCCTTCTCCGCGGTGTCCTCATGGGTCACCCCGACCAGGACGCACAGCCCCTCGCCCTCGATCGCGCCGACCGTCTCGCCGTCCACGACGACGCTCGCGCCGTCCACCCTCTGCACCACCGCACGCATGCGGACCATCATGCCGGGTGTGCGGCGCCGGGCCGCAGGGGGCCCAATATGGATCTCTTACCGCCCATCTGGGGCCGTTCGGGGGCACTCGGTCACATTGCGGCCAGTTGGGGTGGCACGATGCTTGCACACGCCGGTCGAGGGGACGGTCACAAGCAGATGAGCACACCGAGTACCAGTGGGCGGCTGGACGCGCAGGGGACGTACCGGCCGCCCGCGCAGCGCGCTGACGGCACCACGGGTCCGGCGCTGCCCGACGAGCCGCCCGAGCACGACCTGGCCCGGCTGAGCCTGCCCGAGCTGCGCGCCCTGCGCCGCGACGCCCAGCGCGACGAGGCGGACCTCAGCTATGTCCGGCGGCTGCTGCAGGGCCGGATCGACATCCTGCGCGCGGAGCTGGGCCGGCGCGGCCGGGCGTCCGTACCGGCGCCGGCGGACGGCGCCGTGGTCGACCGGCTGCCGGAGATCCTCAAGGACGCCCCGGCCCGGCACCGCTCCTCGGCCCGCCATGTCACGCTCGGCACCCCGCACAACGAGGAGTACGGGCAGCTGGCCGCCGAGATGCTCGCCGAGGTCGAGCTGTCCGATCTGACGGCGCGCACGGATCTGGAACTCTCCGCCGCCATGGGCCGGTTGGTCCGCTACGAGCAGGAGGTCTCCCGGTGCCGCCAGCGGCTCCAGCGCACGGCGGACGACTGCAGCGGGGAGATCGCGCGCCGGTACCGGGTGGGCGAGGCGCAGGTGGACGACCTGCTGATGTGAGGAGCCGGGGCCGCACGAGAGGGCGTCGCCCCCGTGAGGCCGACGCCCTGGTGTGTGCGTCCGGGTGACGGTGCTGCCCGGACCCTCTCGGTCGCTCCCCTCTCCCGATGACAGGCTGACTGTTCATCCGTAGCGAGCTGTTCAGTTGTGGCTGTGCGCTGTCCGTATGCAGATGTCGCTGTTCGGTTGTGGCTGTGCCGGCTGTTCAGTTGTGGCTGTGCGCTCCGACGGCCGCCCCCTGCCCGGGCTCCCGGCTCCCCTCCGGAAGGGAGCCCGGTCGGCCAACCACTGGGAAGCTCGACCATGTCGTTCAAGTTGGTAGCCAACTTCACTGTACTTATCTCCGTTCGATGAGACTCATAACCAGCTGTCGCTGAACTGCCCTAAGTTGGCGGGAAGTTGTAGGGTTTCATCGTGGAACCGGAGCACGCCTCCGCCAGTGGACGGCCAAGGCCACAGCGGCCCCGCTCGTCCCACCGCGAGATCGCCGACGAACTGCGCGACCGGATCAGGTCCGGTGTGCTGCGGCCGGGTGAACGCATGCCCACGCAGGCGAAACTGGCCGACGAGTTCGGGGTCGAACGGGGTGCCGTGCGCCAGGCGTTGCGCATCCTGCAGGCGGAGCGGCTGCTCACCAACGTCTCCAAGGGCAGCCCCGCCACCGTGGCGGCCGGTCCGGCGCCCGTCCTGCCCGCGACCCATTCCCCGGCGCCGCCGCAGCCCACCATGGTGGGTCTGGCCCCGCGGATCGCCGCCGCCTTCGCCGGGCCGCACGTGCGGATCGACGCGCTCTGCCTGACCTCGGTCTCGCTGACGCTGGCGATCGGCGAGCCGCTGCGGCAGATCCACGCGGGACAGCTGAAACCGGCCAAGATCGACGTACGGCTGCTGCTGCCCAGCCGGGACATCGACCTCGCCTTCCCGACCCCGGTGGGCGCCGGCGACGGGGGCCTGCTGCACCGGCGCTGGCTGGCCCAGCGCAACGCCCAGGGCCTGGTGCTGCGGCAGAACCTGCTGGCGCTGTGCACCACGCACGGCGTCGACGTGCGGGTCTCCTTCCGGGCGCTGCCCTTCACCCCGCCGGTGAAGCTGTACCTGCTGAACGGCTCCGAGGCGCTCTTCGCGTACTACACGCTGGGGCGCCGGGAGCGGGAGATCGAGCACGAGCACGTGGAGCTGTACGACGCCGACGGCACCCGGTCCATGCTGTTCGCCTTCGAGCGGCGGGCCGGGCGGCGGGACGCGGCGTTCGTGGAGCAGTCGCGGCTGTGGTTCGACGCGCTGTGGGAGACGATCAGCTCGGATCTGGTGCTGACGCCGTAGCGCGGGGCCGGCGGCGGCACAGCGAGCGGGACCGCGCCCGCCGGGCTTCCCCTTTCAGTCTGCCAACTTGGCCAAGTTGGCAGACAACTCCGTTTGCGTTGTGCTCACCTGGTCGATGATTGCAAACAACTTCGGGACAACTCCCGGTAGATGGATGGGGGTTGTAGCGTTTGGCTGTGACCCAGGAGAACGTGGCAGTGAACGGCAGCAGAAGGCTCACACCCCACGAGATCGCCGACACCCTGCGCGAACGCATCCGGACCGGAGCCCTGCGCGTCGGCGAGCGGCTGCCCACCCAGGCCGACCTGGCCGAGGAGTTCGGCGTGGAGCGGGGCGCCGTGCGCCAGGCGCTGCGCGTGCTGCAGGACGACGGGCTGCTCAGCAACGTCAGCAAGGGCAGTCCGCCGCGGGTCGCCGGTCCGCCGCCCGCGCACGAGGGGCCGCAGCCGACCATGGTGGCCCTCGCCCCCCGGCTGATCGAGGCCTTCGCCGCGCCGCACGTGCGCATCGACGCCGTCTGCCTGACCGCGCAGAGCCTGATCCCCGCCCTCGGCGAGCCGCTGCGCCTGATCCACGACGGCCGGCTGCGGCCCGAGCGGATCGACGCCCGCATCCTGCTGCCCTCCCGGGACATCAACCTCGCCTTCCCGGTCTCGGTCGACGCCGGCAGCGACGACGACACCGTCCACCAGCGCTGGCTGGCGATGCGCAACGCCCAGGGCCAGGTCCTCCAGTACAACCTCCAGGCCCTGCGCGGCACCCACGACATCGACGTGCGGGTCACCTTCCGGGCGCTGCCGTTCACCCCGCCGGCCAAGCTGTACCTGCTCAACGGCGCCGAGGCGCTGTACGCGTACTACATGGTCACCCGCCGCGAGGAGCCCACCGAGAGCGGCGGAACGCTGGAGATGTACGACACCCTCGGCTCGGAGTCCCTCCTGTTCTCCTTCGAGCGGCGGGCCGGGCAGCGGGACGCGGCGTTCGTGGAGCAGTCGCAGAAGTGGTTCGACGCCCTCTGGGAAACCATCACGACGGACCTGACACTCTCCTAGTGACTTCTGATGCGACGACGCGGACCGGACAGAGCGCGGACGACCGCGGCGGCCTGCGGGATCTGATCGAGCGCGCCCGGGTGGTCCTGTGGGACTTCGACGGACCGATCTGCCGTCTGTTCGCGCGGCACAAGGCGGAACGGGTGGCGGCCGAGCTGGTGGACTGGCTGGCCGGGCGCGGGCTGCGCAACCTGCTCAGCGACTCCGAGCGCGAGACGCTCGACCCGCACGCGGTGCTGCGGGCGGTGGACCTGCGGCACCCCGGCAGCGACCTCGTGGCCGAACTGGAGGAACGCCTCACCCAGGAGGAGCTGCGGGCCGCGGGCTCCGCGTGGCCCACCGCCTACGCCGACCCCCTGATCCGCACCTGGGCCGCGGTCGGCTCCCGCCTCGCCATCACCACCAACAACTCCCCCAAGGTGGTCCGCGCCTACCTGGACGACCGCGGCCTCGCCCCCTGCTTCGCACCCCACATCTACGGCCGCACGGCCGATCTGAGCCTGCTCAAGCCCGACCCGCACTGCCTCGACCGGGCCCTGAACGCGATGGGCTCGGCCCCCTCGGCGGCCCTGATGATCGGCGACTCGCCCTCCGACCTCGCCGCCGCGAACGAGGCCGGCGTGCCGTTCCTCGGCTACGCGCCCAGCGAGCGGAAGGGCAAGATCCTGCGGGAGGCCGGAGCCGCACGGGTCGTCGGCTCGTTCGAACCCCTGCTGCGCACGCTGCGCGGCCGGTGACCCGGGCCCCGGCCCCCCGTCCGCGGTCACCGTGCCGCCCCCGCGCACCACACGCGGCACCACACGCGGCACCGCGCGCGCAAGCGCCGGAACGGCGGCACGCATGCGATAGCATCCGCCCAACCGCTTGAGCGACCGCTCGGGTTACCGCGTACGGCACGGCGAACGAGCCGGCCCCGGCCGACCGGCGCGGACTGGCGGCCGACCACCCATCGGGCTGCTGGTCCGGCATCCGGACGTGTCGACCACCCGCCGGGAAGTCAGTGTTTCCCCGCCCCGTCCCGTCGTCCGCCCCGCCCCGTCGTCCTTCGCCGACGTCCCGTCCTCCCTCCCTCCCTTCCTTCTTTCCTTCCGTCCTTCCAGCGCAGCGCGATCGAACCCGGAGCGGCCAGTGGGCGCACCTTCTGTCCCCCGCGGCACGACCGGGGCGCGTGCCGGCCGGGCGCTGCCGGAGGCCGTCTGCCGGGCCTTCGTGGCGGAGGCCGTCGCACGGGGCCGCGCCGACGGCGGTTTCCACCACCACAACCATGTCCTGCCGCTCACCGAACCCATGGCCGCCCTGCTCGGCCGGGCGCCGGGCACCCTGGTGACCGTACGGCTGCCCCGCGCGGACGCCCTGCCCGTGGTGATCCGCACCTGGCGGAACGAGGCGGCGGTCCTGCGGGCCGTCGGGGGTGTGCTGCCCGGGGTGCCCGAGTGCCTGGCCGAGGGGGACGGCTTCGCCGTCCACAGCCATGTGGACGGCGTCCCGCTCTCCCGGATCTGCCCGGCCGGCAAACCCGTGGACGGCCCGCTGATCGGGGCCCTGGCGGAGCTGCTCGCCAGGACGGCCCAGGTGCGCGGCGCCGCCCTGCCGCCGCTGCCGTCCCTGTGGCCCGGCAACCACACGGACAGCCGGGGCTTCCTGCGGACCCTGCTCCGGCTGGCCGAGCTGCGGATCCGGGAGCCCAACCGGCGCCGCTTCGGGGGCCTGTTCGCCGCCCTCGGCATCCCCGAGGACGCCCTCGTCCGGCTGGCCGAGCGGGTCCCGGCGATGTCCCGCCGCCCGTACGGCCTGCTCCACGGCGACCTGCACCGCGACAACGTGATCATGGCGTACGGCGAGGACGCGCCGCCGGTCCCGGTCGACTGGGAGCTGGCCAGCTACGGCGACCCGCTGTACGACCTCGCCGTCCACCTGGTCCGGATGCGCTACCCGGACCACCAGTGGGACGAGGTCGTCGACGCGTGGGCGCGCGCCCTGCGGGCGGTGCGGCCGGCGGCCGCGGCCGGTGCGGGCCGGGATCTGCGCCACTACATCGCCTTCGAACGGGCGCAGTCCGTGTACCCCGACGTGATGCGGGCCGCCGCCTCGCTGGAGGAGTCCTTCGACCAGGAGAGCCTGGACGAGGCGACGGCCCGGGTGCACCGGGCGGTGTCGGCGGCGGCGGAGCCGCTGCGGCTCGACCGGGTGCCGGACCGGGAGGAGATCGAGCGGATCCTGTTCCGCTGGCGGGCGTCCGTGCGGCCGGGCACCGGGACGGGGACCGGTGCGGCGCCGGCCGGCGGCGGGCCGTGGCGGGGGACCGGCTCCCGTGCGATCGGCTGGAAGCCGGACCGGCGCGTGCCGCAGCGACCCGACTTCCCGCACTGGGCCGTCGCCGACGCCCTGCTCCTGGAGGGCGCGGCGCCGGCCCACCGGATCTTCAAGGGCACGGCGCACCTCACCACCGTGCTCCGGGTCCCCGGCACCCCGTTCCCGGTCGCCGTCCGCCGCAAGTTCGCGCACATCACCCGGCGCGAGAGCAGCTTCCTCAGCGAGCACGGCGTGCTCCAGGCCATCGAGCGGTCCGGCGCCGCGGTCTGCGCGCCCCGGGTGCTGGCGCTGGGCGAGAGCCACTCACGGGACCGCTCCGGCATCCGCAGCTACTCCGGCGACCTCTTCACCGTCCACACCTACGAGGGCCCCGCCGACACCCGCCGGCGCCCCGAACACCCGGTGAACGGACTGCTCCCGCACGAGGCGGACGGCCTGGTCGACCAGCTGGCCGCGCTGACCGGGGTCGACTACGCCCCGGTCGACCCGCTGGCCGGCCGGCCCGGCTTCTACGCCTGGCTCAGCGACCAGCTGGTCGCGCTGGTGGCCCGGCTGCCCAAGGAGTCCCAGCAGCTGGCCCGGTTCCTCGGCCTGCCCGCCGCGCCCCGGCTGCGCGAGATCCTCGCCCGGCACCAGGTCACCGACCGCGCCCCGGCCCTGCTGCACGGCGACCTCAACCCCTGGAACCTGGTGCGCCGTGCCGGCCGCCCGGCGCTGACCCTCATCGACTGGGAGCTGGCCCTGGTCGGCGACCCGCTGTACGACCTGGTCCGGCACATGCACCTCACCCCGACCCGGCCGGAGATCCGGGACCGCATGTTCCGCCGCTGGGAGAGCCGGCTGCCCGCCCGGTTCACCAGGAACTGGCAGGAGGACTGGCGGGTGTACCGGTGGATCGAGATCGTGCGCTCCGCCTACGTCGACCTCGACCGGCTGGTCACCGGCGCGAGCCTGGACGCCCCCAACGTCCGCCGCGCGGTCGACTCGTACGCGATGACCCTGGCGGCGGCCACCGCGTCGCTCGGCCTGTCGTCCCGGCACCGGACCAGCCCCTGCCTGTCCCGCGCCCTGGCCTGGCCCGCCCGCCCGGACGGAGCCGCGTAGGCTCGTCCCAGCGGGCCCGGTGCGGGCCCGGTGCGGGTCCGGTGCGGGTCCGGTCGGCTCACCGGCCTCGCGCGCGACCCCCCGCCGGGGGCGCCACGTACTCCGCCAGGTGCTCCCCGGTGACCGTCGAGCGGGACGCGACCAGGTCGGCGGGGGTGCCCTCGAAGACGATCCGGCCGCCGTCGTGGCCGGCGCCGGGACCGAGGTCGATGATCCAGTCGGCGTGCGCCATGACCGCCTGGTGGTGCTCGATGACGATCACCGACTTGCCGGCGTCGACCAGCCGGTCCAGCAGGCCCAGCAGTTGCTCCACATCGGCGAGGTGCAGACCGGTGGTCGGCTCGTCCAGGACGTACACCCCGCCCTTCTCGGTCATGTGCGTGGCGAGCTTCAGCCGCTGCCGCTCGCCGCCGGACAGCGTGGTGAGCGGCTGGCCGAGGGTGAGGTAGCCGAGGCCTACGTCGGCCATGTTCCGCAGGATGCGGTGGGCGGCCGGGGTGCGGGCCTCCCCGTCGCCGAAGAACGCCTCCGCCTCCGTCACCGGCATCGCCAGCACCTCGCTGATGTCCCGGCCGCCGAGGCGGTACTCCAGCACCGAGGCGTCGAACCGCTTGCCCTCGCACTCCTCGCAGGTCGTGGCGACCCCGGCCATCATCGCGAGGTCGGTGTAGACGACACCGGCGCCGTTGCAGCCCGGGCAGGCGCCCTCGGAGTTGGCGCTGAACAGCGCCGGCTTCACGCCGTTGGCCTTGGCGAACGCCTTGCGGATGGGGTCGAGCAGCCCCGTGTACGTTGCCGGGTTGCTCCGCCGCGAGCCGCGGATCGGCGCCTGGTCGACCGAGACGACGCCCTCGCTGCCCGGGATCGACCCGTGCACCAGGGAACTCTTGCCGGAGCCGGCCACCCCGGTGACGACGACCAGCACACCGAGCGGGACGTCGACGTCGACGCCCTGGAGGTTGTGCGTGGTGGCGCCGCGGATCTCCAGGGTTCCGGACGGCTCGCGCACCGTCTTCTTCAGGGCGGCCCGGTCGTCCAGATGCCGGCCGGTGAGCGTGCCGGCGGCGCGCAGCCCGGCGACGGTGCCCTCGAAGCAGACGGTGCCGCCGGCCGTACCGGCGCCCGGGCCGAGGTCCACCACATGGTCGGCGATCGCGATGACCTCCGGCTTGTGCTCGACGACGAGCACCGTGTTGCCCTTGTCCCGCAGCCGCAGCAGCAGGTCGTTCATCCGCCGGATGTCGTGCGGGTGCAGGCCGGTGGTCGGCTCGTCGAAGACGTACGTCACATCGGTCAGCGAGGAGCCGAGGTGGCGGATCATCTTCGTCCGCTGGGCCTCCCCGCCCGAGAGCGTGCCGGCGGGCCGGTCGAGGGAGAGATAGCCGAGGCCGATCTCCACGAACGAGTCGAGGGTCCCGCCGAGCGAGGCGAGCAGCGGCGCCACCGAGGGCTCGGCCAGGCCGCGCACCCACTCGGCCAGGTCGCTGATCTGCATCGCGCAGGCGTCGGCGATGCTGATCCCGTTGATCTTCGAGGACCGGGCCGTCTCGCTGAGCCGGGTGCCGTCGCAGTCGGGGCAGGTGGTGAAGGTGACCGCCCGGTCCACGAACTCCCGGATGTGCGGCTGCATCGCCTCCCGGTCCTTGGCGAGCATCGACTTCTGGATCCGCGGGATCAGACCCTCGTAGGTCATGTTGATGCCCGCGATCTTCATCCGGGTCGGCGCGCGGTGCAGGAAGTCGTCCAGCTGCCGCTTGGAGAACGTGCGGATCGGCTTGGCCGGGTCGAAGAGGCCCGACTCGGTGTAGAGGCGGTAGTTCCAGCCACCCGGCTTGTAGCCCGGGATGGTGAGCGCGCCCTCGTCGAGTGACTTGTCGGCGTCGTAGAGCTGGGTCAGGTCGATGTCGGTGACCGCGCCGCGGCCCTCGCAGCGCGGGCACATGCCGCCGGTGACACTGAACTCGCGGCGCTCCTTGACCGTCTTCCCGCCGCGCTCCACGGTGACCGCGCCCGCGCCGCTGATCGAGGCGACGTTGAAGGAGAACGCCTTGGGCGAGCCGATGTGCGGGGTGCCGAGCCGGCTGAACAGGATGCGCAGCATCGCGTGCGCGTCGGTGGCGGTGCCGACGGTGGAGCGCGGGTCGGCGCCCATACGCTGCTGGTCGACGATGATCGCGGTGGTCAGCCCGTCGAGGACGTCGACGTCGGGCCGCGCCAGCGTCGGCATGAAGCCCTGGACGAACGCGCTGTACGTCTCGTTGATCAGCCGCTGCGACTCCGCGGCGACGGTGTCGAACACCAGTGAGCTCTTGCCGGAGCCGGACACGCCCGTGAACACCGTGAGCCGGCGCTTGGGGATCTCGACGCTGACGTCCTTGAGGTTGTTCTCGCGCGCGCCGTGCACGCGGATCAGCTCGTGGCTGTCGGCGGCGGGTGCCGCGTTCGCCGTACCGTCCGTCCGCATGGGGATGCTCATCATCTCTCCGTCCGTGGGGCCGCCTCCGCCACGCTAGCCGGGCCCGCCCGGACGCCGCTTCTCGATTCCTGACCGGTTCCTGACCACCCGTTCCCCCTGCCCCTGACCACCCTCCCCTGACCACCCTCCCCTGACCACCCGTTCCGGCCCCGCCCGGTCACACCCGCTCGGCACCCGAGAGGTCGTAGCCGGTGAAATCGGAGACCGGGACGTACCCGATGCGCTGGTAGAGCGCGGTGCTGGTGGGGTTGGCGGGGTTCGCGAACAGGACGACGTCCGTCGCGCCCGCGGCCAGCGCGGCCCTGCTCACCTCGACGGTCACGGCGCCCGCGTAGCCGCGGCCCCGGAGGCGGGCCGGGGTGTAGACGGGGTCCACCCGGACCATCCCGCCGGTCATCGCGGTCGAGCCCGCCATGGAGACGGGAGTGCCGTCCGGGGTCTCCCAGAACGTGAAGCGCTTGTCCGCGAACCGGGTGCGGGCCCAGGAGCCGGCGTCGATGGCGGGGTCCTCCCCTACGGAGGCGGCGAACTCCCCGCACCAGCGCATGAGGTGCCCGTGGTCCCGCTCGCCCACGACACGGCCCCGGCCGTCGGGTACCGGCAGCGGCGGGGTGAGCGTGCCGAGCCGGTAGAGACGGGCTCCCCAGTCGCGGGCCGGAGCGATGCCGGTGTGCCGCTGCCAGGCCGCGGCGAAGGCGGTGGCGGTGTCGTGGTCGGCGGTGACGCCGGAGAAGCGGTGCCCGAGGCCGGCCAGCTCGGCGGCGAGGGTGTCGGCCTGCCCGGGGGACAGGGCGGTGAGGGTCAGGCGGCCGGTGGGCCGGCGGTAGAAGAGGGCGCGCACCTCGCCCGCCGACTCCAGCCGGCCGAAGACGGTGGCCCCGGCCCCGTGGGCGTCCGCCCCGTCCGTGCGCAGCTTCTCGATCGTCGTCAGGGGTGTGTTGTGCAGCGCGGGGCGCGAGCGCAGGAAGTCCCCGGCGCGGGCGAGGAAGTCGTCGATGTCTTCGGTGAGGTGCCAGCCGTCCGGGCGCATGCCTCAGACTTCCACACGCGCGGGCAGCACCGCAGGGGTTCGCGCGGAGCGCGGAAAGGAGCCGCGGCGCCGCCCTCCGTCCGGTGGAAGATCCCTCCGACCGCGCGTACGTCTCCGGCGCACCGGCCGTGGATCGTCTCGCGTGGGACGCGGTTGCGGCCCGGTGTCTCGGCCGACCCGGGGGCTGTGCGCCGTGCCGGCCGCGCGCTCCGCCCGCGAACTCGTCGAGAAGCTCGAACAGGACCTTGATCGCGCGTTCTTCGTCCCCGGGCGGACGGTTCCAGATGTCCTCCCAGCCTGCTCACCCCCGGCAGGGGCCGAGCGTCACGCCGGCGGCGGGGTGAGTCGGGCGGCCACGGCGTCGAGGACCCAGTCCAGGCCGGTCGCGAAGGACGTCTCGGCGTCCACGTCCGTGCCGTCGTGCACGGCCTTCGCCAGCGCCGGGAAGCGGCCGGTGGCCAGCATTCTCGTCACATGCGGGCCGGAGGCGCGCTGCCAGTCGCGCTTGGACAGGCCGGTCGCGCGCTCGGCCCGCAGGTTCGCGATCTCGCGCCTGATCGCGCCGGTGAAGTAGGCGCTGACGGTTTCCACGGCGCGCATGACGGTGTCGACGTCGGCGAGGCCGTCGAGGGCGCCCAGCGTGGCCTCGGCCACGGCGAGGCCGTTCGGGCCGAGGGCCGGTCGGCCGCCGAGCAGGTCGGCCAGCCATTCGTGACGGAGCGCGGCCCGCCTGGTGCGGTGGGCGAGGCCGCGCAGCGCCTCCCGCCAGTCACCGGGGTGCTCCTCGGGGAGGATCTCGGCCTGGACCTCGTCCACCATGAGGTCGAACAGCTCTTCCTTGGTGGAGATGTATCCGTACAGCCGCATCGGGCCGGCGTTGAGCCGGGCGGCGACCTTGCGCAACGACACCGCCTCCAGCCCGCCCTCGTCGGCCAGCGCGATGGCGGCGGCGACGATCCGCTCCCGGTCGAGCGGCACGGGTCGAGTCGGCGGCTCGGGCCGGTCCCACACAGTCATGGCCACATCGTACTGTTGCGATACGCCGTACTGAGAAAATACAGTGTATCGACATGAGACATCGCATCGCCGTGGTCGGCGGCGGCCCCGCCGGCCTGACCTTCGCCCGTGTCCTGCACCGCCACGGCTGCCCCGTCGCCGTCCTCGAACGCGATCCCGCCCCCGGCGCCCGCCCGCCGGGCGGCACGCTGGACCTCCAGGAAGGTCTGGGCCAGCTCGCGCTGGACAAGGCGGGTCTGCTGGCGGAGTTCCGGGCGCTGTCCCGCCCCGAGGGGCAGGCCATGCGCATCCTGGACACCGACGGGACCGTCCTGCGCGACTGGCCGGCCCGCCCCGATGACCGGGCCAATCCCGAGATCGACCGCGGGCACCTCCGTGACCTGCTGCTCGGCCCTCTCGACGTCCAGTGGGGCCGGGGTGTGACGCGGGTGGTGCCGGGGGCCCGGGGGGAGGGCGCACGGGTCCACTTCGCGGACGGGCGACAGGAGGCGTTCGACCTCGTGGTCGGCGCGGACGGCGCCTGGTCCCGGGTCCGCCCGGCGGTCTCGCCGGTGACGCCGCACTACACCGGTGTCACCTCGGTCGAGACCTCCCTCGACGACGTCGACACCCGCCACCCCGGCCTCGCCCGGTTGACCGGCGACGGCTCCGTGGCCGTGTACGGGGTGAACCGCGCGCTCGTCGCCCAGCGCAGCAGCGGCGGCCACGTCAAGGTGTACGCCCAGTTCCGCGCACCGCTGGACTGGCACGCGGACCTGGACCTGGCCGACGCCGAGGCCGTGCGGTCGAGCCTGCTGGCCCTGTTCGACGGCTGGGCCGCTCCCGTCCTCGACCTCCTCCGCCACGGCACCGCTTTCGTCCACCGCCCGCTCTACGTCCTGCCCGTGTCCCACACCTGGACCCACGTCCCCGGGGTGACGCTCCTGGGCGACGCCGCCCATCTGATGCCCCCGCTGGGGGCGGGCGCGAACCTCGCGATGCTGGACGGCGCCGAGCTCGCCGAGTCCATCGCCGCCGGCCCCGGAGATCTGGACGAGGCCGTCCGCGCCTTCGAGGAGCGGATGCGGGCGCGGGCCGGCCGGTGGGCGAAGATCACGGCGGCCGGCCTGGAGCGCCTCGTGAGCCCGGACCCCGCCGAAGCCCTCGCCCTCTTCGACGAGGTCCAGCCCTCCTGACGGCCGGGTGCGAGAGCACCCCCGTCGCTGGCGTGTCTCTTGACCGCTCAGGCGAGGCAAGGGGCTTTCGGCGAGCCTCGTAAGGTGTAGGCATGTGGACCCAGCACACCCAGGCTCTGTGATCACGAGGTATTGAGGGCGATGCCGTAGGGCGTCGCCCTCCTTGGCGTGCCTGCTAGATGATCCATCTTCCTTGCGTCGCCCGCACCGAGGCGGCGGGATGCGGGCCTCGTCTTCTTGCGACGGAGGCCTCTGAGAGTGTGCAGGCACGGTCCCTTTCCTTCACCGTCGCCAGGAGTGCCTTGTGCCTGCGTTGCTTCCCCCTGCCCTCGAACCGTTCCTCGACTCGCTGCGCTGTCCGGTGTGCCGCATCAGTCTGCGACCCGACCATGGCTCACTGCGCTGCGCGGCGGGCCACACCTTCGACATCGCGCGTCAGGGCTACGTCAGCCTCCTGACGGGCGCTCGAGCCACCAGCGGTGACGACGCAGCCATGGTTCAAGCGCGTAACCAGTTCTTGTCCACCGGCAGGTACGCCCCCATCCGCCAGACCCTGACCCGTATGACAGCCGACGTCCTGCCTGGTCAAGGCACGGTCGTGGACATCGGATGCGGCACCGGCTACTACCTGGCCGGCGTACTCGATCAACTGCCCGGCGCCCGCGGCCTAGGGCTGGACGCGTCCGTACGCGCCTTGCGCTCGGCGGCCCGAGCCCATCCGCGAGCCGCTGCGGCGAGTTGGGACGTCTTCCGCCCCTTCCCGTTGGCCGACCAGACGGTCGACGTGATGCTGGACGTGTTCGCCCCGCGCAACCCGCCCGAATTCCATCGAGTGCTCCGTCCGACCGGCCGATTGATCGTGGTGCGCCCCGTCGAGCGGCACCTGGCCGAGCTGCGGGGCCACATCCCCGCGATGGTCACGATCGACCCGGACAAGGAACAGCGACTGCACCAGGCGTTGGACCCCTGCTTCGAGGCCGCCTGCACCGAGCACGTCGAATACACCGTGCCCCTGACCAGGCAAGGAGCCATCGACCTGGTGGGGATGACGCCGAGCGCACGCCACCTGACCCACGCGGACCTGAGCGCCCACGGCCCCCTGCCTGACCAGGTCACCGTCTCCGTGCTGGCCACTTCCTACCGGCCTCGGTGACCACGAGCGGACATCGCGGGTAGACAGGGAACGGACAGCAGCGGTCACCGCTCCTGCACCATGGTCACCATTCCTTCGACACACTATTGCAAGCGTGTGCTTGCAATAGTTAGCGGGAGTGGGGCAAGGTGGGGGCATGGCATCGCTGAACGTCGGCAACCTCGGTGAGTACCTGCGCGAGCAGCGGCGGAGCGCCCAGCTGTCGCTGCGGCAGCTCGCCGACGCCGCCGGCGTGTCCAATCCGTACCTGAGCCAGATCGAGCGCGGGCTGCGCAAGCCGAGCGCGGAGGTGCTCCAGCAGGTCGCCAAGGCCCTGCGCATCTCCGCCGAGACCCTGTACGTCCGCGCCGGCATCCTCGACGCCGAGCGGGACCGCGACGAGGTCGAGACGCGCGCCGTGATCCTGGCCGACCCCTCGCTCAACGAGCGGCAGAAGCAGGTGCTGCTCCAGATCTACGAGTCCTTCCGCAAGGAGAACGGATTCGGGGTCGGCGAGTCCGCCGAGGGCGAGGGGGCCGGGTACGGCACCGTGGACCAGGGGACCGGCGGCGCGGGCCGTACGGCTACGGCCGGTGCGGGCGATGCCGCCGGAAGTGACACGGACGCCGGTCCGCGGCGGACGGCCGGCTGACGCCGGACCAGGGCTCCGGACGCCCGCCGCGGACCACACCAACCCAGCCGAACGCGAATCCGATCCGGGAGGACCCTCACCATGGCCATCACCGACGACCTGCGCAAGACCTTCAGCGACCCGACCCCGTTCTACTTCGCCGCCGGTACCGCCGATCTGGCGCTCCAGCAGGCCAGGAAGGTGCCGGCCCTGGTCGAGCAGCTGCGCACCGAGGCCCCGGCCCGTATCGAGGCCGTGCGCAACACCGACCCCAAGGCCGTGCAGGAGAAGGCCGCCGCCCGGGCCAAGGAGGCGCAGGAGACCTTCCAGGCCAGGGTCAACGGCCTGATCGGCACCCTCGACGGCGACCTGAAGAAGCTCGGCGAGACCGCCCAGGACCTCGCCCTGCGCGGTGTCGGCGTCGCCGCCGAGTACGCCGTCAGGGCCCGCGAGACCTACGAGAAGGTCGCCGAGCACGGTGAGCAGGCCGTGAAGGGCTGGCGCGGCGAGGCCGCCGAGGAGATCGAGGAACTGGCGATCGCCGTCGAGGGCAAGCCCGAGCCGGTCGAGGTCAGGACCGACGAGCCGAAGCCGGCCGCCGCGAAGGCCGAGCCCGCCGCGGAGAAGAAGCCCGTGGCGAAGAAGGCACCGGCGCCCCGCAAGAGCACCACCACGAAGAAGACCACGCCCCCGGCGCAGTGACCCCGGCCGCGTGACCATGACCGGGGAGACGGGTGCGGGCCGGGCACCTTCGGGGTGTCCGGCCCGTTCTAATGGGTACGGTGGCGGCGTAGCGGGATCGGTATTCAACGGGCGGTGGGCAGCATGCTGATGTTGGGCTTCGCGGGGTTCATGGGCATCTTGAAGATCGTCCTGATGGCCCTGGCAGCGTTCGGGCTCTTCGACGCCGCGTTCCGGCGTGAGGACGCCTTCCGCGCGGCCGACAAGCAGAACAAGGTCTTCTGGCTGATCATCCTCGGCATCGCGCTCGTGGTCAGCTACCTGTTCTCGCTGCTGTCCATCCTGCCGATCGCCGCCGCGGTCGCGAGCATCGTCTACATCGTGGACGTACGCCCCGCCCTCCGGCAGGTCGGCGGAGGCAGTGGCTGGGGCCGCCGTCGCGGCAGCAGCAGCGACGGCCCGTACGGCCCGTGGAACGGCGGGCGCTAGCGGCACCCCGCACCCGTCGGTGACTCGGTGACAGCCGAAGGGCCCGCACCCGCCGGGGACGGCGGAGCGGGCCCTTCGGCGATGCGCCGCTCAGCCGGTCGGGACGAAGTCAGCGGTCCGGTCGAAGTCAGCGGTCGGGTCGAATCAGCGGTCGGGTCGAATCAGCGGTCCGGTCGAGTCAGCCGGTCGAGTCAGCCGGTCCGGTCGAGCAGGACGACCGCGACGTCGTCGGTCAGCTCGCCGCCGTTGAGATCGCGGACCTCGCTCACCGCCGCACGCAGCAGACTCTCCCCGCGCAGCCCCTCGGAGAGCTGCCGGCGGATCATCTCCACCATGCCGTCCTGGCCGAGCCGGTCCCCGCCCGCACCGATCCGGCCCTCGATCAGGCCGTCGGTGTAGAGCATGAGGCTCCACTCGGCGCCCAGCTCCACCTGCATCCGCGGCCAGCGGGCGCCGGGCAGCAGGCCCAGGGCGGGGCCGTTGTTGTCGTAGGGGAGCAGTCGCGCCTGGCGGCCGGGGCGGGCGATCAGCGGGGCCGGGTGACCGGCCAGGCACAGGCCCGCGCGGCGGCCGTCGGGCGCGATGTCCACCGTGCACAGCGTCGCGAAGATCTCCTCGTCCGAGCGCTCGTGCTCCAGCACCTGCTGCAGGGTGCTCAGCAGCTCGTCCCCGCACAGTCCGGCCAGGGTCAGCGCCCGCCAGGCGATGCGCAGCTCCACGCCGAGCGCGGCCTCGTCCGGGCCGTGCCCGCAGACGTCGCCGATCATGGCGTGCACGGTGCCGTCGGGGGTGCGCACGGCGTCGTAGAAGTCGCCGCCGAGCAGCGCCCGCGAGCGGCCGGGGCGGTAGCGGGCGGCGAAGCGCAGCGAGGAGCCGTCCAGCAGGGGCGTGGGCAGCAGCCCGCGCTCCAGGCGGCGGTTCTCCTGGGCGCGCAGCCGGCCCTCGGCCAGCCGACGCTCGGCGCTGTCGGAGCGCTTCCGCTCCACCGCGTACCGGATGGCCCTGCTGAGCAGGCGGCCGTCCAGCTCGTCCCGGAAGAGGTAGTCCTGCGCGCCCACGCGTACGGCCTCGGCGCCGCGCTCGGCGTCGCCCGAGGCGGTCAGCGCGAGCACGGCGTGCCGGGGCGCGAGCCGCAGCACGTGCCGGAGCACGGCCAGCTCGTCGTCCGTGTCGCTGCCGCCCGGCGCCGAGAGCGCCAGGTCCAGCAGGATGCAGTGCACGTCGTCGGTGAGCAGCCGCTCGGCCTCGGTGAGGTTGCGGGCGGTGCGGACGCGGATCGGCTTGCCGGTCGAGTCGAGCAGGTCGGGCACGATCGGCGAGCCGGCCGGATCGTCCTCGATCAGCAGCAGGGTGAGAGTGGCGCCGGTGCCGTTCAGGGCCGCGGCGTCGCGGTGGGCCTCTTCCTTGAGGGGGCCGCCGACGGTGCGTGCGGCCTGCGCCTGACCACTCTCCACGGCCGGGATCGCTCTCTGCCGCGGTACGGGTACGGGCATCGTTTGGGTTCCTTCCCTCCCCCCGAGGGCATGGCGGTGTCGAGGGGTCTCGAACCACCGACCGGGACCATAGCGGCTACGACCACCCCGATGGAATGGTGTGAGCCGCGTCGCTCCCGAGCCCGCCGCTGTCATATGCCGCTTTCCGTACCGCAGTTGGACACCGTGATGATCCGGACGGGATGACGAAGCTCACTTCCGGCACCGGTTTGGGCGGGGGTTGAGGTGGAGTGGGTCACATGGCGGGGCGCACCGGGCCCGCGTCGGGCCCGGGGCGGGGGTACGCGTGCGGCCGGGGGCGGGGTCACTCGGGCGGCTCGGGACGGGGTCACGTGTGCGGCTCGGGACGGGGTCACGTGCGCGGCTCGGGACGGGCACGCGTGCGGCCCCGGGCGGGCTTGCGCGTGCGGCCCCGGCGGGGTCACGCGTCCGGTCGTACGACGCCCAGGATCGGCATCGAACCGGCGCCCGCGATCGTCACCGTCCGCCCGGGGCGCGGGGCGTGGATGATCGCGCCGTCCCCTATGTACATGGCGACATGGCTGGCGTCGTCGAAGTAGATGATGAGGTCGCCGGGGCGCATGTCCTTCACGTCGACGTGCCTGAGCTGCTTCCACTGCTCCTGCGAGGTGCGCGGGACGGCGTGCCCGGCCGCCTCCCAGGCCTGGGAGGTCAGCCCCGAGCAGTCGAAGGAGTCCGGCCCCTCGGCGCCCCACACATAGGGCTTGCCGAGCTGCTCGGTGGCGTACCGGACGGCCTTCTCGCCCTGCGCCGAGGCCTTGCCGGCGACGTCCTTGAGGACACCGGTGCCGACCCAGGCGGTCTGCGCCTTCTCCGCGGCCTCCCGCTCCAGCTGGGCGAGGCGCTCCTTCTCCTTCTTCTCCAGCCGGGATTCCAGCTTCTCGGCCGCGTCGATCCGCTTCTGGATCTTCTTCTTGGCGGCGGCCTTGGCCTTGCGGTTGGCTTCCAGCTTCTCCCAGTGGGCGGAGGCGTCGTCGGCGTACTGCTGCAAGTCCTGCTGGGTGCGGCTCGTTTCACCCATCAGCTTCTTCGCCGCCCCCTGCCCCTGGAGCACCCGGCCGGCCCCGTCGAGGAAGGCGCCCGGGTCGTCGCTGAGCAGGAACTGGGCCGAGGCGGACAGGCCGCCGGTGCGGTACTGGTCCCTGGCCGCCGCGCCCGCCTGGTCCTTGAGCTTCTCCAGCCGCTGCCGGCCCTCGACGATCTTCTTCGCCAGCGCCACGATCTCGGCGGACTGCTTCTTCGCCTTCTCCTCGGCCGCGTTGTAGGCGTCGGTGGCCACGGCCGCGTCGTGGTAGAGCTTGTCGAGCTTCTCCCGGACCTCCTCAAGGTCCTTGCCCGGTGCGGGAGTCGGCTTCGGCGGGGGAGTCGTCGTCGGTGCGGGCGTGGGCACCGGGGCCGCGAACGCCGTGCCGGGCGCCGCGAGGACGGTCACCGCGCACACCACGGTCAGGGCGGCCGTGAGCAGCCCGCGCTTGCCCGAACCCATACTTCCCCCAAACTGATTTACCGTCAGTAACTTACGGTCGCCTGAGGGATCGTGCCACGGCCGCGCGCAAAGCGACAGAGGTCGTCGGAAACCGGAATTCCCCCGCCGGCGGCCGGATACGACGATCACCTCGCCGATGTGACGTACGACGCAGGCCGAGCGTTCCCGTGGCCGTCGACATGTCACGGGGCGCGCGCCGACAGGTACGCGGGGCAATCCGCGTGCCGGCAGGGGGTGGTCAGCGCACCGGCGCCAAGGCCCCCCAGGCCACGGTCACTTCGCCCTGCCGCCAGCGCGCAGGGGAGTCCGTCACCGGCCAGTCGGCCGTCAGTTCCCGTACCGCGCGCAGCCAGCGCTGCCGGGCGCCGTAGGCGGCGTAGGGCGCGGCGGCGGCCCAGGCGCGGTCGAAGTCACGCAGGAAGGCGTGCACCGGCTCGCCCGGGACATTGCGGTGGATCAGCGCCTTCGGCAGGCGTTCGGCGAGGTCGGAGGGGCGGTCGAGGGAGCCGAGCCGGGTGGCGAAGGTGACCGTGCGGGGACCTTCGGGGCCGAGCGCCACCCACACGTGCCGACGGCCGATCTCGTCGCACGTGCCCTCCACCAGCAGTCCGCCGCGCGAGCCGTCGCCCGCCGGGGCGAGCCGCGCGCACAGCCGCTGCCACACCGCGGCGACCTGGTCCTCGTCGTACTGCCGCAGCACGTTGGCGGCCCGGATGAGCACCGGGCGCCCGGGTACGGGGATCTCGAATCCGCCGTGCCGGAAGGCGAGCCCCTCCCGCTCGTACGGCCGCGCCGCCGCCACCCGCTCCGGCTCGATCTCGATGCCGACCACGCGCGCGCGGGGGGCGGCGGTGCGCAGCCGGCCGAGCAGCTCGACGGCGGTCCAGGGCGCGGCGCCGTAGCCGAGGTCGATCGCCAGCGGGTCCGCGGCGCGGCGCAGCTCGGCGCCGTGCGCCGCCGCGATCCAGCGGTCCATGCGGCGGAGCCGGTTGGGGTTCGTCGTCCCGCGCGTGACCGTTCCCACGACGGCGGCACCCGCGGCCGGGCGAAGCCGAGAGTGGGGGAGGGTCGCTGGGCGGGCCTTCATACGTACGAGGGTATGCGGGGCCGCGAGGGCGAAACGCCGCGCCGCTTCCGTGACAGGGGCCCACCCGCTTCCCTGACAGGGTCCCGTCTGTCTCCCGGACAGGGTCCCGCCCGTCCTCCCGGTAGGGCGCCGCCTGCCTCCCCGGCAGGGCCTGGCCGTCTTCCCGCGGGGCGCCGCCTGTCTGCCTGGCAGGGCTTGTCCGTCTTCCCGGCAGGGTCTCGCCTCTCTCCCCGGCAGGGGCCCGTCTGTCTCCCCGGTAGGCCGCCCGTCTCCCCGGTAGG